>JAVFAS010000012.1:0-60337 GCA_034002405.1 Bacteroidota bacterium | reverse complement strand
CCGAGCCGACCAACAACGAACATCCAGAGAACCTTCCGGAGACTCCCCAGCCAGAATCGAATCTGTCCGCGAACACGGGGCACATGGAAGCCGCCACACCCGATGTTGAGGCTCAATCTGAGGTGACGGATCAGGCCAGCGCAGCGGATGCGGTGACCGACGCGGCAGCAGACGCGGCAGCGAATGCCACCGACGCGGCAGCGGACGCGGCAGCGAATGCCACCGACGCGGTGACGGACGCGGTAGCGAATGCCACCGATGCGGCAGCGGACGCGGCAGCGAATGCCACCGACGCGGTGACGGACGCGGCAGCGAATGCCACCGACGCGGTGACGGACGCGGCAGCGAATGCAGCGGCGAAGGTGACCGACATGGTCACCGATGCGGCAGCGCAGACCACCGATGCGGCGGCCGGACAAGTGGCGGACGCAGTGGCGAATGCAGCAGCCAAGGTGACCGACATGGTCACCGACGCGGCGGCGAAGGTGACGGATGCGGCCACGAATGCGGCAGAGAAAGCAACCGACATGGTGACGAACGCGGCAGCGCAGGCCACCGACGCGGCAGCGACTGCGGCAGCGAAGGCCACCGACGCGGTGACGGACGCGGCAGCGCAGGCCACCGACGCGGCGGCGACTGCGGCAGCGAAGGCCACCGACGCGGTCACCGGCGGAGACGATCCCGCGACCGAGCAGTCCGAGGAGAGCGCCACGGGAAGACCGCGCCGGAAGAAAAAACTCGACGACGCCGAAGCTCAACCGATTTGGGACGAGCTGAAGGAAGTCCACGAGAACGCGACCGTGTTGACCTTCCATCTCACCCGCAGCATCCCCGGCGGCGCTATCGTCAGTTATAAGGGACTCGAAGGATTCGTTCCCCGTTCGCAGTTCATGATCAGCGGCCGTGCGGAACAGACAGACATCGACGCGATGGTCGGGCAGGACATCGAACTGTTGGTCATCGAGATGACGGATTTCGCGAAGCGGAAATACGTCTGCAGCAGAAAGCGCGCGCTCAAGAAAGCCCGTCTGCGTGAAATGAAGAAGGGCGAGATCGTCGAGGGAACAGTAACCTCGATCACCAGTTACGGCGCGTTCGTCGATCTCGGCGGCGTCGATGGCCTGATCCATGTCTCACGCCTGAGCAAGGTGCGTGTCAATTCCCCCTCCGATGTCCTGAAAGTCGGGGAAACCGTCAAGGTCCGCATCGTCGAAATCAACGAGAAGGACGAACGCATCGCGCTCAGTATGAAGGAATTCACCACGTCACCGTGGCAGTCCGTCGAAGAAACCTACTCCGTGGGCAGCACGGTCAAGGGCAAGGTGCGAAACATGACGGATTTCGGTGTCTACGTCCAACTCGAACCGGGCATTGTCGGCATGGTGCATATCAGCGATCTGTCGTGGACGAAACGCGTGCAACACCCGACCGAAGTGGTGAAAGTCGGTGACGATCTCGAGGTGAAGGTCATGGATGTGCGCCCGAAGGAGCGCCGAATCGCGCTCAGTCTCAAGGATACCCTGCCGGACCCGTGGCCGCGCCTCGCGAACATCTATCCCGCCAACACCGAAGCGGATGGAAAAATCAAGCAGATCATGGAAGCCGGCGCCATCGTCTCCCTGGATTTCGATCTCGACTGCTTCGTGCCCCGCGGCAAAATGGGCGGTCGCCGACGCCGTGGCGCGGAAGGCGCCGAGTTGTTCAACGTCGGTGATAGCGTCCGTATCCGCGTGGTGGAAATGGATCCCGACAAGCACTCCTTCATCGGAGCAATCGCCCGCGATGACAGCGATGGGGCGCCGTCGCATCGTGGCGAGCGGGGCGAGCGTCGCGATCGTGATTCACATGCGGATTTCAAGCAGCATCAGCACACGCAGGCGGCATCGGACAATGCGTTCAAGCTGGGAGACCTCGAAGGTCTGCAAAAGCTCTTCCTCGCCACCGCCGCGGCCGAAGCGGCAAAGGAAACGCCGGCTAGCGAGGAAACGCCGGCTAGCGAGGAAACGCCGGCTAGCGAGGAAACGCCGGCTAGCGAGGAAACGCCGGCTAGCGAGGAAACGCCGGCTAGCGAGGAAACGCCGGCCAGCGAGGAAACGCCAGCCAGCGAGGAAACGCCGGCCAGCGAGGAAACGCCGGCCAGCGAGGAAACGCCGGCCAGCGAGGAAACGCCGGCCAGCGAGGAAACGCCGGCCAGCGTGGAAACGCCGGCCAGCGAGGAAACGCCGGCCAGCGTGGAAACGCCGGCCAGCGAGGAAACGCCGGCCAGCGATACGCCCCCGACAACGTAATCGAAGAATTTTTGATGGAAAAAGGTCAGCCGACGGCTGACCTTTTTTTATACGCACTCCGGAGATGAAACTCCTGAATCATGGGCAGGCAATCGGCGAAGGACCGGCGCGGAGACGAAACAGCCACGGTCTAGAGCAGTGACTCCACGCGATCGAGCAGGTCATCCATCAGCGCGGCGGCGGCGGCGATGGGTTCGGGACGTTCCATGTCGACCCCGGCGTCGCGCAGGAGATCGATCGAATACGCGGAACTTCCGGATTGGAGGAACCGGAGATAGCGTGGGAGCGCATCCGCATCGCCGGCCAGAATGCGTCGTGATAGCGCGATGGCGGCAGACAATCCCGTCGCATACTGGAAGACATAGAAACTCCGATAGAAATGTGGAATGCGCGCCCAGTTGATCGCGTAGGCCTCGTCCATGGTGAAATCGGCACCGTAATATTCCTGGTACAGTGCACCCATTTTCGTTCCGAGCAGGTCCACGGTCAACGGCACACCGTCCTCGGCCTGCGCGTGGGCGAACTGCTCGAATTCCGCGAACAGAGCCTGGTTGTACACGGTCCCGCGGATGGTGTCGATATAGTGGAAGAGCAAATGGAGCTGGAGATCCCGCTCGGGACGTGTGCGCAACATGTGATCGACCAACAGCATCTCGTTGCAGGTCGAGGCGACCTCCGCGCAGAAAATCGTGTACCCCCCGTACACCGGCGGCTGGTGTTTCCCGGTGTAGTACGAGTGCATGGCATGCCCCATTTCATGCGCGAGCGTGAAGACATCCTTGAGGGTCTCGGTGTAGTTGAGCAGCACGAAGGGATGTGAACCGTAGGTCCAGGCAGAATACGCGCCGGATGTCTTCCCCTGGTTCTCGTATACATCGATCCATCCGCCATGAAGGCCGGATTCAAGGTCGTCACGATAGGTGGATCCCAGTACCGCGAGCGCCTCTCCGACCACCGCGACGGCATCGTGATAGGGAAAGCGGATCTTTGTCTCCGATGCGAGGGGGACATACAGATCCCACGGACGCACGGTGTCGAGCGCGAGCAATCGGCGACGCAATGCGATCGACCGGTGCAGGGGCGCAAGATGATCCCGGACCGTGTGGATGACATTGTCGTAGACCGTGACCGGAATGTTGTCTTCATACAGTGCCATCGCACGCGTGCTCGCATACCCGCGCGCACGGGCATAAAACATTTCCCGCTTGACCTGGCCGCCGAAGGTCGCTCCGAGCGTGTTTTTCCATTCTCCATAGCGGGAGTACAGCGTCCGGTAGGCATCCTCGCGTACCCGCCGGTCGCGGGACTCCTGCAGTTGCAGATAGCGCCCCTTCGTGACCTCCACCTCCGCGCCATCCTCGTTTTCAATCGTCCCGAAACGGATATCGGCATCATTGAACATGGAGAAAATCGTGGACGGAGCATTGAGCGCGTCGCCGGACATGGCAAGCAATCGCTCCTGCGCCGAATCGAGCGTGTGTGGTTTCATGCGCAGGACCTCCTCGAGGTGGTGCGCGTACACGGCGAGGTCTGGATGCGTATCGAGAAATTCCCTGATACGGACATCCGATATTTCGAGCAATTCCGGCACCACCCACGCGGTCTCCGCGGCAAGGCGGGCATGTTGGGAGAGCACGCGATCCATCTTTGCCTGGGCAGCCGTGCGCGTCGTGTCTTCATCGTACCGCCGGAAGGCGTAATTCCCCAGCGCGCCGCTGAGGATCATGATCTCGTCCGCCTGACGCAACCAACGCAGCAGATCCCCGGCCGAACGGCCGAGTGTTCCGCGAAATGCGGGGATCTCCGCGATCAACGCCTCGAGCGCGGAGAAATCATTCTCCCACGCCGCGTCGGTCGGGTAAAGATCCGCGAGTCTCCAGGTGTATCGCGGATCGAGGTCCTCACGGGAGGGCAGCACTCCTTGTGTTGTCATGTCTTCTCCGGCTTCGTGGTCTGGGATATGGGGACGGCAGCGGAACCGTGTGACAGCGATCTGGAGGTCGTGCGAGCGTGTCGCCCGGAACCCTCAGTGCAGCTGCTTCAACGCGCGGCGCGCCTGTCCGGTTAGCTCCGAATGCGGAAACTGGCGCACGAGGAGGTCGAGGTCGGCCCGCGCCTCGGCGTGTCGTCCCGCGGCGCGGTGCGCCATGGCGCGGGAATACAAGGCGTCATCGACCTTGTCGGCGCCCGTGCAGGCAATGACGCGCGTGAAATGGTGGATCGCCTCGTCATGCCGACCGAGTTGCATCGCGGACTCCCCCATCCAGTAGAGACAGTTGTCGATCATGTCGTTGGGACGGGCGCCGGCGAGAAGGTCGGCAAACTGCCGCAACGCATCAGGATAGTGCCGCGCATGGTAGGCGCCGAGGGCGGATTGGTACCGCCCGAGAAAATCGATGTCCGGCTGCACACGGCCGTCATACGAGGCCATCGCGCGCACGGTCTCGACATCCATCGACGCCGCGGTCGCCCCTTCGATGCGTATATCGGACTCCGGAGTCGGTTTTCCGGGATCGACGACATCCTCGTCCGGCGTCCGGTATCGCGCCTCGGCGAGCTCGGCTGATAACGCACGGGCACGGTCGTCGAGCGCGAGATTTCGTTCCTCGACCGCGGAGAGACTCTCCTGCAATCGCACCGTCTCGGCCTGGCATTCCGTCAGGAGCCCGTCGAGGGAATCCGCGCGCGCGCGCAATGTGACGGTCTCATCCTCGAGCTCGACAAGGGGTGCGCAGGCGACGCCGAACAGCGCCGTGATGGCACAGGCGAACAACAGGCATTTCATCATTGCCCCCGGTTCATAGTGCGGTGATGCCACGTGCCGCCCCGCCATGCACGGCATCGGCGAAGGCACGCAGCTCGGCATGATTGCCGTCATCCTCGAAATGATTGCCGACAATGACGACCGATGCACCCGCGGCGACTTTTTCCGCCGCCGCGCCGGGCGTCCGGATTCCACCACCCACGAACAGGGGGATGTCGACCAGCGAACGCACCATCCGGATCATGCCCGCGGGAACGGACTGGGGCGCGCCGCTCCCCGCCTCGAGATACACGAGCTTCATGCCCAGCATCTCGGCGGCCAATGCGTGCGCCGCGGCAATTTCCGGCTTCGCGCGAGGGATGGGTTTCGAATAGCTCATGAATTCCGTCGAGGTGACCGCATCGGATTCGATGATCATGTAGCCGGTGGCGATCGGTTCGATCCCGAGTTCGTGAATCATCGGCGCGGCGAGCACATGCTGGCCGATGAGCTGCTCGGGATTGCGGCCGCTGATCGTGGAAAGAAAGAGTATCGCATCCGCTTCTCCGGATATCTGATGGATGCCGCCCGGAAAGATGATGACGGGTACCCGGGCGGCTACTTTCATCGCCCGCAGGCATTCCTCGAAACGTGGCAGCAGCGTGAGACTCCCCCCGATGAGAAAGCCATCGACGCCGGCCTCCTGCGCCTCGGCGACGAATCCGGGCAGCATCGAAATATTCGCCTTGTCCGGATCGACGAGGAGAAACAACTGCGCACGACCCTCACGATGGGCGTGGCACAGGCGATCATACACCGTTGGCTCCGGCATCATGACGCCGCCATCGTGCGGATGAGGGCCGGCGCCTCGGCGAGCACCGCATCCAGCCCATCCGTATCCTTCGCGCCCGCGGTCGCGAGATGCGGACGCCCGCCGCCGCCGCCGCCAAGTTTCTTCGCAAGCACACCAACGATGGCACCCGCCTTCACTCCGCGGGAGACGAGGTCATCGGTGACGACACAGACGAGCAGCACCTTGCCATCGACAACATCGGCGAGCACCCCCACACCGGATTTCAACCGTTCGCGCAGCACATCGCCGAGTGATTTGAGCTGTTCGGCATCCCCGGCGTGGAGTCGGGCAACGGCGAGGCGATGTCCGTCCCAGTCCTCGGCACGAGCAACGAGATCATCGATCTGACTCGCACCCTGTGCAAGGGAAACCCGGGCGAGTTCCTTCTCCGCATGCCGGAGTTGCTCATGCAGAGCGCTCTCGCGTAGGTCTCCTTCCACCAACCGCTGCTGCAGACGTGCGATGTATGCGAGCACCCCGCGTCCGGTCACCGCTTCGATGCGTCGTGTTCCGCTTGCGACGGATCCCTCTGAAATAATCTTGAACAGACCGATCTCGGCCGTATTGTGTACATGCGTGCCACCGCAGAATTCCATCGAGAATTCGTCGACCTGCAGCACGTTGACGAAGTCCCCATACTTGTCACCGAAGAACATCAGCGCACCCATGGTGCGCGCCTCCTCGAAGGGCACGGCGCGGTGCTGTCGTACGGGGATGCCTTCGAGGATTTTCTCGTTCACCATCGCTTCGATCGCGGCGAGCTGTTCGTCCTGCACTTTCTCGTAATGGGAGAAATCGAAGCGCAATCGTTCCGGCTCCACCAGTGATCCCGCCTGTTGCACATGCGTGCCGAGCACATGCCGCATCGCCGCATGCATCAGGTGGGTGGCGGTGTGATTGCGCATGGTATCGCGACGCGCGCCGCGATCGACCGCGGCGTGGATGGTGTCGCCGAGCTTCGGTGCGAAACCGCCCTCGCTCGACACGACATGGACGATCCCTCCGTCGACCTTGAGAAGGTCGCGGACCTCGGCGGCAACTCCGTGCGCGACCAGCTGGCCACGATCACTTACCTGACCTCCCGACTCGACATAAAACGGTGAGCGGTCAAGGAGAATGAAGAGTTGTCCGTCAATTTCCCGCAGGCCGGTGACCGTCGCCTCCGTGTCGAATCCGTCATAACCGGTGAATGCACTGCGGCCGTCGGTACCGTCGAGCAGCGTCAGCTGGATCGCGCCGCGATCGCCCGCGGTTGGAAAGACGATGTTCTTTTTCGTCACCGCACGCGACCGCTCCTTCTGCGCGGCGAGCAGCGTTTCGAATCCCGCCTCGTCGATCGTGAGTCCGCGCTCCGTGGCGAGCAGGTTCGTCAGATCGAGCGGAAACCCGAAGGTATCATACAGACGGAAGACATCGGCGCCCGCGATCGTGCGCGCGCCCGCGGCCGCGAGACGCGTGACGATTTCATCGAAGATCTCGAGCCCGCGATCGAGCGTGGCATTGAAACTCTCCTCCTCCGCGCGGATGACGCGCTCGATGATCTCCCGGCGTTCGACGATTTCCGGAAATGCCGACCCCATCGTTTCACACAGGGTCTCCACCACCCGGTAGAGGAATGGTTCGTGCATGCCGAGCGTCCGCCCGAAACGCGCGGCGCGGCGGAGGATGCGGCGCAGCACGTATCCGCGGCCATCCGGACCCGGGATCGCGCCATCCGCGATCGAGAAGGTGAGCATGCGCACGTGATCGGCGATGACGCGCATGGCAATCTGCTGCTGCTCTCCTTCATACGGAAGTCCGGCCAGCGCCGCAATGCGTGTGATCACGGGCATGAAGACGTCGGTATCGTAATTCGAGCGTTTGCCCTGCAACACCGCGCAGATGCGCTCGAAGCCCATGCCGGTGTCGATGTGCTTCTTCGGCAGTTCGTGGAGTGTTCCGTGTTCATCGCGGTTGTACTGGATGAACACGAGGTTCCAGATCTCCATGACTTCCGGTACGCCGGCGTTGACCAGCGCGCCTCCGTCTCCGTGTTCGGTGAGGTCGACGTGGATTTCGGAGCACGGCCCGCATGGTCCCGTGTCACCCATTTCCCAGAAATTGTCCTTCTCCCCGAACCGATGCACATGCGCCGGGTCAATATCGGTCAGTTCGGTCCACAACCCGTAGGCCTCGTCGTCGTCCTTGTACACGGTGGCATGCAACCGCGCCTTCGGCAGCTTCCAGACCTCGGTGAGCAGTTCCCATGCCCAGGTAATGGCCTCGCGCTTGTAGTAATCACCGAAACTCCAGTTTCCAAGCATCTCGAAGAACGTGTGGTGATACGTGTCACGGCCGACCTCCTCGAGATCGTTGTGCTTGCCGGAGACGCGAATGCACTTCTGCGTGTCGGCGGCGCGGGTATAGTCGCGCGTGCCCTGGCCGAGAAAAACGTCCTTGAACTGGTTCATGCCCGCGTTGGTGAACAACAGGGTTGGATCGTCATGGGGCACCACCGGGGCGCTATCGACGATGCGATGCTGCTTGTCGCGGAAAAAATCGAGAAAGCTCTGGCGGATGTCGGAGGAGGTCATAAGGGATATTCGTCTCGGATAATGATGTTACATTTCAATCTGCGTGTGCAGTCCGATTTCTTCCAGAATGGCGCTCACGCGGAGACACTCGTCCATCGCACCGACGTAGACGCAGGCCTTGCCGCGCGTGTGCACTTCCCATGCGAGGGCCTCTCCTTTCGCACGCGAACAGCGGATGGCCTTGATCAACTGCTCGATCACTTCGTCGAAGGAATGAATTTCGTCATTGAACAGAATGACCTTCGATGGTTCGTCGGTCGCGGTCCCGTCGGTGACGTCGGTGACGACATCGGGGGTTGTCGCGGGACCACCCGCATCTATGAAGTGTGGATACTGCATAACAGGGTAAAATACGGAATAATCCGCGGGGGGTGCAAGATGCGACAGCGAACAGCGCGGAATCGGTCGGCACGCCGCGCACGGGAGGGAGGAACGAAGAGAACGGATCACAGCATCATGAGTACGCCGTCGATGCTGGCGATGACTTCCTTGCGATGAAGAGCGACGGAGGCGGATTCCACGTAGATCTCGATGCGGTAGGCCGAATAGTTCTGCTTCGAGGATGGACGCTCGCGGATCGTGAACGGCGCATTCTGCTGAAGCTCTTCGAGCGTCGCATGCAGCACGGCATAGAAATCGCTCCCGCTGCGTGCGATCACCGTGAACGGAAACGAACCGGGGAATTCGAAATGCTCGCGCAGGACGTTGAGCACTTCCAGACGGGTGAGCCTGCGATTGGGCAACGCGGAGTCGCTCATGCGGTTCCTCCGTGGATGGCGACGATATCGGGCATCATGCGACCACCACGGATGCGATCGCCGGACAGGAATACCGCGACGTAATACAGACCCGATAGTCCGATTCCAAGCACAAAGGCCCAGAGTTCCCGCGTCATCCACCCGGGATCGACGAGAAACATCCCGACGAACAGTCCGACAAGAAGCAGGACGAGCGGGATACCATACAGGAGGAAGGCGGCACGAAACATGTCCTCCCCATGCACAACGATACGCACGTGATCCCCTTCCCGCACCCCGAGGCGATCGTTTGCGATGACCGTGTTCTGTGTCACATCGCCAGCGGCACAGAAGATCTTGGCGCTGCACTCCTCGCAAGCCGCGCTCATCGCGACGGCGACAGTGGCGCGACCATCGCCGGTCGCGATAACGACACCATCTTCGTAGATATCCTCACCGCGCATGCGGCGTCCTTCCGTCGATCGTACGTGGTTAGTTCTGTTGTTCCGGCGTGACATCCGCCGCGGCTTTTTGCCCCGCCGCATCGGTTGTGCCCGCCTGCATCCGCGCGTAGGTGTCGCGGAGATAACAAATCGCACTGGTCTTGCACTTGTCGAAGGGAATCTTTTCCGGATCGAACTTGTCCCACTGGATGACCGCGAGACCATCGGAGATGATCACACCGCCTTCGGATTTCCGGGCGCAAATCCCGCAGCCGGTGCAGGCGACGTCACACACTTCCTTCGCGGTCTTCGGATCGTCATGGCTCTTGCAGAACACAAACACCTGGCGGTCGCTTGGATGCAACTCGATGATATTTCGCGGGCACGCCTTCACGCACATGCCACAGCCCGTGCACAGATCGTCCACCACGACAGGCAGGCCGTTGTCATTGAGGTGAATGGCGTTGAACGTGCACGCTTCCACACAGTCACCACCGCCAAGACAACCATACTGACACATCTTCGTCCCGCCACTGACGAGGTCCATGGTCGCGCACGTCTGCGGACCGCGATACTCGACCATCTTTCGGGCGGCTTCGATGTTCCCGCCACGGCACAGCACGCGTGCCACGATTTTCACGGTCGCGCCCGCCTCGATCCCAAGCAGGGCCGCGATCTCATTGGCCACCTCCTGTCCACCGACGGGACACCCATTGGGCGCCACGGTACCGTTGACCACGTTGACCGCGAAGTCATAGCACCCCGCCTTGCCGCAGGCCCCACAGTTCGCGCCGGGCAGCACGTCGTTGATCTGCCCGATGAGCGGATTCTCCTCCACGCGTAATTTCTTGTCGGCGATCGCCAGGGCACCGGCGAAGAGAAAACCGAGTCCACCCATCGTCGCGATCGCAATCAGGATATTCAGATCCATAATTCTTACCTCATTCGATACCGTGCGAAGCCGGGCGTGCTGTGCTGCATACCGTCGGCATCGACGATCAGTGCTTCAATATCGGGAGAGTGCGTCAGAAAATCCATGCCACGTTCCGGCCCCATGACAAACACCGCCGTCGCCATGGCGTCGGCGGTCATGTCGTCATCGGCGATGACCGATACGCTCTGGCAGCGGGTCGCCGGACGACCGGTTGCCGGATCGAAAATGTGATGATACCGGCTGCCGTCGACGACGAAATACTGCTCGTAGTCACCGGATGTCGCGATCGCACGGCCGTGCAGTTCAACGACCGCGAGCATTTCGGATGGCGACCGCGGATGCTGAATGCCCACCTGCCAGTCACCGCCTGTCGCGCGAATTTCCCCGCCGGCATTGACCAGGGCGTCGTGTGCCCCATGCCGCATGAGAACCGCGACGGCACGGTCCACGGCATATCCTTTCGCGATCGCACCGAAATTCACGGCTGCATCCGGTTTCTTTCTGATCTGGCGGTGGTCCGCGATCGAGACGTGCGCCCAACCGCTGTGCGCCCTCGCCGCCGCCAACGCCTCCGCTGAGGGAACCGCCGGTGTCTCGCCATCGAAGCCCCAGGCGCGCACGAGTGGCTCAATCGCCGCATCGAATGCTCCCCCGCTCGCACGCCAGAGTGTGTCGCAGCGCCGAAGCAGGGCGTGAACCTCGTCGGGAACCTGGATGATGGTATCACGGCTGTGGTTGAGGCGCCACACCGGACCGTGCGTCTTGTAGGTCGAGAAAAGCATGTCGACCCTGCGTACTTCGGCGAACGCCGCGGTGATGGCGGCATCGGCACGGTCACGCGACAGGCCACGGACCTGGATCTCGATCATGGTGCCCATGGCAATCTGCGTCCGCGCGACAGGCGGCTCCTCCTCACGGTTCATGAGCAGCGCGAGCAGCAGCGCCACGGCGAACACGGCGACGAGAAACAGGGTCAGCGCGAGGGACGGGCGTCGGAACATGGCGATACCTGTCAGGCGCGCTCCACGCGGAGAATGATTCCATTGGGCGCGCAGGCGATGACATCGCCCGGTCGACTGGCCACGCCGGCGCTGCGACAGAGCGCATGACGACAGCTCGCGTGATGCACATGCGCGCCATCGGCGCGCACGGTGACACCGGTGCGACCGCAACGGCCGTCGACGTCGACCCGACGGGTGGAACCATCGAACGCGATGCGGTCGACAATACCGCGGTCGTTCTCGACGACAAGCACGCGGGAGGATGCGAACAGCGACGCGAGTGGCGCTTCCTCGACATAGGCGGCACTGATCATGCAGCGCGCCTCCGTCGCGTTGAGCGATTCGCGCAAACGCTGCAGACCCTGGCTGAAATCACCGGCGGGATCATAGATCCGCGTACGGTCGTCCGCGACCAACACATCGGCGCGGACCGGTGCACCGATGGGAGTCAGCCGCACCGTCACGTGACCCTGACCGTGCGCGAGCCCCGCGCTCCGGGTGTCCGGACGCAAGGCGTCGGCGATCACGCGACGCCAGCGCGCATCGGCGGTGATCACCGGAGCAGTCGTTCCGGACGGTACTTCAGAAGAGAAAAAGCGGAGAAATTCCAGGACGGTGCGTTCGTCGGCGGGCACGAATCCGTGCATGGCGAAGCGGCGACCGCTGCCTGCGCTGCCGTTCCCGAGCATGCTTCCGGTTCCGAAGCCCGCACCCGCGGCCACGGCCGCGAGACCCGTGAGTTTCAGAAACGAACGACGTGAAACCATGTGTATGCTCCTGTCAGTGTTTGATTCAAACGAATGTTACACGGTGATCATTCCCGCGAAGCCCATGAATGCCAGGGCGAGCAGGCCGGCGACGATCAGGGTAATCGGTGCCCCACGGAAGGAGGCCGGCACATCGGCCAGGTCGAGTTCCTCGCGGATTCCCGCCATGATGCTGATCGCCAGGGTGAAACCCGCACCCGCACCCACGCCGAAGAAAATACTCTCCACGAAGGAATAATCCTTGAGCACGATAAACAGCGCAAGACCGAGAATGGCGCAGTTGGTCGTGATCAGGGGAAGAAAGATTCCGAGTGCCCGGTACAGCGGCTGGCTGACTTTCTTGATGACCATCTCGACGAACTGCACCAAGGATGCAACCACGAGGATGAACGACACATATTCGAGATACTCGACATGATACGGGACGAGAATGAGATGATAGATGAGCCAGGTGACGATCGCCGTGAGTACCATGACAAAGGTGGTCGCGAGTCCCATCGGAAACGCCGAGGAGAGTTTGTTCGACACGCCGATGAACGGACAGATGCCGAGAAAGTACGCGAGCACGAAGTTGTTGACCAGTGCGGCCGAGAGAAAAATGAGAATCAGTTCCATGATTTACACCTCCGCTCCTTCGCCGGCGGCGATCAACGGTGTTGGCACATGGCGGGCGAGAAGTGCCGCTTCCTCGCGACGCTTCCGGCGCTGCACCATGAAATTCAGAAAGCCCATCATCAGGCCGAGTGTGAGAAACGCTCCGGCAGGGAGAATCATGACCAACCACGGCTCGAACGCGTCCGGCAGGATCTGCACGCCGAGAATCGTGCGCGACCCGATCACTTCACGAATGCTGCCGAGGGAAGCCAGCGCGATCAGAAAACCCGTGCCCATGCCGAGCGCGTCGAGAACCGAACGCAGCGGATTGTTTTTCGCGGCAAACGCCTCCTGCCGCCCGAGGATCACACAGTTGACAACGATCAACGGGATGTACGGTCCAAGAGCCTTGCTCAAATCGGGAAACTGTGCGCGCATCACCAGGTCGACGATGGTCACAAAGGTCGCGATGATCACGATGTAGGACGCGATCCGCACCTGATTCGGAATCAACGTGCGCACAAGGGAGATGATGAAGCTGGAAAAGACCAGGACAAAGGTGGTGGCCAGCGCCATGGCGATGCCGTTCATCGCCGAAACCGTCACCGCGAGCGTCGGACACATCCCGAGCACTTGCTTGAAGACGGGATTCTGGTCCCACAGTCCCTTGCTGTATTCGGTGAATAACGGTACATGCTTCTTGCTCACTGCGCACCTCCCTGCGCCATGTCCTTGCGCAACTGGGTCATGCCGTCATTGACGATGGCGACGACGGCCTTCGATGAAATCGTGGCACCCGTGATGGTCTGCACTTCATTCTCCTTCGTCGGGGGCGTGCCCTTGATCCAGTCGACCTGGGGTTCCGCCCTGAGACCGTTGAACTGTCCGCGGAAGGGGTCCTCGGCGATTTTCGTCCCGAGCCCGGGAGTTTCCACCTGTTCGAGCACTTCAATGGCGGTAATGGTTGTCAGGTCGGGGTTGACGCCGATCATCAAACGCACCTTTCCCTGAAATCCATTGCCCTCCCACGGCAACGAGTAACCGGCGGGCGCTCCCGTGTCGTCGAAGACGCGATAGAGTTCGTACGTAACCTGCGTGACCGCTTCGTAATTCTTCGCGTCGGGCTGGACGAGAAAGATCGCGCGCTCGGTATCGGCTTTCTTGTTCGCGGCGATGAGCGGATCCGCCCAGCCGCTGACCATGGCAAGTCCTCCACCCGAGACAATGCCGATCACGCTCAATGTCGCCAGCATGGCGATGATGGTTTTCATGCCTTGCCCTCCCCGAAGAGTTTCGGCTGCGTATATCTGTTAATGAGGGGGACGAATGCGTTCATGAACAGAATCGAGTACATGACACCTTCGGGAAGTCCGCCATACACGCGAATCAGCACCAGCACCAACGAGATCCCGAGCCCGTAGATCCACATGCCACGGCCGGTCATCGGCGAGGTCACGTAATCAGTGGCCATGAACAGCGCGCCGAACAGGAAACTTCCCGCGAAGATATGGAAAAGCGGATCGGGCGCATTGGGGTCGAACAGCCAGAGCGCACCGCCGAAGACGATCACACCGACCGTCATGGCCGCGGGCACGCGCCAGTTGGCGACTCCCGTCACGAGAAGAAAGATGCCGCCGAGAAGCACCGCGATCGCGGAGGTCTCCCCGAGCGACCCGCCGACGTTTCCGACGACAAGCGGGGTGATCGGTGTAACGACATGGTCAAACTTCAGTGCGGCGAGCGGTGTGGCCTTGGACACCGCGTCGATCGCGTACTGCGGGATGGTCCAGGTGGTGATCGCCACGGGAAACGCGGCCTGCAGGAAGGCGCGTCCGACAAGAGCGGGATTGAAAATGTTATACCCGAGTCCGCCAAAGACCATCTTTCCGATCGCGATCGAGAAAACCGCGCCAAGCGCGGTGAAGACCGGGGAGAAATTGGGCGGGACGATCAGGCCGAGCAGCAGTCCCGTGATGACCGCGCTTCCGTCGGCGATGGCGATCGGCTTCCGGAGCAGCCGCTGGATCGCCGCCTCGGTACCGACCGCGAAGAGGACGGCCGTGGCGATGATCACGAGCTGAAAGGGACCGAAATAGACGACGGAGGAAATCACGCACGGGACCAATGCGAGGACGACAAACCACATGATCTGTTTGGTCGTCCACCGCGAATGCAGATGAGGCGAGGTCGAGAGCAGGAGCTCCGGCCCAGTGGTTGCCTCGGTCACGGTTACGCTTGACATGAATCCTGTTCGTTATCGTGAGAAATTCGTGATGATGTCATTTTCGATTGCGTTGCAGATGAATCACGCGCTGCTTGCCCAGACGCAGCCATTGCACAAGGGGGATATGCGCGGGACACGTGAACGCACAACTTCCGCATTCCATGCAGACAGTGATGTTGAGTTGTTCGGCTTCCTCGATCATCCCGCGCTGGGCGAGACGGGCGAGACGAGAGGGATTCAGATGCAACGGACAGACGTCGACACATCGACCGCACCGCAGGCAGGCGGTCTCCTCATGCGCGGCAACCTCGTCGCGGGTGAGGACGACAATACCCGACGTCGCCTTCATCACCGGCGCCTGCAGATTATGCTGCGCGACGCCCATCATCGGGCCACCCACGATCACCTTCGCCGCGTCCTCGGTCAACCCGCCACAAAACGCGATCACGTCCGACAACGGCGTGCCGACCGGAACGAGCAGGTTCTTCGGCGTGCGGATGCCCCGGCCGGTCACGGTCAGCGCGGCGGTGATCGACGGTTCGCCACTGGCGATCGCGTCATGAATGGCGACCGCCGTCCCGATATTCTGAATGACCACCCCGACGTCGAGCGGGAGTTTCCCGGGAGGGACTTCCCTTCCACGAACGGCCTTGATGAGCATTTTCTCGGCGCCTTGCGGATACTTCGTTTTCAACGGACACACCGACACGCCGGGCTTGCCCGCCACCGCTT
This sequence comes from Bacteroidota bacterium, assembly GCA_034002405.1. GTDB lineage: Bacteria > Bacteroidota > Ignavibacteria > SZUA-365 > SZUA-365 > SZUA-365. The sequence goes on along the minus strand of JAVFAS010000012.1, from coordinate 44,448 downwards.
TCTCCATCGCCGCGATAGCCTGCGGCTTGTTGTTCTCGATGCCGATGACGCCCGTGGCTACATCGAGCGCACGCATGATCAATCGCAGACCGGAGACGATGGCGTCGGGGCGTTCGAGCATGAAACGGTCATCCCGCGTGAGATAGGGCTCGCATTCGCAGCCATTGAGAATGACCGTATCGATGCGCTTGCCCTCGGGTGGCGTGAGCTTGACATAGGTGGGAAACGCCGCGCCGCCCTGCCCGACGATGCCGGCGTCCCGCACGCGGGTCCGGATCTGCTCGACCGATGCGGTTTCCGGATTGATCGCTGCCATGCGCTGCGGTTCGGGAAGCGATTCGCCTTCCTTCAATTCCGCCGGCACGATGACAAGGGCTTCCTTCGCATAGCCGCTGCTATGGCTCTCGCGGCCGATGCTCTTGACCATGCCGGCGATCGGGGCGTGGACGGGACTCGAAATGAATCCGTCCGCCTCGGCGACCACCTGGCCACGCGCGACGAATGCACGCTTCTCGACCGTCGGACGCGCCTGCTTTCCGAGATGTTGCGACAATGGCAACACGACCATCGAGGGTGCCGGCATGATCTCGAAGGCGCAGTGTTCGCTGAGTTCCTTTTCTTCGGCCGGATGCACTCCGCCCGGAAATGTTCTGAACTTCATGATATCGTGATGTGGTTGATGAACCTGGTTGCGGGAAGGTGTTGCGGAATGGACGGCTGCGGTGTACGATCAGTAATGGACATAGCAATCGTTACAAAAATCACAATTTCCGGGATATTTTCAAAACCACATTATCCGTTTTTTCTCCACGCATCCCGGTCACTCGCGCGACACGGGGCGACCGCTCGCCACACACGACATTTTTCCGTATCTTTCGTATTCGCCATGAACCGGCGTCCAACACATATCCCCTGACCCCATGATCGTCATGAAATTCGGCGGAACGTCGCTTGAAGACGCCGCCGCGATGGCCAATGCCTGTGAAATCGTCAAATCCCGTGTGAAGCGGCAGCCCGTGGTCGTGCTGTCGGCGGCGGCGGGCATCACCAATGCGCTGATCCGCTGCGCCGAATTGGCGGCCGAAGGACGACGCGTCGAGGCCGAGGTCGTGCTGCGCGACAAAATCATCGATCGACATTACCGCATCATCGCCGAGGTGATCCGCGGGCTCTCGGAACAGGACACGCTCATCCGACAATTCAAGATTTTCGATGAGGAACTGCGCAGTCTGATCTATGGGATCTCCATCACGGGCGACCTTTCTCCCCGGGTGCTCGATTTCGTCATGTCCTACGGCGAGCGCATGTCGTCGGCGATTCTCACCGAGGCGCTCCGCGAGCACGCGCTGCGCGCGGAATTACTCGACGCACGCAAATGCTTGGTCACCAACAGCAACTTCGGCAAGGCGGAGCCGCTGTTCGATGCGACACGCACCGCTTGCGCATCACTGCTGCGCCCACGCGTGGAGAAGGGCGTCGTGCCCGTGCTGCAGGGTTTCATCGGCGCGAATGAACAAGGGGTGACCACGACGCTGGGCAGAGGTGGTTCGGATTACTCGGCCGCCATTATCGGGACCGTGCTCGCAGCGGAGGACATCGAGATCTGGACCGATGTTGACGGCATGCTCACCGCCGATCCGAAGATCGTTCCCACCGCCCTGCGCATCCGCGAAATGTCCTTCCAGGAGGCCTCGGAGCTGGCGTACTTCGGTGCGAAGGTCCTCCATCCGGGCACGGTGCTGCCCGCGATCGAGAAAAACATCCCGGTGCACATTCTCAATTCGCGGCGGCCGCAGCTTACCGGAACGCTGATCCGCGCGCAAATCGAACCCGCGAACATCGCCGTGAAATCGATTTCGTACAAGCGCGGAATCAGCATCCTCAACATCTCCTCGACGCGCATGCTCGGCAGTTACGGGTTCATGAAAAAAATCTTCGACATCTTCAACGAACACCAGACCGCGGTCGACCTCGTGACCACGTCGGAAGTGAGCATCTCGTTGAGCATCGAGCATTCGCCCAATCTCGAACGCCTGGTGGAGGAACTCCGCCATCATGGCGAGATCACCGTCCAACGCAACAAGGCGATCATCTGCATCGTCGGGGAACGTCTCCGCTCGGAACGCGGAATCGCCGCACGCGTCTTCAGCCGCCTTCGGGATGTTCCGGTGGACATGATCAGCCACGGTGCCTCGGAAATCAATCTCACCTGCGTCATTGACGAGGAACGTGTGCCGGAGGCGGTCAGTGAACTGCACGAGGAATTCTTTTCGACCATCGCCGAACCGGGCATTTTCGAATAACCATCGCCTTGACCGGATGCCGACTACCGAATCGCGGCGCAGGGCCACTCACGCATTCACGAAACGAGAACTCGCATGAATGTCGCCGACGGCTTCACGTATATCGATCGGGAACTGCACTGCGGTTCCGTGCGCGTCAGCGACGTCGTGCGCGAGACGGGCACCCCGCTGTATCTCCTGAATCTCGACGCCGTCCTGGCGACGTACGAAAGGCATCGGGACGCGTTTTCCGCGTTCTCCCATCGAACCTGCTTCGCGGTGAAAGCAAACTCGTCGCGGGCGCTGCTGCAGGCGCTCGCGCGCGCGGGCTGCGGCTTCGATGTCAACTCGCGCGGTGAACTGTACCGCGCCCTGACCGCCGGCGCGAATCCCCGCCGCATCACCATGACGGGTGTCGGAAAATCGCATGCGGATATCCGTGATGGACTCGCGGCGGGCGTCGCGTTCTTCAACGCCGAATCCGCGAGCGAATGCCGGTTGATTTCCGCCCTGGCGGAAGAACACGGCGTGGTCGCCGAGGTGCTGCTCCGCCTCAATCCCGACGTTGAAACCGACACGCATCCGTACATCTCCACCGGAGAATCCGCCCACAAATTCGGGCTTTCCCCGGCCGACATCCGTTCCCTGGCTTCGCAGGCGTCGTGGTTGCCCGGACTGCGCATCGCCGGACTTTCGATGCATCTCGGATCGCAGATCCTCTCGCCCGCGCCGTACGGCCAGGCCCTGCGAATCCTCCTGCGGGTGCTCGACGACATTACCCCGATGCTCGACCGTCCTCCCGACACCATCGACATCGGCGGCGGTTTCGGTGTGCGCTACGACGTCACGCACGGCGAACTCCCGCCCGCCCGCGTGGCGGCCGTGGTCGCCGAGGTCCTCGGTACGCGGGACACGCCATGGACACTCATCACCGAACCGGGTCGTTCGCTGGTGGCGAATGCGGGGGCTTTGATCGCGGCGGTCGCGCATGTCAAACCCTCCGCGCATCGCAATTTCCTGATTCTGGACGCGGGGATGAATGACCTGCTGCGCCCGGCGCTCTATCAGGCGAGCCACAGCATCATTCCTGTCCGTGAACGCGATGACGACGTGCAGTTGTATGACATTGTGGGTCCTGTCTGCGAAAGCAGCGATACCTTCGCGACCAATTATGCCCTGCCCACGCAGGATCCCGGTGATCTCGTGGCACTGCTTTCCGCCGGCGCGTACGGATCGAGCATGAGTTCGAATTACAACTCGCGTCCCCTCGCGGCCGAGGCCGTCGTGTATAAGAATGCGTGGTCCCTCGCCCGTGCACGGCAGTCACTCGACGATCTCGTGCGCGGCGAGCAGCCGCTGCCGGAGGTATAACCGCCGATCTTATCGGATGAGAGCCTTGACGCGATCGATTTCCTTCGCGGCCTGGGCTTTTTCCCGACTGTCAATGCCCGGTGTGTCGATGATCTTTTGGTACATGCCGAGCGCGAGGTCAAATTTCGAGAGATTCTCGTACGATTTTCCCGCCATGTAGTATGCCGCTCCGGTCCAATTGATCTCGGTCTTGCCCACGACGAGGAACGGGACCTTGAGAAATTCCAGCGCCGCCTGCGTGAAATCCCCTTTATAGTAGTAACTCTCGCCGATGTAATACCGGATCTCGGCCTGGTCGTCGGGGGGGGCTTCGGTCAGCAGGCTTTCGAGATGGGAGATTGCCTGATCGAAATACCGCAATTGGTAATAGAACACCCCCATGTTCACGCGTTTGCGGAAAACGGTCGGATCGCTGGGCCAGGTTTCGATGAACCGCTTTGTCATCTCGATCGCGACATCGTACATGTCCATCTGTTCATAGCTGCGGATGAGACCGTTGAGTGCTTCCTTTAATGGTGACTCGGGAATGTCGCCCAGATCGATCACCGCCTTGAACTGTGTGGCGGCTTCCGGAAATCGTTCCGCGCGCAGATGCATGCGTCCCATCGACATCATCGCTTCGAGCGCGGCCTCGGTCCGGGGGTGTTTCTTGACGACCTCGGCGAAACGTTCGGCCGCATCGCTATTCTTGCTTTGCGCTTCAAGACAACGGCCGTCCCAGTACATTCCCAGCGCGCTGATCGCCGGGGTATCCGAATCCTCGACATCGTCGAAAATGTCCCGTGCCTGACGGTAATCGCCCGCGCGGAAAAAATATTTTCCGCGTTCAAGTTCAAATTCGTCGAGAACGGGTTCTGCTTCCGGCCAGGCTGCCTTGAACGCGGCCACGCCCTTCTGTGCCTCGTCAACTGACCCGGCGCGGTACCGGGCGACAACAATGCGGGATTCCGCATACTGTTTTTCGATGGGACTCGAGGTTTGTTCGGCCAATTTTTCATACGCCTCGATCGCGCGTTCATGACGGCCGCTTTCGAGCAGGAGGTCCGCCGCATCGCGCTGCGCTGCCGCCCCGTACTGCATTCCACCGGCCTGCTGGAGATAGGCCGTGGCGAGATCGATCTTTCCTTCATCCTTGGACATCTGGCCGAGCGCGTAATACACTTCCCCAATGTGCGCCCCATCGGGATAATCGGCGGCATAACGCAACAGGGCACGTTTGGCCTCGTTGCGGTCACCTCCGCGCGCGAGTGTTTGCGCATGGGCGAAAAGGAATGCCTGCCCAGCGTCCGCGCCACGGAAGGGATGCGCCTCGACATCCCGCAAGTACCGCTCCGATCGTGTGCGTGCCTCCCGCGGCATTCCTCCCTCGAGCATCGCGTCGATCACGGCAATGCGTGCGGTGTCGGCGAGATTGCTGTAGCCGAAATCACCGATAAGACGATCGAAGCGGCGCACCGCGTCTTCATACTGTCCGACGCGCGCAAGCAGGCGGCCGTGCAGCAACAACGCGTCCGCGATGCGGGCGCCATTGGGCGCCGTTGCGGCGTAGGTCGAAAGATCGGTGATCGCCTCATCGTACCGTCGTTGTTCCGCGCGTGCACGCGCACGTCCGAACCAGGCGTCCGCACCGGTGGCGGCCGACCCCGTCGTCTCCGCGACACGGGTAAACTCGGTTTCCGCATCCGCCGCGCGTCCCATGGCCAGCAACGCGTCACCGTACGCGATGCGCACCTCCTCGCGATGGGTGGCGGGATCGAGCGCAAGGAAGGCATTGGCGGCGTCGAGGATGTCGGCGGGACGGCCTGTCGATGATTGCAGCACGAACAGCGCCCACGCGAGGGCGTCGCGCCGTGCGCCGGCTGCGTGCGCCGAGAAAAAGGCGGTGCAGCGTGCCTCCGCCTCCGCGGGCGTACGATCGCCGCGTTGCGCCAGCCGCACCACCGCCATCGCTGCCCCGTATGCCGCCTCCTCTTCCTCGTCCCCACTCACTCCCTTGCGTACCGCGGCGTCAAAGTACCGTTCGGCACGGACGAAATCACCGATGCTCTCGAGATACACGCGCCCGAGCAGCACGTCCACCGCTGCCGCACCGGGCTGCTCGTGCATGGCCGCGATGACCGCGGCGAGCTGGTCGACCGAGCGCGCGGCGCCGATGCCATCGGATTGTCCGAGTGTACGCAGGCGCGCGAGTGCGCGCGCGCGAAGGTCCGACGCCGGATACTGCACCAGCACCTGTTCGTATGCCGCGGCGGCTTCGGCGTCCTTCTGCTGTGTTTCCAAGGTTCGTGCCCGCCCGAATTGGGCATCATCGGCGACCGGCGTCACGCCGTAGCGTTCGATCACCGCGGCATACTGCTCGATCGCGCCGGGATAATTCCGGAACTGCTCCTCCTCTATTTCCGCGATACGGAGCAGCGCGAAGGGTGCCCCTGGATCATCCGGATAACGCTGGAGATACTGGCGATAACGGCCCGCCGCCGCCGTGAAATTCCTTCCTTCGGCCGCTGTTTCGGCCAGATCCACGAGCAGCACCCGCCGGTCGTAGGCAATGAGCGTGTCGGCGTACAGCCGGTCGAGCCAGGTTTCCGCCTGCGCGAAGTCTCCCGCGCGCCGGGCGGCCGCGGCGGCGTTCCGGTAGGTATCGGGTTCGATGCGCTCCGCCGACGCGTCACGCAGCAGACGCGCATAGGCCTCCGTGGCCGCGCGTGCGTCGCCCGCGGCCATGGCGGTCTCGGCAAGTCCGATGAACGCGGACTGCCGCACTTCCGCGGGCGCCGCGGTATTGGCGGTCACGGACTCGTATTGTGCCCGCGCGCCGGGGAAATCACGGAACAGCCGCAGCATGTCCCCGAGCTTCACTTGGGCCTCGAACGCCGCCATGCTTTTCGGATAGGTCGAGATCGCCTCGCGCAGTCGTGACTCCGCATCGCTGCGATTGCCAAGCTGCATGTGCGATTCGCCGATCGCGACGATGATCCGGGCCCGCATGTCCGCCGACACGGTCTCGGTCAGCAGGCGTGAAAATTCCCGTAACGCGCGCTCGGCCTCGCCCGAGGCGAGATACATCTGGCCGAGGGCAAACTGGGCATCGATGCGCACGGCCGCGCTTGGATACTCGATGAGAATGGAATTGAGCACCGTGCGCGCATTGTCAAAGTCCTTGGCCCTGAGAAAGTACCCGCTCGCCGCGAGCAGCGCCTCGGGTGCCTTCGCGCTCTTGGGATGAAAGGCCTTGAGCTTGGCGAACGCCTGTCCCGCTTCCGCATAATTGTGCTCCGCCGCATGGATCTCGCCCAGGTTCCACCACGCATCGGGTGCCTTCGGATGATCGGAGTGCCGGATCGCGAAATCCTGGAAACTGCTCTTCGCCTCGGTGTATTTTTTTGCGTGCTTCTGCAGCAACCCGAGATAGAATCGCGCCTCGACGGCGCTCGACGTATTGGGGAAGCGCTCCACGAAACTGCGGAACTGGTCCTCGGACTGTGCATACAGTCCGTCATTGTAGAGTTGGACGGCCAGCTTGAACTCCGCGCTCTCACGCGTATCCTGTGCCTCTACCCGAGGTGCCGCGAGGCCCAGCAGTATCATTGCGATCGCGATCAGACGAATTTTCATATATCCTGCATGACGATGTGAGGTCGAAGCATCAATCTATCGATTCACACGCTCGAGGGCAAGTGCCACCCGGCGCTTCGTGGACCTCCGTGCCGCGTCGCGCAGCGAGGCAATAGCCTTGCCCCGCATCGAAATCTTTCTTTACTTGAGGGAATAGAACTGATTCCCCGACTATCAGAAAAGGAGTCCCAAGGTGTCAATGGCCGTCAACGAACTCGAACCGAAAATCCTCTGGAAACACTTTCACGGACTGACGCAGGTGCCGCGCCCGTCGAAAAAGGAGGAGAAAATTCTCGCCTATCTCAAACAACTGCTGACCGAACTGGGGCATGCCTATGAGCAGGACGAAACCGGCAACCTCGTCGTGCGCAAGCCGGCGACACCGGGATACGAGAACGCACCAACCGTGCTGATTCAGGGCCATGTGGACATGGTCTGCGAAAAGAACAAGGACACGCAATTCGATTTCGACAATGACCCGATCGTGGCCTATGTCGACGGCGAGTGGGTGACGGCGAAGGGAACAACGCTGGGGGCGGACAATGGCATCGGCGTGGCCGCGGGACTCGCGGTGCTGGAGTCGAAGGATCTTGTCCATCCCCCCATGGAATTCCTGTTCACCGTCGACGAGGAAACGGGTCTCACCGGAGCGAAGGGACTCAAACCCGGATTTCTCAAGTCCGAAATCATGCTCAATCTCGACTCGGAAGAAGACGGCGCCCTCTACGTCGGCTGTTCGGGCGGCATGGACACCGCCGGCGTCATGACCATGGCCACCGCGCCCGCACCCGCGACGCACGAAGCGGTCGAGATCATGGTCAGTGGTCTCAAGGGCGGACACTCCGGCCTCGACATCCACACCGGCCGGGGAAATGCCATCAAATTCCTCGTTCGCGTCCTGACAGCCCTGCGGAAGGATATTCCCGGCATCGCATTCTCCACCATGCTCGGCGGAAGCAAGCGCAATGCCATCCCGCGCGAAGCGGAAGTGATTGTCTACGTCCCGAAGTCCGACACCGACGCAATCATCGCGAAGATGGCCGGCTTCGCGGAAACCTTCCGGAATGAAATCCATACCGTCGAACCCGATCTGAATGTGATCGCCCGCCGCGTCGACGGCAACGGCCAGGTGATGCAGGACGCACAGTTCACCACGCTCCTCGACGTGCTGCAGGCCCTGCCGCATGGCGTGCTCAAGATGAGCGCCGACATCGACGGCCTGGTCGAAACCTCGACCAACCTCGCCACCGTCACCATCGACGGCGGCAAGCTCGTGGTCGGAACCAGTCAGCGCAGCTCGGTCGAATCGGAGAAATTCGACGCGGTGGCCATGGTGGAAGCCGTGCTGCGACTGGCGGGACTCGAGATCGTGATGGGCGATGGATATCCGGGATGGAAACCCAACATGGAATCGCGCGCACTCAAATTCGTCCGCCAGAGCCACCAGGAACTCTTCGGCAAGGATCCGGAAATCAAGGCCATCCACGCCGGTCTCGAATGCGGACTGATCGGCGAAGTCTATCCGAAGATGGACATGATTTCCTTCGGACCGACCATTCAGGGTGCGCACAGTCCCGACGAACGACTCAATATCCCGACCACCGGCAAGTTCTGGCAGCTCGTCGTCCGCACCCTCGAAAACATCGCCAAGGCCGGGTAAGTCGCCAAAGCCGGGTAAAAGACCGCGACATCACCAACACGCGAAGAAGAATCGCGAACGAATGTTCAACACAGCGCCCTGTCGATCGGCAGGGCGCTGTGTTTTTATTGCAAAACGTTCGCGTCTCCTTTTCGCGTGTTGGCGATTTCGTGGTTTTTTCTTCTCGTGGAATACGGATAAAACCGTATTTTACCCGCATTGCCACATCCGAACATCGAGGAGGAATCATGGCGATTGTGCTGGACGGCTCGAACCTCACCGTGGAAACGCTGGTGCGTATCGCGCGGCATCACGAACGTGTCGCACTGCACCCTGATGCGCTCGCGCGTATCCGCGCCTGCCGTGCGATGCTGGAAGAAAAAATCGCGGCGCATGAAATCATGTACGGGATCAATACCGGGATCGGAGAATTTTCCGAGGTGGTGCTCACTGATGAACAGGTCGCGGACTTCCAAAAATACCTGATCTACAACCACAGTGCCGGCATCGGCGAGCCGGCGCCGATCGAATATGTGCGCGGTGCCATGGCGGCGCGCATCAATGTTCACGCCCATGGCAATTCGGGCTGCCGGCCGGAAATCACCCAGACCCTCGTCGAACTGCTGAACAGGGATGTCACCCCCGTGGTCTGCCAGAAAGGTTCGGTCGGTGCGTGTGGCGACCTCGCGCCGATGTCGCAGATCGCCCTGCTGATGATGGGCGAAGGAGAGGCATGGTTCAATGGGGAACGCATGCCGGCACGGACAGCCATGGAGGCCGCGGGCATTCCCATTCCCGGACTACAGGCCCGCGATGGGCTGGCCACGATCAACGGCGCGAACCTCCTGACAGCGATGAGCGCCATCCATGTCCATGATATGAACCACTGGCTCATGCAGGCGGAAATCGCCGCGGCGATGTCGCTCGAGGCCTTGCTCGCCAACCTCAAGCCGTATGACGAACGACTGCATCGGTTGCGCGGGTTTCCCGGTGCGGTGCGCAGCGCGCGCGCGATCGCCGCGTATATCGCGGGCAGCGACCTGCAAACCGGAAAGATGAAGGTGAAGGTCCAGGATGCCTATTCGATGCGCTCGACGCCACAGGTCATCGGCGCCGCGCATGACGCGGTGGCGCATGCCACGGCGCAGGTCGAGATCGAATTGAACGGTGTCGGAGATAACCCGATCTTTTTACCCGAAGAGCGTCTGACACTCACCGGCGCGAATTTCCAGGGCTCGCCCGTGGCGCTGCCGATGGACATGGCCGGCGCGGCGATCACCATGGTGTGCGTGCTGTCGGAGCGACGGCTCAACCGCTTGCTCAACCCGGCGTTGAGCGTCGGCCTCCCCGCCTTCCTCACCGCGGGCGCGGGGATGTTCTCCGGTATGATGCTCAGCCAATACACCGCGGATTCGTTGATCGTCGAGCAGCGCATCCTCTCCGCGCCCGCATCCATCCAATCCATCCCCGCCGCGGCCGATCAGGAGGATTTCGTCTCGATGGGAATGAATACCGCGATCAAGAACGCACAGATTCTCGAGAACGCCCATGGCGTGCTCGGCATCGAATTCATGGCGGCCGCGCAGGCGCTCGATTTCCGTGACTTCCAGAACGGCGTCGGTGTCCGTCGGGCACGCGACGTCGTCCGGCGCCACATCGATCATCTCGGAACCGACCGGCCGTTATACCCCGATCATACGACCATGCGTGATGTCGTACGCTCCTGCGAGATCCTCGAGGAAGTTCGTACGGCCTGCGCGATGCAAGACTAACAGACGAGCAGACCGGACGTGAAATTCATCCCCGCACAGCTTGCCTATTTCCTCAAGGGGAAATCGACCCAGCGCAACATCGTGTCGCTCGTGCGCTTCCTCGTGCTGATCACGGTGCTGGTGATCGGCTACAGCATCATCTTCCACTACATCATGGAAGCGGAAGGACGTTCGCACAGCTGGGTGACGGGGCTGTACTGGACGCTCACGGTCATGTCCACACTGGGCTTCGGTGATATCACCTTTCACAGCGACCTCGGTCGGTTCTTTTCGCTCATCGTTCTGATGTCCGGAATCATCTTTCTTCTCGTCCTGCTTCCGTTCAGCTTCATCCAGTTTTTCTATGCGCCTTGGCTCGAGGCGAAAAACCGCGCGCAGGCCCCGCGTGAACTGCCGACCATCACGCGGAACCACGTCCTGATCACAAGCATCGATCCGGTCGGCATGAGTCTGATCGATAAATTCAGGAGCTACCAGACACCGTACGCGCTGCTGGTCGACGACCTCCAGACGGCGCTCGATCATCACGACGCCGGCGTCCGCGTCGTGCTTGGCGACCGCGACGATCCGGACACATACCGGCGTTTGCAGTTACAGCAGGCCTCGCTTGTCATCGCGAATGGCACGGACGAACGCAACACCAATGTGGTCGCCACGGTGCGAGAGCTGAATCCCGATGTCCCCATCATCTCCACCGCCGACTCCCCCGATTCGGTCGATATCATGTCGCTCGCCGGCAGCACCCAGGTGCTGCAACTTCGGGAAATGCTGGGCCGGGCTCTGGCACGGCGCGTCATCGGCAGCGAACGGCACGCGAATATCATCGCGCACTTCGACGAACTCGCCATCGCCGAAGCACCCACCAATGGCACGCGCTTGGTTGGACTCACGCTCGGCAGCAGCCACCTCCGGCAAGATACCGGTGTGACGGTCATCGGCATGTGGGATCGCGGCGCCTTCGTGATTCCAACATCGGAGACCCGCATCGGCATCTCCGATGTCCTCGTGATCGCCGGCACCGACGCCCAGCTCGCGGCCTTCAACCGCTCTGTTCGATCGGATTCCATGGAGGAAACCTTCGTGCTCATCCTCGGCGGTGGACGCGTCGGTCGCCATGCCGCGCGCGCGTTGCGAGAAATGGGTCATCCGTTCGTGATCGTGGAAAAGAATGCGGAGGAGTTGCGAGAGGACGGAGACTATGTCATCGGGTCCGCGGCGGATATCGACGTCATGCTGCATGCCGGGATCGGCCGCGCGACGTCGGTGATCATCACCACCCAAAACGATGATACCAACATCTACCTGACCATCTACTGCCGCCATCTGCGCCCGGATATCCACATCATCAGCCGCGCCACGATGGAGCGGAATATTTCGACCCTGCATCGCGCGGGCGCGAATCTCGTCCTGTCCTATGCTTCCCTGGGATCGAATGCGATCATGAACTTTCTGCAGGACAGCCGCCTGCTCATGCTCACGGAAGGCCTGGATATCATGCGGGCACCGGTTCCATCGTCGCTCGCCGGCACCACGCTGCAGCAAACAGGGATTCGCGCGAAGACGGGCTGCAGCATTATCGCGTTACGTCGTGACGGAAGCTCGCAGGTGAATCCCGATCCGCATACCGTGCTCGAATCGGATATGGAAATGGTGTTCATCGGACGCGTCGAATCGCTGCGCAGGCTGCTCGATCTCTACGACATTCAATTGCGGACAAAAGAAACGTAGCGCGGACGCCTGCGCGTCCGTTCCGAATCCTGTCTGTCAATGCCTCACTCGGATGGGGGAAGCACCGGTTCCATCTCTTCTTCCCATTCCGGCCAGCGGGCAAATCCCACCTCCATCCCCGGACTGTCGGTGGCCATCCCGCTCTCGTAACAATGTCCCGAGAGACGCGGATAACTGTCGAAATCCATGCACCACTGGTAGGTACATTCGAACGATCTGCCCGCTCGCGCCCACCGGATGCGGATCACGCGCACTTCCTCACCGATGGCGAATTCGATGCCCCAGGTCCCACGCAGGGTGTCCGCGCCGATGATGCGTCGGAACACCCGCGCGCCAGTGGAATCGGCCTCGAGCACAAGCAGCCCCATGAACGTCTCCGTTCCCTCGAGCACCTTCCCGATCAGCGTATAGCTGCCGAGAAAAAATTGCGTGTCGGGAACGTCTTCCTCTCCCACCTGCGCGAAGCTCGCGTGCGCGGAGCACAACAGCGCGAGCGCGACGATGCACCATAATGGCAGGACGCGTGCGTCATCCATGTCTCCATCCTGTTCAATGTCGGCAACCCGTTCCATGGTATCAGATCTCTGTATCCTGTAAATCACGCTGCGTACCCGGACCGATCAGCGATGCCAGGCGCATTGCCCGTCCCTCGACACCGGCAATTATTTCCTGGCGGTGCGCGGGGTCCGGATTCTCGAGCAGACGCACGGCATCGCTCCAGGTCTGATCGCGCCAGGAGGTGATAAGCCGGGAAATCATGTACTCGTCGACACGTCCCAACAGCCTGTCAAGGATCGCGCTCACGGGCATGGCGGGAGCGAGCACATCATCCTGTACCGCGTCGATCGTCGCGGCAATGATCGCGTTGACACGGCAGTAATCGTCAACACGCCGTCTCCGGACTTCGCCCGACATGGTCCCCCATTCCGCATCGAGCAGTTCATGCACGGTGAGAACAAGATCGTAATTGATATGCGCGTTCACACCGAGGATCAGCTGCTGCCAGACCATGGCCTCGGGGTCCCGTGTGCACGCATGGGCACGCTGCCAGACTCGCGGCGCGGTGTCCGTGTCGGCATCCCACTGTGCGAGTGCCTCGAAATAGTAGTCGGCGAAGCGCCGCAGCAGCAGTTCCACCCAGGCACCATCGGCGAATTCTCCACGCGCGATCGCCGTGTGCATGTTCACGGTCATCATGCGATAGCAGCGAAGAAATGCGTCGCGACGGTCCTCGGCCGCGGACCAGGCCGAAATCAGCTGTTCCATGCGCGCGAGAACCGGCGGGGTGTTCATCCGCCGATCACCACGGTCCACGGCCGCACTTCCCACGAGCGCACGAGCCCATTCCGCACATACACATCACCGCGCGCAAACTCCTCGGCCACCGCGGCGGTCTCGGCCGCGAACACGAGGATCGCGCGATCGGCCGGATCGGCGAGGGCTCCCGCCATCACGAGTTCACCGCGCTCCTGTGCCGCGCGCGCATAGGCCAGGTGCTCTTCCCGAAACGCGCTCCGGCGTTCGAGATAATCCGGCGCCGTGGTATAAAAAAGGATGTAATGCATTGAATTCTCCTGTTGATCACCCGCACATCCACCGCCCGTCCGATGCTCGTAAATTTTCCCTATTTTACCTCTCTCGAACCTCGATATCAAATTCCACGGATGACAACCATGCTGACCACCACCGACATCACCAACGCCATGACCATCCAACTTCCAGATGAACTCCCGGAGAAGAAGGAATTCCAGCCGGGTATTCGGCGGGCACCGAATCGCGGACTCTCGCTCTCGGAACACGAAATCCGTGTCGCGCTGAAGAATGCCCTCCGATACATCCCCCCGCGGCATCATCCCACGCTCATCCCGGAATTTCTCGACGAACTTCGAACGATGGGCAGGATCTACGGGTACCGATACCGTCCCGCGGGGAATATTGTCGGACGTCCCGTTGACGAGTACACCGGCATCCTCCCGGCCCGCGCACTGCAGGTGAACATCGACAATAACCTGGATTTCGCCGTGGCGTTGTACCCGTACGAGCTGGTCACGTACGGCGAGACCGGCCAAGTGTGTCAGAATTGGATGCAGTATCTGCTCATCAAGCGCTACCTCGAAGAAATGACCGAGGAGCAGACCCTCGTTGTATCGTCGGGGCACCCGCTTGGCCTTTTCCCCTCGAAACCCGATGCACCCCGGGTGATCTCCACCAACGGACTGCTGATCGGTCAGTGGGACAATCCCGAACAATTCCGCCGTCTCTCCGCGATGGGTGTGACCAATTACGGACAGATGACCGCGGGTGGATGGATGTACATCGGACCGCAGGGCATCGTGCATGGCACCTTCATCACGCTGCTGAATGCGGGACGCAAATACCTGGGCATCCCGGCGGACAAGGACCTGAGCGGTGTGGTATTCGTTTCATCCGGACTGGGCGGCATGTCGGGCGCGCAGCCCAAGGCGGTGGAAATCGCGGGCGGAATCGGAGTGATCGCCGAGGTCGATGCGAGCCGTATCGAGACCAGGCACAGCCAGGGGTGGGTGCGACTCGTCTCGGCGGATCTTGACCAGATCGCGGTGTGGATCCGCGAGTACCGCGAAACCGGTGAGGCCGTCTCCATCGCCTATCATGGAAACGTCGTCGACCTGCTCGAATATCTCGACGAACATCACATTCCCGTCGAACTGATTTCCGACCAGACCTCCTGTCACGTTGTCTATGAAGGCGGGTATACCCCGGCGGGTGTCAGTTTCGAGGAAGGTCGCAGCATCATGAAGCGCGACCCGGAACGATTCACGACCTTGGTCAATGCATCGCTGCGTCGACACTACCAGGTGATCAAGCGATTGACCGACAACGGTGCCTTTTTCTGGGATTACGGCAACAGCTTTCTCGCCTCGATCTTCGATGCGGGCGAGCGCGGTATCGCGCGGAATGGCCGTGACACGACCGAGGGCTTCATCTGGCCGTCCTATGTCGAGGACATCATGGGTCCCATGTGCTTCGATTACGGATTTGGTCCCTTCCGCTGGGTGTGTCTCAGCGGCACGGACGAAGACCTGAGGAAGACCGACCGCGCGGCAATGGCATGCATCGATCCGGATCGGAGTCCGATGGACCGCGACAACCACCACTGGATCGCCACGGCGGAGCAAAACCGCCTCGTGGTTGGGACCAAGGCGCGTATCCTGTATTCGGACGAAGAAGGCCGTGTGCGCATCGCACTCAAATTCAACGAGATGATTCGTAACGGAGATATCGGTCCGGTTATCCTTGGACGAGACCATCACGACGTGAGCGGGACTGATTCGCCATTCCGCGAAAGCGCGAATATTACGGATGGCTCGAATGTCACCGCCGACATGAGTGTGCAGTGCTTCGCCGGCAACGTTGCACGCGGCATGACTCTCGTCGTGCTCTCGAATGGCGGCGGGGTAGGAATCGGCCGAGCGAGCAATGGCGGAAATGGCATCGTGCTCGATGGGTCCGCACGGATGGACGGGATCATTCGCAGCGGACTGAGCTGGGACGTGATGGGTGGTGTCGCCCGGCGCAACTGGGCACGCAACGACAACGCGATGGCGACGGTGGTGGCGTGGAATGAACGGCATCGCGGCGCGGGACACATCACCATTCCCTTCCTCGTCGACGAGACCCTGCTCGATGACGCCCTGCGCACGGACCCATCCGCCGGGTAAGCAGCCGCGGGGATGCGTCGGACCGGTCCGCGACGGATCCTCTTCAAGGAACGGTTACTTTTTCATGCGACGATAGGCGTCCATCACCAGGCAACCGGAGGTGGAATGTGCTGACCGGGACTCCATCCATTCATGGAGTCTCGCGCCGCTGTATTGTCCGAGAAAAAATGCGAGAATAGGAAGGGGGAAGGTATACGGACTCCAGTCGATGCCGGAAAACAGACGGAGGGCCACGATGGCGGGAACGGGCAGATGGATAGCGAGCACCCACGGCAGGGAGAACTTCCGTGTTGCCGCGCGCCAATAGCCGAAGGGGATATTGAAGATCGCGATCGCGAGGAGCACAGTCAGAAGAATCATCGCAGTGAGTTCATCTTTGCAGTGAGTTCATCTTTGCAGTGAGTTCATCTTTCACAGGGATGGAACGTGCACGCGGGACGCGCAAGGAAGATAAAAAAAGAGCCCAACGTTTTCACATTGGGCTCGAAAAATAAAGTCCTGGCGACTTCCTACTCTCCCGGGCGGTCTCCCGCCAAGTACCATCGGCGTTGAGGGGCTTAACTTCTCTGTTCGGAAAGGGAAGAGGTGGAACACCCTCGCTATCGTCACCATGGACTAATATGGTCGTATCAGAAGATTGGCCAATATGGCTTTAACAAGTTCACTGAACAGAACCCACAGAATAATAAAATTAAGGGAAGTCGCTCGACTTATTAGTACAGCTCAGCTGAACACATTACTGTGCGTACACCTGCTGCCTATCACCTGGTCATCTTCCAGGAGTCTTCTGGTCTTACGACGGGATGACTCATCTTGGAGTGGGCTTCGTGCTTAGATGCTTTCAGCGCTTATCCCTTCCGAACGTAGCTACCCAGCCATGCCGCTGGCGCGACAACTGGTACACTAGAGGTTCGTTCACTCCGGTCCTCTCGTACTGAGAGCAAATCTCCTCAATCATCCTCCGCCCGCATAGGATAGGGACCGAACTGTCTCACGACGTTCTGAACCCAGCTCACGTACCGCTTTAATTGGCGAACAGCCAAACCCTTGGGACCTTCTTCAGCCCCAGGATGCGATGAGCCGACATCGAGGTGCCAAACCTCCCCGTCGATGTGAACTCTTGGGGGAGATCAGCCTGTTATCCCCGGCGTACCTTTTATCCTTTGAGCGACGGCAATTCCATTCTCAACCGTCGGATCACTTACTCCTGCTTTCGCACCTGCTCGACCTGTCAGTCTCGCAGTCAAGCACCCTTTTGCGTATGCACTCGACGCATGATTACCAACCATGCTGAGGGTACCTTTGAGAGCCTCCGTTACATTTTAGGAGGCGACCGCCCCAGTCAAACTACCCGCCTAACACTGTTCCCCTCCCGGATTCACGGGAGCGGGTTAGAATTCAGATAAAATAAGGGTGGTATTTCAAGGATGACTCCACCGACGCTAGCGCGCCAGCTTCACAGTCTCCCACCTATCCTACACATACTTTACCCAAACCCAATGCTAGGGTGCAGTAAAGGTGCACGGGGTCTTTCCGTCCATATGCGGGTAGCCGGTGTCTTCACCGGCACCTCAAGTTCACCGAGCCCGTGGTTGAGACAGTGCCCAGATCGTTACACCATTCGTGCAGGTCGGAACTTACCCGACAAGGAATTTCGCTACCTTAGGACCGTTATAGTTACGGCCGCCGTTTACCGGGGCTTCGATTCAAAGCTTCACCCGAAGGTTGACCTCTCCTCTTAACCTTCCGGCACCGGGCAGGTGTCAGACTATATACTTCCTCTCAATTGAGTTGGCATAGTCATGTGTTTTTGTTAAACAGTCGCCTGGGCCGATTCTCTGCGACCCCGTTCGGCTTCACTTGTAATGTCACCTAATAGGGGCACTCCTTATCCCGAAGTTACGGAGTCATTTTGCCGAGTTCCTTAACCACGGCTCACTCGAGCACCTTAGGATTCTCTCCTCACCTACCTGTGTCGGTTTACGGTACGGTTTGTCCGCATTCTCCCGTACGAGGCTTTTCTCGGCAGCCTGCTTAGGGACGGTTGTGGCCCATACGGGCGCCCTATTCACATCTCGGCTTGACGGTGCGGATTTGCCTACACCGCCGGCCTACATGCTTAAACCAGCTATTCCGACAGCTGGCCGTCCTTTCACTTCTGCGTCCCCCCTTACGGTCGAACGAATACGAACAAGTACAGGAATATTTAACCTGTTTGCCATCGCCTACGCCTTTCGGCCTCGGCTTAGGATCCGACTAACCCTGAGTCGATTAACGTTGCTCAGGAAACCTTAGGTTTTCGGTGACACTGTTTTTCGCAGTGTTTATCGTTACTTATGCCTACATTTTCTTTTCTGTGTGCTCCAGCACGCTTCACAACGCACCTTCGACCCGAAGGTCGCCACTTCGTGGCTCGCGCACAGAATGCTCTCCTACCACTCCGACCGAAGTCGAAGTCCATAGCTTCGGTAGTACGTTTAAGTCCCGGAAATTATCGACGCCTAATCGCTTGACTAGTGAGCTATTACGCACTCTTTAAATGAATGGCTGCTTCTAAGCCAACATCCTAGTTGTCACTGCAATCTGACATCCTTTGTCTGTTAACGTACCCTTGGGGACCTTAGCTGATGGTCTGGGTTGTTCCCCTCTCGGCAACGGGGCTTATCCCTCGCTGCCTCACTCCTGCGGAACATGTATCGGGAATTCGGAGTTTGTCTGGGTTTGGTACCCTTGTGAGGGCCCTAGCCCAATCAGTGCTCTACCTCCCGTACACTACACGCAAGGCTGTTCCTAAAAACATTTCGGAGAGTACGAGCTATTTCCGAGTTTGATTGGTCTTTCACTCCTACCGACAACTCATCCAAGCGGTTTTCAACCCACACTGGTTCGGACCTCCATGAGATTTTACTCCCACTTCATCCTGGTCATCGGTAGATCACTCGGGTTCGCGTCTACCGCGTGATACTCAACTCGCCCATTTCAGACTTGCTTTCGCTACGGCTGCGGACCTGAGGCCCTTAACCTTGCATCACACGAGTAACTCGTAGGCTCATTAAACAAAAGGCACGCAGTCAGTCACCGCAGACCGAAGTCCACAGATTCCTCCTACAGATTGTAAGCATACGGTTTCAGATTCTTTTCACTCCCTTCTCAAGGGTTCTTTTCACCTTTCCCTCACGGTACTTGTGCACTATCGGTCACCATAGAGTATTTAGCCTTACCAGATGGTTCTGGCAGATTCCCACAGAATTCCACTTACTCCGTGGTACTTGGGAGGACAGCAAGAGACGCATAACATTTCGCCTACAGGGCTTTCACCTTCTCTGGCGTATCTTTCCAAACACTTCGACTATGCTTGCGTTTTGTAACTCTTTGGCCGCAATACGAATTGGCCAGCTGATCCCGCAACACCGACAACACAACGGTCGCATCCTTACATGTTGCTCGGTTTAGGCTCTTCCCGTTTCGCTCGCCACTACTCAGGGAATCACTATTGTTTTCTCTTCCTGGGGGTACTTAGATGTTTCAGTTCCCCCCGTTTGCCTCATATACCTATGGATTCAGTATATGATTCCAGAGCATTACCTCTGGAGGGTTGTCCCATTCGGAAATCTCCGGGTCTCAGGTTGTTTTCCACCTCGCCGGAGCATATCGCAGGTATCCACGTCCTTCATCGCCTTATGGTGCCAAGGCATCCACCGTATGCCCTTAGTAACTTCACCTTTCTTAATCCTATAATTCAACAGGTTCTCGAATGTTCAGTGAACTTGTTAAAGACATATTGTGCTTTTGATTATATCGCTGATTCCGAAGAATCAACCAATCTTCTGATACGTCAAAGAACGTTTCGCCTCTCGGCGATTCCGCTGTTTCGCGGACGTTGTGGTTTGTGCGGCCTCGAACCGCTTGCAGCCCCAATGCTGCAAACCTGTAATCTTGTGGACCTGACCGGGATCGAACCGACGACCTCCTGAATGCAAATCAGGCGCTCTCCCAGCTGAGCTACAGGCCCTTGATGTCTGCACGGGCCCTTCATTCTGCACGGGAAGACCTGTGGGCCCGGGTAGAGTTGAACTACCGACCTCACGCTTATCAGGCGTGCGCTCTAACCACCTGAGCTACGAGCCCGATCGGTGCAAAAGAAAATTATGAAAAGAGCAGTGCATAGCAGCTTCATCGAGCCGCCAGTTTGGTCGTCCACCTTGCGGTGGCATAACTCTTAGAAAGGAGGTGATCCAGCCACACCTTCCGGTACGGCTACCTTGTTACGACTTAGCCCCAGTCACCGGTTTCGCCTTAGGCAGCTGCTTCCCTTGCGGGTTAGCTCACTGACGTCGGGCGCCCCCAGCTTCCATGGCTTGACGGGCGGTGTGTACAAGGCCCGGGAACGTATTCACCGCAGCATGCTGATCTGCGATTACTAGCAATTCCAGCTTCACGAAGTCGAGTTGCAGACTTCGATCCGGACTGAGATACTTTTTTTGGGATTTGCTCCACCTCGCGGCATTGCTTCCCTCTGTAAGTACCATTGTAGCACGTGTGTAGCCCTGGGCGTAAGGGCCATGAGGACTTGACGTCATCCCCACCTTCCTCACTACTTGCGTAGGCAGTCTCCTTAGAGTTCCCAGCATTACCTGATGGCAACTAAGGACAAGGGTTGCGCTCGTTGCGGGACTTAACCCAACACCTCACGGCACGAGCTGACGACAGCCATGCAGCACCTGTCTGGATTGCCGAAGCGCCTCCGACTTTCACCGAAGGATAATCCAGTCTTTCGAGCCCAGGTAAGGTTCTTCGCGTTGCATCGAATTAAACCACATGCTCCACTGCTTGTGCGGGCCCCCGTCAATTCCTTTGAGTTTCAACCTTGCGATCGTACTTCCCAGGTGGGATACTTACTGCGTTAGCTTAGGCACCGACCCATACGGGCCAACACCGAGTATCCATCGTTTACGGCGTGGACTACCAGGGTATCTAATCCTGTTTGATCCCCACGCTTTCGTCCATGAGCGTCAATAATGGCCCAGGCAACAGCCTTCGCAACCGGTGTTCTTCCAGATATCTAAGCATTTCACCGCTACACCTGGAATTCCGTTGCCCTCTACCATATTCAAGACTCCCAGTATCGGAGGCAGTTCTACAGTTAAGCTGTAGGATTTCACCCCCGACTTAAAAGCCCGCCTGCGGACCCTTTACACCCAGTAAATCCGGACAACGCTTGCCTCCTACGTATTACCGCGGCTGCTGGCACGTAGTTAGCCGAGGCTTACTTTCAGGGTACCATCAATCCACCCGAGGTGGATATTTTTTCCCTGCTACAGCGGTTTACGACCCAAAGGGCCTTCATCCCGCACGCGGCGTTGCTGCGTCAGACTTTCGTCCATTGCGCAATATTCCTCACTGCTGCCTCCCGTAGGAGTCTGGGCCGTGTCTCAGTCCCAGTGTGGCTGATCATCCTCTCAGACCAGCTACCCATCGCAGGCTTGGTGAGCCGTTACCTCACCAACTACCTAATGGGACGCATGTTCATCCTTGATCGTCGAAACTTTAACAACTGTCACCATGCGGTGCCGCTGCGTCATCGGGTATTAGCACCTCGTTGGAAGTGTTATCCCCGGATCAAGGGCAGATTACATACGTGTTACTCACCCGTTCGCCAGTATCCGTTCCACCGAAGCGAAACTTCCCCTAGACTTGCATGTGTTAAGCACGCCGCCAGCGTTCGTCCTGAGCCAGGATCAAACTCTCCGTTGTAAATATTTTGTACTTACAATGTCGAGTTGTAAAGGTCGGTTCAAATTCACTGACTATGCACTTGCTCTTTTCAAAGAACTCGCCGCTTGTGCGGCGACCGTCTCAAAAACGGTCTACAATGTTACGACTTTTTTCTCTCTAAGTCAAGTGTTTGTTCAGAATTTTTCGCTTTTTTTTCGCGCCCCGAACAAACACTCTCATTCAGAGGGGAAACAAATATACGCAGACTACGCGGTGAAAAGCAAGTGGAAAATGACGCCGCGAAAACAAAGATGCGGGTCGTGTCGCATCGACGTTTCGGCGAGCCCCGCGGCCAGCAATCCCGGCGCCCCGCCGCCGGTGATGAGTACCGGAGTTGAATCTCCTGTAAGATTTTTTATCGCCTCCACCATGCCCGCGATCGCGAATCGCGATCCCTGCACCGCGCCCGATCGCATGCATGTGGCCGTGTCGGTGCCGATCAGCGGCGGCACGGCCGCCGGGTCCAACGGGGGCAACTGCGCCGTGTGCGCGTGCAACGCCCGGAGCGCGACATCCACACCCGGCGCGATTGCCCCGCCGAGAAAGCTGCCGTCCCGGTCCACCACATTCACCGTCGTCGCCGTACCGCAGTCGACCGCGATCGCCGGCGCTCCCACAAGCACGCGCGCGGCCAACACCGCACAGTACCGATCCGCCCCGAGGGTGGTCATGCTCCGATACCGGCTGGGAAAGAATGGAGTGATCGCGGGCGTGACGCGCCGCGGAACAGGAAGGCCCGCCGCGGCGAACAGCTCCAATACCTCCGCTTCCCGCGGAGGCACCACCGAACAGAATCCCGCCGCCTCGCAGGCACGTCCGGCGTGCATCGCGCGCAGACGCTCCGCTGTCGCCCGCTCGCGAAGCGCCGCGTGCGACAGGCGGAGTTCATCCACCACCTCCGCTCCGTCCATCCATGCCACACGACAACTGGTGTTGCCAAGCAATACCGCCAGGCGCATTCCGGTGACGTCCGGCAGCGACGGCAGCGGAATGCGCTCGATCACGCTCATCGCCGCCCCCGGCCCCGCGACTTCTTCGATGCCCCCTTCCTCGATGGCTCTTTCCTCGAAGTCTCTTTCCCGCGCGTGCCGCTTCCGCGCTGCCGACCCGCGCTCCCGGCGGAACCGCCGCCGGAATTCCTCCCACCCGCGGCCGGTCGCGTGCGGCGTTCGTGCTCGCCGTCGTCCACCAGGACGAAATCGATGCGGATCTCCACGCTGTCGACCTGCGCGACACGCACGCGGACACGATCGCCCAGACGATATCGCCGTCCGCTCCGCTGCCCGATCAGCGCCATGCGCGCCCGATCGAATTCGAAGAAATCGTCCATCGACCGAACATGCACCAACCCCTCGACCAGGGAGGGATAGATCTCGACGTACAACCCGTACCGCGTCACGCCGCTGACCACGGCATCGAACTCATCGCCCTCATGCCGCTTCATGAACTCCACCTGCTTGATCTTGATCGATGCGCGCTCGGCCTCGACCGCCACGCGTTCGCGCAGGGAACTCTGCCGGGCGATGTCGGCAACACGCGTGCGGGAGAGATGCACCCCGCCGGTTTCGAGAAGGTGCCGAAGCAGCCGGTGAACCACCAGGTCGGGATACCGGCGGATCGGGGAGGTGAAATGCGTATAGTAGCGGAATCCAAGACCGAAGTGTCCGATGTTTTCCTCGCTGTACACGGCCTTCGCCATCGAACGAATCGTCACATCCTGCACCACCGCCTCTTCCGGACGATCGCGCACCTGCTCGAGCATTTCCTGAAAGGATCGGGACGATGCGGGATCCAGCGTGACCTTCAGCCCGACATGCCGGAGGAATTCGATCAGCTCACGCACTTTCTCCGGATCGGGAAGGTCGTGCACCCGGTAGATGAATGGCGGCGCGGTGGCATGCCCCGCGCGGACACGCCCTCGGGCATCATGCGCGGCCCCGGCGCCGCGCGCCGCGCCCTTCCCCGTGGCGTCGCCACGCGCGACGTGCTGCGCGACCACACGGTTGGCGAGCAGCATGAATTCCTCGATCATCCGCATGCTCATCAACCGGGGTTTCGGTACGATATCGACCGCGTGCCCCGTCTCGTCGAGAATACAGCGGACCTCGGGCACGTTGAAGTCCACCGACCCCTCGCGAAAGCGCTTGCGCATGAGCACGCCGGCAAGCCGCTCCATCTCGCGGAGGGTCGTGGCGTGCGGACTCTCTCCACCATCGAGCACGGCCTGCACTTCTTCATAGGTGAAACGGCGTCGCGAATTGATGACGGATGTTCCGATCCGGTAATCCCGGATGGCGCCGCGGGCCGAGACGGTGACGAAGACGCTGAATGCCAGCCGGTCCTTCCCTTCCTTGAGACTGCACATGTGATTGGAGAGGCGCTCGGGCAGCATCGGGAACACCCCGTCAACGAGGTAGACGCTTGTTCCCCGTCGCAGCGCTTCACGATCGAGTGGCGAATCCTCGGGCACATAATGACTGACGTCGGCGATATGCACACCAAGTTCCCAGTCACCGGCGGCGTCGACGCCGAGCGAGACGGCATCATCGAAATCGCGGGCGTCCTCCGGATCGATCGTGAAGCATTCGAGGTCCCGGAGATCCCACCGTCCACGCAATTCCTCCTCGTCGATCCGAGCGGGAATGGCAAAGGTCTGTGCGTCCACGTCCGCCGGAAATTCATGCTGCAATCCGTACCGTCGCGCGAGCGCGAGCATCTCGACATCGGCGCGGCCGCGACGCCCGAGTACCTCGATGACCTCGCCTTCGAGGCCCGTCTGCCTGCCACGCCGCGGCAACAGACGCACCACCACCTTGTCACCGTCCTCGGCGCCGCCCGCGCGTTTCGGCGAGACCGCGATGTCTTCCTCGATATCGCGATCGTCCGCTTCGACATAACTCATCCGACGGAATTGCTTGAAAACGCCGACGATCCGTTGCGCGTCGGACGATGTCGTGGTTGCGTGCCGCTCCCCGCCGCGTGCATCCGCATCGCCCTCGGGACGATGCACCTCCCCATCGGGTGCGATGGTCGCCCTATCGGGCGCGAGAGTCGCCCCATCGGGCGCGATGGGCTCGGCGGAGACGGAGAGCATCCACCGGCTGTTTTTCAGCCGCGCGATGCGCCCGTCGAGTTGCAACCGGCGCAACGCGGCCTTCAGCGACTGGTACTCCCCGCCTTGCTTCGGCAGGTCGAGTTCGCGCGCGAGTTCCTTGGTTTTGAATGCGGTCTCCCGATGCGCGGCGAGAAACGAAAGGATGCGGTCGTCAAGATGTGTGTTCACGTTAAAATGAGAATCGTTGAAGAATTTTGAGTTCCCACACCGAATACTGCTGCGATTGCGACGTGCTTTCGTACGATTCGTTGAGGGTTTTTCGGGAAACCTGCACCATGAGATTGGTCCAGGGAATGCCGAGCACACGGCTCAGCGGAAAATCCACCGACATATTCGAACTCTCGAGGTCGTTGATTTTCCCGTCGTAGGTGATGATGGCGCGGCCGATTTCACTGGTGAGCTTCACGCGGGAATCCTGCGTTCCGAGTCCGGCGAAATCCACGCGTCGGATGAACTCGGTCAGTCCGGCCTGGTTCAGGAATTCGGTCGCCGCGCTCGAGGCGATCGAGGACGTGATCTGATTGAGGAATTCGGGTGATTTCTCGGCGAGCGAACTCCGATCGCCCTCGCTGCTGCTCAGATCACGCGTGAACACACCGAAGACGAGGAAGGACACGACATCCGATTTCACATCACCCGAGGTCGTCACCTGCTCGCCATCGTCGCTGTCCCACCGGAGGTCGTAGTCCAGCTTCATCGCGTTCTTGCTTCCCGTGATGCGCACCGTGACAAAGACCGGACGCCGGACCTGTGTCCGCGGATCGATGTAATAGTCCGAATACACGGCTGTCAGGTCGAGATCGGGGTTGAGCGGATCTCTCGTGAAGCGGATCGTCCCGGACGCGGTCATGCGCTTCCCGAGAAAGATGAAGTAGGAATCCTGTCCCAACGTCACCTCGCCGACGAATTTCACACCGCTGCCTCCGAAATTATTCACCTGGAGGTTGTTGACGACAAGCTCGGCGTTGAGTTCCTCCTGCAGGACGGAAAATGGGATTTCGAGACGGAGCCGCCCCGCGGTGCTCAGCGTCAGGGCGAATCCGAGACCGTCGAGCACCGAACGCTCGGGCATGCGCACGACCGCTTCCTCCTCGGTCGCGGTGGCGGAAGTGAGCCGCGCGAAGCGTGCGGATGACAGGGAACTGGTCACGCGCTTGGTCGTGTCGTCGACGACGAGGTAATTGATGTCAGCGTATTTGTTGACCGCGCCCGCGTTCTGGTCGAGCGGAAACACGAGTTCGCCCTGCTCGACGATGATGTCTCCCCGGAGCATCGACCGGTCGAGACGCCCCCCATACGTGAGATCCTCCGCGCCGGTCGAGACGTAGAGATCGCCGTATATCGTCCGGATCGCGGATCGCGAGGCGAACTTGAGGACCTTCAGTCGTCCACGCACCGCAAGATCGAAATTCTTCACGCTGAAGGCCTCGGTCGAAATCATCCCCGACGCGCTCATCCGGCCATCGCGCCAGTCCGACGGCACATTCGCGACCGAAAGATCGACGATGCGAATGTCGCGGTCCAAGGCCTCGATGCGCAGGCCGAGATCATACTCGATATTGTTGAAGATGAAGCGGCCGCGTGCATCGGAGACGGCCAGGAACCCGTTGAACGACGGATCGCTCGCCGTCCCGGTCACGGTGAAATCCGCGTTGGCGACACCACTGAGCGGGGAAAACAGGCCGAGAAATTCCTCGATCAGTGCGAGCGGAAATTCCCGCAGCTGCATGCGCAGATTCGCCGATGCCTCGCGGTCACGCGCGGCCTCCTCATCGCCGAACGAAATCGCCAGGGGAATGCTTCCCGAAACAAAGAGCACTTTTTCATCCTTTTTCTCGGGTGTTGCGTACGTCAGCTCCGAGTACAGTTCCAGCATCTCCCGGTCATAGCGCGCTTCGAGGGCCATCTCGCCGAAATGCGCACCGCGGTAGCCGAGGCTGTCGATGAAGACGTCCGCCGCCAGCATCGGCTCGACATCGCTGCCGCGGAACGTCGCTTCGAGAAAGCCGATGCCGCTGAAGCTTGCGCCGTCGCGCACCGCGGGATCTCCAGTCAGGAGGAATTCAAGCTCCGTGACATTGACGCTGTCGGCATAGACCGTGAAATCGTTTTCCCCGTCCCGGTCGCGGATCCCGTGCGCCTCGAGGCGCATGGCATCGTTTCCGATGTCGAGCGCGTGGAGCGTGATACCGGTGGAGTCGAGGCGCAGGACAATGGGATCCCGGTTCTGCAACGGCTGCCCGCGGTAGATCACCTGCAGTCGCGGTGCGGTGACATCGAAGCCATGGTCCGCATACCGCGCCGCCACCTGGAGATCCACCTGAGCCAGCGTATCCACCAGACCGCGGACGCGCAGTGACGGTGCGCCATCGGCCCAGTCGAGCTGCACCTGCGCACGGCTCAGCCGGAGTCCGTTGATGTTGAGATCGGCCGCCGAGAGGCGCAGGTTCATCACGAGATCCGCGAGAACATTCTGGAGTCTCAGATCCTGAATGTCGTACGTACAGCGCACGCCCGCCGCGAGCCAGGTTCGCGCCGAGTCGACGAGATAGAAATCACTCAGCGCGAGTTCACCGTCCACATCGAGCCCGCGGACTCCGCCCCGGATGCCACCGCGCCATGTGCCACGCACAAGGAAGGTGGATGCATTGAAATATCGGGCAATCCGGTCCGGATTTTTCAACGTGAGGGTATACCGCGCGTCCATGAACGCGGTGGTGTCCAGCGAGAGAGCAAGCGGATCACGTGCGTCTGGAGAAACGCGACCACCACGGATCGGTCTCCCGTGCGGCGACGAATGATTCTCCTCGGCCCGCAGGGTGTCGGGAGCGAAGGTGTAGGCGGCGAAGGCCGCCGCGAGCGAATCGATCTGTGCAGCCGCATGCGTGGCAAGCCGCGGCAGATCGAAACGACCGTCGATGCGCGCATCCGCATATTGAGACTCGAGAAGCAAAAATTCCGCGTCGCCCGGTCGCTGCTGCAATTGCAGTCGAAAGGTATCGGCGTCGATCCGCAGATCGGCCAGCTGCGACGAGGCGAAGACGACCTCCAGGTCTCCCGATGCCGTGGACAGGTCGATGCCATCGGCAGTGGCGTCCATGCGGAAATTGAGATCGCTCGCGAGCGCGTCGTCATCGAGGAATGTCGCCAGATCGAGTTTCCGCGCCTCGGTCCACAGACGGATTCCCGTGATACTGTCGGTCTGGAAACTCATGGCGCCGTCCGCAATGAGGCGGCTCTGTCGCATGGCGGAGCGCAGATCGAAATGCAGGCTGTCGGGACGCACATTCGCGGTGAATGCGAGTTCGTTCGCCACCAGACGCATGAATCGTGATGAATCCGCCTTGAGCGCCACCTGCGCCGTCATCCCGCCGAGCCGTGTTCCGCGACCGCTGATCGTGCCGTCGAGATTGATCGCACTGCGCAATTGCGGGTCGCGCAGCATCTTGCTCAGGTCAAGGTGATGGGTGTGAATGCTGCCCTCATAGACAAGTTCCTCACCACGAATGTCGAGCGCGATGGCGCCGCGCGCGTCGCCGGCGTCGCTCCGCATGTCCATCTCGGCCTCGAAATTCAATGGTTGTCCGGTGAAGCGCAGCGTCGCGAATTGCACCGTGCCCATGCCGCCGAGGTCGGGGAGGGGAATGCCGGGCAGGATCTCCGCGACATCGACGCCACGGATCACGGTCCGATCGGATGCCGCATCGATGTGCATGTCCGTCCCATCAAGAATGCGCGAGACGGAACCCTGAAATCCCAGGCTGCTTTCGCCCGCACCCAGTTCGAGGCGCTCGATACGCAAACGCTCGAGCGTTCCGCGCGCGGACAACCGCAACGCCGCGGTCCCGCCGAGAAAATCCAGTGAGGGCAGGAAATACTGGAGGTCACGTGCATCCACCTCGGGAGCATCGAGCAACACATGCATCCGCCACCGCTTCAATGCCTCGGTATCGATTTCGCCGAGAACATCGGCATGTTCAACGGTCGCGGTGAAGAGGAAGGACGTGCGGGTGGTCTGTACCGACAACCCGCTCACGTCCACACCATCGGGTCGCAGCGAGAGATCACCCGCGAGGTTCTCGAGCGCGACGTCCCCGAAGGGATTCGTCCACGAACACTGGTTCAAACGCACCGCGTACCGGTCGGGACGGACCATGGCGGAAAGCGCAAGATTGAGATCATCGAGTCGCATGCGCCGGGTGTCGAGCCGGTCGCGACGCAGCGGGTCGGTCACGGTCGAATCATACACGAGCAGCATCCCGTTGACGATGCGGAGATTCTCCACCGCGATCACCCAATCGAATGGGGTGGTGGTGGTGTCCTCGTCCGCGGATGGTCGCACGAGGGTCGCGATGTTCCAGTCACGTCCTTCTGCTTTCGTGATATGGAATCGAGGGCCGTTGATTGTCAACTCGTTGATCGTGACGCGTTTCCACGGCAGGCGGAATATGTTGTATCGCAGCACGATGCTCTCGATGTCGGCCACCGTTCCATGCGCGTCGCGCAGCTGCACACCGCTGATTTTCCAGCCGGCGAACAGATTGCCTTCGATGGATGCGATGGAGAGCCGCGCGTTGAGGGAGGAATCGGCTGCTTCGACGATGACGTCGCGCAGCATCGAACGGAATGTTTGTGTTTCGGAAAAACCGATGAGTGCGGCGATCAGCAGGACCAGTCCGAGTCCGGCAAACGCGAACACGCGCAGAAATCGCATGACGATCGGGCGCGGACGCTTCGTCGCGATGGGATCACGTGTCGTGTGTGCAGTATCGCTCAATGATGGTCGTTACAATGTTGGTCGAGGACCGCCCCGCGGTCAACGGAATCGTGAACACGCGTCCGCCGGCTGCCTCGACCTCCGCGCAACCGACGATCGTCTCGCGCGTATAGTCACCGCCCTTGATGAGGACGTCTGGCAGCAAGGCTGAAATCAGGGCTTGCGGTGTATCATCACCAAATAGTATGACATAATCAACAGACGCCAGCGCCGCCAATACCGCGGCACGGTCTTCTTCCATCACGATGGGTTTTTTCTCTCCCTTCAACCGGCGCACGCTGGCGTCACTGTTGAGCCCGACCACCAGCGCGTCTCCCTGCGCGCGCGCTGCCGCGAGGTATTCGCAATGTCCCCGGTGCAGGATATCGAACACCCCGTTCGTGAACACCAGACAGTGACCAGCCGCGCGCATCCCGGCGCGGATAGGTATCATCTCCTCGAGCGTACAGATCCGTCCCATCAGTCAGGTACTCCCAACCGTCCCAACGCGGCGTCGTACAGCAGATCGCGATCAACCGGAACGATGCCCACTTCCTCGCACACCAGCCCTCCGGCGAGATTCGCGATCTGGGCCGCTTCGCTCATGTCGGCGCCGCCGGCCATCGAAACGGCCAGCGTCGCGATGACGGTATCGCCGGCACCGGAAACATCGGCAACCTTGCGAGCCTTGGTGGGGACACGGACAATGCTGTCGTCGCTGCGCAGCAGCAGCATGCCTTTTTCTCCGAGCGTGAGCAGCACATGCTCGCAGCCGAGACGCTGCCGCAGCGCGCGCGCCGCATCGATGAAACTCTGTTCGTCGTGCAGCCGTCGCTTCAACGCGTCCTCGGTCTCCTTGCGATTGGGCTTGAACACCGTCACCCCGGTGTATTCGAAGAAATTGTGAAATTTCGGATCCACAAGCACCGGGATTCCACGGCTGCGAGCCATTTCGATTACCTGGTGGATAAGCCCGGGACTGATCACCCCCTTGTTGTAGTCCTGGAGGATGATGATGTTGATCGATCCGAGGTGGCCGTCGAGCCGGTCGAGCAGGCGCCGGGTTGTCTCCTCGCCGACCACCTGTCGGTCTTCGTAATCGATGCGCGCCACATGCTGACTGCCCGCGATAATGCGGGTCTTGACGGTGGTCGGGCGCGAGGGATCCTCGATCAGAAAATCCGTGATGATGCGTTCCTGTTCGAAGATCCCGCGCAGGGCGTCGGCGTTGGCATCGTTCCCGACCACACCGAAAAGCACGGGCACCGCGCCGAGACTCCGGATATTGAGGGCGACGTTGGACGCCCCGCCGAGGTGATTGCTCTCCCGGATAACATCCACCACCGGCACCGGCGCTTCGGGTGAAATGCGGGTGACACTGCCCCAGATATACCGGTCAAGCATCACGTCACCGATGACCGCGACGAAGCGTGTCTGGAATTGCGAGAAGATATCGTGCAGGCGGTCTTCCTGGAATTGCATGGTCATGGCGCGCGAAATTGCTTGTTGAGATGGTTCCACGCTTTCTGCGTGTTGAGCTTGTGATAATCCGGATGCATGGGATTGAAGAAGAAACGGCGGGCGTCCTTGTAGAAGTAGACGTGCAGCCGCGCTCCCTCACGGGCGAAGACATCGCGCAACCCCTCGACGGCATCGAGTCCGCACGCGGTATCGAACTGCGGCACATGCAGTTGCATCGGACATTGCAGATCGATCAGCCGCGCGAGAGCGAGCGTGTCGGAAGGATAGAACAGCGCCGCGCCTTTGAAGAACGGGAAGCGCGCGGCCAGCTCGATCGCGATATTCGCGCCGACATCGAAGCCCAGCAGATACATGCGCGCGCCATCGCTCTCGGCGCTCAGCAGGTCCACCGCCACGCGCGTTGCCCGGACAATGTCCGCACTGTCAACCCGTGCCGCGGGAACGCCCGCGAAGCCCTGCTCGGGTGCGGACAGCAATGGCGGCGCGTAGGCGCGATAGCCGAGCTGCGCGAGTACCTTCAGCAGCGAACGCAGGCTCTCCTGTGGTCCGTAGCGATCGGAGAGCACGAGCACGATCGGACGTTCCGTCGCGGCCGGCAGCGCATACTCGACACGAATCGAATCCCCGGCAAGGGCAAACCATCGCGCGTGCACTTCCGGAATCCGCGCTGCCGATCGCTTCTCCCGGGGCATGACGGGCTGCCCGCCAGCGGATTGCGCGTCACAACGCCCTGCCGTCATCAGGACGGCGAGCACGACGGTCGGTATGATGATGGCATGCTTCATTGCACGGTCAAACAAATCGCCACGGCGTACCGTGGCGAGAAAAAAATACGAAATTTCAGCGTCAATTCGTTGTCGTCCGGCACCGCGATACCGTCGCGAAGATGGGACGGTTCAGGGCAGCGGGTGGTTTTCGTGAAACACCTTCAGCCGACGCTCGAGGTCGGGCAGCTGTTCGTCGCGCACGAGCGAGACACAGGCGCGGATGCCCTCGAGACGTTCGCTGCCGGTGTTCGCGAGTGAGATCGCGCTGATGCCGTAATAGAGCAACTCCTCGATGAGCTGCACGCCATCCATTCCCGGATACGCCACGGTGAAATAGAATCCATCGGCGATGGGCTCGTCCTCGTCCTTGTCGTACACGATATAAAAACCATTCGAGAGAAAATACTCTTTCATCACATGCGCACGGCGTCCGTAGACGCGCACGTCATCGATGAAACGGTAGGTCGCGTCGTTGGTGGCCTTGAGCAGCGCGGCGAGTCCATATTGGGACGAATGCGTCACCCCCGCGGAAACCGCGTAGGCCGAGCCGAAGACCATCGCCCGGCCGAATTTCGTCTGGGTGAAAAACCGCGTCAGCGTGGGCACCTCGCGTTCGAACAGGACGTCGGAGATCACGAGCATGCCGATGCGCTGGCCAGCATAGCTGAAGGCCTTCGAACTGGAGATCAGCAGGATGTAGTTGTCGGTGTATTTGCCGACCGACGGCTGGAATGGCGGCTGGCCGGGAATCGAGTAGTCCTTCCGGAAGTCCATCGTGAAGTAGGCCAGATCCTCCATCACCACCACGTCGTACTTCGTCGCCAGTTCGCCGATGATCCGCAGTTCCGTGTCGGTGAAACAGATCCAGGTCGGATTGTTCGGATTCGAATAGAGGATACAGGAGATCTTGCCCTCGCGGAGAATCTCCTCGAGCGGTGCGCGCAGCTTCTCTCCACGGTAGTTGTACACATCGAGACTGCGGTGCGCGATGCCGAGCACGTTGAGCTGCTGCTTGTGCACCGGGAAACCCGGATCGAGAAACAGGATTGTATCCTTGTCCGGATTCATGCGACCAGCGACCATGAAGGTGACGAAGCTCCCGCTGGTCGATCCCGTGCAGGGCAGGCAGCCCTCGGGACGGACATCGAGATCGAGGAACAGCTTCACGAAGCGGGAGATTTCGGTCTTTAACTCCGGGATACCTTGAATATCGGGATAGAAGGAGGCGCAGCCGCCGTCGAGCGCCCGCTTCTCGGCATCGATACCGATTTGCGCGGCGGGGAGACCGGGGATGCCCATTTCCATGCGGATAAAGGGCACGCCGCTCTCGCGCTCGATGTCATTGATGAGGGACCGGATTTCCCGGATCGAGGCGCGGCCAACGCGTTTGAGACCGCTGGCCCGGACTTTCTCGTCGACGAGGCTTCTGCTGATGGGGGTGGTGTTCATGTGCTGCCTGTGGCTCTATGGAACGGGAATGAGGGCACGGTGCTCCCTGCACCACCGAAACTACGGATTTCCGCCTGCATTCCCAAAGCCATGCCCCCTCCCCCCCGTCTCTATCGATCTTCCAGCGACTCGATGGTATCGGGTGCGCCTTCGGCCGCGACCGGTTCTTCATGTGGCTCGCCCGCGAGCGCGGCTTTCTTCACTTCGGGGGCGATCTCGTACGATTCGAGGCGGCGCGCATCGTCCGAGCGGCGCATCCGTGCGACAATGAAGCCAACCATCATGATGATGATACCCGCCCAAACGAGGCTGATGAACGGTTTCAGCGAAGCCTCGACCACCAGCGTCTCGCGCAGGTCGGACGGATCGACCGGGATGTTCGGATTTTTCAGGCGCACTTCGATCATCGACAACGCGAGATCTTCCTGGTTCGGCGTCATGCCAAGGATCTCGATCTGCAGGTCCCCCGCCGTGACGAGCGCCGGCTCGCTTTGCACGCCATCCGGACCGGTCGTACGCGCGACCAGCAGTTCCTGCGGTTCCTCGCCGTATTTCTCGACGCGAAACACACCGCCGACGCGGAAGGACTGCGAACTGCGCGAATTGTTCATGTCGAAATCGGTGAAGGTGACCGAGTACCCGCCATAATCGTACGTCTGTCCCTTCGTGAATCCGAAGCGCTTGCCACCCTCGGGTTCGGGTGCGTAGAGTGCCTGCGGTTCGACGTACACATCGGTGGTGAAGAACTTGGCGATGCCCGGGTTGCGCATGATCTGTTCCTGACCGCCGTAATTCGAAACGAACATGATCGTCTTCACGGTCTCGACTTCCTCGCCCGTGACGGCATCGTCGAGACGCACGTTGAAGTAGTAGCGCTCGCCGTTCCAGAACGTTTCGTTGCCGGTGTAGGTAAAGCGATACCCGCTCCATTCCATTGATTCGCCTTGCTTGAGTTCAAGGCTCCTGGAGGAACTGTAAAAGCCCGAGCCGATCACGCCGAGCAGCATCAGCGCCACGCCGGTATGCGCGATATACGCGCCGGTGAATTTCGGATTGCCGCGGACGATGCGATAGCCGATGACAATGTTGGAGTAGAGACAGAACGAGGAGGTGAACGCGAGCAGAATCATGCCCGGATCGTACACGCCACCGGCGACGACGATCACGATGGTGGTCACCAGTGCCAGCGAGAGCGGCAGCACGAGCTTGCGCAGCAACATGTCGCGCCGGGTCGTGCTCCACATCAGCAGCAGCGTGAACCCGATCATGAACGTCATGACAATCGCGAGGGGGAGTCCCATTGCATCGTAGAACGCCGGTTCGACCGTGTTGCCCAAACGCATCTCGGTCCCGATGGCGGCGAACATGTTGTTGATCGTATCGATGATGAACTGCGGAATGATGGGCATGGAGGTGCCGATCAGAACGATGAAGGTCAGCAGTCCGATCGTGCCGGCGCCAAGGCCCAGCCAGGTCTCGCGCGACATCATCGCGAAGCTTTCGTATTCCTTTTCGCTGTGCAGACGACCCGACATGACATACCCGATCTGCAGCACCTTGAATATCAACGCCGGCAGCCAAAGGTAACTGAGAAGGTTGAGCAAATGCGCGATGCCGAGCATCGGATAATAGAGCAGCAACATGACCGGATTCGCGCCGGCGATCATTTCCGTGACAACGGGCACGAGGTCGCCGCTCACCTGTGCGAATATCGGAATACTTGGTCCGATGACAACAAGATACAACAGCCCGTACAGTTTCCATCCGTCGTATTTCTCGAACATGCCGCGGCCCCATTTCGTGAAGCGACCGAACAACAGCGCGAAGCCGATGTCGGTAAAGGCGAACATGAAGAGGACCAGCAGGGTGAAGCTAAAGCGACCGGGATCGACAAAGGAGTGTACCGACGCCTCGCCCAGCACGCCACTGCGCGTCAGGAAGGTTGAATACAGCACGAGCACGAACGCGAGAATCGCGAGCATGAAGTTGGTGAGCGTCAGGCCCTTGGTCCGTTTCTGCGTGAGCATCGTGTGTACCAGGGCGACGGAAATCAGCCAGGGAATCAGCGAGGCATTCTCGACCGGGTCCCATCCCCACCAGCCACCCCAGCCAAGGGTCTCGTAGGCCCAGAACCCACCCAGCGCGATGCCGAGACCGAGCAGCATCGAGCCACCCAGCACCCAGGGCAGCGAACTGACCACCCACGCCTGGTATTTGCGGCGCATCAGTGCGGCGATGGCAAGCGCGAAGGGTGGCGCCATGGCCGCGAAGCCGAGGAAGAGAATGGGCGGATGAATCTGCATCCAGAAATTCTGCAACAGCGGATTGAGTCCGCGCCCGTCCGCGGGGATCACGTTCCCGTCGATCGGTGCGAAGGGATTCTTCACGATCAGCAACATCATGAGGAACGCGAGGATGCTGCTGTACACGCCCATCACCTCCCGCTCGTTGTCACGCTTCTGCGTGTAGGCCAGAAGCACCACGCCCACCACCGCGACCATCAACGTCCACAGCATGAAACTGCCTTCTTGTCCCGCATAGAACGTGGACATCAGCAACCCCAACGGCAGGTCGCGCGAACTGTACGCCCAGATGTAGTGGAATTGGAATTGATGCTTGACGATGAGGATGAGCAGAATCAGCGAGGCAACCAGCACCGTCGTGACGGTCACGTGAAAGCCGCCGCGCGCGACGCCGACCAGCCGCGGATTCTTCACGCTCATCAGATAGGTGATCATTGCCGTCATCGCGGCGAGAAAGCCGATGATGATCGCACCGTTGCCCAGAAGGCCGAGGAAATCGTACATGTGCTGCTGCCTTTCTCCAACGCATGCCACCTGGCATAAGTCGGATATTTCAGATATTTATTATTTCAATTTTTGGCAAAAACGGGGGCGGTTGCGAGCGACCGCCCCGGAGGTCAGAAGGACGATGTCTTGATTCCTTCGGGGTGTTCACCGTCGGGATTGCCTTCGTACTTCGAGGGACATTTCGTGAGGACTTCGCTGGCCTTGAACACGCCATCTTCATACCGGCCTTTCGCGACGACACTGGTGGCGATGTCGAAATTGTTGGGCTTGGCGCCGGTGAATTCGACACGCGCGACACGGTTCTCGTCATCGCGCATGTAAAACGTGAAGACGTTGTTTTTCGTGTCGTAATTGGTGCTCATTTCCTGCACCCATTTACCGGTGACCTGTACCTTCTTCCCCGACTCCTCGGCCTTGCGCAGGGTCGCGTATTCCACCGACGAATTGAGGAAGGAGAGTCCACCGACGATCAGAAACACGACGACGATCGCACCGCCGATCATATACCGCTTTTTCATGTTGACGCCCTTTCTATTCTAGTTCCTTGATTCGACGATCGATACGGAAGAGATACACGAACAGGCCGGTCCAGATCATCAAAACGATGAGCATGACGACGTAAATGGAGTTCTGTTCGAGAAATTCGTACATGCGAAGTGCTCCTGGTAAAACGTTACGCGGCCGCCTCGACGCGCCGCAGTTGGATGCGGTGCAGACGCATCTGGATGCGCATCAGCCAGCCGTACAGCACGAGATACCCCGCGAGCATGGAGTACAGCACGATACGCATCGACGTATCCATGCCGCCGCTGCTGACCACCGGACCCGCGTTGACGTCGTCGGCCGAGCCGGGATGCAGTCCCGGCATGATGCGGGGCATGATGAAAATGAAAAACGGCACGGTCGCGGCCGCGATGATACTGTAAACCGCCGATAAGGTGGCCTTTTTCTCCTCGATTTCGATCGCCGAGCGCAAGGCGAAATAGGCACCGTAGACGAGGAGGAGGACGAAAATCGATGTCTCGCGCGGATCCCAGTTCCAGAACGACCCCCAGTTGAATTTCGCCCAGAGCGAACCGGTGGTCGTGGCGAGAATGCAGAACAGCAGTCCCAATCCCGCCGAAAGCGCCGAACGGAAATCATCCTCCATGTCTTTTTTCCGCAGGTAGCGGATGCCATACCACATCGACACAAGAAACGCGATGACGGTCATCCATGACATCGGGACGTGGAAGAAGATGATTTTCGCGCGTTCCTCAAGTCCGGGAATGAAGGGGAAGGAAAATCCGGGGTATTCACCAAGGATGTGGTCAACCTCGACACGATGCGTCGCGTTGTCATAGCGCGCCCGCGCCAGATACCCCTCGGCCGCGTCGAGATCCGCCGGCCGGGCGGAGAAATGGAAATCCGCCTCGCGATCGTGCGCGTCACGACCGCGCAGCAGCCACCCCCCGCCCTCCGCTTCCGTCGCCGCCCGTCCCTTTTCCACGACGGTGAACTTCAGGGGAACGCGCTTCGTGGC
Source organism: Bacteroidota bacterium (assembly GCA_034002405.1). GTDB lineage: Bacteria > Bacteroidota > Ignavibacteria > SZUA-365 > SZUA-365 > SZUA-365. The sequence continues at coordinate 6,664 of JAVFAS010000012.1, read as the reverse complement.
GTCCATCTGCGCGTACATCGCGACCGTCCCGAGATCCCCGGCTACGGGCGTGACAATGCCGATGGCGCTGAGCGCCGCGATCCATACGAAGAGAAGAACTTTCCACCACATACGCAAAAATTTCCTTCGTCAACTATTCCGGCTAATGTAGCAACAACGACGACAACTTCCAATGTCAGAAAAACTGCCCCGCAGGTCCGAATTCAAATCCAACAAATACAATGTTTTACACAAAAGCAACCTCTTTCGTTCCGGCCGAATGGAGACGAAAAACAGCGGAAATCCGTGATCGGCGGATTGCGGCGCGCGGCGGTTGCCGACGCACGGTGTCGTCAATCCTTCCAGACGAAATCGAACAGCAGGAAGGAGACGGTGGTGATGACCACGATGTAGGAGCCGAGCAGTTGAAGGTCAGGCCAGACGGCATCCCATCGCGCATCCTCGACCGCGATCTTGGTCGCGTGAATGCCGGCCATGAGCAGGGGAAGCAGGACGGGAAAGGAAAGGACGGGGAACAGCGTCCCCTTCGTGTTCGCACGCGCGATGATCGCGGCGATGATGGTGGTGGCCGAGGCGATACCCAGGCTGCCGAGCAGCATCACGACCCAGAACAAATCGTATTGACGAACGACGAACTGGTCCATCGCCAACAGGAACAGCGCGACAATGAACAGGTTGAGCGCGAGCACGAGCACGAGGTTGAAGATCAGCTTGCCGAGGTACACGGCCATCGGTGACGCAAGCAACTGCAACGTCATGGTCGTCCCGCGCTCCTCCTCCGCGACGAAACTGCGTGCGAGTCCGCTCATCGCGGCGAAAAACATCACCACCCAGAGCATGCCAGTCAGTGCGGCGGGTGTGAGTGTCTCGCCCGCGAGCGCGAACATGATCACGGCAAGCGTGACCACGACAAACATCAACAGTGCGTTGATGGCGTAGCGCGTACGCAATTCGCTGGCCAGATCCTTCCGGACCACGGCGATCGCCTGTCGAATCATGCGGCCTCCACGGACATCATGCGGCCTCCACGGACATCATGCGGCCTCCACGGACAACATGCGGCCTCCACGGAAATCGTGCGGTCGCATTGGGCGATATCCTCGTTGTCATTGGTCGCGATGATCACGGTGCCGCGCGCGCGGAATTCCGCGACGAGATCGTAGACGGTGCGCATGCCCTCGGCGTCGAGGTTGGAGATCGGTTCATCGAGCAGCAGGAGGGGCGGACGGTGCAGCACGGCAAACACCACGCGCATGCGCTGCTTCATCCCGGAGGAGAACGCGCGGATGGGATCCTTGCGATCGAGGGGAAGGCCAACGCGCGCGAGCAGATCCTGCGCGTCCCGGCGATGAAACGCGAGACCGCGGATGCGTGCGTACAACGCGATGTTTTCCTCTGCCGAAAATTCCTCGTAGAGCGTGAGATACGGCGCAACGTAGCCGATATGCTGGTGCAGACGCTCCGGGGCGATCATGCTCCCGTCAAGAGTGTACCGGATGCCGCCGCCGCTCGGTGTCAGCAGTCCGCCCACAATGCGCAACAGGGTCGACTTTCCCGAGCCGTTGCGACCCGTGATGCCGAAGACCTCCCCCGTCTCGATGGAAAAAGAGATGTCCTTGAACACCGCACGGCGGTTGAAGCGCTTCGAGATATGTTCGGCGTCAACCCGCACACTCAGTCCTGAACGACGAGAAACTTGCCGGTCTTCGTGTCATCGCCGTAGCGGAGATGATAGAAATACACGCCGGAGGGCAGTGTACCTCCCTGATCGTTTTTTCCGTTGAATCCGACAAAGGCGCCGAGGGTGTCGTCGAGCTCGACCGGCAGCCCCTCGCGGCGGGCGACCAGGTCCATGCTGACGGAGTAAATGGTAAGATCGGCACGGTTGGACGCGACGTTCCGGGGCAAGGGGAAATGCAGACGCGAGAATTCACGGGTGCGAAAGGGATTTGGAAACGGCAGGTCACGATGAACCATGGCCGAAGATCCGCCTTCAAGAACGGTAAGGCAAAGCACGTTGGCCTGGTTGGGAGAAAACCGATACGCCCATCCGTTGTTGAGCGCGGTGTGATGTTCGTCCGCCCCCGAGGCGACCACCTCGAGTTCGAAACCGACGCCGAGACCGTTGCGCGCGATCGCGCCGGCGACATTGGTATTGGCGACGACGAAACTCACCGTGTCGAGACCACGGAACACCCGCAGATACAGGGCACCGGTCGGCGCGACGGTGGCGGTCAGTACGGCGGCATTCCCCACCAGTTCCTGGCTTGCATGAATCGTCGCGTGCGCCAGCGCGGGTGCGTCGTCGTACACCGGGGGAATCGTCGGAGGATCCATCATCCCGGCGCGATAGCCGGTGAAGAAGTTCGCGCCCGCCCATGCACAGAGGTCCGCGGCCATGTCGCCACCACGCGTCTGGATGACGTCACGCATCGCGGTCATCGGCTCGACCTGCCGCATGCCGGTCCAGATATCCCGCACGACGGTCGGACCGTATTTCGTCGTGAGATACATCGGCCAGAGCACGAGTTCATAACCGTCATGGCCCCAGCTCCAGAAAGGGCGCTCGGTGTTCCGCATGAAGGTGCGGATATACTGGAAGTAATCGTTGATATGCGGATACACCGCTTCCTCGAAATAGGTCGAGGACAGCTCGTGCACCCAGCGATCGTTGAGCCAGAGACCGTACGTGCCGAGCTGCACCATGTGATGGAACTCATGCGCCGCGGTCACGCGCAGGCCGTCGAGGCCACGCGTCTCATATCCGAGAAAGTCATTGTCGATTTCCATGTGCGAGGCATAGCAAGGGCGCGCGGTCCCGCTCGCGGGCAGCGGAAGATTGAACATGGTCTGACCGTAGAACGACCCGTTGAAATCCTGAACGTAGATCGCGTACTCGGACAGTGCCTCCTCGAACGGCGGTGCGGTGAAACCAAATTCCACGATCTCCGTCGCGTAGACGCTGTCGAACACCTCCGCGACCTTTTGCGCATACGCATGCGCGGTATTCGGAATGCGCAGCGTATCCCCCGCGAGCAACGCGGCGGCATGGGTACCGGACGTATCGTAGTAAATGCGGAACAGTCCCGACGCACTGAGGATCGACGTCTGCCGCGCCTGCGGCGCAAGCAGTGCCATGATGTCTCCCGTCACCGCGGGACCCGCGGTCGCGAGCCGTCGGGCGGCTTCGCTGATCACACCGAATCCGCATTTCCCCGCGGAGACGACACCACCGGTGCCCGGCGCGACGGTGAAGCGCGCGGGGTCGCGGTGCTGCCGCAGATAATCGACAAACTGCGCATCGGTCAACGATCGCAGTTCCCCCTCCTGCGCCGCCACCGATCCAACCATGGACACGAGCAACAACACCAGATAATATGATCTCATATACCGCATCACACCCATCCGCCTGTCATGAAAGAAACCCTGTCATTTTTCCATCGTTCCATCTTTCCATCGTCCCTTACCGCATCCGGCGATCCCGTCTCTCGAGCGCCTGCCGGAAGCGGCGGTGTTCGTCCTCGGTCTCCGGGATCACCTGCGGTGATGGTGTTGGCACGCCATCCTCGCTGAGTCCGACGAAGGTCATGTAGGCGGAGTTCGTATGCGTGCGTGTGCCGGTGCGGATGTCCTCGCAGTACACCTTGACACCCACTTCCATCGACGTGCGGAAGACACGGTTGACCGAGGAGCGAAGCACGACCACCTGCCCCAACTTGATCGGGTGGTGGAAATCGATGCGATCGACCGAGGCGGTCACGCAGACCATTCCTGAGTGCCGTGCGGCGGCGATGGCCATCGCGATGTCCATCATGTGCATGAGCCGACCACCGAGCAGATTGCCGAGCTGATTGGTGTCGTTTGGCAGCACAAGCTCGGTCATTTCCACCTGCGAGGCCCGCACGGTGTGCCGCGCCGGAAGGCTGTCGGGAAGATGCGATGCCTGATCCCGGTTCACTGGGATGCGCTCCCCTGACGAAGCATCTCCGTGGCGCGGGAGGCGAGCGTGGCGACCTCGCCGCGGTAGTCACTCCCGCCATGCCTCTCATCGAATTCCTTCGCGGTCGTGACAACGGCGGCGAAGCGCTTCAAGGCGAACAGCATCCGCGCCTTGCCGGCCATGGCGTCGTCGGCGAATTCCGTGTTGTAGTAGCGGTCGACCACGGCATTGTAGTACACCAGCGCCGAAGAGGGGGACTCCATTTTTTCATACAGCACGCCGGTGCGGTATTCCTTTTCCGCGAGACGGGTGACGAGTTCGAGCGTCTGGCGCTCGCACTCCTGCGCTTTCGGATGCCGCGGATAGGCCTCGACGAAATTCTGCAGCGCATCGATCGCCCGCGTCGTGTAGGTCTGGTCGAGTTGCGCATGCGGCGCGAGCTGATAGTAACACTGGGCGAATTGGTAGTAGGCATCCGCCATCAGTTCGCGCGCCGCGCCACCGAGGATGATCTGGTTGAATTCGTACGACGCCAGCAGGTATTCCTCGCGTTCGAATCGTGCGAGCGCGGAAAAATAGCGGGCACTGTCGGCGACCGCGCTTCCCGGATACTGCAGGCGGATCACTTCAAAATGCTGGATGGCCTCGAGATAGTCCTCGTCGTGAAACTCCTCGAGTCCGAGACGGAATTCCTGCTCCGCCGTGCGGTTTTCCGGCACATCGCTGCCGCTGCACGCGGCGAGCACGAGTACGGAACACACGAGAACGGTGAACGCCGCGGCGGCGGGAGAACTGATCGCAAAGCGCGCGCGTCGTGTCGTGATGCGTGGCGGCGGCGCGGGTCTGGCGTGCGATGTCATGAAGATCCTCGTACGGTGAAAAGCAACACGGCGATCACCGCGGCGGTGGCCGTGACCAAGGCGGGTTCGAGCCAGGACTCCCACCACGACGGCGTGTCGTCGAACAGGGAGCGCGTGTCACCGGGAGGCTCACCTTCCAGTGTGTCGACACGTGCGAGTTGCCGTTCCCGCGAATACACCACGCTTCCGTCACCTTCTTCGAGAAGGATTCCAATCGTGGCCTCAATCTTTCTAAGATAGGAAGAATTTCCCGATGAAACAGCGGAAGAAATCATGCCCCGTGCCTCGACGTGCATGCGGCACGCCGCACGCGCGCCATCCGACCGCACGGTGATCCCCCGCGTCATCAGCTCCTCCGCGAACACCTGTCGCAGCGCGAACGGCGCGTTCCCCGGTGCCACGCGCAGCTGCACCGATCCGCACCCCGTGGCCGCGGATGCCGCCTCCGTGGCGGCTTCGCGCAGCAGCAAGGTCAACGCCTGTGCCTCGCTGGGCGCGGTCGATGGCGCGGGCTGCGCGACCGCGATGGACGTCACGGCACACCAGAGCAACACGACACGCAGCCGCGTCATGAGATCCCCTGACGGCCGCGCACCTGATCCTCGGTGGTGGCCTCATCGACAAAGGTTTCAAGATCGTCGTACTGGTCATCATTGAGACGCTGCCGGAGAACGCTCCGTTCCGCATTCCACACCGTGCGAAGATCCGCGACTCCTCCGCGACCGAGATGCCAGACCAGATACTCCGCCGCTTCCAGGTAGAGCCGCGTCCGCCCTTCCTCCGAATCGGCGCCGCGACGCGCCTGCTCGTAGGTGCGCCTGCGGGACGCCAGCATCGTGTTGAACCAGGACGCAAAGCGGGTATTCGCTTTTTCGTAGCTGTCACCGGCGAAGGCATACACTTCACGGGTGTAGCCGATGACCTCGGAATGTGCCATCATGCCCCAGTACTGGTCCGACACCAGCACTTCCTGCCGTCCGTCGCCATCGAGATCGCGCAGCACCGGCGCGCCGCTGGCGGAATAAAACAGCAGCACCACCATGCCTCGGGTATCGCGCCCGTAGATGTGCAGACCCTGTGTGGCAATGGGATTATTGCCACCGGCATCGAGGCGGATTAAAAGATCCGAAACGCCGTCACCAGTGACATCCGCGCTGTCAAGCGCGGTGCCATAATCGACGGCATCGACAAAGAGCCGTCGAAATCCTTCCGTGCCGTGCGCGTAGACGTCAATGCGGTCGAAACGGTCGGCGAGCAGCGGGTCGTCCTCACCATCCTCCGCGCGCGAGGCGATGACGAGTTCGGCGGCTCCATCTCCATTCACGTCGACACGCATGCTGTCGCGCACCATGGCGCCGTCGAGCGCGGGGAGCGCGGCCTGTCGGGCACTATCCCCGGCGGCCCGTGCGTCATGCGCGTCGTTGCCCTTGCCCCCGCAGCCCACCGCGGCCAGCAGCATGGCGAGAAGGACCGGCGTGGCAAGACCTGGCAACCTGCCGAAACCTGAAACACGAAGCCGTGAGTGATGTCCGATCAAACCGACGATCCTCGAACACAAAGTGATGATGCGTTACCAGGAACCAGACGAACCACCGCCGCCGAAGCCCCCGCCACCGCCGGAAAAACCACTGAACCCGCCCCCGCCGCCGAAGCCCCCACCCCCGCCGAATCCGCCGCCGCCGATGTACCAGATGCCTCCGCCACGGCCGCCGCGGCCACTATTGCCCTTGAGCACGAAATACATGATGACGAGAAAAATAATCAGGCCGATCACGTTGCCGCCCTCCTCTTCCTTCTCGCGGCGGGGCATGCTTTCCGAGACGGTGAATTCGCCGGTTGCGATCTTGATCGCGGTGTTCATGCC
>JAVFAS010000011.1:0-63055 GCA_034002405.1 Bacteroidota bacterium | reverse complement strand
TTCATCAGCCATCAGCAATCAGCAATCATCTTTTCACCACCACCCTCACCACGCTCTCCCCTCCGGAAAACAATCGAAGTAAATACACTCCCGCCTCCAGACCCGACATGGAAAACTGAACGTCCCGCCCTCCGTCGAGCTGTCCGTCGAAGGGAATCGCGCGGCGGCGGCCGAGAAGGTCCTGGAGTTCGAGGCGCGCGTGGCCTGGTGTGTCGCATTCGATGCGCGCATGCAGCATTCCGTCCGTGGTCAGCGGCTGCGGCCAGACCGCCGGGATGCGCAGTGACGACGGCAGCACGGGAGTCACGTCCGCCCAGTTCACGCCGCCGTTGCCGGTGCGCAGGATCATGCGATTCGTCATTACCCAACCGTGCCGCGCATCGACGAACTGGATGTCCCACGGAATGTGTCCATACAGTTCGTCCTGCACTTCGAAGGTCCGCCAGAAATCGCGCGTCCGCAGAAAGGCCTTTTCCTTGAAACCAATGGCGGCCCCGCTCCCGTCCGCCTCGATGCGGCCGATGGTATAGCTGCCGGGAGCCATGGTAAGCGAGTCCCAAGTCCGTCCGCCGTCGCTGCTGCGGAGCAGGGTACGGGTGGACGGTCCGACGGGGCGATATTCCAGAAAGACCTGTTCCGCATCCGGCACGAGCAGGCGGGAGGGATTCTGGTACGTCAGGATCTGCGTCCAATGCTCACCGCCGTCAGAGGACCGCAGGAATGCATCGATCGTGGCAAGATAACAGACCGGATACTGCGAAATATCCAACCACCCACCCTGCTGCGGTGGAATCAGACCTTGGGCGAGTATGTCCCAGGTTGTTCCGCCATCGGCGGTCGCATGGATACCCGTGCTGCTGACGAACCAGAACATCCTCGCGCTATTATGGAACACCCCATTCCACACATTCATCAGCCTGTCGGGGATCATGCGCGCAAGGATCGGTACCCATGTGGTGCCTCCATCGGTGCTTCGTCGGATGATGGTACTGTCCGTGGGCGTGGGCGGTCTCAGTGCATACCACAGCGTGGGCGAAGCGAAATGGATACGTTCGATATCGCTGCCGGTAATGTCGGCGACATCCTTCCAGGTCAGGCCACCGTTCTCGGTGCGAAAATAGGAGGCACGATCATCCGCGGGTGAATACAGGCCGACGAAGGCTGTATCCTTCGAAATCGCGCGCAATGTGCCGGACACGGGGTAGGATTGCAGGGGCCGTTCCTCCACCCAGCTCACCCCGCCGTCGTTCGTCCACAGAACCTGGCCGATGCGGTCGACGAGGCCGAGCGTCGCATGATCGGGGCGGAAGAGAAACGCCCCCCGGTAGCGGCGCGGATCGGCATCGGCGTATGCGCTTCGCAGGATGGTCTTCGTATTGCTGAAGTCCCCGGTGCGGTACAGCGCTCCGTCGGAGGCGAGCATGAAGCCCTCGCCGTCCGGCGATACCGCGATATCCGCGATGTCCGAGATGTCCTGGTTCAGGGCTACGGCGTGCCAGTCCAGCCCTCCGTCGGTGGAACGGAGGAGGCGGTTGTCCTGATCGACGAGGACAACCGTATCACGCGAAAGCCAGCGGACCACCGGCGTGGCGACGAACGGCCACTCGATGGTCTGCGCGAGTTTCAGGCGCACCCCGGACACAATCGACCAACGCGCTCCCCCGTCTTGTGTGGCATAAACGGAGTAGTATGTCCTTGACTCTTCTCCGGCGGCGAGAATCATCCCACGGTTCCTGTCGACGAAAAACGGGAAGATGGGGTGTCCGGCATACAGCGAATCCGGCAGCGGGAGCTGCTCCCACGACAGGCCTTCATCCGTGCTCCGGATCAGCGCTGCCTCCGAAAATGCCTGTGTGACGAACAGCGCATCGTCGGCGGCCCCTATCTGCAATTCCCGCAAATAGGACGGTCCGACCGGAACGAACCACGGCACTTCGACCAGGCGGGGTAGTAATTCTCCTCGGCGGAAAAATAGAACCGATGTGTGGGTGCTGTCTTCCCATTCACTCGGAGCCCAGCGCATCGGGGAAAGCAGCGCCAGTGCGTACCTGTTGGACGACGAGATGGACACGATATTAAACAGTGGGATCGACGGGGCGCGCTGGTCCCAGGTTCGGCCCCTATCAGTCGATGTCTCCAGAATATTGTGAAGCCCTGTTCGATACCACGTGTCTCCGAGATTAAACATCGCCGAGTACGTCGGCGGCCAGTAGCCGGGATAAACCGGCTCGAAGACCTGGGCGTGTCCTCTCAGCGGAACAAGCATTGCAATCGAGCACACTATCCAAATGATCGACTTGGAATTGATAAGCATTTGGAATCCTCAGTCTATGCAGGAATCGCGGAAAGTTAGTGATTGACATGCCGGGATGCCATTCCTGCAGCCGTTGCATTGGTGGCAGAGACACTGCGGGCAACTCAGTTACTTAATACAGCGAGTTCATGCCGTTCGGCCAAAATTTCGTGCACTTTTTCACACTAATTCTTTGAAAGTTCTCTTCCGCATGGGAAAATAGGGGCGGACTGGTGACAAATCCGCTTCGAAATCGCTGATTTTCAGGGTCTGGGGCTTATCGGGGGGAAGATTCCATCAACCCGCGCGCGGCTTCGATGGCGGAGGCGACGGGGATGCGCCGCATGTCGTCATGCACGGGACAATCGCCCGCGGTGCAGTCGGGACAGGCGGGATCGGGCAGGGGTGAAAGCACGGTCGCGCGCGCGGCGCGGGGTCCCCAACGACGGGCGTTGACCGCCGTGCCGAAAGGATAGAAGCCGAGCACGGGCACGCCGCAGGCGGCGGCGATGTGCAAGGGCCCCGTGGAATTGGCGGCGAACAGTTTTGCTTCGGAAAGCACGGCGGCCAGGAGGTCCAGCGGCAGCGGCTCGTGCAGCACGCGGATGCGCGCGTCCCCCGCCGCGACGGTTTCCATGAGCGGAAGCTCGGCGGCCGTGCCGGTGACGAGAATCTGCAACGCGGGCGTTTCCGCGAGCAGGTCCCGCGCGAGCTGTGCGAAGCGGGCGGCGGGCCAGTCCTTCGCCGATCCTCCGCTGCCGGGATGCAGGGCGATGAAGGGCGCCGCGGCGTCGATGCCCGCGCGCCGCCGGATGTCGTGCGCGGCCGCGCGTCGGGGCTCGTCGATGACGAGCACGGGACCGAGTCCGACAGGCGCCTCGATGCCAATTTCTTCGAGTAATCGGAGATTATACTCCATTTCGTGGCTGTCTCCGCCGCGGCGGTGCTCGGCGCGCCGGTGGGTGAGCAGGGGCGAGAACCAGCGGTAGCCCGTGCCCACGCGTGCGGGGATGCGCGCCAGCGCGGCCGCGAAGGCGAGGCGGGGACGCGGATACGCGAACACCGCGGCATCGATGTGCTTTTCCTTCAGCACGGAAGCGAAGCGGCGAACGCCGCCTTCAAGGTCGCGTCCGCCGATGGAAATCACGTCGTCGATATGGGGGGCCAGCGAGAGCAGCGGCCGGGTGTAGTCCTGCACGACGAAGGTCACCCGCGCCGCGGGGTCGTGGCGCGTGATCGCTTCGGCCATCGGGAGGGTCAGGACCAGGTCGCCGATGCGGTCGGTGCGGAAGATGCAGCAGTGCATCGGACCCGCCGGTCCGGAATCAGAGATTCTGCAGGAACTGCTTCGCGCGTTCCGCGTCAGGTGAATCGGGATGATCCTTGATTAGTTGTTCCCAATGGCGGCGGGCTTCGTCGTTCTTTTCGAGTGAAGCCGCCAAGGCGCCGAGATTGTATTTCGCCCGTGTATTGTTGGGATCGATCTGCAGGACCTTTCGCGTCGTCGCTTCCGCGGCATCCGCCTTGCCGGTTTCGAACTGCGCGACGGAAAGATCGAGCAGCACTTCGACGTTCCGGGGTGCGGCCTTGCTGTAGCGCTCGAGCAGCGGCAGGGCGGTCGCGGCCTGATGCGCGTCGATGCACATGCGGGCGTAGGCGAGCAGATCGCTGGTATCGCTGGCCGGCTGGGCTTCGATCTTCGTTCCCAAACGCTCGAATTCCTCCATGAACGACCCGATGACATTGTCCTTGCTCGGTGCGTTCGGGTCGTTGACATCCGGATGTCCCGGCGGCATCTGTCCCTGCGCCGCTTCCTGCGTCGGTGCGGTATCGTCGCTGGGCAGCAGGATGACAACGACGAGGATGGCGACCAGCACGGCGCCAATAATCATATACAGTCGGGTTGCGTTCATGGTCCTTCCTTTGTGTCTTTCTTTTCGTGCCGGAATCATGCACAATGCGACCTGTATGATACGAAAAAAGGCGCCAAGTACGAAGGAACGCCTTGGCGATTGTCCGCGCGCGTGCCATATTGAGGGAATACCGACGCGCGCCATCCCGCGAATCATCATCATTCTTCGAACCATCGTCATCCCACGGCCATCGTGTCAGAGCATCACCTCGTTCTCGCCTCGCGCTCCCCGCGCCGCCAGCAGCTGCTGCGACAGATCGGCCTTGCCTTCACGTGCATGCCCAGCGGCGTCGAGGAAATCATCGACGGCACGGTCACCCCGGCCGAGCATGTGACCATTCTCGCCGAACGCAAGGCGCGCGACGTGGCGCTGCGGCTGTCCGGCGGGATTGTGATCGGGGCCGACACGATCGTGGTGCACGAGGACGAGATCATCGAGAAGCCCGCCGACGCGGCCGACGCCGTGCGCATGCTGCAGCGGCTCAGCAACGAGCAACACCAGGTCTTCACCGGCTATTCACTCGTGGAGGCGGGCAGCGAACGCGTGCTCACGCGCTTCGTCCGCACGCAGGTCTGGTTCCGTCGACTGGCAACCGACGAGATTCTCTCGTATGTGGAATCGGGTTCGCCGATGGACAAGGCCGGCGCGTACGGGATACAGGACGATTTCGGCGCGGTGTTCGTCCGCAAGATCATCGGGGATTTCTACAACGTGATGGGACTCCCCCTGTGCGATTTCTATTGCGCCTACCGCGCGTTCACCGACCAGCATCACGAGGGCTGCGATGGGATCGAACTGGCGTAGGAAGCTCCTGCTCTCGCTCGCCTTCGGTGCACTGGTCTTCGTCGCGCTGACGGTGTATGCCGACCTCGACAACCTGCTCGCGGCCTTTGCCGAGTTCAACTGGGCCTGGTTGCCGGTGATTCTCTGCTGCACACTCGCGAATTATCTGTTCCGGTACTTCAAGTGGGATTACTACACGGCGGTGCTCGACATCCGGCCGAGGACTTCGGAGAACCTCATTATTTTCTTCACCGCGTTTGTCATGGCGGTCACGCCGGGAAAATTCGGCGAGGTGCTCAAGTCCTATCTACTCCGGAGCGTCAACGGCACGAACATCCGTGTCTCGGCGCCAATCATCGTGGCGGAGCGATTGACCGATTTCATCGGACTGGTCCTGCTGCTCATCGTGGGCGCGTACGTCTTCGACATCAGCCGGGCGGCCGTGGTCGCCTTCGCGGTGTTTTTCTTCGCGGTCACGCTGCTGCTGGCCTGGCGGCGCGGATCGCTGGCGCTGATCGATCTGCTCGGGCGGCTGCCCTTCCTCGCGCGTTTCGTCGGACATGCGACGGAAGCATACGAGAGCATGCATCTGATGCTGCGCCCGCGTCCCTTCGCCGTCGCCGTCGTGCTGAGCGTGATCGCCTGGTTCTTCGAGGGACTCGGCTACTGGATCATCCTCGCCGTGTTCGAGGCGCCGCCGACGATGCTCAAGGCGATGTTCATCTACTCCTTCTCCACCGTCGTCGGCGCGGTCTCGATGCTGCCGGGAGGACTCGGCACCACCGAGGGCAGTCTGACCGGACTCGCGCAACTAGCCGGAGCGACGAAAGATGTGGCCGTGGCCTCGACCTTCATCATCCGCAGCGCCACGCTGTGGTTTGCCGTGCTGCTCGGCGCCGCGGTGACCGTGCTCTTCCAGCACCGGCTCAACGTCCGTCTTGACCAGATCCCGCTCGAGGAATTGAAGACGTAGGACCGTCCACGCCTCCGGAAGGAATAAGAGTACCGGACGCGATATTCCGTTTTTGTCCGCCGCATCCATGGCCGCGCAGGGAGCGCGCGCCGGATTTCCGTTCCAGAATTCAGGGAGAATTGTCATGCCCCCATGCAACAGACATGCGTGCAACAGACATGCGTTGGCCGTTGGGATCGGCCTCCTTCTCGTTGTGTCCTTCACCGCCCGTGCGCAGATCAGCGCGCCGGACATCCCGGAAGAGATTCTCACCAATCCCGCCTTCGAACGCCTGCTCGACGAGGAGAGCGAGAATTCCGACGGCCTGACCGATATGCTCGAACAGCTCGAGCAGCGGCTGCAGCGCCCGCTGATTCTCGAACGCGCGACATTGCGCGACATCGCCGCGCTGCCGTTCCTCACCCGTGACGAGGCGCGTGGTATTCATGCGATCGCCCGCGACCGCGCGCTCGCGGGCGACGGTCGCGCGGTCGCTTCCCGTGATCACGAGGCATGGCGACGCATCGACTCGGTGCTCGCGTCCGACATCGACCGTCTCGCGCTGCTGCGGGCGTGCGCGCGGCTGCGCGCGCATGAGGACGCCACGCCGGGATACGCCGTCGCACTCCGCACGCGATTGCAGCAGGAGGACACGCCCCGGACGGGATTTCTCGACGGACGGTACCCGGGCTCCCGCGCGCGGTTGCAGCATCGCCTGCGTACCGATGTGGGACGCCATTTCTCCGCCGCGCTGCTGGCGGAGAAGGATCCCGGCGAGACGAATCATACCGATCACCTGGCGGGATATGTCGAGCTGCGAGATCTCGGCATGCTCCGCCGCGCGGTGGCCGGCGATTTCACGGTCACGGCGGGACAGGGACTCGTGTACTGGCAGCAGTTCGGTCTCGCGAAAGGCGGTGAGGCGGTCGGTGTCGGACGCACGCCGGCGCTCCTATCTCCTCGCGCTTCGGCCACCGAAGGATTCGGGGCGCGCGGCGCGGGCATCCATCTCGGTGGCGAAGTCGCGGATGTGATGCTCTTTTATTCCAGCCGCGGACGCGATGCCACGATCGACGACGCAACTGGAATGGCCGGTGCCTTTTCCATCGACGGTCTGCATCGCACGCCCAGCGAACGTGCCCGGCGTGCGAGCGTGCACGAACAGATGGCCGGCGCGCACGCCGCGCTCCGTCTCCCACTCCTGCGAGGGAGCGTGCATGTCGGCACTTCGCTGCAAGGCGCGCGTTACTCCTCGCCCACCGATTCCCGTGCGCCGTTCGGCTTCGACGGTAACGAGGCCTGGGTGCTCGGCTCCGACCTGAGTTGGATGGCGGATGGCGTGCTCGTTTTCTCCGAGGTGGCGTGGGCACACACCCACGTTCCGGCGTTTCTCGCCGGTGTGGAGGCGCGGATCAATGCGCGCGCGTCGATAGCCGTGTTCCTCCGCCGCTATCATGAGCGCTTCGTGAGCCTGCAGGGTGGCGCATTCGGCGAACGCGGCGAGCCGGCGAACGAGGAAGGCGCCTATCTCGGATTGCGGCTGCGGCCTGTCGACCGTCTGCGGCTCAATGCGTGGATGGACATCTACCACTTTCCCAACCGCACCTACTTCGTGCATCTCCCCTCCTCCGGGGTGGAGGCAATGCTCTCGGCCGAGTATGGATTCGATCGGGCGACACAGCTGCGTGCACGGCTGGCGCGCACGAGCAAGGATCAAACCGCGGCGGCGCGAAGCGAAACCGGGCAGGACATCCGTCCCATCGTCCGTCGCACGCAATCATCGTTTCGGATTGAAATATCCCATGAAACCACGCGGGGTGCGCGGCTGCGGTTGCGCGCGGAATATGTCCGCACTGCGTTCGACGCCTGGCTGGCCGGGGGCGACGGGGTATTGCTGTCGGCCGATCTTCGGCTCCGCCCCCTGCCCGGCCTCACCCTGCTCGGACGACTGACCGCGTATGGGACCGAAGGCTACGACGCACGCCTGTACCAGTTCGAGCACGACGTGCGCGGGGTGATGCAGAATCTGGTCCTGTACGGGGATGGACTTCGGGCGTATCTGTTCGCCCAGTGGCGGCCGTGGCACGGGGTGGAAATCGGGCTGCGCTACGCGGTGACCATCAAGGATGGCATCGCCTCGATGGGAGAAGGACCCGACACCATCGAAGGCGACCGTCTCGGCGCGGTCAGTGCACAGCTCGATGTGGAATTCTGAACCGCGAACGTTGATGAACGCGGATGGCTCAGGATTCCAGAACCATCCGCGAAAATCCGATCCATTCGCGTTCATCCGCGATCAGTTTTCTTCTTCGCTTTCGAGAATCTGCAGATAATTGCGATACCGGTAGGGATGGATATCCTCGCGCTCGACGGCGTCCTTGACGGCGCAGCCGGGTTCGTGCGTGTGCGTGCAGGAGGGGAAACGGCAGGCGTCGGCGAAGCGCAGGAAATCCGGATAATAGGTGTGCAGGTCACCGCGCTCGAACTGGAAGAGTCCGAATTCCCGAATGCCGGGGGTGTCGGCGATGAAGCCGCCACCGGGAAGCTCGTACAGCGTGCTGCGCGTGGTGGTGTGCATGCCGCGCTGGCTCTGCTCGGAGAGATCGGCGGTTTTTTCGTCGAGGTCGGGGATGAGCCGGTTGAGCAGCGTGGTCTTCCCCACCCCGCTATGACCGGAGAGCGCGGAGACGTTGCCGCCGAGAAGGTTCGTGAGTTCGTCGAGTCCCTCGCCGGTCACGGCGCTGGAGAGCACCACCGCGTACCCGATGTCACGGTACATTTCGGCGATGTCCTCGACGTACGCGCGGTCTTCCTCGTCGGGCAGGTCGATCTTGTTGATACAGATCGCCGCGCCAACGCCTCCCATCGCGGCGGCGACGAGATAGCGGTCGATCAGTCCGGGACGCAACAACTCGTCGGTCGCCGCGGCGGTGACGAGCACCTGGTCGCAATTCGCCACCAGCACCTGCGCGTATTCCGCGTCGCGGATGGAGGTGCGCAAGAGAAAGGAATCACGCGCGAACACATGGGTGATCACCGCTTCGTCTTCTCCCATGTCTTCATACGACACGACATCACCGATGGCGACGAGCGTGGCGTCGGTATTCTCGGTGGTCGTGGAGCGGCGGGGACGCGCACGCAGCGTTGTCGCACCGTTGCGAAGCAAGATATGCGGACCACCGGTCTGCACGACCAGGGCCTCGTGTTCGTGTTCGGTGTTGACAAGGGAAATCAGACGCGGCGCGCCGAGCTTCCGATCGACCTGATCACTGTCCCGCTCTCCCTCGCCGGCATACTGCCAGCGGGCGGTGCCTTTTCGCCAGAGTTTCTCGATGTCCTTGCGCTTGCTGACGCGCCGGTGCACCCGATGGCCGCTGCCGCCTCCGGCTCTGCCCATGTCAGTGCGTTCCGCCCCCGGTTTCCGGAGAATCATCTCCGGTATTCCGAATTCCTCTCTCCGGCAGAACGAAGTGCGTGCACCAGGCCGCCAGATCGTCGATCAGCGCTTCCACCACGTGTCCCTCCTGCTGGTAGTTCCACGGCCCCGGGGTGGCTTCGGTCTCGATAAAGAGGTGATAGCAGTCATCGTAGGTACGGAAGGCGGTGTTCGGCACCCCGGCGAGAACATCCTGCCACAGGAGGTAGTCCATTTGGGGCGCCTGATAATCCTTCGTCCCGCGCGCGATCAGGATCGGCTTGCCGAGCGACTTCGCGTACGCATGCTGGTCCCGCCGATGCAGGTCGTAGTAATACGTGGCCGGCATGTTCAGCAGCATCTTCGTCGGCATAAGCGTTTCCTCCTGGATTTCCGCCACTTTCGCGAGTTCCGCGTCGAGCTTGGCCCGTTCCTCCACCGACATGGTATCCTGCATCGACGCGATAAAGCGGAGCTGGTCGTTGATGACCACTTCCAGCGGCCGGGCGATGGGCGCGAGCATGGCCACACCATCGATCGCGGGTGCCTTCGTGGCGATTTCCGGCGCGAGGGTCGCACCCAGACTGTGTCCGGCGAGGATGATGCGGGTGGTATCGGTCTCCGGCTGCGTGGCGAGCAGATCGATGGCCGCGATGGCGTCGTCGATCGTTTCCTCCTGCACCGTGGTCTTGTACCGGTTCATTTTCGCGCCAAAGAGTTTCGTGCGTTTCTCGTAGCGAAGCACCATGACCCCCCGGCTGGCGAGTCCCCATGCGATGTCGCGGAACATCTTGTTGCCGGCGATGGTCTGGTCCCGGTCGCTCGGCCCGGAACCATGCACGAGCAGCACGGCGGGAAACGGTCCGCGACCGTTCGGCACGCTCAGCGTCGCCGGGAGTTCATACGCGCCACGGACGACAACCTCACGTTCGGTATAGGCCTTCGGGTCGGCGTACGCGGGGGGCGGATAGTGATACACGCGTTTGATCTGGTCGAGCCAGAAACCACCCACGAGATTCACCGAATCAACCACCACGCGCACGGCGAGGGAATCCTTCTCGAAATGGATGTTGTGCACGATGCTGGCATAGCTGCCGTTGGGTTCGGCGGAGGCGAATTCCTGCCACCGCGCCGGACCCGCTTTCTGTTCGAGTCCATCGATCAAGGAGACCCACTTTTCGCGCGTGATCTTTTCCCGCATGGTTGGATGCGACAGTGCCTCGAGACGATCCCACGCCCGCGCCACGAAGGCGTCGACAAAGGCCGCCGCCGCGACTTTCTGTTCATGGGTCTGCGCCATCATCGACGTGGGAAGGATGATTGCCGGGAGAAGGAGCGAAAAGAGAAACGTGCGCATTGCGAAGGTGTGCTCTTGGTAGTACATGTACCCGATGGCGGGAACTTTGAAGATACGAAGAAAGGACGAGAAGCGAGAGATCCGAAGGGGCGGGATGGAATCCGATCGTTCAGCGAAGGATGAGGAAAGACCGGGTGGTGCCGCCCTGCGCGGTGATGTAGTGCATGGTGTAACGGCCGGGCTGCAATCCGGAAACGTCGATCTGAATATCGGTCGTGCCGGCAACAATGGGACGCGCGGGAAGGTGCATTGCCTCACGGCCCAGCGCGTCGAGGATGCGCAATGAAAGGTGCCGCGGATCCGGGGAAGTGAGTCGAAGGTGCAGAATGTCGCGTGCCGGCTGTGGCCACGGTTGGGCGGGAGAGAGTCCCGCGAGGGCAACAAGGTTGTTGCGGCAGGAATCCCGGATGACCAGGAGTCCCGGCTCCATCACGGCGGCGGCGTGCAGGTTCACCCGTGCCGAACGGATGGTAACTGGAATGAGGTATGCCGGATCGCTCCCGACCGTGATGCGCAACGCGCCGGCGTCGAACGACTCGTCCCGCGCGGGACCGGCCAGCGTGAGCTCAAGCAGCTCCGATGCACCGTCGACACGCGGTCTGGAAGCACGAACCGTCCATCCGTCAGGAAATGCCGTGCCGCGCCATGGCTCGTCGGCATCGAAACGCGCGAGCGCGGTGTCCACCGCGATCTCGAGGTCGAGTCGTTGCGCGCCTTCGGGAATATCGGATGGATGCATCCGCAATTCAAGTGCCGCCGTCTCGCGCCTCCCGGTGCGCGTGGTGTCGAGCGCCACCGCGGCGGATGCGGGACGCGTCACGTGTTCGAGTCGCAGGCATCCGGACGCATCGGCGAGCAGTACCGGCTGCCAGGCTTCACGCGGCGGTATGCCTTCGAGCACGAGACGCGCGAGCGTGTGGTACCCGTCCGTCAGACCGCTCCCCGGCGGTGTGACGTCGAGAATGCAAGAGTCCCCGGCGATGCGCATGGACAGCGGCCACGCGCCCGCTTCCTCCGCTGTGACACGCATCCCGCCGAGCGGCAGCGCGATGGAGAACCCCGGCGGCTGCCATCCCGCGTCGAGCCGCACTCCGATGGCTACACGCGGTACGGTGTCGCCAGGCAACGGGGCGGGAGGAGAACACCAGACGGAAAGCGGTTGCAAGTCGGCCGGATTCCACGGTGCCTGATACCCAACCTCGGCCCAGAGGGTGTCGGCGGGAGAACGCAGATAGCCCACATCCACGCGTCGCAGCGTCCCGTTCGCGCACAGCGGGGAACGGAAGCGCACCTCGCACCACTGCCGCGCCGGATCGGGCGCGACAAGCGCCGCATACACCGAATCGACGGCGTTTGGATCGCTCCCGTCCACCATGAAGCCCCCGCTGGCTTCGGCGAGCGTGCGCATGGCCTGTTCGCCCTCGTCACGGTTCTTCACAAGCACGACATAGATGCGGATGCCATCGACGGCCGCGCGACCGCGCACGTCGTCCCAACTTCTTCCGTACAGCGCGGTGTTATTGTAGCCGTCGGTGAAAAAGACGATCGCCTTTCGGCCGCCCGTACCCATGGCGTTGACATCCTCGATCGCGCGATGCATGCTCTCGTACAGCGCGGTACCGTTGAACGGCCACGCGGCGGCGGAGAGCGCGTCCAGTGCGCGGCGCAGGCGCAGGCTGTCACGCGTCATCGCGACCTCGGCATCCACCGTGGTCGCGAAGGACCACAACGAGGCCTCCGCTCCGTCGTTGGTGAATTCCACCCGTTCGAGAAAAGCCCGTGCGGCGGTCATTGCCTTCGGAAAATTCGCATCGAGACTCCGTTCGAAACCGATGGCAACGGACGGCCGCTCGCGAAGCGGTGCGGCGCAGGTGACGGTATTCGGGATGAGTCGGCCGTTTTCTTTCGTGATGATGCGGCCGGCATCCAACGGATACACAACCTGCCCTCCACGCACGAGCCGCAGCGCCATCCTGATCTCCGGATATCCCGCCGCATCGAGTCCGCCGAGAGACAATACATCCTGGGCCGGTAATGCCGCGGGTGTGATCAGCGCGAGGACAAGAATGAATCTCAGCATATCTGGCATCCTGGGGGAATCGAGAATGTGAGCGTGAAGACCGGCAACGGGCGCGCGGCGTATGCGCATCCGCTCTTGTGCTTACCGCGCTTCATGCCGCCGAATGCGCGCGACCGAACCCAGATCGGTCCAGTAGGCATCGGTGACATGCCCGTGGAGAGTGTGACCCTGCACCAAGCCGGCGCGGTAGATGTCGAAAATGTCGCTGAATCCGGGGGGGAACCCGATGCGGAACAGGGCCCCGCTGATCACGTGCACACCACAGAAGCCCAGGCGGAGCGCCTCCGGTGACGCGACCAGACCATCGGCCCGCCACGCCTCCTTCCCGATGAAGCGCAGCCCGGCGTCGAACAGCAGGGCGCGGTTCGTGGCGCGGCGATTGACGAGCAACGTGGCGAGTGTCGTGGTCTGACCGCCGGCGCCGTCCTCATGCACGGCCTTCCGATGCGCGGCGACCAACAGGCGCAGATCGGACTCGGTGGCGATGTCGGCGTTATGGAGGAGCACGTGCTCTTCATGCTCCAGCAAGGGGGCGGCGTTCAGCACTCCACCTCCGGTACCGAGGATGTCGGTCTCGCGCAGGACGTGGACGGGAACACCGGCATCATTTCGGATAAAATACTCTTCTATCTGTTCCGCGAAATGATGCGCGTTGACCACGAGTTCGTCACAACCCGCGCGACACAGCGCCTCCACCACATGCGCGATCATCGGCCGTCCCGCGACCGGCACCAGCGCCTTCGGACATCGGTCGGTCAGCGGTGCGAGTCGCGAACCGAAGCCCGCGGCGAGAATCATGCCCTTCACCGCGCACCCCGTCGCGGGTCCCGCCTCGCCCGATGGCTGGGTGCCGTGCCGGCAGGAATCGGGCCGCTCACTGCCACCGTTCCCGCTCGGTGTGGGTCAGCGTCACGTGATAGCCCCGCGGACGGAGCGTGGCCGCGACACATTCGGCGATGTAGACCGAGCGATGCTGTCCGCCGGTACAGCCGAAATTGACCATGAGATGCGTGAAGCCGCGGGCGGTGTAGTTGCGCGCGGCCGCCTCGATCAACGCGAGCACATGCGTGAGGAATTCCGTGGTCTCGGGGCGCCCCGCGAGGAAGTCCCCGACGGCGGCATCGAGTCCGCTCAGTCCCGCATAGCGCTGCTCGCGACCGGGATTGGGAAGAATGCGGCAGTCGAAAACGAAGCCGCCGCGATTTCCGCTCGGATCGGCGGGAATACCGGAGCGATGGTAGCCGAAGGAATACAGATCTATATGCAACATGGCGTTTGTGTATCGGTGAGGGGAATTCAGGTGATGTCATCCGACGGCGTGCGGTCCGCGCCGGAGAGGGTGGGAATCGCGAGGGCGTCCGGATCGTCCGTCAGTGCCCGCAGCATCGATCGGAGCGCGGGGAGCGCCCGCATGATCTCCGCGTGGCGCAGGAGTCCGTCCAGCGCGGTGAGCCGTGAGGGAATCAGCGTGAGATAGCGCGGCTTGCCCTTGTTGAGCCCGAGATTCCCGAACGCACCGAGCGCCTGCAGCAGACGCAGGATCGCGAAGCCGTGGAAATAATACAGGAATTCGTCGCGATCGACATGCCGGCGTTCGTCCACCCGGTCACAGTAGCGGTCAACAAGCCGCATGCGTTCGGTCTCGTCGAACGAACTTCGCGAATCGTAGAGCAGTGCCGCGACATCGTAATGCAGGGCTCCGCGGCGACCGGATTGAAAGTCGATGAACCACGGCCCGCCCTCGCGGATCATGATGTTGCGCGACTGGAAGTCCCGGTACAGAAAAGACCGCCGGTCGGCGCGCAGCAGAATGTCGATCAAGGCCTGCGTGTCTCGGGCATACACGTCCCGTGGCCAGTCGGCCCTCGTCAGCCGTTCGAGGAAATGGGTGCGGAACGAGGCGATGTCGAAGGCCATGGCCTCGGCGCCGAATTCCGCCCACTGATAGCAGAGCCCGTAGTCCACCGCGTCCGCCGCGTCGATCTGGAAACGCGGCAGCTCCGCCAGCACCCGTTCGTACATTGCCAGCAATGCCGGGCGGTTGCCCTCGCCACGGGATTCCCCCCATGCGGCGAGCGTCATATCACCGAGATCCTCCTCGAGGTAGGCCGAGTGGTGGTCGTTGATGGCGAGGATCTCCGGCACGGCGAGTCCCGCCGCGCGAAAGGCCCGGGCGAAGCCGGTGAAGGCGCGGTTTTCCGGGATATTCGGGCCCAGCACTCCGATACTTGTCCGCCGGTCGGAATGGAGGCGGAAGATCCGCCGGTCGGAGGCGTCTCCCTTCAGCGGGCGGACTTCCCGTACCTCCTCGCCACACCATGCGACATGCATGGCCGCGAGTTCGGCGACCGGGACATCGGCAACGGGGTTCATCGCGCGGCGACGGCGTCCGGGGTGTCGGTGCCGCCCTGCTCGGCGGGAAGCTTCATCAGCATGGGATGGAATGTGGGTGAAATCGTGCCGTGCGAAAGCAGCTCGTCATGGAAGGCGCGGAGCACGAAGGCCGAACCGGCGCGTTGTTCGGCGCGACGACGGAGCTCGTTGATCTTGATGTTTCCGTAGAAATACGTACTCAGTTGGGTCGAGGTCAGACAGGCACGGCGCCATTTCCCCGCGGCCTCGCCTTCTTCCTGGAAGCCGCGCTCCATCATCAACGCCATGGCCTCGCCTTCGGTCATGCCCATTGCGTGAATTCGCTGGTCGATAATCGCATTGATCAGCAGGCGCAGACGCATCTTCAAGACCTGCATGCGCACCTCCGCGCCACCATATCCCGCGTCGGCCATCATGGTCTCGCAATACGTCGCCCAGCCCTCGGCGAAGACGCCACTATGGAACACCGCGCGGAGCAGCGTCGGTGCCGCCGCGCGATTGCCCGCCGTCAGCTGCAGGTAGTGACCGGGGATGGCCTCGTGCACGGTGAGATTCTTCAGCATGAAGTGGTTGTATTCACGGTAAAAGGACGTGCGGCGTTCCGCGGTCCAGTCGTCCGGCGTCGGAGCGATTGCGTAGAATGTCTTCCCGTTCTTTTCAAGTGCACCGGGAGCGTCGCAGTAGGCGACGGCGACCCCGCGTTGGAATTCCGGCATGACGATGATCTCGATGGGCTCGGTCGGGAGGGTCACGAGCTGCTTCTCGGCCACGAAGCGGCGCACCTCGTCGAGATCGCCACGGACGCGATCGACAATCGTGCTGTCGGAGGGACGGTCGTCCGCGAGCCGTGCGAGCACCATGCGAATGAGCTGGGCGGTGTCCGCGGGCAGTGCCGTACCGGGAAACAACCGCGGATGCAGTTCCGCCGCCACATCGCGCATCGCGGCTGTCGTGACCCGCATGTCTTCCTCGGCCCGTGCGAGGAGTTCCCGCGGCGCCATGTCGGTGTCGAGACGCAGGGCGAATTTCCTCGCATACCGGTCGTCTCCCAGGCGGAATTCACCCGACGAGCGCGGCAGCAGCTCCGTCTTTAGCCAGGCTCCATGCGCCTCGAGCGCCGCCACGGCCGAGTCCCGCGCCGCACGAACCTCCTGCTGCAAGGCCCGGTCGCATTTCTCGATAAAGGACTCCAGGGTCTCATTCAACAGGGCGATCGTGCCCGCGTTCTGCAGAATCGCCGTCTCGGTATGAATGGACGGCGGCGTGGTCAGATTCGTCCGTGCGGCGGCGAGCATGGCGGGGATGGCACGCAGGCGCGCCGACGCGGCGCGCATACGCTCGGCGAGCGGCGCGTAGTCCCGTGCGATCAACGCGTAGATCGCATTGCCCGGGTTGTAGACCAGCGGATTCCATTCCCACTCACGCAGTTCCTCGAGGCCGAAGAGCGTGGCCTCGAGCTGATGCCGCATGATCTCGTAGTCGATCATGTGCTGCGGTGACAGGGTCTCGACCCGGATTGTTCGCAGCGTGTCGAGATACGCGCGGCAGAACGCGGCGTCGGTCTCGATCCCGGCGCGCGTGTAGTCATCCAGGCGCGCGTCATGCCGGTGGTCCCCCAACTGCGTGGCGTGCTCGGGGTGCATCGCGAGATACTGCTCGAGGAAGCGGCCGGCGAGCTGCTCGAAATCGCGATCGGCGGGATTGCGCGTATCCTTCTCACAGGCCGGCAGGATGAGGATGGAGAAAAGGACGAGGAGGGTCGGAATAAAGAAGAAACGCAGGGTCATGATGGTATCCGTTGTACGAGAATGCATGCCACAAAGGTCACGAATTCCCGGAAGCCCCGCAAACCCCGCTTCTACCGCACCCGGATGACAACCAGCGTGATGTCGTCGTTCTGTTCCGCCGCGCCACGATGGTGCTGCGCCGCGTCGATGAGCCGGCGCTGCAGGTCGGCGGCGGAGAGTCGTGTGGCATGCCGGGCCAGCTCGAGCACCCGCTCCTCGCCGAATTCGTTGCGCTGCGTGTCCATCGCCTCGGTAAGTCCGTCGGAGTACAACACGATCAACCCGTCCGGGACGAGGGCGAATTCCCGTTCCTCGAGAGAGTCCTCGAACACCGGACCATTCTCGAGTCCGAGACCCATGCCTTCCGAGCCGAGAAAGGATAATGTTCCATTGAGTGCGACGAGCGGCGGGGTGTGTCCCGCTCGACAGATGGTCACCGTGTCCGCGTTGAAATCAAACAACGCGAGGATGATGGTGATGAAGGAATTCCGCTCCATGCCCTCGCAGATCAGGCGATTGACGCGGATGAGCATGTCCTTGGGATGCCCGGAAATCTGGGCCGCGAAGCGGATCATGCCCTGGACTTTCGACATATACAGCGCCGCCGGCATCCCCTTTCCGGAGACATCACCCACGGCGACGAGCAGGCGATTGTCCGGCAGTTCGATGTAGTCGTAATAATCCCCTCCGACGGTTTGCGCCGGAATGCTGGTCCCGGCAATGTCGAGGCGGGCGACGGAGGGATTGTTCTTCGGAAGCAGTCCCTGCTGGATGCGCTGCGCGATCTTGAGCTGTTCGGTGATTTTTTCCTTTTCGATCTCCGAGCGATGCAGGCGTGCATTCTCGATGGCGATGGCGGCCTGTCCCGCCACGGTCGCCAGCAGATCGATGTCTTCCTCCGAATACACCCGACCGCTGCGCTTCGGACCGACATTGATCGAGCCGATCAGACGGTCTTGCAGGAACATGGGGACCATCAGCACCATGCCCGACTGCTTCACCTTCTCCCGGTCCTCCGCGTCGACGAGCAGGGTATTCTCGTCGATCAACTCGAATCGCTGCGGCACGCGTGTCGACTCGAGCAGGCCGATCACGCCGCCACGACGGTGGTCGAAGGTGCAGAGTTCCGCGTCCACCCCGCGGGCGACGGCGTGACAGCCCTCGCGTTCGTCACAAAGCGTCACCGACACGTTCTCCACCCGCATGATCGCCGCGATACGATCGACCACCGTATCGAGGATCTGCGCGAGATTCATCAGCCGCGGCAACTCGCTGCTGAATTCGCGCAGCGCCTTCTGGTAGTTGATGCGTTCCTGATAGAAGATCCGGTCGACGGCTTGTTGCACGCGTTGCTTGAGCGGGTCGAAGAGCAGCGCGATCGCGATCACGGCGACGAGGATGAGCAGGGTGTTGTCGGCCTGGCCGAGCACGTGTCCGAGCAAACTGCCGAGTCCGAACACCACCCCGAGGTAGATCGCCGCCAGCGCCGCGGTGACGATGCCGTAAATCAGGCTGCGGCGGACGACCGGGGTCATGTCCATCAGCCGGTGTCGGATGATCGCGTAGGCGAAGGCGGGAGGGATGCCCACGATCAGCAGCGCCGGGACCATGAGGATCGGGTCGAGATACAGGACGAGCGGATGGGTCAGGTTGAGCACCACGATATAGGTGAAGGTCGCGATGCCGATGATCGCCGAATGGAGGATCGGGCGAAGTGGACGACGCTGTTCCGGAGCGATGTATCGGAAATAGCTGTGCGCGAACAGCGCGAGTCCGGCAAGGAAAAAGGCGAAGGGGAAATAATACGCGGTGAGGACCATCCAGACCGGGACGAAAAACCAGTCCACGCGGAACGCATTCACCGCGAGCAGCAGCGCCGGAACGATGGCGGCGATGTAGAGCAGCACCATCACCAGTCGCCGACGAGGCAGTGAACGCACGGCCGGAAAGTGCAGGAAAAACGCGAGAAGCGCCGGCGGTGCGAGACAGCGGGTCAGCAGTCCGATGCCGAAAAACGTGTAGGATTTCCAGGCGGGGTCGTACGGTCCGCCAATGTTGATGTTCATCATCCCGAACATCAACATGGTGTACATTCCATACCGCGCGAATTTGCGCTGGATGCTGCCATCGGGACGTACCAGCACGACGAAGACACCCACCACGAGGAAACCGAGTCCGAGCAGGAAACCGGAGAAATACGGGAGGTTGAAGGTCTTCAGCAGGCGGACATCGAATTCCATCCGTTCCCCGTCGCGGTCGACGAGAAATGTCGCCGTGCTGCCCGCGGGATGGATATTAATCAAGTACGACGCGCCGTACCGGGTATTGATGCTGACGCCGTCGATGCGCAGAAGGATGTCACCGTCACGAATGCCCGCGCGGTCGGTGACGCCGCCCGGTACGATGTTGGTGATGACCAGGGTTTCGAAGATGCGGTCGGTGAGAACAAACGGCGGGCGCGTTTCCTCCGCACCGGGTCCCCATGCGATCTCCCGCGGACGATGGTCGCGTTCGATCCGCAGGGGTACGCGCGCGCCGGGACGCACATCCGCCAGCAACCGCTGGGCCTGCGCCGCCATCGTGACCGGCGTCCCGTCCACCGCGAGCAGAATGTCGCCCGGCAGGAGTCCGGCGGTCGCGGCAGAGGAGCCCGGGGCGATGGCATCGAGATGTGGACGCGTCGAATCGCTCCAGTGCTGCATCCATTGGCACTGGTCGTTGCTGGGCACGCGCCAGAGCATGACATGCAGGCCGTTGTACATCGTCAGCGCGAACACGGCACCGGCAAGCAGCACGTACAGCGCACGGATGGCGCGGGGCGAGAGGCGTTCCTGCAGGGGTTTCATCACTGTACCGACACGCGGCTCCGGAATGGGAGGAAGGAGAGAAAAAGGTACACAATTTCTTACTTCGCGGAAATGCACAAAAAGTGCATTTTGCGGAAACCAACACCGCCGTGAGACATATCCGCCGGAATGCCGCAGGACAGAATGCGTGATACGGCGGATCGTTCCGACGGTTGCACTCCTCCCTGCATGCATCCGAACACGAGACGATGAAACAGCACTCCCACCTCACCTCCCTGACACAGATCATGCTCGGCGTGCTCGCGCTCCTGATCCTGGGCACGGTGGTCGTCTGGCTCGCTCCCGCGTTCCATCCCACGTCGGGGATCCCGCTCAACTCGAACGACCGGCACATCGTCGCGCGGAGTCTGGCGGTGATCGAGGTGATGGGACTCGATCCCGGGCACTTCCGCTCGAGCGCCGTGATGACCAGCGACAATGCCCTGCTCGCGCGCATGTATGACCGGCACGGCGCGGAAGCCGGCAATCGAAGGCTCCGCGCGCTGGTCCCGGGTCATTTCTGGAAGGTGCGTCTGCTGCGCCGGGACGATGCGCTGGATCCGATGCGTGCCCCGGCGGCGGGCGACGAGGCACGCATGGTGCGGCGCATCATGGCCGGGGACATTTCCATGCGCTTCGACGGTTACGGACGGTTACTGCAACTCGATGCGCCACTCGATGACTCGGTCGCGGTCCCTTCGCTCTCTCCCGCCGCGGCCTATCGGATTGTGCGTCGCCTGCTGGTTCAGCTCGCGGTGCCACAGGACATCGCACCACTCGCGGTGTTCGCGTCGGACGCCGACTCCCTCCCCGCCGACGACCGCGTCATTCGTGTCGTCACCACCAGCCAGCAGCAGCGCATCGACCATCATGTTCGATGGACCGTGTACAATGACGACGTGGGAGATTCGATCGATGTCTCCGCGACAATCAGCGGTGACATGCTCGCGCGATACGAACGCATCCCACGATTCATGCGCACGGAGGCGGGAAATCCGACGATGGAAATCGCCGACATTTTCGAGGTCGTGTATTACGCGATCTTCGGAATCATCCTGCTGGTTCTGTTCCTCCGCCGCATGCGCAGTGATGAAATCGGTTTCCGTACCGCCGCGATTCTCGGCACCGTGATCGCGATCCTCTTCGGGGGCTGGATGTACCTCGAACTGACACGGCAGATGGACCCGGGTCTCGAACTGCTCATCCCGCTGCTCATCACGCCGCTGTTCGTGGGTGGCGGTTTCGTGCCCCTCTGGGCGGTCGGTGAAAGTCTCGGACGCGAGACCTGGAAGAACAAGCTGCGCACATTTGACCTGCTGCGTGCGGGGTATCTCCTGCACTCGCGCGTGGGACGCGCGTTGTTGTGGGGAACGGTCGCCGGTGCCGCGATGCTGGTGGTCGGGCTGCTGGCGTCATGGGCGGTCGATGGGATCGACGCGGTCTGGATTCGCCCATCGGGGAACGATGGAATCCGGCCACTCTCGATGCCATCCGCCTCGCTGTCCATCATCGGCAGCGCGCTGGTCTCCAGTCTCTTCGCCGGCGCGTTCATGCTGCTCGGGATCGTCTCGCTCGCGCGACAGCGGCTTCGGAGCACGCCGCTCGTGATCGCCCTGCCGGTGCTGGTCTTCACCCTTGTCAACAGTCCCAACCTGGTGCCGCTGCCCGCCGCCTGGCTGGTGCTGCTGCCCGTGATGCTGCTTCTCGTCTGGCTGTTCGTGGAAACGGACCTGCTCACCGCCCTGACCGCACTGTTGCTGTTTTCCGTATTGAACGACGGTCTCTTCCTTGGCCTTACGCCGTCGGCCTACATGACGGATGGCATGGTGATCGCATCCATGCCCGCGCTGCTGATGGCCTGGGCGGCAATCGCCCTGCTCACGCCCGATCCGGAGATGGATCTCGAGAGCCTCGCGCCGCGCTTCCAGCGGCACATCACCGAGCGGCAGCGTCTGGCGCGCGAACTCGAGATCGCGCGCGATGTACAGATGGGGTTTCTTCCCAAGCGCAATCCGATGATCCCCGGACTCGACATCGCCTCGCACTGCGCACCCGCGCAGGAGGTCGGCGGCGACTACTATGATTTTGTCGAACTCGGACCGCATCGTCTCGGCATCGCCATCGGCGATGTGTCCGGCAAGGGGACGCAGGCTGCCTTTTACATGACGCTCACGAAGGGGTTTCTCCAGGCGCTCGCCTGGCAGCACGGATCGCCCGCGGCGGTGCTCGCGGAAATGAACCGCCTGTTCTACCGCAACGTCGAGCGCGGGCATTTCATCAGCATGATCTATGCCGTCTTCGACATGGAGGCACGCACGCTGTGCATCGCGCGCGCGGGACATACGCCGGTGATGCGCCGCGGGGCGAATGCCACCGTGGATTCGATCACCTCGCGCGGCATCGCGCTCGGCTTCGAGGCCGGAGATACGTTCACGGCGACGATCGAGGAGATTGTCGTACCGCTGAATTCCGGAGAGATCTATCTTTTATACACCGACGGCTATCCCGAAACGATGACACGGAAGCGCGAGGAATACGGCGACGAGCGGCTCGCCCTCG
The DNA here is from genome assembly GCA_034002405.1 of Bacteroidota bacterium. GTDB lineage: Bacteria > Bacteroidota > Ignavibacteria > SZUA-365 > SZUA-365 > SZUA-365. The sequence goes on along the minus strand of JAVFAS010000011.1, from coordinate 40,697 downwards.
CCCTGCGTGCCTTCCCGGGGGGCAGCGCGGAGCAACTGCTCTCGCACCTGTACCGTGACACGCGCCGCTTCGCCTGCCGCGCGGAACAGCACGATGACATGACCATGGTGGTCGTGCGCGTTCCATAGCGAAGCGGACCCCATGGGACGCACCGCGCGAGGCGGCTGGCGGCCACCTTGCCATTGTGCATCCCAATCACGAGTTTGCCGTACCCACCCACGACGTATGGAGTCCCGCGGATGGACAGCGCCTTCGCTCTCCCTGATCTGCTCATCGTCATCGTCTACATCCTGCTCGTCATCGGCATCGGCGTGTACTTCTCGCGCCGCGACGAAACGCGGGTCGGATACTTTCTCGCGGGCCGCAATGTCGGATGGCTGGCCATCGGCGCCTCGCTGTTCGCCACCAACGTCTCGAGCGAACATCTGCTCGGACTCGCGGGCACGGGATCAAAATCGGGACTCGCGGTCGGACATTTCGAATGGCTGGCGGTGCTCATCGTGCTGCTGCTTGGCTGGGTTTTCACACCTTTTTATCTGAAGTCCGGCGTCTTCACGATGCCGGAGTTCCTCGAGCGACGTTATGGTCCCGCCGCGCGGCTCTATCTCAGCGTCGTCTCCATCGTGGCCTACATCCTCACGAAGATCTCGATCTCGCTGTATGCCGGTGGCATCCTTCTCCACGCCGTGGTGGGATGGGACATGTATACGTCCGCGGTTGTCATCGTTCTCATCACCGGGATTTATACCGTCCTGGGAGGGCTGAAGGCCGTCATCTACACCGATCTCGTGCAGATGTTCATCCTCATCGCCGGCGCGGTCGCGTTGACGGTGATCGGGCTCGACCGGGCGGGTGGATGGGACGCGGTGGTCGCGGCAACCCCGCCGGACTTCTGGCACATGTTCAAACCCATGAGTGATCCGGACTTTCCCTGGACGGGCATTGTCTTCGGCGCACCCATTCTCGGCATCTGGTACTGGTGCACCGATCAGTATATCGTGCAGCGCGTGCTCAGCGCGCGCAATCTCGATCAGGCACAGGCGGGCACGATCTTCGCCGGCTTCCTGAAGATCCTTCCGGTGTTCATCCTCGTGCTCCCCGGCATGATTGGCCATGCGCTGTCGGGAGGAGAAATCACGGGCGATCGAAGTTTCGCCTGGCTGATCACCACGCTGTTGCCGAGCGGGCTGAAGGGACTGGTCGTGGCGGGTCTGCTGGCCGCGCTCATGTCCTCGCTCAGCGCGATGTTCAATTCCACGTCCACGCTCTTCACGATCGACATGTATCAGCGCTGGCGTCCCGCCGCCAGCGAACGCGAGGCCGTGCGTATCGGCCGCATGGTCACCGGCGGCATGGTGCTGCTCGGCCTGGCGTGGATTCCCTTCATCGGACTGCTCAGCGATGAACGCATGTACGTGTATCTGCAGAGCGTGCAGGGCTACATCTCTCCACCCATCGCGGCCGTCTTCCTGTTTGGCCTGTTCTGGCACCGTGTCAACGCCACGGGCGCCATCGCCGCGCTGATGACCGGACTGGTGCTCGGTGCGCTGCGCTTCATCCTGGAAATCCAGCACAAGCTCGCGCCCTTCGATGATGGCGTGCTCCGTGCGTTCGCGACAATGAATTTTCTTCACATCGCCGTCGTGCTCTTCCTCGTCTCCAGCGGTGTGCTCATCGTGGTGAGTCTGGCGACCGAGGCGCCGCGACGGTGGGATCTGATCAATCTCACGTGGTCCGACACACCACGCCTGCGGGCGACGCCCACGCGTGCCCGCCGTGTCAACATCGCCCTGTCGCTGATCCTGGTCATGGTGGTCGCGGCGCTCTGGTGGTATTTCCGATAATCAGACTGGATTTTCTTATGATACGCTTGTTCGCCCTTCTTCTGGTCGGGCTGTTGTGCGCGGGGAACGCGCGGGCCGATCGCTACACGTTTCTCGGCGCGTACGCCTCGCATACGGTGGAGGGGTCACGCCTGACCATCACGGCCGCCAACAACGTGCTGCGTCTCACCCTTGTCGACAGCGCCACCGTGCGCGTGCAGCTCGGCCGCGACGGGACACTCCTGGATCGGCCTTCCTTCGCGGTCACCGCCCCGCGGCCATCGACACTGGCATGGCGTATCGAGGACGAGCCCGCGGCGCTGCGCTGCATCCTTCCCCGTGGTGTGATCATTGTCCAGAAGCACCCCGTGCGTCTGCAATTCGCGGACACCGACGGCACGATCGTGGCCGCGGACGATCCGGCCTTCGGCCATGCGTGGGACGGAAAGGAAGTGCAGGTCTGGCGCACGCTGCATGGGGACGAGCGGTTCTACGGGCTGGGGGAGAAGGTGGGCGACGTCAACAAACGCGGCGGCCATTGGACCATGTGGAATTCCGATTTCCCCGCCTATACCCACGACCGCGATCCGCTGTATGCCTCGGTCCCCTTTTTCATCGGCATGCATGGCGGACGCGCATATGGCACGTTTCTCGACAACAGTTATCGGAGCGTGTTCAACATGGGCGCGGCCAGCGACCGCGTGTATTCCTTCGGCGCGGAAGATGGCGAGCTGAATTATTATTTCATGTTCGGGCCGCGCATCGCGGACGTCGTCCGTCGGTACGCGGATCTCACCGGGCGCATGCCCCTGCCGCCGATGTGGGCACTGGGGTATCAGCAATGCCGCTGGGCGTATTTTCCCGACCATGAAGTGCGGGATATTGCACGGAACTTCCGGGAGCGCGGCATTCCCGCGGATGTGCTGTATCTGGATATCCGGTATATGGATAATTACAAGGTCTTCACCTGGGATTCGGTGGCATTTCCCGATCCCCCCCGGCTGCTGGCCGATCTCGAGGCACTCGGATTCAAGGTCGTTCCGATCATCGATCCGGGCATCAAGGTGGAAGCCGGATACGATGTGTACGAGGAAGGCCTGCGCGGCAGGTATTTCGCGACGTATCCGGATGGAACACCATATGCCGGCGAGGTCTGGCCGGGTTGGTGCCACTTTCCGGACTTCACGCGTCCGGACGTCCGCACCTGGTGGGGAGACAAATACGGCGCGCTGATGGACATCGGCATCGATGGATTCTGGAATGACATGAACGAACCCGCGGTGTGGGGACGGGAGTTTCCGACACTGGTCGAATTCGACGATGGCGGACTTCGCGGCACGATCAAGAAAATCCACAATGTGTACGGCCATCTCGAGGCCCAGGCGAGTTACGAGGGCATGCGTCGTGCGCAACCGGACAAGCGCCCCTTCATCCTCACTCGCGCCGCATTCGCGGGAACGCAACGCTGGGCGGCGTTGTGGACCGGCGACAACAGCGCGCGCTTCGACAACCTGCGGATGGGCTTGCGCATGAGCATTGGACTCGGACTGTCGGGCATGCCGTTCACGGGGCCGGACATTGGTGGATTCAATGGCGAACCCTCCGCCGAGCTGTTTGTTCGCTGGATGCAGGCCGCCGTCTTCACCCCGTTCATGCGTACGCATACCACGATCAACACGCGTGATCAGGAACCATGGTCGTTTGGCGAGTGGACCGAGTCGGTCGTACGGGACTACATCTCGATGCGCTACCAATACCTGCCGTACCTGTACACCGAGTTCCGCAACGCCGCACGCAGCGGACTGCCGGTCATGCGACCGCTCTTCCTCGATCATGAGGATGACGCGGAAACATTCAATACGCGATGGCAGCATCAGTTTCTTGTCGGCACACAGATCCTCGTCGCACCGGTGGTGGACGAGGGACGGCAGTTCCAGGACGTGTATCTGCCTCGCGGCCGCTGGCTCGATGCATGGACGGGCGACTATTACGAAGGAGGCAGGCGCGTGATTGTCGACGCGCCGCTCGAGCGACTGCCCCTGTTCTATCGCGTCGGCGCGCTGATTCCGCGACGCGAGACGCAGCAGTTCACGGGCGAACAGCCACTGACGGAACTTATCCTTGACGTGGTACCGGGTGACAGCGCATCGTACACCCTGTATCTTGACGCGGGCGATGGATTCGCCCACGAGCACGGTGGATACGACGAAATCACTTTCCGCATGCATGCCGATGACAACGCCTGGGTCATCGAGACCAGCAGCAGCAACGGACCGTGGGCCGGCGCACTGCGTCGGATTCGCTTCCGGCTGCATGGCGCGGCGCTGCTCCCCCGCATGGTAGAAGTCAACGGTCACACGATGGTTCCCGCGTCCGCCGACAACCACGATCTCCCGCGGCCAGAACTCACGCCGGGGCGGAAGCGTGCCGCCATCACCCTGCCCTTCACGACGGGTGTCCAACGCTACCGCTTCGAATACTGAATCGCTCACCTCATGATCACAACGCAACACCCGTTTCTCATGCATGCATCGCGCCGCTCCATCCTCCAATCCACCCCCACCATGGCCGTCATTCTGGCGAGCCTGCTCATCGTCATTCCCCTGCGGGCGCAGGACGTGACGTTTTCCGGATTCGGTGCGACCGGGGTACGCATGTACGACCGCAATCCGGTGTCGCGCTACAACCAGGAATTCTTCTACGAGGGCAAGCTGCAGGCCGACATCGCACTATCGAAGAAAATCGAGGCCCAGCTGGATTTCCGCGGTGATTCGGAGGAACGCACCGCCATTCTCCGCGAAGTTTCGGTCACCTTCAAGCAGCTCACCTACGCGCGGGTCCGCCTGGGCAATGTGAAGAAGCCATACAGCATCGAGGGACTCATGGATCGTGACGAGTACATCCCGGTCTTCGACAGCCATGTACATCGGCGCAACGCGGAGCTGGGCTATGCCGGTAGGAACGTCGGCCTTCTGGTGTACTACAATGCAAACCTGGAAAAACGACCGACGGTCCCGTATTCCTACGCGGTGGGGGTGTTCAAGAACAATTCCTACGTTACCACCGCCGCCGCGCGCGGAAGCTGGCATCATGGCGGGTGGACGACGTCGCTCGGGTACACGGTGATGGCGCGCAGCCATGACGACGCGATCACGACCCATGGAATCTCGATCGATGCGGGCTACACCACCGCCGCGTTCGAAGGGACCATCGAGGCAATGCTCGCGCAGGATCCGGAGGAGGGAATCCGGCGCCGCCTGCTCGGCCAATCGGACGTGGTGTGGTCACCCGGGGTACGCGCGCTCGCGGCCGTGCGTGTCGACGTCGGCGGCACCTTCGTCCGGACCATCGAGCCCTATCTGCTGCTCGCCTGGTCGGCGCCCGATGCCAATGCCGCGCGCGTGCATCGCGCGGAGCTGATGGCCGGGGTGAATGTGTTCGTCGACGACGATGTACGACTGCGCATGGTCGCGGATGGGCTGTTCACGCGCGACCGCTTCGCGGACACATACAGCACGCACGGATCGGTGTTCTCGATCGAAATCTTCTTCCGCTTTTGAATGCAACAGCTTCCATCATCCGCCATGCATGCCCGTCACGCCCCCGCGTTCTCCACCGCTCTCTTTCCGCAACTGATTACGGCGATCCTGCTCCTGCTCGTTCCCGCCTGCGAGACCGCGCCGGACAGCAATCCGGCCTGGACGCTCGATGGCGTGCCACTGATCGAGGCGCAGGTTCCACCCGATCGCTGGGCCGAGCTTCGCGCGAACCGGTGGAGTGACGAGCGGGTACCGGTCGCGCTCTACATTGACGGCGCACGGTTTCGCGGAACCCTCGAAGCGCAGGGTGCCGGTTCCCGCTACCACGCGCGCTGGTCGTTCAAACTCACCATGGACGGCGACGACACGCTCTTCGGCTTTCACGAAATGAATCTCAGCGCGCAGATCTACGATCCCAGCCACCTGCGCAGCACCCTCGCGACCGAGGCATTCGCGGCACTCGGCTTCCCCGTCTTTGCGCATCGGCACATCTTCCTTCGCGTCAACGGCACGAATCTCGGCCTGTATCTACTGGTCGAGCGTGTGAACGAGGCCTTCTTTCATCGGCGCGGCCTGCCTGTGCACGAGCTGATCTCATGCGGCTTCGGGGCGCGGTTCGGTTACGGAGAGGGGAACCACCTGGAAAAATATTTTGAAAAAAAGATCCCGAAATCCGGTAATCTCAACAGTTTCGGCGAGTTCCTGCATGCGCTTGACACCGCCGAACCGGACCGGTTCGCCGAGCAGTTGGGGACGTATCTCGACATCGACAACTATCTCCGCTATCACGCGCTGGCATCCATTCTCAACCATGTCGACGGCTTCGCGAACAATATCTATTTCTATCGTCCGACCGCGTCGTCACCGTATCAGATCATTCCCTGGGATTTCGACAAGCTGCTTTTCCCCCACCATGATGTCGGGCTGGTGGGTGACAATGAGATCATCGAGAAGCTGCTGCGATCGGATTCCTGTGTCGCGGCTTACAAGCATGCGGTACGACAGGCGATCAGCGGCCCGCTCGATCCCGCTTCGATCTTCCCCCGACTCGAGGCCCAGGCCGCGCGCATCGCCGACGCGCACGCGCTGGATCCCTGGCTGGGCGGCGCGGGCATCGATCTTGCGGTTGAATCACATCTCCTCCAGTCGCATCTTACCCGAAGATTGGATTTCTTCCGCGACCACATCGAATCCCTGACGACCTCCCGCCCCTAACCTGGAATGCCCACGCATCATTCCGTCCGCAATGTCATCGTGTTCGTCCTCCCGCTTCTGCTCGTTGCTGGATTGCTCCAGCGCCCGTTCATGGCCCAATGCAGGGCATCGTCGTCCGCGCCCGATCGCTTGGCGACCCCATGGTCCTCGGCATTCGACGAAGTGGCCACAGCTCGGTGACCTTCGCCGCGCCGTCGTCTATTTGTATGCCGGCGCTGATTTCACGTGCAGGAGCTGTCTGTCCACGCGGTCGATAAAATTCAGATCCGCGCTGGGCGCATGATCAAACCGCCACCAGGCCGCAAGATGATCCGGAGGAGGATCCGCACCGGCCGCGAGCAGCGCGATCTCCTCGTTCGCGAGCAGACGTTTCCAGATCATGAGATCGGCCAGACGTCGCGGGCGGCTGAGGCTTTCCCGCATCGAGCCGTGCAGACGCGCGGAAAAGGCTGTCTGGCTGTCATCGTAGATGCCGTAGCTGATACCGTCGTAGCGGTCATGCCAGTCATGGAAATCCTTGTCCGGGGTGCGGCAGTCCTCGAGCACCGCACGCTGGGTTCCGTCGATGAAGATCTCCCGTCGTCCATCCTCCAGCACCCGCACCGCGACGTGATGCCAGCCGGTACCAATGGTGCCGACGAGATCGGCGCGGCAACCGCTATGGACCATCGCCACCGAGTCGCTACTGAAGCTGACAAAATTTCCTAGATTCTTCACGACGAATGCCGTGCCGCGCGTTTTCGTCGCATACCACCAGAATGCGAACGTTGCGTGGCTTCTCCGTGGGAGGACCTGACGCGCGAAATGCAGGTACGTGCCGGGTGGGAGTTCGAGTGCGGGAATGCCATGCAAGCCCGTCCGCCGCACGGGCAGTGCGACGGCCGAACGCAGCGGCGCGGATGACCTGACCATCCCCGGCCGAACGCGCAGTTCGGCGTCGGGCGTCTCGCCGCTGCCATTGAAACTGATGCCATCCCCGAACGCTTCCATGTCGAAATTCGCCTTCAGCGTGGGGGTCGTGGAGGGAAGCGTCACGTCCATGCTTCGCCGCAGGTCGGTTTCATCGCGCAGCGACCACCATATCCGGAAGTTGTCCACCTCGCAGTCCAGAAAGCTGCTCGCGCTCACCGAGTCCGCATACGCCCCAAGGCTGACAACCGGCGTCATGCGATCGAGCATCGCCACGGGCACACGATGTTCGGCGCGCAGCGTGCCGTCGAGATACAGTCGAACCACCGACCGCGCAAGCGAATACGAAAGCGCGAGGTGATACCAGCGATCGGGTTTCATCGGCGTCGTCAGGGGCACGGTAAACTGCGCGGCGCCGAGCGCGATGTGCGGAATTCCCTCGGCAAAGCTCACCGTGAGATTCCCCAGGTCAAGATTCTGCGGAGTATTATATCCGCTATGGAGAAAACATCCGGTCCAGCTCAGCGAGCGGACCCAGCTCTCCACGGTCAGTTCGCCGTGCGTGAAGGCCGTCCCCAGCGTTCCCCAGCTCATGTATGCCCGCGCACCGGGCAGCCGCAGCGCGTATCCTCCCGGCAGGGCTCGCCCCGCCGCGCCGGCGAGTTCGAGACGGAACAACTCCGACCCGGCGGGGCCGTCACGAAGCACCAGGGCGGCCGCGTGTCGTGGCGCGGCAAGAATGGGCGCGTAGCGCACGGAGACGCGCACCGGGCGAACACTTTCCAGCAGGTGCCGTCCTCCTCCGGCATTCAGGTACCACTGTTCCGCGTCGGGCCCCTCGATCGAGAGAAATACGTCCTGCGTGCGCGGGGTCATGTTGTACAGGGTGAATGTTCGCGTGAAGCCATCCCCGACCTCGAGATCACCAAAGCTCACCCACGCGTCCGCGACCACTCGTCCATCGCGAAACGCCCAGTCCAGCGAATCATGCGGGTTGTAGACAATCGCACCGGAAGGGACGGTGATACCGGAAGTCGCTTCCAGATCAGGAAAGAAAAAATAGGTCTGGTAGAACAGCACGCCCGCGGTGATCAACGCGGTGAGGGCAAGGAGAAGCAGGCCGGTTCGTGCATGCCGACGCACGATGGTCTGCGCACGGTCATAGGGATTGCGGACCGTGGCCTCCACGACATGGGCGGGCCGGAAGCAATCCTCGTACGTGGTCGCGGGATACAGTTCGAAGTTGCGCCGCGGATATTCCCGCTGCAGCGCCTGCACCTCCTGCATGGCTCGTTCGAGGTGTTCGACCGGAAGGACGACGCGTCGCAGCGGCGAGAAAAAGGCAAGATGGATTTTCCGACGAATCGTTTCCCACGATACGGATTGCAAGGCGCCGGATTCATCCAGCGATGCCACGCAGGCGGTATGGGCCGGAAGCCGCCAGCGGATGCGCCCGTTGACCTGACGGGATAGATGGCAGATGAGTCCGACCGTGGCCGCGAGTCCCAGTGAACCGCCGGAGAACGCGGCATGCAGGTCGAGGATCTGGAAGTACAGGTCGCGGCCGTCCACATGATACCCGACACGGCGCTGGATGAACGTCGCGGCCAGGTGCCCGGCCAAGCGCAGTTGGTGCTGTGTCATATCCGCATCCGCACCCAGCACGTTGTTGATATGCAGATCGCCCCCCTTTCGGCGGGACGAGATCTCCATGCGCAACACCGCGCCGGCGATCAAGGCCTCCGTTCCCTCCTCGAGCAGGACGAGCGACACGGCATCCTCGTTTCGCGACCAGTGTTCCCATCGTAGCCGTGCGGCATGCAACGGATGCCGCGCGTCGAGCACATCGAGCTGGGAGTCGCAGTAGGTGTCGAACATCGCGAATGGATCCGGACCCGCGCCGGATATGCGCAGCCAGTGGTGTTCATCGACCGGACGTTGTGGAAGGCCGGCCTCGGCGAAGATGGTGTGCAGGGTGCGAAGATCGGCGACATACCCGCATGACAGCGCGGCATTGCAGAGCAACTCGTGCATTGCACGATCTTCCTCCTCGCGCTCGCGCGCGTCGGGTGGGTCCTCGGCTTCGAGAGTTTCGCGCAGGAAGCGCCACGCGGAGATCCAGCGTCCCGGAGGAAATCCCCGCACGTAGGGATGCAGTAACAAACGATGCAGCGTATGGGCATGGGGCAACAGATACACCGCGCGCCACGCGAGCGGGAGGTGCGCCGTATCCTCATAGAACGCGATCAAGACACGAAACTGCGACTGTGGTGACGTGGACGCGTGCAGCGCGTTGTCCAGCGCCAGTGCCGCCGCGTTCAGTTCCCCCGGGGTCGTGATACGCGTCTCGATCATGCGGTCTCCATCATCAATTCCGGACGGTACCGGCTTCATTCCCAGCTGCGCACCCGCTTGACGTGCAGCAACCGGCCACGAACCGCATCAGTGAAGTTCCCGTCGCGATCGGGTGGTCGATCAAGCTGCCAGGAAGCGGCAAGTCCATCCGTCGGCAGAATATTACGGACATAGAACTCCTGAATTTCCGTGTCGGACAGAATCCGGTTCCAGACATGGAGTCCGGCGTAGCGGCGTGGATGCGACAGAGTCGGATGATACCAGTCGTAATACTTGGATGCAAGCTGCTGCTCCTTGTCGAAACGAAAACCCAGCATCATGCCTTCGTAGCGGGCATGCCAGTCATGCCCACCGAAGTCGGTGGTCCGTGCGCTCGCCAGCAACGAACCATCGAGATGGAAGCGCAGCGTGCCGTCGCCCGTGACCGTACAGAGACCGAGATGCCAGCCGTCCCGCAGGGTGAAGTGGGCCTTCGTGTTCATGGTGAACAGTTTGTTGTTCTCGACCGAGATCCAGCCGCGCTCCTTCAACACGTAATTGAAGTGAACAGCCGGCCGGCCGTTTTCCACGAACCAGAACGCGAATGTCGCGTCACCGCGGCTCGGGAGCGGCGGTGTGGACGCCACGAGGTAGCGGCCGGACTGCAATTGCACGGCCGCGCGTCCGGCGGGGCCCGGTACGATGGAAACATCCGCGCTGCCCGCACCCACGCGCAGATCGGATCGCCGCTGCGACGGCCGTCCCCGCAACGTGCCGCTATGCGCGCGCTTGCTTGCATTGTACGCCGTGTTTTCGACCATGCTGTCCATATCCCAATAGCCGGCGAGTCCCGGGGTCAGCGACGGCACGCGGCGGCGCATATCACGGACGATCTCCGGCGCAAGACGGAAACGATGCCAAAAACGGACCTCATCGATATCACCGGCAAAATGCATGTCGGAAGTGGTGCCGGGATTGCGAGCACCCAGGGTAACGAAGGGCGTACCCGGACCATCGAACAAAAATTCCTCGCGCAGGTCCGACACGCAATCACCATTCACATAAATCGCGATACGCTGTTGGGGGATGGAAATCGCGAGTGCGATGTGCATCCACTGTCCGACCGTCGCGACATGCCGCCCCGCCAGCACGCACATGCCGATGGTGGAGCCCACCCGATAGAAGAGGGTATCGGAAGTGGAAAATCCGAAAAACAGATCCTCGATCTCCGGTTGGCGACCCTGCTTCTGTCCGTTGTGCAGAATCATCGCATTGGTCACCGGGGCCGTGGGACGGATCCAGCACTCGAAGGTCGCTTCCTTTTCGGCGGTCGCGGTGAGGTCGAAGGCGGTGCTCCGGGAACCGAAATGCAACTGGTCATCCACGCCATCGAGGCGCAATGCGTATCCCGCCGGAAGAGGCGGCCCGGCGGCGCCCGCGAGCGAGAGATGCGAATACTCCTCGCCGCTGCGCGGATTGCGCAACACGAGGCGGGCACGTTTCTCCGATCCCTCCCGCCGTGGCGCGAACATCACCGTGATGAGTCCGTTTTCAGCCGACGGGACAGTCAATACGGAGGGACCGGAATTGATGTACCATTCCGCCGAGTCGGGTCCCTCGATCGAGACGCGCATGGAAAGATCGGACGGGGTCATGTTCCACACGAAAAACGTCCGCGTGAAACCGTCGCCGACCTCGATGTCCCCGAAGTCAACCCTGTTGTCGAGGACGGTGCGCTCATCACGGAAACACCACGTGAGCGAGTCCTTCGGGTTGTAGACGATGCTGCTCGTTCCCACCTGCAAACCCATTGCGTGCTCGAGATTCGGATAATCGTAATAGGCCCGGTACGCGAAATACCCGCCGCCACCGAACAGCGCGATCACGAGGAGCAGAAGGAACCAGACGCCGTGGCGGATGACATGGTCCCTCGCGCGTTCGAAGCGGCCGCGGATCACGACACCGAGCACTCCTTCGAGGTCAACCAGATCGGCGAGATGCGTGATACCGACGACCTCGATCCCGCGATTCGGATACTCGCGCTGCAGCGGCTGCAAGGCCAGCAAGGCCGCTTCGCGGTGCACCGCGGGAATGACAAGCTTTTCGAGTGGAGAGTGGAACGCGACGCGGAGTTTTTTCTCCACGGTTTCCCAGGTCCCGGCCTCCAGCATCCCGTCTTCGGTAAGTCCGCCCACGCAGGAAACGGTGGTCGGGATCGTCCACCGCTGCGGGAGGTTGAGCCGACGGGTAAGACTGGTGGCGATGCCGGCAGCCGCGGCGCAGCCCAGCGAGCCGCCGGCGAGGGCGGCCCGGGTTTCGTGCAGGGAAAAATGGTAGCGTCGGTGCGGAGGTTCTTTCCGGAACCGCGTGGCGACGAGCCGCTCGGCCAGATGTTGTGCCCGCGCGAGCTGTTCGACGGTCTCGTACCCTTGCATCCCCAGCGGATTGTTCAGATTGCCATCCCCGTGCGCGCCTTCCTGCGGCAAGATATCCATGAGCAGCACGTTGCCGGCGGAATGGCGCTCGTCCCCGTCCGCTTCGAGCAGGACCACGCTGACCGCCTGCCCGCGTTCCCGGAAGTCGAGCCATCGCCGCAGCACACGCGAACACGCCGGGACGCAGCGGGCTTCGCTGCCTTCGAGGATCGCGGCGTAGGCGCGAAACAGTCCGTAGGCGGAGGTCGATGCCGCGAACACCGCGGCCCATTCGCCCGGGGAAAGTGGTGTCGACGCCCACTGCATGTCGAGAAGAAATTGATGCAGCTCGCGCAACGCGGAGACGCAGGCGTGGGCGCGGATGGTCTGTTCGATCGCGCTCTGCCAGGCGTGGTCGATCGCCGGACCCGGCCGAACCCACGCACCCTCCTCGATTTCCTTGAGAAAGATGCAGGCTTCGCGCCAGGTGTCGGGCGGAATGCTGCCCAGCGCGGGCATGCGAATCAGCTCGACAAACGTCGGCGCCAACGGGAGGAGGTAGCTGGATGTCCACCGGAGCGGGAGATCTCCGGTATGGGCGTGGAATTCCGTAAGGAGGAGAAACCGCTTCTGCGGTGACGGTGTCCGCAACAGGGCGCGTTCGAGCGCGCGGGCGGCGACGTCGAGTTCGACCGGGGTGCGGATATACCGCAGCGCTCCCGCGCCTGTCATGGGCACGGACCCTCCTCGCAGCGCCCGTCAGGCTGCCATGACGAACCGTTTTTCATGCGCGCGGACTTCAGGCCAACAGGAACACCTTCATCGGTTCGATATCGATACTTGCAGCGCCGATTTCGAATACGCCATGATCATCGGGACGGAAGTCCTGTTCGATGCCGTCGAAACGGACGCGAAGCTGAAGGTCCTCCGCGTGTTCCGCGATGAAAAACCCGGTAAGGAGCTGTCTCCGCGTATCCTCGATCACCCGAAGAATAACGGAGTTGTTCTTCAAATACCAGGTCCGGCGGAGTCGGAACTGTGGGAGCTGCGCATCCGTCGTCTGCGCGGCGAGACGATATGAGGGCGGAAGGACACCGGAATCCAGATTCTCCGTGGCGTTTGCGTCGATTTCCGGTGTCGTGGCCATGGCAGCAAGCAGGTCGACCGCAAGCTCGAATTGCTCCCGGCAGAACGCACAGGTCTCGAGATGGGGCGACGATCGTCCAGCCCGAGCCATGGACAAGAGCGTAATCAAATCATGATGGTCCATGAACCCCTGCTCCGTCTGAAAGTTGAATCGTTCATTTATATATTCCGCGAGTTCATACCCGTCGGCCAAAAAAACGACGAAAAATTTCCATTTTTTTTTCCAACAGCCATTTCTGATGCCTGCGCTCCCTACGGGTGGCGGCTCGCCTCCAATTGCAGGAGGCGCCGGGCTTCCTGCAAGACCAGATCGCGCATGTAGGAATATTTTCGCCGATAGGTCTCGTGGTAGCGCTCCGAAGTGAGTCCCGGCATGAATTGCTGGAGTTGCATGAAACTGCTGCGCAATTCGCCGTCGTCGCCCACCTCCAGAAACGAGGCGCGGACGGCGCGCAGGAGCAATTCGAATTCGGCACGGGTCAGGCGCTTCCGCTCGATGTAGATGTGCTCGAGCGAAACGCGAACATTTTCCACGGCGCGCTGCACGGTATGCGATAACATCATGAAATCATGGGTGTGGGTCCCTTCATCCGCGTCCACCTGCAACTGCGCGGCGTACCTGTTTCCCACGAAATCCAGCGCGAGCCGGACCACATTCGATTCGCGCACGGCATGCCGGTAGTCATGCTGCGCGGTCAGGAGTCGCTCGACCAGACGGAATATCTCGACAGAGGTCGAGCGATGGTTCGAGTCGAGCGCCGCGAGACCGCGGCGCAGCTCTCCCGTGGGCATCGCGGGGAGATGGAGCATCGCCGCCTGTTTCCCGCCGAAGATGTACCAGCGTCCATCGAGCATGTCCAGCGTCTCGATCTCCGGGCGCTGGGAAACATGCTGCCGCAGCGCTCTCATCAGCCGGTGATATTCGGGATTCACATCGGCGAAGATGCGCGAGAACTGCCGGGAAATGGTACGGACCAGCACGGCATCGAGCACCGAACACAGATCATCGTCCGTCCCCGCCGCATGCGGAAGCAGCGCCTGTCGCAACATCGCGCACGGAATGTCCCCGGACTCGACGAACAGTTCCGCCGTCATATCATACGCGAGATCCCGATGTGTCAGTCCTATCGAATGGAAGCGATAGTTCTTTCTCCGGCGCATCCAGAACAGGATTCCCTCGGCGCGCGACACCGCCAAACGGACAAGCGTCTCGGTGTCGCGCACGGTGAGTGGCCCCGCGATCAGCGCACGGAGCAGGGGTGCAAGTTCTGGATTGATCTCTGACGGCATGGGGTATCAGGCTTTCGAGGAAATATACCGAATCCCGCCGCATGTGAAAAGGACCGCCGTGCGGACGGCGGTCCTGGAAATGCATGCACCCGCAGGGGATGTCGCACGCGACTCCCCGCGCGCCTTACGACGAGGGGACTTCCCGGGCAGGAAGCTCCCGCGTCGGGATTTCCCGCGTCGGAACCGTGACGCGATCGTTGGGAATTCGTGCCGCGGCGGGCGGAACAGTGGGTTCGTAGGTCATCAATTCCGCGAGGGTGGTGGTCTCGAGCACGCTGTCGATCGCCGACTGCACACGCCGCCAGAGTGGACGGATCGAGCAGGAGAACGTGTGTGTGCAGGTCTCGTCCGTTCCGGCAAAATGATCACAGAAACCGGGCTTGTAAAACCTCCCGCCCAACGACGCGAGTACATCGCTCAGCATGATCGCCGCGGGTACCCGATTCAGCGTGTATCCACCTTCCTGGCCACGAACGCTCTCGACGAATCCATTCAACCGGAGAATACGCAGCAGCTTGGCGACATAGGCCGGTGACAGGCGCTCGGCCTCACCGATTTCGGCGATCGTCATCGACGCCCCTTCTCCGCGGCGCGCGAGCTGAAGCAGGCAGCGCAATCCGTATTCTTCCTGTGAGCTAAATTTCATGGGACGACGCCGTGATCAGTCGAGACGCGGGATTTTCGACCCGCAGGTCCGGTCGTACTCGAGCTGCGCGAATCGTTCCGCCGGAATGGATGGCCCGGGGCGCGTACAGAGAATGTCAAAATTCTCCGTCAGTTCGGCCGCGATCTCCTCGGCCGTCCGTCCTTCGATTTCGTGCCGTTGCAGCATCAGCGAGAGCTTGCCGTCCTTGAACAGCGCCATGCACGGGGACGAGGGCGCGTAGCCGCTCAGGTACACCCGCATCCGTTCCACCGCGTCGCGCTCCATGCCGGCGAACACGGTCACGAAACGGTCCGGAATGCGCGCATGCTGCAAGGCCAGGCTTGCTGCCGGTCGCGCGCTACCCGCGGCGCAGCCGCACACGGAGTTGATGACCACGAACAACACACCGGGAGTCTCGCGCACGGCGGTGTCAACCGCATCCGCGGTCAGCAGCTCCTCGAAACCGACGTCCAGCAGTTCGTCGCGCATGTGCTGCACAGCGGCGGGGTCGTACATCGGACCTCGTTGGGTGGTGAATTTCTCGAACATGTATGAATAGCTCCTTTCGGGACAGTGTTGTGAACGAGTCAGCGAGCGGAATCCGGCGACACAGACGCAATGCGGCGGAATGCCGAATCCCGGAATATCTGGATCAGAAAAACCCGAGTTCCAGCTTCGCGGCCTCCGACATCATCGACGGCGACCAGGGCGGATCCCAGACCACATCGACATCGACGCCCGTGACGCCATTGATCTGCGCGACCTTTTCCTTGACCTCGGCGGGCAGCGACTGCGCGGCGGGACAGTTGGGAGAGGTGAGCGTCATACGGACCGTCACGAGGCCATCCGAGGCGACACGGATCTGGTAGATCAATCCGAGCTCATAAATGTTGACGGGGATTTCCGGATCGTAACAGCTTTTGATCGTGTGAACGACGTTGTCGTCGATTTCCTGCAGTTGCTCATTTGTCAGCATATTCGCATCCGACATTCAAATATTCATGGTCATTCGGTCGAGACATGGTGTTCGGTTCCCTCCAGCGCGCCGTGCAGGGTATGCCACGGCAGTGTGGCGCATTTCACACGCACCGGAAACTCGGCGACCCCGGCGAAGGCCGCGAGCTTGCCCAGCTCCGCGACATGCTCGACCGGGTCGATCTTACCTGTGACAATCGCGGTGAACAGTTCGAACAGACGCTCGGCTTCCGCGCGGGTGCGGCCTTTCAATGCGGCGCTCATGATCGACGCCGACGCTTTGGAAATGGCGCAACCGCTTCCATCGAAACTCACCGCATCAATCCGGTCACCGTCGAATTTCACGAAGAAGGTGTAGTGGTCACCGCAGAGCGGGTTGTACCCCTCCAACACCGCGTCCGCATCGTCCATACGGTGGAAATTGCGGGGATTCTTGTTGTGGTCAAGGATGACCTCCTGATACAGGTCCCGTATTTCGTCCATCAGGCAAATACCTCCAGTACGCCTTCGATACCATGCACCAGCGCGTCCACGTCTTCGGTGGTGTTGTACATCGCGAACGACGCACGGGCGGTGGCGGGAATTCCGAAAAACTGCATGACCGGCTGCGCGCAATGATGTCCGGCACGCACGGCGATGCCGTGTTGGTCGAGGATGGTGCCGATGTCATGCGGATGCACCGCGCAGAGGGTGAATGAAAGCACGCTGGCCTTTTCCTCCGCCGTGCCGATGATGCGCAGTGCGTCGATTGCCTGCAACCGTTCGGTCGCGTAGCGCAGCAGCGCTTGTTCATGCGACGCCACGGCATCGACATCGAAGCCGCGGAAGTAGCGCAGTGCCGCGGCGAGTCCGATTGCCCCCGCGATGTTGGGCGTTCCGGCTTCGAAGCGGAACGGGACTTCATTGTAGACGGTGCGCTCGAACGACACGGACAGGATCATGTCGCCGCCACCCTGATACGGAGGCATGGCATCGAGCAGCGCCTTCTTTCCGTAGAGCACCCCGATGCCGGTCGGACCATAAATCTTGTGTCCGCTGAATGTGAAGAAGTCGGCGTCGAGCGCGCGCACATCGATCGGAAGATGCTGCACCGATTGCGCGCCGTCGACAAGCACGGGAACGCCATGCCGATGGGCGATCTCAATGATGGTTTCGACGGGGTTGACCGTCCCGAGTGCATTGGAGACATGCACCACCGATACGAATTTACTGCGCGGACCGAGCATGGACTCGAATTCCTCCAGACGCAGTTCCCCACGCTCATTCATCGGAATCACGCGGAGCACCGCGCCGGTTTGCTCGCAGAGCATCTGCCAGGGAACGATGTTTGCATGGTGTTCGATGGCGGAGACGATGATCTCGTCGCCGGGACCGAAATTCGCGCGGCCATAGGTTTGCGCGACGAGGTTGATGGCCTCGGTCGTGCCGCGGACAAAGATGATTTCCTCATCTCGTTCCGCATTCAGAAAATCCCGTACGGTGCCACGCGCGGCTTCGTATTGATCCGTCGCACGCTGGCTCAGAAAATGAACACCGCGGTGGACATTGGAATAGTCCTCGCCGTAGAAGCCGGCGAGTGTATCGATCACCACCCGCGGCTTCTGCGTCGAGGCCGCGCTGTCAAGATAGACCAGAGGTTTTCCGCGTACCGGCCGCGCGAGAATCGGGAAGTCGGCGCGCACGCGCGTGGGATCGAAGGCGGCGGTTGTCACCGTCGCAATGGAGGATGCCGTTTCATTCCACATAGTGGCCATTACCTGTTCCAGGATGCGTCGAGCCGGGTGTGCAGCTCGGCCTCCAACCGCGTGCGCAGCGCCTCGAGCGGAATGCGCGAGACGACGTCGCCGGCGAAGGCGAATGTGAGGATGTTGTGTGCCTGGCGGCGGCCGATGCCCCGCGACATAAGATAAAAGAGCTGCTCGTCGCTTATTCTGCCCACCGTCGCCCCGTGCGTGCACTTGACGTCATCGGCGAAGATCTCGAGCTGCGGGCGTGTATCGATCTGCGCGAGATCCGAGAGCAGCAGGTTGTTGTTCGCCTGCCGTGCATCGGTCTTTTGCGCGTCCTGCCGGACGATGATCTTTCCGGTGAACACTCCGCGGGTCTCGTCCGACAGCACACCCTTGTACAGCTCGTGGCTGGTACAGTTGGCGACGGCATGGTCGATCGTCGTGAAGTGGTCCATGTGCTGGGTGCCGAACGGCAGGAAGATCCCGTTCATGGTGCAGTGCGCGCCTTCACCCTCAAGCACCCCGTGCACGTTGCTCCGCTGCAGCGCCGCGCCAAATCCGATCGAGTGATGCGCATAGGTCCCGGCCTGTCCCACGGTCGCATGCACCGTCGCGACATGCGTGGCCGCCGTGCTCTCGTCCTGCAGTTTGACATGCTGCAGGATCGCGCCGTCCGCCACGCGCAGATCCGCGACGGTGTTGGTGAAATAGACCGCCTCCACCGCGGCAGCGTACTGCTCGATGAGCGTGCACTGCGCGCCGGTCTCGATGTCCACGATCACGCGCGGATGCGTCATGAACGGCTCGGTCGCCGCGGTCGACCAGAAGAGCAGATGCAGGGGACGCTCGACCACGGCGCCGCGACGAACCGTGATCGTCACGCCGTCATGCAGAAACGCGGTGTTGAGTGCGATGAACGGATTTCTCACGGACAATCCGTGCAACGGATCGCCAGGCCATGCGGGCAGTGCCTGCGCGTCAATGACATCGGGCAGGGTGCGGATCTCGACAGCATCCGGCAGTGCCGTGAGATCCGATAGTGCCGGTTCGAAGCGGCCATTCACGAAGAGAAGCGTCCATGCATCCGGCACGGCGATCGCGCGGGCGGCAATGTCTTCACGCGCCGGCATCGCGCCGAGCGGTGCCGGCGCGAATGTTTTCTCGGCGATACGATTGAGATTGGTGTATTTCCAATCCTCGTCACGTGTGGTCGGGAATCCCGCGGCGACGAAGCGATCAAACGCGACACGCCGCTGCTGGTGGACCGGGGCGGATGCGCCACCGTTGAGCGACTGCTCGAAGGCGGTGAAACGATCCTGATAGAACTGGATGACTGCGTCTTTTTTCATGTCTGTGTTCACCGTCTCACACCGTTCCGGGAACGGGTTCCTTAAGATCCCTCGCCCACTCGTAGCCCTCGTCCTCGAGCCGCAGTGCCAGGTCCTTGTCGCCCGACCGGACGATGCGGCCGTCGACGAGGACATGAACGACATCGGGCACGATATAGTCCAGCAGTCGCTGGTAATGCGTGACGACAATCGCGGCATTTTCCGGCGTGTGCAACGCATTGACGCCATGCGCCACGATACGCAGCGCATCAATGTCGAGACCGGAATCCGTCTCGTCAAGAATGGCGAGGCGGGGGTTGAGCACGGCCATCTGCAGGATTTCGTTGCGCTTCTTCTCTCCGCCCGAGAATCCCTCGTTCACCGGACGATTGAGCAGGGACGGATCCATTTCGACAAGCTTCATCTTTTCCCGCACGAGCGCGAGAAAATCGACCGCGTCGAGTTCCTCCTCGCCACGATATTTCCGTACCGCGTTGTACGCGGCCTTGAGAAAGTAGGTATTGCTCACCCCGGGAATCTCGACCGGGTACTGGAACGCCAGAAATACTCCTTCACAGGCACGCGCGGCCGGATCGAGATCGAGCAGGTTCATGCCCTGGTAGATCACTTCCCCTTCGGTGACTTCATACAGCGACTTACCGGCCAGGACACCGGCAAGGGTGCTTTTTCCCGATCCATTGGGACCCATGATCGCATGGATCTCGCCGGGACGCACGGTGAGGTTGATACCCTTGAGGATCTCCTTTCCCTCGACACGCGCATGCAAATTCCGAATTTCAAGCATGAACACTCCGATTATCTTTTATTTCGAATTTCGATGACAAGCCCGCTCCCGTGGTGCGCGATCACCCCACGCTACCTTCCAGACTGATCCCGAGCAGTTTCTGCGCCTCGACGGCAAACTCCATCGGCAGTTCGCGGAAGACCTCCTTGCAAAATCCATTGACGATCATGTTCACCGCATCCTCTGTCGCGATGCCTCGCTGGTTGCAGTAGAAAATCTGGTCCTCGCCGATTTTCGATGTGGTGGCCTCGTGCTCGAGCTGCGCGGTGCGGTTGTTGTTCTCGATATAGGGAAACGTGTGCGCGCCACAGCGGTCACCCATCAGCATCGAATCACACTGAGAGAAGTTCCGTGCGCCGTCAGCGTTTTTCATGATTTTCACCTGCCCGCGGTAGGTGTTCTGGCTGAAGCCCGCGGAAATCCCTTTCGAAACGATGGTGCTGCGGGTATTCTTTCCGATGTGGATCATTTTCGTCCCCGTATCGGCCTGCTGGCGGTTGTTGGTCACCGCGACGGAATAGAACTCCCCGACGGCATTGTCGCCGACCAGAATGCAACTCGGATACTTCCAGGTGATGGACGATCCGGTCTCGACCTGCGTCCAGGAAATTTTCGAATTCCGTCCCGCGCATTTTCCGCGCTTGGTGACGAAATTGTAGATTCCGCCTTTTCCGTCCTTGTCGCCGGGGTACCAGTTCTGCACGGTCGAATACTTGATGGTCGCATCGTCGAGCGCGAGCAGTTCGACCACCGCGGCATGGAGCTGGTTCTCATCGCGCACCGGCGCGGTGCAACCTTCGAGGTAACTGACCGTGGCCCCTTCGTCGGCGACGATCAATGTCCGCTCGAACTGACCGGTGCCGAGACTGTTGATGCGGAAATAGGTCGACAGCTCCATCGGACAACGCACACCCTTGGGCACATAGACAAAGGAGCCATCGGTGAAGACCGCGGAATTCAGCGCGGCATAGAAGTTGTCGCCCTGCGGCACCACGGCGCCGAGATACTTGCGTACGAGATCGGGATACTCCTGAACGGCCTCGGAGAATGAACAGAAAATGATGCCGAGGTCCTTGAGCTTGTCCTTGAATGTCGTCGCCACCGAGACGCTGTCGAACACCGCATCAACCGCGACACCCGTCAACAGTTCCTGCTCCTTGAGGGGAATGCCGAGTTTTTCGTAGGTCGCGAGCAATTCCGGATCGACTTCATCGAGACTTTTCGGACGATCCTTCATTTTCGGCGCCGAATAGTAAATGATGTCCTGATAATCGATCGGAGGGTATTCCACATTCGCCCAATGGGGTTCGGTCATCCCGAGCCACAGCCGATACGCTTTCAGCCGCCATTCCAGCAACCACTCGGGCTCGTTTTTCTTGTGCGAGATCAGACGGATCACGTCCTCGCTCAGTCCTTTCGGAACCGTGTCCGCTTCGATATCCGTGACGAAGCCGTACTTGTACTCTCCGCCGGTCAAATCCTGAAGTTCCTGGGTGTCGCTGCTCATGGTTTCCGCTGTGGTTGTCGTGGCACAATCCGTACACGCAATCTATACAAATTTGTCAAGATTGCAGATTCAAAACAAGATCCCGGGGTGAAATAATTCCAGGAACTCCCGCAATCGCGGTAATTTCATCGAAAAAAAGATCGATTTCGTGGAACTTCGACCGGTCTTGCGTACCTTTTTATGCTACGGAGTACTCCGGCATTTGCTGGTCCCTGACACGACCGTCACCATCACAATTGGAAGCATCCCATGACGAAACGATCCTCGATTCTTATCCTTGTTCTCCTCTTCACGCTGTGGCACGCGCCGTTCGTGGAGGTCGCACGCGCGCAGGATGTTCTCACCGAACGCTCGATTTTCGATCTGCGGCAGGTGGTGGAAACCCGGATTTCACCCGATGCGAAGTACGTGGCCTATACGGTGACCGTGCCCCGACCGTTCACCGACGCTCCGGGGGCCGACTACCGCGCCTTGCATGTGCTCGACCTGCGCAGCGGGAATTCCCGCGCCTACATCACGGGAAAGAAGGCCATGTACAGCCTGGATTGGACGCCCGACGGGCGTGCGATCACCTTCATCGCGAATTTCCCGGATGGTCCCGGCACGCAGGTGTACGCCCTGCCCATCGACGGCGGGGAGGCGCGGCCACTCACGGCCAGCAGCACCGGGATCGCCGGCTACACGCTCCGTCCCGATGGCAGCGCGATCGCGTACCTGGCGACGGAAGCGCCGGATCCTTCACGCGCGGCGCGAAAGGCGAAGGGATTCAATGCGGAAGTGTATGAGGAAGGAGCCGCACCGCGCAATGTCTATATCCGTACGCTGCCCGATGGGGAGACGCGACGCGTTACGTCGGATGTTTCGGTGTTCGATATTGCATGGAGTCCCGATGGGAGTGCGATCGCCGCGGCCGTGGCACCGGAGAATACGGTCGATAACTCCTATATGTTCAAGCGCATCCATCTGCTCGACCCTGCAACCGGGCGGCTGACCCCGCTCGTCGACAATCCCGGGAAGCTGGGGGACATGGCATGGAGTCCGGACGGACGCCGTCTCGCATTCGTGTCCGCCGTGGCGGTCTGGGACGCGGCGGCGGGATCGATCTATGTCACCGACGTCCCGGCAACCAAACCGTTCGCGCAGCTGCGAAATTACAGCGAGGGGTTCAAGGGGACGGTGACCGGCATCGCCTGGCGCGACGCGGGCACGCTGCTGTTCACCGCCGAGGAGGGGGTCGACATCACATTGCGCATGCTCGACGTCATCGGCGGATCGAGCAAACTGCTGATCGAAGGTGGCCGCGTGGCAATCACCGGCTTCAGCGCCGCGGGGACGACGGTCGCGATGGCGGGAAGCACGCCGGCGCATCCGAATGAACTGTTCACATTTGACGGAAAGACATTCGAGCGTCGCACCACGCACAACCCCGGGCTGTCCTCGGTGCGTCTTGCCCGTCAGGAACGCTTTGTGTATGCGGCGAAGGACGGTCTGGAAATCACATCGGTGTTGATCTTCCCGCTCGATTACGAACCGGGCCGGCCGTATCCGCTCATCGTCGACATTCATGGCGGTCCGGAATCCGCCTACCAAAACGGATGGGTGACGCGCTATGGGAATTGGGGACAGGTCGCCGCCGCACGTGGATACTTCGTGTTCATGCCCAATTACCGGGCAAGCACCGGCCGTGGGGTCGAATATCTGAAGATGGGCCTCGGCGACCTCGCGGGCAAGGAATTCGACGACGTGCTCGATGGCATCGACGCGCTCATCGCCAAGGGCTGGGTCGACGCGAAGCGCGTCGGAATTGGTGGCGGCTCGTATGGCGGATATTTCAGCGGGTGGGCGGCGACACGGCACAGCGAGCGGTTCGCCGCCGCGGTGAGTTTCGTCGGCGTGTCGAATCAGATTTCCAAGCGGAACACCACCGACATTCCCTGGGAGGATTACCATGTGCACTGGGGCATCTGGACCCACGAAAACTTCGAGAAGGTCTATGATCGCAGTCCGGTGAAATGGGCGAAGGACAGCCGTACCCCGACATTGATCTTGCACGGGACCGAGGACCCGCGCGTGCATCCCAGCCAGAGTCTCGAGCTGTACCGTGCGCTGAAGTTGCATGGCAAGGCACCCGTACGGCTGGTCTGGTATCCGGGCGAGGGACACGGCAACCGCCGCAATCCCGCCCGCCTCGACTTCATCCTGCGGACCATGGCGTGGTTCGATTTCTACCTGAAGGGCGACGGCACGGGGATGCCCCCGGCCGAGCTGGAATATCCGATCGACTGATCCGATTTCCGTTCCGCCCCGATCACTACGTCCAACGCCAAACGCACACGAGGCTGTCTCGAAAGAGGCAGCCTCGTGTGCGTTCAAGAGCGAGCGGGTAAACCAGCGTCGCGCGATGCCGCGGCTCGCGGTCGTGCCGTCGGCTACGCCACGTTGACGATGCGGTATTCCAGCGTACCCGCGGGGACCTGCACCTTGATCACGTCCCCGATTTTCTTCTTGAGCAGCGCTCTCCCGATGGGGGATGTGACTGAAAGCTTGTTCTGCTCGAAATCCGCCTCTTCCGGCGACACGAGCTTGTACGTGAACTGTCCCCCCTTCTTGAGATCCTCCACCGTCACATCGGAGAGAATGTACACCGCATCGGTCGGCAAGTCGCTCTTCTCGATGATGCGCGCACGGGAGAGAAGCTCCTCGAGCTTGCTGATGCGAAGTTCGAACAGACCCTGCTCCTCCTTTGCCGCATCGTATTCGGCATTTTCGCTCAGGTCACCATGCGAGCGTGCTTCGGCGATTTTCGCGGCCATTTCCGCGCGGCCCTTGCCCTTCATGACCTGCAATTCCTTTTCGAGCTCCATCAGTCGCTCGCGTGTGAGGTATACAGTGCCTTTCGATTCCACGATAGACTCCAGAAATTGATACTCGGGGGTTCGAGAGAATAAAAAACATAGCCAGCATTCCGCGCGGGAATTCTGGCTATTGTGAGAAAGCAATATACGGAGTTACGGCTTCAAAGTCAAATCTCATGCGCCGTGTACAACGCGGGAATGGTCACGCGGCGCGCGGGAGCGGTCAACTGTGCTGATGCAGGATCAGGTGGCCCATCTTGTCGCGCTTGGTCTTGAGATAGAACTCGTTGATTTCGTTGGGAAAACTCTCGATCGGAACCCGTTCCATGATCTCGAGGCCGTAGCTTTTCAATCCGACGATTTTCTTCGGATTGTTCGTCAGCAGACGCATTTTCCTGACACCCAGGTCGGCGAGAATCTGTGCGCCGATGCCGTAATCACGCAAGTCCTCGCGGAATCCGAGTTCAATATTCGCCTCGACGGTGTCGAAACCGGCGTCCTGCAGATTATAGGCACGCAGCTTGTTCGACAGGCCAATCCCGCGACCTTCCTGACGCATGTACAGCACCACGCCGCGGCCCTCGCGTTCAACCATGAGCATTGCGGCGTTGAGCTGGTCCTTGCAGTCGCAGCGCAGCGACCCGAACGTATCGCCGGTGAGACATTCGGAATGCACACGAACCAGGACGGGCTCGCCGTCGTCGATGGTGCCGCGCACGAGGGCGAGGTGTTCCTTGTTGTCGAGGGTATTGGTGTAGAGATGGATGTCGAATTCACCATACCGCGTCGGAAGATGCGTGACGATTTCCTTCTTGACCAGTTTCTCCATTTTGACGCGATGCGCGATCAGCTGGTTGACGGCGATGATTTTCAGACTGAACTGTTCCGCAATCGCGAACAGCTCCGTGGTCCGGGCCATCGTACCGTCTTCCTTCAGGATCTCGCAGACCACGCCCACGGGTTGCAGTCCGGCCATGCGCGCAAGATCAACCGCGGCCTCGGTGTGACCGGCACGCCGGAGCACACCTCCCGGCACGGCCTTGAGCGGAAAGATGTGACCCGGTCGCGCAAGATCGGTGGGTCGGGTCGACGGATCGGCGAGCGCGCGAATGGTTGCCGCGCGATCGGCGGCGGAGATTCCCGTCGAGGTGCCATGCACATAATCGACGGTGACGGTGAAATTCGTGCCGTGCAGGGCGGTGTTTCCATCCACCATCATGCCCAGCTGCAGGGCATTCATCCGATCTTCCGTCAGCGGAACACACACCATGCCCCGCCCGTGGCGGACCATGAAATTGACGATGTCGGGTGTCGTGGCTTCCGCCGCGCAGACGAAATCGCCTTCGTTCTCACGGTCCTCGTCATCGACGATGATGATGACCTCGCCGCGGCGAATGGCATCGATGGCTTCGTCGATGGTATTGAATTGTCGCGCCATGGCTGTCTGTCCCGGGTTATTCCGCGGACGCCTCCCTCGTGACGACATTGACAGCACTGCGCTCGAACTTCAGTTTGACGTTGTCACCCACATCGAGCAGAATGGTCTTCTCATCGACATTGACGATCTTTCCATACAGCCCGCCCGACGTGACGACCTTGTCGCCCTTCTTCAAACTTTCGAGCAGTTTCTGCCGCTCTTTCGCGCGTTTCTGCTGGGGACGCAGGATCATGAAATAGAAAATCACGAAAATGAGCGCGAAGAAGATCAGCGTGCTGAACATCTGGCCGCCGCCGCTCTGGCCGCCTTGCGGGGCCATCGCAATAATGACATCGATCACAGGGAAACTCCTGATTTATTCGTGTGAATGTCTCTCGGATCCGCCGCCTGCCTCGTAGCGCCGCACGAAGGCGGCCTTCCACTCGGTGAAACGGTCTTGGAAGATAGCATTTCGCGCATCGCGCGTCAATCGCAGATAAAATGCCAGGTTGTGCAACGACGCGAGCTGCAGTCCAAGAATTTCCCGTGTGCGGAAAAGATTGGAAATATACGCCCGGGTGAAATTCTGACATCCGTAGCAGTCGCACGCGCCGTCGATGGGAAAGAATTCGTGGAGATGGCGCTCTTTTTTTATCATGATCGGTCCGTCCGCGGTGAAAACCATCGCATTCCGTCCGTTTCTCGTGGGCATGACGCAGTCGAACATGTCCACGCCGCGCGCGATTCCCTCGACGATATTGACCGGCGTTCCGACGCCCATCAGGTAGCGGGGACGGTCGGAAGGCAGGATGTCGGTGGTGAAATCGGTGATGCGATACATGACATCCGCCGGCTCGCCGACCGCGAGTCCGCCAATGGCATACCCATCGAAGCCAATATCCATCAAACCCCGCGCGCTTTGCGCGCGCAGATCCTCGAACACGTTGCCCTGCACGATTCCGAAGGCCGCCTGCGCATGTCCGTACCGCGGGGTGAAGCGATCGAGCCAATGGCGCGCGGCCTCGGCCCAGGAGAGTGTCAGCGCGTTGCTGCGCCGTGCGTACTCGTAGCCGCAGTCCGCCGGAGGACACTCGTCGAGAATCATCATGATATCCGATCCGATCGAGCGCTGGATTTCCAGCACCGACGCCGGTGTGAAGCGGTGATACGAGCCGTCGATATGCGATTGGAACGTGACGCCATCGTGCTCGATTTTCCGCAGTTCCGACAGCGAGTAGACCTGATACCCGCCGCTGTCGGTGAGAATCGGCCGGTCCCAGCTCATGAAGCGATGCAGGCCTCCCGCTTCCTCGAGCAACGCGGTACCCGGACGCAGCGCCAGATGATACGTGTTCGCAAGAATGATCCGGGCATCGATTTCGCGCAGTTCGCGCTGCTCGACCGCCTTAACCGTGCCCTGCGTTCCTACCGGCATGAAAATAGGCGTGCGGATCGTACCGTGGTCCGTTTCCAAGGTGCCGGCCCGGGCCTTCGAGCCCAGGTCGGTATGTTCGAGCGTGAAACGCAAACTGCTGTCTCCCCGTCCCTCGCGGGACGGTCTCCTGTCGCCAGGGGTCCCGGCGGCGTGTTACTTCTTTTTGGCTTTCGGCTTCGGGGCGAGGAACGGTGCACCAGCCTTCGCCATGTCATCGACGATATTCTGCATCGTGATATTCTGCAGCACATCGACAAAACGCTCGGTCGCGGTGCTGAATGCCTCGAGCACGGCGCACTTGTTCTTGATCGTGCAGCCGAACATGCCGAGACAGCAGTGGCGGCGGATGATGGGACCATCGACGGCTTCGATCACATCGACGAGGGTGATATCCTTCGGCTCGCGCGCGAGAATATAGCCACCCGTCACGCCGCGATGGCCGACCACGATACGCGCGGTCGAAAGCTGCTGGAAAATCTTCGCGAGGTAGGTTTTGGAAACATCCTGGTCCTCGGCGATTTCGGAAATCTGCACCGGCTCGTTCGAACCGCGTGTGATCAGGTACCCGAGGCCATGGACTGCGTAACCGGCTGATTTGGAGATCTGCATGGATCCATCCGTGAAAAGTGAATGGGGTGAGGTTGTCGTGTCGAATGTATCATTTCTTCGTCCACCCCCGCCAGCCACATCGGTGGCAGCGGTAGGGACGGGAATGCGTGAATGCTTTCCGAAGGCGCTCGCCGAAGTCGCGCGCATGCGAGCGATACAGGGTGAAGTCACCACAGGCCGGACAGGCAACGCTTTTATTGCGCGCGCTGTGGTGGAACGCTGCCGTCACCTTTGTCGAAACCGGCTGCTCCACCGCTTCGCCAAAATCGGGGACGCCATCCGTATCCTCATTCACCGAGGGGGCCAGCGGCGCAGCAGCCGCCGGTATCGCCTCCGCCGGCGCCAACCGTTCCCGCCGTGCAATGGGTGGTGCGGCCACGGGAGGGACCGGCTGCTCCGGTTTCACCGGATCCGGGTTCACCGAATCCGCCGCCGTACTGCTTGGCACCGGCGATTCCGCCTCGCTCGCCATGTGCACGGACGCTCGCTCTGTTCGTGCCCCGGTTCCCGCATCCTCGAGTTGGAAATCCGGAACCGGGACGTCCGCGCCCGCGATTCCCGGCGCCATCGGTTTCTCGGCGCTGGCAGGAAAACGCAGTGCGGTTTCATCAACCCATACTCGCGCGCCACACACATGGCAGCGGTACGGCCGTTTGCCCGTCATTCGCTTTCTCCGCTCCTCGAATCGCGAATGGGCATGGCTGCGGTGCAGCGCGGGCGCATTGCATTTCGGGCAGATCGCGGGTGAGGTGTGGGAATTGAGCCAGGGCGAGGGCGTCATGAAAATGGAGGCGTGGACTACTTTTACTATTGCTTCGCATCCGCTGGTAAAGCAGATTAAAGACATCTGAAATGGAATATAGCAGATTGGCGCGGAATAACAATGGAAAAAAGATCAGAAAATCAGCATTCCACGTCGACCGCTTCCGCCTCCGACCCGGCTCCGGATTGTTCCGGATGCCGAGTCTCCGTATATTCCTTGGCCAGAGCGTGTGTTATTGATTTGGAGTCTTATGTCTGTCCTCGATCCTGAAATTCAGGAGGACATCAGTCCGGCCGAGGAGCTTGTGGAGGAATCCGCCGAAGCCCTGCGTCAGCGGCATCTCGATTTCGAACGGGAAGCCCTGCCGCACATGGATGCGCTGTACAACTTCGCGCTGCGAATGACCAGTGATCCCGACGAGGCCGACGATCTGCTGCAGGAAACCTACCTGAAGGCCTACCGCTTTTTCGACAAGTTCGAGCAGGGAACGAACTGCAAGGCCTGGCTGTTCAGGATTATGAAAAATTCGTTCATCAACATTTATCGGCGTTCATCCAAGGAACCGGATAAAGTCGATTACAACGATGTCGAGGAATTCTACCACTCCATCCGCGCCGAATCGACGGATCCGAACGACCTCGAAGAAAAGATTTTTTCGAACATTCTCGATGACGACGTTTCCACCGCGCTCGAGTCGCTCCCCGAGGAATTCCGAACCGTTGTCATTCTCTGCGACATTGAAGGATTCACCTACGAGGAAATCGCGGAGTTCGTGGAATGTCCTATCGGAACGGTACGATCCCGGCTCCATCGCGGAAGAAAAATGCTGCGGGGCAAGCTGTTCGACTATGCGAAACAGCGCGGGTACGCGGACGAAGAAGACACCGTCCCGGCGGGTTGAAGGCGCGCTCCATCGCGATCGGGGCGTTCGCGGATACCGGAGGCCTCGATGCATCGTGCATGCGTGATCGCTCGATGAATGTGATGGATATCGATCACTTTTAGATCCATACCGCCTGAATACATGAATATCGAAGATTATTCCCGGATGACCGACGAGCAGCTGAAGGAGTTCATCAGCGCGCTCGCCGACAAGGATGCCGCGGGACTGAGTGCCGAGCAGATCGAGATCCTGCAGCATGTCGTGCACGAACGCCCCGAGTTGCTCGGCGAGTACCAGCTCAACATCGCGACGAAACTCTGTCTGCTCAAGCACGCGCGTCCGGTCCCCTGTCCGGAATCCACGTCGGAATCGATCCGCTCGATTCTGTATCACGTGTACAAATCCCGCCAGGCCGCACGGTAATTTCCGTCCATTTCCACTGCAAGGATTCCTATGCATCGCATGATTCCATACATCGTGCTTGCCGCGCTTGTGTTTTCCGCCTGCGGTAAGCAGCACGACACCGAGCAGGCCGCGATCGTGACCGACACGCTGTCGCTTCCCGGTGAAACCCGTCTGCAAAACATCCGGCAACTGACCTTCGAGGGGGAGAACGCCGAGGCGTACCTCTCGTTTGACGAACGCCACCTGGTGCTGCAACGCAAGGGCGAGGGCATGGAGTGCGACCAGATTTTCACGATGACCGTCGACGGCAACGACCTGACACGGCTCAGTTCCGGCAAGGGACGCACCACGTGCTCCTACTGGCTTGCCGACGGGGAACATCTCATTTTCTCCTCAACCGAGGCGCACGACCCGGGGTGTCTGCCCGCTCCCGATCGCAGCAAAGGCTATGTCTGGAAGCTGTATCCCGAATTTGATATCTATAAAATCCGGAAGGACGGGACAGGGCTCGAGATGCTGTTCGCGTCGGATGGGTATGATGCGGAAGCGACCGTGTCGCCCGACGGGAAGCGAATCGTGTTCACGTCCACCCGTGATGGCGACCCGGAGATTTACACCATGGATGTCGATGGCGGAAATGTGCGACGGCTCACCAGTGTGAAGGGTTATGACGGCGGTGCATTCTTTTCCGCCGATGGATCGAAGATCATCTTCCGCGCGAGCCGACCGAGGACGCAGGAGGAACTCGCGGCGTATCAGGAACTGGTTTCCGACCACCTCGTGCGTCCCGGCAATCTGGAAATCTTCGTGATGAATGCCGACGGCAGCGAGATGCGCCAGATCACCGACAACGGCGCGGCGAACTTCGCGCCGTTCATGCACCCCGATGGAAAACGATTGTTGTTTTGCTCGAATATGGACGCCAGCAACCCGCGGAACTTCGATCTGTACATGATCAATCTCGACGGCAGCGGATTCGAGCGCATCACGCATTTCGATGGGTTCGACGGCTTCCCGATGTTCACACGCGACGGGAAAACACTGGTGTTCTGTTCCAACCGGAACAATGCGAAGGAAGGCGATACGAACGTCTTCATCGCCGACTGGGTCGACTGACGTCCGGTGCGGCGGGGGCGCCGTTATTCCCCGGCGCGCGAACAGGTATCGAGGTACCCCTGCAGCAGGATGACGGCGGCGACTTCGTCGATCTTCCGTTTGTCCCGTCGTTTCTTTCTCCCAACCCCCATATCCCGGATCGCCTGCGTGGCGAGGCTGGAGGTGAAGCGTTCGTCGAACAGATGCACCGGTGTTTCCGTCGCCGTGCGCAGTTGTTCGACGAAGGCATGCACCGTCACCGCGAGCTGCTCCTCGGTGCCGCGCAGCGTCAATGGCAGGCCGACGACAATCCGTGCGACGTCCCGCTCGCGGACCAACGCAACCAGGCGCGTCAGCAGCGTCGTGTCATTGTCGATGGTGCCGATTCCCGATGCGATGATTCCGAGCTCGTCGGAAATCGCGAGCCCGATGCGTCGTTCCCCGTAATCGATCGCGAGTGTGCGCCTGTTACTGGACAATGAGATCCGCAACGTTTGTTTTCTCGCCAACGCCGCGCTGCGCCTGCAATTCGCGTTCGATCAGCCGCGCTTCCGCCTGTGCGGTCAGGGGCTCGGTGAGAAAAAGTTTGAGCATTTTACTTGGCTTGAAGTGTGTTTTCCGCCGGGGTGGAACGTACACGCTGTCTCCCGTCTTGGGATTGCGGGCACGTGGCTTGGCCTTGGTCAGCTTGATCTCGAACACCCCAAAATCCCTGACTTCGAGGCGTAACTCGGGATCGGCGGACATGAGCAGATCCCGGATCGACGTGAGGACGGTATCGACGACGTGGTCGGCGTCCTGGATTCTCATGGACAATTGTTCTGCGACCGAGCGGGCAATATCCTTTCGCGTGCGTGTGGGAATCTTGTGTTTCATGCAATTACTCCGAATGCGATTTACGTCATCTCGACATACCGCTCGGCGGTCGAGATGCCCTTGACTTTTTTCAGACGCTCGATCAAGCGCTCGAGGTGCTCGAGACTCGTGACGGTGACCAGGACCGAGCCGCGGAAAATGGTGTTCTCTGTCTCTATGTTAACACTGCGGATGTTGGTGTTTCGATAGCTCGTCACGGCGAGGGCGATCTCGTTGAGAATGCCCGGCCGATCCTCGCCCTCGACACGGATACCGCCGAGATATTCCGCGGAATCATTCGATGGCCAGTCGATTTCGACGAGACGGTCGCGCATGCTCCCGTCGCTGGTGTCGAATTGCAACCGCTGGATATTCCGGCAGCTGCGTCGGTGAATCTTGATTCCGTGACCGAGGGTGACGAAACCAATCACCTCGTCGCCGGGAAGGGGACTGCAACAGCGGGCGAATTCATACTGGATGTCGGTCGCTTCGCCCTGGATCACCATGCCCTTCTCGCCGCGTGCGCGCTCGGCGAATTCCTCGAAGAGTTGCTGCGCGTCACGTTGGGGCAGCTCGGGCGTTGGGTGCTGGACCTCGGGCGGCGCCGTCGCGGCTTTCACGATATCGTCGACGCGGATCTCATCCTTCGCGAGCGCCACGAGCATCAGCGAGAGACTCGGAAACCGCAGGACCTGTGCCGCCTTGATCAGCGGCTCGTCATCGAGGGCGATTTTCAATTTCCGCGCCCGCCGTTCCCATTTGTCCCGCCCGTCCTGCAGCACCTGCTTGGTTTGTTCATTGACGAAGCGCCGGATCGCGGCCTTCGCCTTGTGAGTGACCACCTGGAGTTCCCAGTCCGGACTGATATGCTGATTGCGCGAGGTGATGACTTCCACCTGATCACCGCTGTGCAACTTCCGGCCAAGCGGGACGATGCGGCCGTTTACTTTTGCTCCGATGGTGTGCAAGCCCACTTCGGAGTGAATCTCGAAGGCAAAATCGACCGGTGTCGACCCGTTCGGCAGCACGATCAGATCCCCTTTTGGCGTGAAGACGACGATTTCTTCCTGATACAGATTGCGCTGGAAATTGTCGAGCAACTGCCGCGCACCCTCCTCGTCGGAGGTCGGCGGTTGCGGACTCTCCAGGATCTCGCGCACCCAGCGGATCCAGTTTTCGAATGCCGTCGCCTTGTTCGGGATGCTCTCCTTGTATGCCCAGTGCGCGGCGATTCCCTTTTCGGCGATTTCATGCATCTCGCGCGTCCGGATCTGAACCTCCACCATCTTGCCATCCGGCCCCAGCACCGTCGTGTGGATCGACTTGTACCCGTTCTGCTTCGGCAGCGCGATGTAATTCTTGTAGCGCTCCGGGATCGGCGTGTACACCTCGCAGGTGATCGCGTACGCGAGATAGCAGTCCTTTTCTTCCTTGGTGTCGAGCACGATGCGTATCGCGAACAGGTCGTAGATTTCGTCGAAGGTCTTGTTGCGGTCCTGCATCTTCTTGAAGATGCTGTAAAGATGCTTCGGCCGACCGATCATTTCGAACGCAATGCCGGCCTTGCCCAGCTCGCGTCGAAGCGGCGCGCAAAAGCGCTCGATGTAGTCCTCGCGATCCCGGCGTTTGACCGCGACCTGACTTTTGAGCTTCCGGTACTCCTCGGGGTAGAGATATTTGAACGAAAGGTCCTCGAGCTCCCATTTGATACGGCCAAGTCCGAAACGGTGGGCGAGCGGCGCGTAGATCTCGAGCGTCTCGCGCGCGATGCGCTGCTGCTTCTGGTCGCCGACAAATTCCAGTGTCCGCATGTTGTGCAGACGGTCGGCGAATTTCACCAGGATCACGCGGATGTCGTTGATCATCGACACCATCAGTTTCCGGTAATTCTCCGCCTTGGTGATTTCCTTGCTGACGAGCAGAGTCGAGATCTTCGTCGCGCCTTCGACGATGTCCGCGACCGTCCCGCCAAATTCCTCCTTGATATCCTTGTACTCGTACTCCTCGCAATCCTCGATCACATCATGCAGCAGCGCGGCGACAACCGAAACATCGTCAAGCGGAATCTCCTGGGCGACAATCATCGCGACCGCATACGGGTGGGTGGAATACGGCTCACCGGATTTTCGACGAT
Organism: Bacteroidota bacterium; assembly: GCA_034002405.1. Lineage (GTDB taxonomy): Bacteria > Bacteroidota > Ignavibacteria > SZUA-365 > SZUA-365 > SZUA-365. The sequence continues at coordinate 6,585 of JAVFAS010000011.1, read as the reverse complement.
GATCGCGGTGCGCCTGCAGCATGAAGCCGAATGCACGCGCGATCAGTTCCTCGTCCACGGCGTGGAGATTGCTGCGACAGACGGCAAGCAACGCCTCGAGCTTCTGCCGTGGGGCGCCGCCCGCCGTGGGGCGCGTCGATCTTCGTAATCCTCCGAGCATGTTGTCTGACCTGCCGCGATAAAATCCGATAATCAGATACCGAAATGGTCAATATGGCGCGGATTCCCTGAAATGTCAAGGATGAAATGGAGTCCATGTTCTTTGAAAACCAAGAGTTAGACTGTCGCGGTATCGGGGACGAGGGGACGCCCACGCGTGCGGGCTGTTCGGGAGGCGAGCTGCACAGCGGAAACCGCGAGGCGAAGCGCCCCCCCGGACCGGCACACCCGCGGGATCGTCGCGCATGCCTTGCCTTTGCGTGGAAGTATGGATATTTTGCGAGTTCGCGGGAATGTCACGATTCCCGGTCTCTTTTTACTTTTCTCCATTCCTGCCCCACGCGCGTCAGCCGCATGAGATGGCAGGCGACCGACGGACCGTTCTCATTGCCCATACACTTTCGAGGATCTCATGAAACACATTGCATTGTCCCGCGTCGCTCTGCTCGCCATCGCGCTCGTCGGCATGGCGACGATGGGATTTCAGTGCTCATCGCCGAATATCACCAGCGGAAAACTCTATCTGCAGCAGTATCAGCAGAGCAAGAGCGCGGACAAACTCGACAAGGCGCTCGAAGCCTTCACGAAGGAGACGGTGGAAAAGCCCAACAGCGCGGAGGGGTGGTACTGGCTGGGCCATGTCCATGCGGAGAAGAAGCAGTACGCGAAACTGCAGGAATCCTGGACCAAGGCCCAGAGTCTTGGCGGGAAGGTGACCGAGGACATCAACCAGTACCGTATCGCGTACTGGGGACAGGCGTTCAATCATGGCGCCAACACGATGAAGAAAGCGCAGATCAAAAAGGATCAGGCGCTGTACGCCGAAGCGGCCGAGGCGTTCGAGGCAGCGACGAAGCTGCAGCCCGACAGTTCGGCAAAGTACAATGCCTATGTGTATCTGGCCTACGCGTATATGGGAATGGATCAACTCGATGCCGCCGCGGCTCCGTTACAGGAACAAATCAAGCGGAATCCCACGGCCGAGGCCTACAGCGCACGCGGACAAATGCTCACGCGCGAGGCAGGCAATCTCAAGGACGCGGGAAACACCGATGAGGCGAATCGGAAATACACCGAGGCCATCGACCTGCTCAATCGCGCGACGGCGGATTTTCCGGACAACACCGAGTTGAACAACGAGCTGCTGAACACCTATATCGCGGCGAATCGCGTAACCGAGGCCGTCACGAAATTCCAGAATTACGCGGAGAAAAACAGCGGAGAGGTCTCGGCGCAGTATGCCGCCGGTACGGCACTGCTGCAGGTCAGCAAATTCGAAGAGGCCGCCAAGTACCTCGAGCGCGCATCCACGCTCGAGCCGAAGAACACCAGCGTGCTCTACAATCTCTCCGTTGCGTATCTGCGCTGGGGAATCAGCGTGCGCGACAAGAACAACGAAAACCCCGACGCGCCCGCGGCGGATTACAAATCCATTGTGTCCAAGGCCGTCCCGCACGTCCAGCATCTCTGCGAGATCGAACCCAACAACGCCGCCAACTGGGATCTCGCGGGCCGGGTGTACGCCACGGCAGGCATGACCAAGGAAGCGGGAGACGCCTATAAAAAGGCTGACGAGCTTCGAAAATAACGGGTAGATTCGCATCACCCGTCCCCCACGAACAGAACGCACCACTGGAGAAACCATGAGCGACAACGTCCCGGAATTGAAAAACCAACAGGTCAATATCGAACTCGGTGAGCGGGAAGCGGAGGGAATTTATTCGAATCTCGCGATCATCACGCACTCCAACGCGGAGTTCGTGATCGACTTCACCCGCATTCTTCCCGGGGTGCCGAAAGCGAAAGTCCATGCGCGGATCGTGATGACACCGGTCCATGCCAAGCTGCTGCTGAACGCGCTGCGTGACAACATCGAGAAGTTCGAACGGAAATTCGGCGAGATCAAGATTTCGCAGGATCCCGGACAAATGTTCACCGGCACGCCACCGTCTGGCGTCATGCACTAAGCACGCGGGACGCGCGATCAGTTCCCTCCCAGTGGTATCAGAAAGGCCGGTGCATGCGCACCGGCCTTTCCATTTCCGCCAGACAACCTGCATTTCCGTCGCTGTCACTTCACCAGGACAAGCCGCTGGACGCGATGAATCCCGGCGATTTCGAGCCGGCAGAAGTACACACCGCTCGGCAAATCGTCCGCGTGCAATCGTACATGGTGCTCACCCGCATCCGCGATTCCCTCCGCGATCACGCGAAGCACGCGACCATGTCCGTCGAGGAGCACAAGACGATACGGTGATGCTTCGGACACATGGAATGGAATATCCGTGATGGGATTGAATGGATTCGGACGTCCCGGATACAGCCGCGCCGATGCATTGAGCGGAAACACGCAACCGCCGGAGAGTATCGCCTCTCCATCGCGAAACAGTGGGGTGAGCTTTCGGCCGGTCGCGGTTGCGTGCGGTCGGATGTAGGGAGTGATCACGGTGCCGTCGGCCATCATGGACGGATACCGAATAAATTCCAGTGCCGTACGGACGATGTAGTCGGCCTCATGCGGAGCACCGCCGCGGTCGATGACATCGAACTGCAGACGGACGAGCGGGGCCGGTTCATTCCGTGGCGTAGGAGTGAACAACGTGGAATCCGAAATGACAAGCACCGACGGGGTACCGAATGGTCGTTCGTCGAGCACGCGCGCGTCGAGATGGCGCCAGTTGTAGGCCGTGAGCGTCCCGTCCCCGGTTGCGCCACGAAAACGCAGCACGCTCGGATCGAAGCGCACGAGCAGCTGGTAGGCGCCCGGTTCCACCCCTTCACTGGGTCCGATGATCACCGGGACGTTGAAAACTCCTCCCGACACACCGGTCAAATCCCTCGGAATCGTCACCGATACGACGTGAAGAGCTTCGGTGATGCCCAGATCCATGGCGCATTGCACTGGTGCTGTCTGGCGTTCGCTCACGACCATTTCCACCGTCACGGTCGTATCCGTGTCCGCATGCCGGGCATGTACGGTCCACGAGACATAACCTTCTCCACCAATTGGAATTTCAGCCGGCGTCGTCGTCTTGGTGATCATCTCCCCCTCTTCCAATACGAGTCGCGCCGGCAGCATCAGGGAAGCACTGACATTCGAGGCGACCGCGGTCCCGGTATTGGTGACGCGGGCCGCGATGGTAAAGACGGTGTACGCTCCGAAATTGCTCGGTTCCCCCTCATAGTCAGCCCGCACCGTATCGAAGTCCACGATCATGTCTCCTCCCGCATCCGTCACGCTCGTGGAAAGGTCACAGTGCAACTGTGGCTCTCCAACGTGCGGAACAAAAACAGGAATATCGCAATGGACGAGCGGAACATACTGACCGTCAGCCAGTTGGCCGACACCGAGGACGTGAAGGCGCACGACCCGGTCGATGGTGGACGGGGTCGAACGCACGGTCCACGACGCCGCGCGCATGCCATCCGTGGGGCTCAGCGCGGAAGAGATCCGCCGCTCGCGATCACGTGGATCGATGATGAGCACCCCGTCCGGATCGGGAAATGCATGAAGTGCGACATTGAAAACGGGGTCTTCTCCGGTATTCGCGATCCGCGCATGCAGCGTGAACTGCGACTGCAGATAACTGCCCGTCCGTGGATCCAGGACAAGGGTGTCCAATTCGCTCGCACAGTCTACCGTCAGCGACGGTGACTCCGCCGGTGGGATCCACATCCGTCCTTCGCACGCCGCGGTGTTGCCGAAACGGTCGATAAACATCACCATGATGCGCAACGTGTCCCCACCGCGGCTCCACAGTGGACGCACGGATTTCACGAACGGTCCGAGTGACTGACCCGGCAGCAGCGTTCCCGCGATCGTGTCGATCGCGGACTGTCCCGGGGCGAAAAACAGGCCGTCCTCGAGGACGGTATGCATGCGCAACCCTTCGGCGATGCCCTGTCCGATATTCGTTACCCGTGCACGCACCATGAACGGATCCGGTGCATACTGTTTCCCGCTGCCGTCATACCGCACGGCATCGATCTCCAACGTACACGTATATTCGGCGGCGCGGACCGCGGGAATGAACAGGGTATTTGAACAGGTGGTGGTGACAATACGCCCGCCAATCCCACCGCGGCCGTGTGCATCAAAACGCACGGTCTCGTTTCCGCCCGTATCTCGTCGCCTCGGCTGCATCCACCAGAGGTACTCGAATTCCCGGCCGGCGTCGAGCCGACCCACCGCGATCGATGTAAAACCATCCGCCGGACTGATGCGCGCCGGCCCCGTGAAATCGATGCGACAGTCGGACGCGGGCCCATCGCCCGTATTCCGGAGTATCGTCGTGACGGGAAAGGGGTTTGGCACGTAATCGTTGAGGAGTTCGTCGAAACGCAGCGCGTCGGGTGTCAGACAGGTGAGCTCGAGGCGCGGACGTCGTTCCCTTTCGATGTGGACGGGCAGGAGGCAGCTGGCAATCTCCGTACCCTTGGAAACGAACACCCGCACTGTATCCGTCTCGTCGCGATCGGCCGCGATCGGTTGCAGATGAAAGGATGCATCCCCTGTCAGGTCGATGGACTCACCCGCACGAAGGCTGTCGATAGTAACGGACGCCGGAGAGAGCAGGGTGAATCGTTGGCTGGACAGAATAAACACCCGGATCTGTGTCAGATCCTGCGTCCCGGTATTCCGCACGGTAATATCGAGCGCGAAGCTTGACGGAAGGTAGTGGTCGTCGACAAAGCGGATCGTATCCGGGCCGTGCAGCGAGCAACGCAGCACGCCCGGCTCCTGCGCCCACGACTCCGCCGTTACTGCAAGCAGAAGCAGCAACAGGATCGCGTGCATGATATTCGAGCGTTGCGTCGGCACGAACCTCACTTCCGGAGGGGTTGTTTCTCAGCGAAGGAGAAGCATCCGGCGCGTATTCACACCGGAGGGTGTCCTCATCTGATAAAGATACATCCCGCCCGGCAAATCTTTCGCATCAAACACGACGGAGTGCTGTCCTGCCATCCGTACTCCCTCCTCGAGAACACGAAGCTCCCGGCCAAACATATCGAGGACAACGATCCGGACTTCCGTGTCCCGAAGAAGTTCGTAGCGAACGGTTGTCGACGGGTTGAAGGGATTGGGATGATTCCCCGTGAGTGATGCTGTCGATTGCAATGGCCACGCACAGGGGCTGGTCACCGTGACCGTCCCTCGCGTCAGCATCGTCGAGATGCTGGAGTACTGGTCTTCGATCGCGGAATTGAACGCCAACACGATGTGACGCCCGGACGATGTCATACGGTCTTGTTCAAATTCGAAGGCTGCCTGCGTCACATGACCGTTGTCGCCCGTGCTCCGAAACACGGGATCGAAGGCGACTTCGAAACGGAGAGACACCAGCACTCCTGTCTCGCGAAAGGCGATCCACGCGCTCGAGGTCGTGGCGACATCCTCGAGCAGAAGCACATCCGGGGAGGACGCGCCGTCGCTCGCAAGCAGCTCGGCGTGTGGTCCGCTCCAACCATTCCCGGTGCGCGTCCCGACGCTGACAACATCGAGGAAGCGAAGCAGTGTGGGATCGAATTTCAGCATCAGCCGATAGCGGTGAATCGGATCCGAAGATATGCTATGAAACAACACCGGCACGGTGATGATCTGTCCCGTTACGCCAATGATATCATCCGGCACATCCAATCGCATGATGCACGGACGTTCATCGATGATCACGCGGAGGGCACAGTGCGCCGGTTCCGCGTTCTCCGCGGTGACGATGACCTCGAAGGTCGTCTCCGTGCGTTGACAGGTTTGCGGCATCAGGCGTACCCTCCAGCTGACCGATGCGGACATTTGCGATGGGAGGTCCACGGGATCGGTCAGTTTGATCGCGGTTTCACCTTCTTCCAGCACGACCTGCTCGGGAAGCAACAAGGTGGCCCGCGAACGATTCGCGGTAGCTGTTCCGACGTTTCGAATCAACGCTGTCACGATGATGCCGTCGTCCATGCCCTCGTACCGTGCCCGTGTGGAATCCCAGGAGATGGTGATGTCCGCCGGAGGATTGGTCACATTTGTTTCGATACTGCACGAAAACGCGGGTTCCGCGGCAGGAGAAGGTCGGCTCTGATCCAAGGAGGAAAGGATCGTGCGTTGCGCGGCCATCTCTCCTGCTCCGGAGAACAGCATACATACGGGCAGCACGATCCACTGGAGGAAACGGATGCTCCGACGGAAACCGTTCATGACATTCATCCTTGCTTCAGGTGAAACAAAACATGCAGGTCGGAATTTTGATGGTCAACGGAATCACAACCGTGGAAACAAAGGACGGGGGACACGTTGGTGCCCCCCGTCCCGTCATGGTTTATCGTTCTTACTTCGAGACGACCATTCGTTTGGTGTCGACGAAGTCCTTGGCTTCGAGTCGGTAGAGATAGATTCCACTGGGCAGGTCGGAGGCATTGAGCACGTATTCGTACTGGCCG
>JAVFAS010000010.1:0-66586 GCA_034002405.1 Bacteroidota bacterium | reverse complement strand
AAGGGCGCGGCGATCCGGCGGGGACTCGAGGAGGTCCGCGGCGATATCGTGCTCATCCAGGATGCGGACCTCGAATACAATCCCGGCAACTACGCGGCGCTGATCGCGCCGATTCTCGAGGGACGCAGCCGCGTGGTGTATGGTTCGCGTGAACGCAATGTGAACAACCGGCTGCATTCGGGAATGCTGTTTTATGCCGGCGGTAAATTTCTCTCCGCCCTGACGAATCTGCTGTATGGCTCGCGGATCACCGACGAACCCACGTGCTACAAGGTCTTCGATGCCGATCTGCTCCGCACTATTCCCCTGACCTGCACGCGCTTCGAATTCTGTCCCGAAGTCACCGCCAAGGTGCTGCGCCGGGGTGTCGATATCGTCGAAGTCCCCATCGATTATTTTCCGCGGAAGAAAAACCAGGGGAAGAAAATCAACTGGCGCGACGGGATCGCGGCGGTGTGGACGCTGCTGCGCTGGCGTGTCGCGCGGAGATTCTGACCATGCCCGCGATCACGGATATCACGGAACGTTTTTTCCGATTTCTCGACCGCCTCTCGCCGGGACGCATCATCGCTTCCGCGGTCCTCGTACGCCTGCTGTTCGGGTTGACGTGGATGCTGTTCGTCAACGTTCCGCCCGAGAATGTTCCCGTCGCGGGCGCGACATGGGAGCAGGCCGGAGCGGATGGCTACCTGCAGATCGCGCGCACGCTGCTGGTCACGGGCGCGTATGCCTTCGAACCCGGTGGACCGCCCGTGCACAACCGTCCCCCACTGCCGGTCGCGCTCATGCTGGTCTTCGGCGCCTGGCTGCCGGCGCACTGGTACATCGTCTGGATGTTCGGCTCCGCCCTGCTTTCGCTTGCGATGCTCATGGCGCTGCGCGCACTCGCGCGTGATCTTGCGTTCGGTCCCCGTGCCGAACGCATCACCCTCCTGCTCGCCGGTTTTCACCCCTATCTGATCTTCATCAGCAAGACGACGACCTTCATCAATGTCGCGACGCTCCTGCTCGTCGTGTCGATGCTCATGCTGTTGCGCATTCGTTCGGGAACGGGACGTCTCGAAGCCGAGGGACGCGGTGCGCTGGCCGGACTCGTCATGGGCGCCGGCGCGCTGACCCATGGCACCTTCCTGCTGCTGCCCGTGCTCGCCGCCCCCTATGTGCTGTCGCTTGGCGCCATCCGTATGCGGCGGCGTCTCGTGACGGCAGCGCTCGTGGTCGCCGGCACCCTGCTGGTGGTCGCGCCGTGGACGCTGCGCAACGCGCGGACCTTCGATCGTTTCATCCCGGTCGTCACCGGCAACGGCTATCACTACTGGAAGGGAGAGGCGGTATATTTCGGAGGGGATTATCCGATGGCCCGGCTCTATGAGGCGGAGACGGGAATGCCGTTCGAGGAAAAATTCTACGGCGCGGTGGATCCGGACGCCGACGCGGTGCTCTGGCGGCTGGCGAAGGAGGACATGCGCGCGCGTCCCCTGCGAACGGCGCTGCGCTTTCCGATCGGGACCTGGACTTTCATCGCCCCCACGGACGGTGGCCCACGGAAGATGCTCGTGTCCGCGGTGTTGAACATTCCGCTGCTGCTCGCCTTGCTCGTGCTGTTTTGGCGCGCCATGCGCCGCCGTGCGCTCGGCCGCGAACAGATCGTGCTCGCCCTGCTCCTGCTGTATGTCGTCGAGGCCTTCGCGTTTTTCGCTGCATGGGGATCCTACTTCACCATGCTCCTCCCCCTCGCCCTCCTCCTCCTCGTCTCATTAGGAACGACCGCGAAAACGCGAAACGCGAATAAAAGTCACGAAAGTTTTTAATACAAACAACGCCCGGGGAAATCCCGGGCGTTGTCGCTTGAAACACTTTTCGCGTCTCTTCTTCGTGTATTCGCGCTTTTGCGGTTGTTCTCACGCGAGTTTGTGCCGGAAGTAGGAGGCGGTGCGGGCGAGGCCGTCACGGCGGTCGACCACGGGCTCCCAACCAAGAAGGCGGCGCGCAAGCGCGATGTCGGGCTGACGCACCTTCGGATCGTCCTCGGGCAGTTCGCGATGCACGATGCGGCTCGACGAACCGAGGATCTCCAGCACTTCCTTCGCGAGATCGAGCATGGTGAGTTCATGCGGGTTGCCGATATTCACCGGATCAGGATAATCGGATAACAAGAGCCGATATATCCCTTCCACCAGGTCCGAGACGTAACACACACTGCGGGTCTGCAGGCCGTTACCGAATACGGTGACATCCTCGCCGCGGATCCCCTGCGACATGAAGGCGGGAATGGCGCGGCCGTCATCGACACGCATGCGTTCGCCATAGGTGTTGAAGATGCGCACGATGCGTGTTTCCACACCGTGATACCGATGATAGGCCATGGTCATCGCCTCGGCGAAGCGCTTGGCTTCGTCGTACACCCCGCGGGGACCGACGGGATTCACGTTGCCCCAATAGCTTTCGACCTGCGGGTGAATCTCCGGATCGCCGTAGACTTCGGAGGTGGAGGCGATCAGAAACCGCGCCCTCTTCGCCTTGGCCAGACCGAGCGCCTTGTGTGTGCCGAGCGACCCGACCTTCAGCGTCTGGATGGGGAGCTTCAGATAGTCGATCGGACTCGCCGGGGACGCGAAATGCAGGATGTAATCGAGCCCGCCTTCGACGTGAATGAATTCGGTCACGTCGTATTTGACGAAATGGAAGCCGGGATTGCCGAACAGGTGCTCGATATTCGCAAGGTCGCCGGTGATCAGGTTGTCCATGCATAGGACGTCATGCCCCTCCGCGAGCAGACGATCGCAGAGATGGCTCCCGAGAAATCCGGCGCCGCCGGTGATCAGCGTTCGTGGCATCGTCGCTCCTATCGCTGTGGCATGGTGGAGGCGGCCGTGGTGTCGGGCGCCGGCGTCACGCGCTTCCCGGCGTCGATGTACGACTGGAATTCCCGGATGCGCTCGAGGACCATGGGATCATCGGGATAGAGTTGCTGCACCTTCTGCAGGATGCCGATGCCCTTGTCCCACTGCTCGGTCACGTCATAGTATTCGAGCAGGAACAGGACGGGTGAGCGCCCCGTCCTCTGCCCGGTCGGGTCGCTCTCCATTTCCTTGAGAAAATCTGCTTCGAGTTTGTCCGCCGCCGCACGATACCGCGTGGTATCGCCCAGCATCAGAAACATGTTCGTCAGATCGGTGCGCAGGGAACGATCGAATTCGTGGTACTCCGCGGGAATGGTCTTGTCCATCTGCGCGAGCACCTTCGTGGCACCTTCGATGTTCCCTTCATCCTGCAGCATCACCTGGGCCAGTCCCATGTGCGCCACACGGAAGCTATAGATCATCTTCGTGCTTGCCTCGTCGAGGTTGATCTCCGGATTGTTGAGCTCACGGAACATGAAGCCGAACGCACGGTTGCTGTCGGGCACGCTGCGCAAGTCCATCAGATGACGCTGCGTGACCGCGGTGTTCACATTGGTGTAGTAGCGGTTTCCGCGCTGCGGCAGCGCCACGGGTGCCACGCGCTGCGCGAGTCCCTCGACCACGAGATAGTTGTCGAGGGAAACGCGGTCGGTGGTCGCGGTGCTGAGCGCGAAATAAATCGGCCGCGTGTTGAAATTGTTATTGAGGATATCCATGACCAGAATATCCTGGACTCGGATTCCTTGCGTTCCGGCCGGATCGACGTAGGTCGACTGCACCGTGATGTCAATCTTCTCCGGCAGCCGCGGCAGGTTCTTGATGTATGGCAGCTCGGCCAAGGAGCCCAGATTGAACCCCTCCGGATCGACCGGAATACTGAGGTTCTGCGGTTCCCACTGCACGGGACGCATCTGATCGAGTTCCGTATCGCTGTAACTGAACGCCACGGTCTTTGCCCCGTAGGGACGCTCGTTCTTGAGCTGCTTGCTGTACCAGGAGGTATTGAGCAGCGAGAGGTTCACCACGCGCACATCGCGGCGGATGCCCGCGGCGTACTGGAGATACCACACGGGGAAGGTGTCGTTGTCGCCGCCGGTGAAAAGAATGGCGTCCTGGTCGCAGCTCTGCAGCAGATTGTAGGCATAGTCGAATGCCACATAATTGTAGTGGCGGTCATGGGTCCGATAGTTCTGCGCGAGCATGTTCACCGGTCCCGCCACGAGCATGAGCACCGCCAACGCCACGCCTACCGCCTCATTGCGGCCAATTCTCGTCAGCAACAGGTCGATGAGGCCGTAGACCCCGATGCCGGTCCAGATCGCGAACGCGAAGAAGGAGCCGACGAAGAAGTAATCACGTTCCCGCACCTGTGGATTGACCATGTTGAAATAGAGGACCAGGCCGATGCCCATGATGAAGAACAGAACGGCGAAGGCCGTGCCCGTGCGATAATCCTTGCGGAAATGATAGTACATACCGATCAGTCCGAGAATCAGCGGGATGGCGTAGTAGCGGTTGGGATATCCCGAGCTCTCCGACCAATCATCCACCTCACCGATGAAGGCCACCGGCGCGTTTTGCAGGTCGCCGGCACGGCCGACGAAATTCCAGAGGAAATAACGCAGGTAGATATGCCCGAACTGATAGGAGAGGAAATAATCCAGATCGGAGCTGTAGTTCGCGTAATTCTGCACGTGTTCCGCGTCCGGACTCCAGCGGCGGGGAAGGAAGACCTCCTTCCCGAAATCCACGCTGCGCGTGCGATCGCTGTAGTTCGGTCCCTTCAGCAGCGGATACGAGCCATACTGGTCACGGTTGAGAAAACTGTAGAGTCCCTCGAGTGTCGCCGGTGCGTTCTCGTTGAGCGCCGGCTGCTGGCTGGCACGGATCGGCACCATCACATAGGTGCTGTAGCCGAGCGTGACCAGAAGGATGGCGAGTGCGGCCATGCGCAACTGCGGATGCAGTTTCTTCATCGCGACGGTGGCGATGAGCGCGAAGAGGATCACGAACAGGAAGATCAGCCCGCCGGTACTGCCGAGCAGGGCGGGAATGTATTTGACGATGCCGGGATAGATCACTCCGAACCCGGCCGCCATGATCGCGAGCGCGAGCACCAGGGTCCTGGCGTTGATGTCCTCGCGGTTGCGCTCGCGGAAATAGACGAGGAAAAACACGAAGAACAGTGCGAGCAGGGAAAGAAGGTGAACGCCGATCGAGAGTCCCATCAAGTAGGCGATCAGCAGCAGCGAGCGTTCGGAATTGAAGACGCCGATGTGGAAATACCATTCGAGGCCGATCCAGACGACCGCCGAGATGAAGAACATGCCGATGCCGTAGACTTCGGCCTCGGAGGCGTTGAACCAGAACGTGTCACTGAAGGAAAGGATCAGCGCCCCGGTCGCCGCGGAGATCAGCATGCCGAGGGCCGCCATCGGCGATTGCGGCTCGCCTTTCCACTGACGCAGGAGGCGGATCGAGGTGAGATAGACGAAGAGCACGGTCAGCGAACTCGAGAACGTCGACATGAGGTTGACGCGGAATCCGAGGTCGTCGCTGAAGGGCAACAGGGAGAACATGCGGCCGATGAGCTGGAAGAACGGCGCTCCCGGGGGATGCGGCACCCCCATGGTCACCGCGGCGGTGATGAATTCCCCACAGTCCCAAAACGAAATCGTGGGTGCGACGGTGAGCAGAAAGACGACGGTGGAAATCAGAAAGACGACCGCCGCGGTGATGCGATGCCAAAGTGTGAAATTCATGCCTCGTCTCCCGTGATCTTTTTCGGCTTGTAGATGATTCCGATCGGGATAATGACGCAGAACCCGAGGAAGAGAATGATGGGTGCGATGGTGACGGACAGTGGACTGACCGCGTCACCGGCGGACATGACGAGAAAGCCGATGATCACGACCAGAACACCGGCGCCGAGGATCATGTAATTGACCCGCTGCGGAAGCTCGGCCTCCGGGACGTCGATGATCCGTTTTGCGCCCTTGCGTTTTCTCTGCACTTTGGCCATGCAAAAACTCCGTTCCTACAGTGAGAATGAATGTCGATCAAACTGGAAAAATACGAAAATCGACCATGATTCCAGCTACGCGCGGGGAAGAAGTTTCCCCTCGTGCAGGCGCAGCGTCGCATCGGCCCGCGCCGCGAGTTCGCCGTCATGCGTGACAATGATGAACGTCTGCCGTTTCTCGCGGGCCAATGTCCAGAGCAGCTCGTGCAACAGACCTGCGTTCTCCTCGTCGAGATTTCCCGAGGGTTCGTCCGCCAGCACGATGCGCGGATTGTTGATCAGCGCACGCGCGACGGCGACGCGCTGTTGCTCGCCACCCGAGAGTTCCGACGGACGCGCCGCGGCGCGATGCGAAACCTTCACGGTATCGAGCAGCGCATCCGCCCGGCGGTTTGCCTCGGCCGCCGTCGCCCCCCCGATCATGGCGGGAATCGCGATATTCTCCCGCGCGGTGAATTCCGGCAGTAGATGATGGAACTGAAAAACAAATCCCATCTTCCGATTGCGGAAGGCCGCGAGACGCTGGTCGTCCATGGCGAACATGTCTTCGCCATCGAGCAACACCGAGCCAGTGTCCGGCCGATCGAGCGCGCCGATGATGTGCAACAGCGTGCTCTTTCCCGCGCCCGACGCGCCGACCACGGCGACGACCTGCCCCTCATCAACGTCAAAGGACGTGCCACGCAGCACCTCGAGTCGGGAATGTGTTCCGGTGGAATATGTCTTGTACACGTCGCGCACATGCACGATGGCGTTTTTCATTTCTGGACCTGTTTCCGTGAATTCAGTCGAGAACACATTTGACGGCGGAAGCACCATTCCGTTCCATGGCGGAAATTATTCCCACCGTACCGCATCGATAATCTTGACGCCGCGTGCGCGCATCGCGGGATACCACGCGGCAAGAAGACAGAGGCCGAAGGTCCCGAGGACAATCAGGGCGATATCGGCGAACCGCGGATCGACGGGAATCGCGGGGATGATGAATGCCTGATCAAGTTTGACCAGACCGAATTCCGCCTGCAGCCAGGTGATTCCGAGACCGACGACAAGCCCCGCCGCCACGCCGAGGCCGCCGATCCAGACCCCCTCGAGCAGAAAGATGCGCTGCACCCGCCGCGCGGGCATCCCCATCGTCCGGAGAATTCCGATGTCGCGCTGTTTTTCGAGCACGAGCATGGTCAGCGAGGCGAGGATGTTGAACACGGCCACGGCGATGATAATGCCGAGCAGGATGAATGCACTCCATCGTTCGATGGCCATGACGGAATACAGATCCTTGTGCAGGTCGAACCAGGTCAACACCTTCCACCCGCCGCCAAGCTGATCCCGCAACCGAGTCTGGACGTCCTCGCTGTCATCGACGTCGTCGAGACGCAGCTCATAGCCGGTATACTGCCCCGTCATGCGGAAAAGCCGTTGCGCGTCCCCGAGCGAGAGGAAGGCGTACGAACCGTCATAGATCTTGTTCCGTGAATCGAAAATCCCGGTCACCTCGCAGCGCAGCACGGTGGGGGCGACGAATTGCGTGAGCAGATGTTCCATGCCGGCGGGACTGTAGAGCACCACACTGTCGCCGACCAGCACGCGCATGCGGTCGGCGAGGGCGATGCCCAGCACGATGCCGCCGCGTTGCGCCAGACGGAAATCGCCGAGAATGGTTTTTTCCGCCACGCGCGAGACGGCTCCGACGCTGTCGGGATCGACGCCTTTCACCCAAACGAAATTCGCGTTGCCGCCCGCCATCACCATGGCCTTGCGTTCGACGAATGGCGCCACGCCCCGCACGCCGTCGAGTGTGCCGATGATGCCGCGCAGCTCGGCCATGCTCTTTCCCTCGACACGCGGCAAACGCTCGATCTTCAGATGGGGGTCGAAATCCTGCAGGATGGACGTCACGAGACCGTTGAATCCGTTGAATACCGACATGACCACGATCAGGGCCGCGACGCCAAACATGATACCGAGCGTCGCAAGCAGCGAGATGATGTTGATGAAGCTGAACCGCTTCTTCCCGAACAGGTACCGGCGCGCGATGAATCTTTCGACGGTCATGACTCAGTGAAAGCGGATGGAACGGATGGGATTGAGTCGCGAGGCAAGCCACGCGGGGATGAAGGACGACAGGAATGCGAGCATGATCCCGGCCGCGGCGACACCGGCGAATACCTCGATCGACATGTGAATCGGGACGGTGGTCATGAAGTAGACGTCCTGCGGCAGGCTGAAGAATCGCAGCTCCTGCTGCGCAAGGCTGAAGGCGAACGCCACCGCCACGCCGAGGCCCGCGCCCAGAACACCGATCGCCAATCCCTGCATGACGAAAATGCGTCGCACATGCCGCCGCGAGGCGCCCATGGCGAGAAGAATGCCGATGTACTGTGTTTTCTCGATGACAAACAGGAGCAGCGTGGCGATGACATTGAAGACGGATATCACGATCAGCGATCCGACGACGATGGGGATGAGCTGTTGCTGCAGATCGATCCAGACAAAAAGGTGGTGGAACAGCGCGAAGACGGATCGCGGATCGTACGGATAGCCGAGCGCACCCTGAATCGCATCGACGGTTTCCTCGACCCGGTCGATGTCCCGGCACAACACATCGTAGCCGCCGAGACGTCCGGGCTGCGCGAACAACCGCTGCGCGGTTTCGAGCGCGGTAAAGACATACACGTCGTCGAGATACTCGGCCATGCCGGTTTCGTAGATGCCGCGAATGGTGCACTGCACTTTCGGTGCGTCCGCGAGGTTGCGGAAATCGGTCACGCCAAGCAACAGCATGCGGTCACCGATGCCGACACCCAGCTTGTCCGCCAGTCGCCGGCCGACCAGAATGGAATGTCGACCGTCGATCGGATTGAGGACGTACGCCCCCGCCACCATCCGGTCGCGGATGCGCGAGAGATCGGCAAGGGAGTCGAACCCTTTCACCTTCACTCCCTCGATATCGTCGCGCGTGATCACCATGGCCTCGCGTTCGAAAAAGGGTCCCGCGGCCTCGACATTGTCGAGCCGCGCGAGCCGTGCCAGCACCGATGGTTCGCTCGGCACGGTTTCTCCGCGATAGACGCCGACACGGACATGCCCGGAGAAGCCGATCAGATTCCGGCGAAGTTCGCGTTCGAACCCGTCGAGAATCGTGAAGGTGATGATGAGCGCGGCGGTCCCCACGGCCACGCTCCCGATCGCGACCGCGGTCATGAACGAGAGGAAACGCGGGAGGTTCCGTTTGCGCAGGTAGCGCAGCGCGATGAAGCGTTCAAACGACATACGGACCCGGATCTCGGAATATTACGACGCCCCGCGTCATGTCGGCATGGCCGCGACGGCGCTGCCGAATTGCAGGAGGTACGCCTTCGAGAATGCATCGAGCTCGCCGTCCATCACCGCCTGCACGTTGCTGGTTTCCTCGCCCGTGCGATGGTCCTTGACCATGTTGTAGGGATGGAACACGTAGGAGCGGATCTGGCTGCCCCACTCGATTTTCTTCTTGCTGTCCTCGACCGCGGCGAGACGGCTGGCTTCCTTCTCGCGTTCGATTTGGTAGAGGCGCGACTGCAACAGTTTCATCGCCGTGGCGCGGTTCTGGTGCTGCGAACGCTCCTGCTGGCAGGCGACGACGATGCCCGACGGAACATGCGTGATGCGCACGGCGGTCTCGACCTTGTTGACATTCTGTCCGCCCTTGCCGCCCGAGCGGAAGGTGTCGACTTTGAGATCGGCGGGATTGATGTCGATCTGGATGTCGTCGTCGATCTCGGGATAGACGAACACCGATGCGAAGCTCGTGTGCCGGCGCTTGGCGGAATCGAACGGGGAGATGCGCACGAGCCGGTGCACGCCGATTTCGGACTTGAGATATCCGTAGGCGTACGGCCCCTTCGCCTCGAACGTGGCGCTCTTGATGCCGGCGCCCTCGCCCTCGAGTTCGTCGACCAGCGTCACCTCGAAGCCGCGCCGTTCGCAGTATCGGAGGTACATGCGGTAGAGCATTTCGGCCCAGTCCTGCGACTCGGTGCCACCGGCGCCGGAATGAATGGTCACGATGGCGGTGCGGTGGTCGTCCTCGCCCGACAGCATGTTCTTGAATTCCAGATCGCCCAGCAGACCGTGCAGCGTCTCGGCTTCGGCGGCGAGCTCCGCGGCGAGCGACGCGTCCTGCGCTTCCTCCGCGAGTTCGACCAGCATGAGAAAATCGGAGGTTTTCGCGTCGACGGCATCCCACTGCACGACCCAGTCCTTCCGGATCGTGATCTCCTGCATCACCTTCTGCGCGGCGACGTTATCGTCCCAGAAACCGGCGGCGTGCGTGCGCGCCTCGAGTTCGGCTATTTCGCGTTTCTTGGTATCGATGTCAAAGG
The DNA here is from genome assembly GCA_034002405.1 of Bacteroidota bacterium. Taxonomy (GTDB): domain Bacteria; phylum Bacteroidota; class Ignavibacteria; order SZUA-365; family SZUA-365; genus SZUA-365. The sequence goes on along the minus strand of JAVFAS010000010.1, from coordinate 56,297 downwards.
AACCCCCGGAGATCGTCCACCCGCGTGCGGATGGACTTTGCCTCGCTTAGATATTGCTCGTACATGTGTTTCCTGTCTCTGAGAATGGATTGTTCGGAACGTTCCTACCCGGCCTGTTCATTATTGAAGCGCTCGTAGGCCTCGATGATGTTCTTGACCAGGCGGTGGCGGACCACATCGGTCTTGTCGAAATACTGGAAGCCGACGCCCTCGATACCGGAAAGGATGCCCTGAATCTCCACCAGGCCGCTGGTGCTGCGCAGCGGGAGATCGATTTGCGTGATATCGCCGGTGATGATCGCGCGGGAATTCGCACCCATGCGGGTGAGAAACATCTTCATCTGCATCGACGTCGCGTTCTGCGCCTCGTCGAGGATGATGAAGGCGTTGTTGAGCGTGCGTCCGCGCATGTAGGCAAGCGGAACGATCTCGATCGTGCGCCGCTCGACATACGCCTTCAACTTCTCGGCGGGCAGCATGTCGTCGAGCGCGTCATAGAGCGGCCGCAGGTACGGATCGACTTTCTCGCGGAAGTCTCCGGGAAGAAATCCGAGACTCTCGCCCGCTTCCACGGCGGGACGCGTGAGCACGATTTTCAGGACTTCGTGCTTCCGCAGCGCGGCCACGGCGGCGGCGACGGCGAGGTAGGTTTTTCCGGTTCCGGCGGGACCGATCGCGAACACGATATCATTCTCGCGAATCTTCCGCAGGTAGCCGATCTGTCCGGGCGTTTTCGCCTTGATGTAGTCCTTTTTCGCATAGAGGACCACATTATCCAATTCCTCCGGCTCCAGTTCGGGCGAGTTGCCGCTGGTCAGGATGTCGATCACCGTGTGCACATCCCGGTCGGAGAGGGCATCGGTCTTGTTGACGATGAACACCAATTCCTTCAGCACCTTCTCGATCTGGTCGACGACGGTATCCTCGCCGCGGATGAGGACGCTCTCGCCCCGCGCGATGATGGTCGCCTCGAAGCGCTCCTCGATGATTCGGAGATGGACATCGTTGAATCCGAAGAGGACGACGGGATTGGTGCCGTCGACCCGTATGCGTTTCTCTACTTCCACGGTGGACCCGATCTGCTCACGATAAAACGGAAAAACCCTCACATCTCGCAATGTAAGGGTTTTTCCGCGGAAATCCGTGTCCATCGGTCTCATTCCATCGCGTGTGGTGAAGCACCACCGGCGATGGGGAGAGTATTCCCGACCCGGATGTCTATTTATTGACGTTCTCGGGCGAGGCGCCGGTATCGGTGCCTCCTCCCACTTCCGCCTCACGCTTGGCGCGATAGTACCGGCGGGCAGCCGATTCTTCTTCCGGTGTCAGCGGCGCGGGTGCGGGGATTTTCAGGACCTGTCCCGGATGGATGATATCCGGATTCTTGATCTGGTCGCGATTTTTCTGCCAGATCTTCGGCCACTTGAAGGCATCGCCGTAAATATCCGGCTTCTTGGCGATGTTCCAGAGACAGTCGCGGTCCTTTGCCCAGGTACCGACCGTGTAGGACTTCTCCGCGCGCGACAGCGTGTCGCGCAAGGTGGCGATGTTCTCGCCCACGCGCTGCACGCGATCGAAAAACGCCGGCAACAGGCTGATCTTGTTGCCCGCGAGATTCTTGTATTCCTCTTCGGCCTCGTCGACTTCGCCCTTGCGCGCGAGCAGATCCATCGGGGAAAGACGGAGCAGCTCGGAGATCTTGTTCTCGAGACGCTTCAGACGCGATTCGTAGGCGTCGACATCCTGGCGCGTGGCGCCGACGAGCGCATACAGTTCATCGACACACTTTTCGTAATCGTCCTGTTTCTGCTTGAGGACGCGGTTCTTCTCTTCGAGCTGCTGGTCGAGCGCAGCTTGCTGGCGTTTGAGGTCGGCGGCGCGCTTCTCCAGCGTCGTGATTTTCTGCGCGGCCTGTTCCTCGGTCATTTCTTCCTGCTGGGCGAGCACCGAGCTGCCAGCCATGAAGAACAACCCCAGCGCGACGGTGAGTACGGAAATTTTATTCCATTTCATGTCAGTTCTCCTCGCTTTACGGTTTTGTTTTTCGTGACGGACAGCGGCTTAATTGCCTTTCCAGTTGGCGAGACGCTGTTTGACCAGCTCTTTGTCCTTGGCGCACTGCTCGAGCTTGGCTTCCTGGGCGGAAATCTGGCGATCGAGCGTTCCGATCTGGGACTGCTTGGTCTGAATCGCGGACTCCAACGCGCTGATTTCGCGCTCGAGTTCGGAGATGCGCGCGAGCTGTTCGGGAGTGGCGTAGGAAGTGCAACCGGAGAGGAAGGTTCCGCCAGCCAGGATTGCCGCAGCACAAGCGAGCACCACAGAATTGCGGAGTTTTTTCATAATAATCTCCTTCGCGGTGATAAGTTAAAGTAACAGGTTAGACTCAGGTGTTAAGTGCATATATTCCAATAATAGCAAGAATATGCAATGGAGTCAAGAGTACGTGTGCGTGATTTTTATGAAATCAATGATTCACGCACAACAGTTCCCGGGAACGACCAAATTCTCCTCCTCCGTTGTCGTTCCGGTCTGTGAGAAGCCGCCCGCGGCATGTTCATAGAAAAGGAGGCTCTGCAGCACATCCTCCGCCTCGGCCAGCGTCTCGGGTTTCATCAGGATCATTCTCATTTGACGACTATTCGGCACGAATTTCAGATACGCAATATAGTGTTTTCGCATCTCCAGCACGGCCCGGCGTTCCCCCTTGATCCGCACGGCCAGGCGGAGGTGGCGCACGGCGGTGGCGATGCGTTCGGCGAACGTGGGTGGTTCCGGCAAGATACCGGTTTCCATGAAATATTTCGTTTCGCGGAAGATCCACGGATTCGCGATCGCGCCCCGCGCGATCATCACCGCATCGCAGCCGGTTTCGTCGAAGGCGCGGCGCGCATCCTCCGGGGACATCACGCCACCGTTGAGAATGACCGGCATCGAGACCGCCGCCTTGATTTTCGGAATCCAGCTCCAATCGGCATCGCCGCTGTGACCCTGCTGCCGGGTGCGGCAATGCACGGTCAGCGCGCGGATGCCAACGTCCTCGAGCATCTTCGCCAATTCCACGATACGAATCGAATCGTGGTCCCACCCAATGCGCGTCTTCAGCGTGACCGGCAGGCGCACCGCGTCGACGATACCGCGCGCCATTTCAACCATCGCGGGCAGATCGCGCAACAACCCGGCACCCGCGCCGCGTCCGGCGACTTTTTTCACCCAACAGCCGGCGTTGATGTCGAGAAGATCCGGTTGCTCGGCTTCCGCGATGCGCGCGGCCTCGAGCATCGTGTCCATGTTCCCCCCGTAGATCTGAATGCCCACCGGCCGTTCTTCCTCGCGGATCAGCATCTTCTGCCGGGTCTTCGTGGGCTTGCTGCTGCGAACAAGGCCGTCGGCGTTGACGAACTCGGTATAGACGAGGTCCGCGCCGAACTCCTTGCAGATCTGACGGAAGGACATATCGGTCACATCCTCCATCGGAGCGAGCAACAGTCCCTTGCGTATACCAAGCGATTCGAAAAGATTCATTATCAATCAGGCCGCGTCATGAGTGCGCGAATGGTCCGGACAGGCGAAGCGCGATGCGATGCGCATGTAGACGGAAACAGTGTCCTTCGCTGTTTGATTCCACGAATAGCGTCGAACGTTCAGAAAACCTTTCCGGACAAGATCACGGCGCAATGTAGCATTTTCGGCGATTTCCCTCAAGGCATCGGAAAAAATCCCGACATGTTCGGGATCGACGAACAAGGCGGCATCGCCCGCGACTTCAGGCAGCGCGCTCCGGTCGGAACAGACCACCGGCGTCCCGTGCCGCATGGCATCGAGGGGCGGGACACCGAAGCCTTCATAGAGCGACGGGTGGACATAGGCCAGGGCATGGGCGTGAAGCGCGGACAGCGTGGTGCCATCGACGTAGTCTAGAAAGACGACCTGCGCGTCGATGCCGAGTTCGGCCGCCAGACTCCGATATTCATAGCGCGCATCGAGCTTTCCCGCCACGGCGAGTCGCAGGTCCGCCAGCCCGTGATCCCGGCGCGCCCGGGCGAAGGCGCGAAGCAGATGCGCGAGTCCCTTGTACGGATCGGCCCGGCCGACATACAGGAAATACTTGCCCGCGGGAAGACTCGCCGCGAGCCTCGCCGGCAGGGGACCGCCCGCGGGTTCGAGCGTGGGCGCGGCCGGAATGACCACGATGCGGGCGGGATCGGCGCCGAGCCGGCGCACGAGATCGCCCTTGCTGTGCTCGCTGACGGTCAGTACCGCGGCACTGCCCGACACGGCCCGGCGCGCCCAGGCGCGAAACAGCGGCAGCAGACGTACTTTCATCGATCGGGGGATGAATTCGGGATGGACGATCGGGATGATGTCGTGCACGGTGCTCACGATCGGCACGGGACAGATCAGGGGAACGAGAAAATCGGGCGTGTGCAACAGGTCGTATCCCCCGTGGCGCAACAGTCGCGGCAGACGCCACTGATGCGACGCCCGGAAGAAATCACCGTCGCGAACCGCCGCGGTCAGGCGCGTCACGTCGCGGTCGTCATGCACGGGATGAATTCCGGACGGAACGTACAGATGCAGGTCGACCTGCGCGTGGCAGGTTTCCAGCATCGCATGAATCAGATGCCAGCTGTATTCCCCGATCCCGGATCGATGGGGCGAAAGTGCGTGCGCGTCGAAGACAACGCGGACGCGGCGCTCAGCCACCGGACTGCGCGGACAGGATATCCGCGATCCGTGCGCTGGCCGTACCGTCACCGTACGGATTTCGTCCCGTCGCCATCGCGGCGTATGCCGCCGTGTCGTCAAGCAACTCGCTGACCGCCGCGACGATACGCGCGCGGTCGGTCCCGACAAGACGTGCGACCCCGGCGTCAATGCCTTCGGGACGCTCGGTCACCTCGCGCATCACGAGCACCGGCTTGCGCAGCGACGGACCTTCCTCCTGAATGCCGCCGGAATCGGTCAGCAGCAGCACCGAATGGTCCATGAGCAGCAGTAACTGTTCGTACCGCACCGGATCGATCAGATGCACGCGCGGTGCGCCGGACAGCACGCGTCCGACCGCGTCCCGCACATGGGGGTTGGGATGCACGGGATACACGATTTCCACATCCGGATATCCGTTTACGACGTCCCGCATCGCCGTGAGCATGCGTTCGAACGGTGCGCCGAAGCTTTCCCGGCGGTGCGCGGTGACGGTAATGAAGCGGCCCTCCCCGCGCATGATGCGTCCGGCGACCGCGGCGTCGAGACCTGCGTCGATCAGAAGCTGCACGCGACGGTCCTCCGGCCACCCCGCGAGCATCGACCGCCCGAGCAGCAGCGCGTCCACCACCGTGTTGCCGGTGACGAACACCCGCCCTTCGTCCCGGCCCTCGCGCCGCAAATTCTCCGCGGCCCGCTGCGTGGGCGCGAAATGGAAATCCGCCAGGGACGCGGTGAGGGTCCTGTTCATTTCCTCGGGAAACGGGGAATAGCGGTCGAAGGTGCGCAATCCCGCCTCGACGTGCCCGACGCGGATTTTCTGGTAGAACGCCGCGAGCGCGCTGGCGAAGACCGTGGTGGTATCGCCCTGCACCACGAGCACGTCGGGCTGCAGGCGCTCGATCACGCCCCGCATCTTGGTCAGCACGGTCGCGGTGATGTGTTCGAGTGTCTGGTCGTGCACCATCACATCGAGATCGACGTCCTCCCGGATGTCGAAGAATCGTGTCACCTGCCGCAGCAATTCCTTGTGCTGCGAGGTGAGACAGACCGAAACGCGGAAGCGCTCCGGATTCGCCTGCATATGACGGATCACCGGTGCGAGCTTGATCGCTTCCGGTCTGGTTCCGAAGGAAAACAACACGTGCATCAGGATTTCCGATAAGTGGTACTCAATCACCGGGGCGCGCGGTGCGCCCGATCAATACAGTTTGTGCGTGTTCGACGCCCAATCCTCCCGGAGGAGGTCGTGGATCTCGTCGCGAAGGGTGTCCACCTCCGCGAGGTAACCCTCGCGCTGTTCGTCCGCGCACGCGCGGCTCTGGAAACGGCGGAACGCGAGACGCGTGGCCGCCTGCACGTATCGCTTGCGGTCGACCACGGGCGAAAGCCACCCGACGAGCTTTCGTTTGTTCGTGTACGGAAGGTACTGCAGGTGCGTGGGGGGAATCAGACCGCGCTCGGATTCGTCGGTCAGTTCCCGGATCAGCAGACGATTCTCGGCCAGCAACGCCAACTGCACGACCAGCACGATGACGATCACGCTGAGGACGATGAAGATGGTACCGAGTCCCGCCGCCGCGGGATTGTTGATCGACACCGAATAATTCCAGAAGAAATGCATGCCGATCGCGAGCAATATTCCCAGGAAACGCAAGGGCAGCCGCCATCTCGGCGCGCCGAATTTCGTCAGTCCCATGAACGCGCCGAACACCCCGGTCGCCATCGCGTGCATGACGGCGGTGAACACGGTGCGGATGATGACGAGAAACACCCACTCCCCCGCCGTCGTGGCTCCGAGGAAATAGAGAAAGTTCTCCGTCATTCCGAATCCCAGACCGATCGCCATGCCATACACCACGCCGTCGGTGATATTGTCAAAGCGCCGGTCGCGCACGGTCCAGAAGAGGAACAGGCCCTTGGTGAGTTCCTCGACCACCGGCGCGATGAAGATCGCATCGTGGAATTCGGACGACCCCAGCGTGGTCGACAGGGAAATACTGAAGACAATACCGAAAAAGATGGCGCCCAGCGCGCCCCAGGCAAAATTCAGAAGAAGCAGGCTGACCGGTTCGCGGTCGTAGCGATCCATCAACCAGATGCCCCAGAGATAGAACAGCATGGGGACGAGGGCAAAAACGAGCGAGGCGACGGCGAGCATGGGCATCTCCGCGTCAGGGCGGTTCTCGTGAAACAAGGAAACGATCAGTGAAGAAGATACGGATCAGCGGCCATTATTGCGATCGACCGCGTCCGGATCGGGGAGCAATCGCACGCGCAGCACCCGGCGTTCCTCGGCGTCGATCACTTCGATCAGCGCGTGCTGGAACGCAATCCGCTCACCGGACTCGGGAATCCGCCCGAAGAGCTTCGTCACGAAGCCACCCACGGTGTCGTAGTCGTCACTCTCGGGAATGCTGATCGGAGAATACGCGTTCAGATCCGCGATATTGACCATGGCCTCGACCTCGATGCCCCCACCCGGCAGCAAAACGTACGGACTCTCTTCCTCGTCGTACTCATCACGGATTTCGCCGACGATCTCCTCGAGAATGTCCTCCATCGTAATGATCCCCTCCGTTCCGCCAAACTCGTCGACCACGATGGCCATGTGCTGCCGCTTGAGCTGGAATTCGCGCAGCAATTCGGAAATCGGCTTGGTCTCGGGTACGATGTAGGCGGGACGCACGATGTCCTGCAGGATGATCAGATTGTGATGCTCGATCAGGCTGAGCACGTCCTTCGCATAGATCACGCCGACGATGTTGTCGAGCGACTCCTCGTACACCGGCATGCGCGTGAATCCCTCCTCGAGAATGAGCTTCAGGATCTCGGATGGCGTCATCCGTATTTCCACCCCGATGATGTCGGTACGGGGAATCATGATCTCGCGCGCGGTGGTCTCGGTGAATTGAAAGATGCTCTCGATCAATTCGTGCTCGGTGCGGTCGAGCAATCCGGTCTTGGCGCCGTCTTCGAGAATATCCATCAGATTCTCCTCCGTCGTCACCGACTCGCGGAAGCTCGCGGCGCCGCGGAACGGGCGGAGCAGGAGATTGGCGGTCACCGTCAGCGCACGCTGCGGCAGGTGCAGGAGGCGCACCAGCGTGTGCATGCCCCCGGTCGCGTGCAGCACGAGTGCGTCGGCGTAGCGTTCGCCGAGCGACTTGGCGAACAGATGCACGGTGACGAGAAACAGTCCGGTAAGAAGAAAGGCGATGAACGCGAAGCCCGCCGTCTGGAGCAGGTCAAACAACCAGGCCTGCCGCGCCACCCCGGCCCCCAGTGACGCCCAGTCCCGAACGTAGGGCGTGATGATGAAGCTGGAAAAGATGATGAGAAACAGCGTGGCGATCTGTGTCGCGCCCTGTACGTCCTCGTCGCGGTCCTTGAGCCGCAGCGCACGTGCCGCCAACGCATCCCCCGCGTCGGCCAGCGTATCGAGGCGGCTGCGCGAGGAGGACACAATGGCAAACTCCGCGAGTCCGATCAGCACCGCGATCACGAGAGAAACAAGAAAAAGGATGGTATCAAGCAGAGGGGCGCCGGTCATGACGGACGCGCTCCACGGATGGAGAACTCGTCTTCGGACGGTAGGACGCGCGGAGTGGGGATATTACTCGGAGGCTCCATACGGTTCGGTATCTGACACGGGCAGGCATGCCGCGCATGCCTGCCGGGTCCGCGCTCCGCGTGGCGGGGCGGACGGAGAACCGATACTTATCCCAGGCTCTGGACGAATTTCGCGAGCTTGGACTTCTTGTGCGCGGCCGTGTTGCGGTGAATGATCCCCTTGGTGGAGAGACGGTCGAGAATGGCCGAAACCTTCCGGTATTTCTCCTCCGCCGCGGCCTTGTCGGTCGTGCCGCGAAGATCCTTGACGGCGGTCTTCACACGCGACTTGTTCATCCGATTATAGGCGCGCTTCCGCTCCGAAGTGCGCATGCGCTTGATGGCAGACTTGTGCTGAGGCATGATTCTCCTGTGTTCCAGAAAAAACGAACTCAAATATAGCATGCATGGCCTTGCAATGCAAGCGGGACCGGTCAGCGGGACGGTCGATCGAGGAATGGGCTCTATCGAAGAATCGTGAGGCGCTGCGTGGTGACGGCGTCACCGCTGCGGAGCACGAACAGATAGCTGCCGGCGGGCAGGCCGCGGCAGTCGACCGGCAGCTGCCGTTCGCCGGCGGCGGTGAAGCCGGAAGCGAGCACGGCCACTTCGCGTCCCCGGGTGTCATACAGCGCGAGACGATGATCCCCGTCGCGCGGCACGGTATAGCGGATCCGCGTATGCTCATGCGCCGGATTGGGCTGGGGCGCGGTGATGCGCAGTCCATCGCCGCGGCCGACGAGACGCGTCCCGTCGGCGAGACAGAAGCCCCGCAGGTCGAAGCGTCCGGCCGTGCGCGTGTCGATACGCACGGCGGGATGTCCGAAGGTCGCGGCCTCGGGTTGCAGCAGTGTGGTCGAATCATCGCCGACGAGCACGAGGCAGCGCAGATGCACCAGCGTGTCGCCCGGCCCCTGCAGACGGCCGCCGCTGGCCGTGAGGGTCACGACACCCGCCGCCTGATCGTAGGCATGCCGCAACAACATTCCCGCCGAGAGCGTGCCGTGTCCCCGCGCGGCGACCGGATACAGCATGCTGGCATTGAACGAGAGCCGCACCTCCCAGTCACGGATATTCAGACCTGTAATGTCGCGGGAAAGCAGCAACGGGATATCCACGGTGTCGTCGGGCGCCCCGGCGGCATCGCCGGCACGCAGATCGAGTCCGAGCACGTCCCCGCTGCCGTCATAGGACACATGCACCGGCAACGTCACCGCGCAGGGCGCGCTGTAGCGGAGGTGGATACTGTCGGATTTCGTCCCGATGACATCCGGGGTGAAGGCCAGCGCGATGACCATGCTGTCGCCGGGCGCGATGTCGGCGGGGGGGACGGGTGTGGCGGTGATCAGCCGGAGCTGCGGCGAGGGAAGCAGGATTTCTTCCACGCGGACGGTGTACGTCGCGGTGTTGCGACCGATGACCGCCGCGCCGGGATACTCCGTTCCCAATGCACCGGCGCCCAGTGGGGTGCGCGCGGCGAACTCCAATCCACCGTCGCGTACCATTGCGGTCACCGCCGACTGGAACACGACGGTGGTGCCGTCGATCTCCACCGTGCTGACGAGACGCAGGTCGTACGGTCCGACGAGACCGGCGAGCGGAGTGAATTCGATGGTGAGAATGAGCGGTGACCCGGGACCGAGCGCATGCGGCAATGTCGGCACGTTCGTGATCCGCACCGCGGCCGCGCGGTCACCGGTGAACCCCAGCGATTGCAGTGTCACCGTGGTGGCCCCGTTGTTGGTCAGCGTGACGATCCCGCTGCGCGTCTCGCAAAGCGGTACATCGCCGAAATCGAGATCCCCCTGCACGAAACGGCGCAGGGCGACCGCACGCACGATGAAGAGCAGCACGTCATCGCAGGGACCGACGTCGACGCGCAGCGTGTCGACCAGCGTCCCCTCCCGCGTCGGGAGAAGTTCCACCTCGACGCGAATGCTGTCGCCGCCACGCACGGAACCCGGAAGCGTCGGTCGACGCAGGGTGTAATCGGAATGCATGGTGATTCCCCGCAACTCCCATGTGGCGTCGCCCTCGTTGCGGACATCCGCGACGATGCTGGTCGCGCTGCCGACCAGCACGGCACCGAGGTCGACCATGACTGGAGCGGGAATCGCGACGCGAAGTCGCGTGCCGGAGATGGGGAGTTCGAGCACCGGCTGCAGCGGCGCATCGGTGGTGATGAACAGCGACGCCGTCGCGTCGCCGTCGGGAACATCCGCCGCACGGAAACGCAGCGAGAGCAAGCGCGTGCCGCCCGCCGCGAGCGTCTCGCCGGGCACGATGGGACTCAACAGGGTGTAGCCCGCCGCTCCGCCGCCGCCGATCGCCGACGTAAGAAGCCGCACGGCCGTACCGCCGGTGTTTCGCAGCAGGACGGTGTCGATCCGCTCCTCGCAGGACGCCAGGGAATCGAAACGCAGCCGCGGTGTGGAAAAGACAAGATCTCCCTCGACACCGATTCCTTCGAGCGGGATGCAGACAGTATCGGCGCAGGGCTGGTCAAATATCAGACAGAGCGATCCGAAATATCCGCGGGCACTGTCGGGCGCGAACACCACGGACAGGTCGATCGCGCTTCCCTCGGCAATGGGCAGCGGCATGGCGGCCATGACCGAGAACCGCTCCGATGGTTGCACCGCGATCGATGCCAGCCGCAATCCCGCCATGTCGCGGTTGTGGATGCGCAGGGATTTCGATTGCGCGGTACCTGCCACGACATTCGCGAAGAGCAGCGACGACGGCACGGCGTCGATATAGTCACCGGCCGCGCGTCCCCCGAGCGCGATGGCGGTCTCCCGCTCGCAATCCCCGACCCGTGATCGCAGCGTGATCCGGGTGTGGTGCGCCCCCGGCGCGGGTGGTTGATAGCGCAGCCAGAGGGTGTCTGCCCTATTCGAGCGCAAGCGGTGCGGCAACGAGGTCAGCAGGTGGAAGGTGCCATCCGTGCCCGTGACTTCGTGGATTTCTTCATCGAGAATGCTCCGGTTCTCGATCACCAACGGAAACACGCGCGCATCCTCGCAGTGCGGGACGTTGCCGGCGTACACCGAATCGGGGAGCAGTAGATCCTGATCCGCGCGCACGGCCACGAGTTCCACCGCGGTCAGAGGGGCCGCGTCGGACTGCAACAACAACGCACCGCGCGCGACCGCCGTCCCCGGCCGACGGGCACAGAGTCGATAGGTGATGCCTTCCCCGGCTTCGAGCAGCGTCGCGGTGTCGGGCTCGACCGAGAAGACGGCGTTGTTGGTCACCGCGGGCACGACGCGCTGCGGACCACTCAGCGCGTTCACCACCCGCACCGAATCGCAACGAACGCTGTCGCAAAAGGCGAAGGTATAGCGGAGGGTATCACGCGAGAAGACGAATGGCGTTCCCGCGAAGTGTGCATCGATGTCGAAACAGATGGTGTCGGCGCAGGGCGCCGAGACGATGGCACAGAGCGTGCCGTGGACGCTGCCGGTATCCTTCATCAACCGGAGTTTCAGATCCGCATTGATGAATGCACCGGGAGACAGCATGCGTGGCACCGCGAGCGGCGGAACCAATGACAGCGCGGCCCCCACGCCGCGCAGCACGAGCGAATCGATGACCACGTCGATCACGTCGCTGTTGCGCAGTTGCACGGACACCATGCTGGTATCGATGACCGAACGCATGCCGAGATCGATGGGATCAGGGGTGGCCACCAACAGCGGGACCTGCACCGCGGCGCGGAACCGCAGCACGTAGACCGCCCGGCACGGATCGGTCACGACGCGGATCTCGATGTCCACCGACGTGTCCATCGGCAATGTCACATCCACCCACAGCTCGAAATCCTGACCCGGTCCCACGCCCGTGGGGACCGTGCCCATGCGCAATGTCGCGAACGGTGCGCCGCGGATCAGGTCGACATTCGTCAGCAGCAACGGTTCGCTGTTCTCGTTGCGCAACACGAAACGGCGCGAACCCGGGATGCCCGCGCAGAGCGGCAGCACGGCGAGGGTGTCCCCCACCACCGTCAGCGTCTGCACTTTCTTCCGTCCGCTGAGCGTCACGCGACTCACGCCGCGTACCGTCAGGTCGTTGTGATTGATCTCCAGGACGGCACTGCTCGATCCGTTCATCGGTGCGCTGTAGGCGAGCCACAGCCAGGCCGACGCACCGGGATCGATCGTAAGCGGGAGCGGCGGACCGATGACCCGGAAATGCGCGGCGTCACTCCCGGTGATGGTCGCGGTGAACACGGCCAGCGGCTTCTGTCCACTATTGTGGATCCGCACGCTGTCGACCACCTCGGCCTCGCAGGTCTGTGTCTCGAAAATCAATGCGGTCGGAACCTCGGCCACCGGCATCTCATCGGTGATCAGCAGCATGGGCTGCGTGATACTTCCCCCGCAGGGATCGGACCACTCCACGCGCATCGTCGTGGGGATGCTGTCGCGCGCCGCGGCGCGGTAGCCGAAGCGGATGTCCATGGTCTGTTTCGCGCGCAGGGTGTCGGGCAAGGAGGATGGTTCGAGCAGCCGAAGTCCCGGTACCTCGGGTTCGAACGTGATCTTCTCGATCACCGTCGGCAGAAAACCGATGTTGCGCAGGGGCACCGTGGTGACGATTTCACGATCGAGGGGTGCGGGCCCCACCACCAGCAGCGAATCCGCCTCGAGGTCGAGCAGCACGTGGACTCCGCGGCCGTTGCAGGCGATGAACACGGTATCGGGACAGGGTCCGAAGACGAGCGTGAACTGCGCCGAGGCGTTGAGGGAATCGGAATCGCGCGGGTGGAATCGCAGCGGCACGAGCTGGAAATCCCCGCTGCCGATGTGCAGGGACGTATCGAGATCGAGCCGGAACAACGAGTCGGCGCCGAAGCCGCGGAATTCCAGCAGCCGCGCGTCGACCGAACCGGTGTTTCGCAATTGCAGGTACTGCACCACGTCATCGCCGGCACAGACATCCCCGAAGGTCAGCAGGCTCGGGGTGACTTCGATGTCGTTGCTCCGCACCAAGGCCTGGAAGGGGATTTCGATCACCTCGGGACAGTCGGGATTGCCCGCGGTGATGATCACCTTCCCGCTCATGCTGCCGGCCCTGTCACTGCGAAGGGCGAAACGGAGTGTATCCGACGGACCGATCACGCCACCGATCACATGCGACCGCAGCGACAGCGTGCCGCGATCACTGAACAGCTCGATCCGCTCGAGACGTGGCGGCAGATTCCCGTCGGTCGTCACGGGAAGGGTGGCTTCGCGTTCCTCGCCCCGGCAGAATGCCGGAAACACGAGCGCGGGTGCGCCGGGAATCACGCGCGAGATGATGCGCGTGCCGTAGAGCAACACAAACCAGGGCGAGTGTTCGGGATCATTGCTCTCGATCCGCATCTGGCTGCCCGAAGGCGTCCCGCCGAAATAATCAGCGGACGGCGTCCATCGCACCTCGATTTCCTTTGTCTCGCCCGGTGCGATGATGATCGGATACATGACGTTCCGCGGCGTGAATTCCGTCGATGAAAAGATGATGCCGCCGGCCGCGATCGTCAGATTGCCCGTCCCGGTATTGATAACCGGTATTCGGATGATTTTCTCCGATTGACACGCCATCGTGTCGAAGGTCGCCGTGGTCGGGGTGGTCGAAATGTCCGGCTTCTGCGTGCCCGTCCATTTCATGATCCAGCCATGCGAAACCGATGGATAGCCGGACGTGCGCTGGAAACCGCCGGCCGCCCACCCGTGCGCCTCGTTGAGAAAGGTCAGTTTGTTGACCGGCGGATAGGGTTTTCCCCCGAACACCTGCGGTGTGTGATCGATCCAGGTGTACCCACCGTCCTCGGTGTACGCGAATTCGCTGGCGGCGCTGGCCACCCAGCCCTTGAGCGAGTCGAAAAAGAAAATTCCCTTGTGTCCTTCCGGATTCGGGGAGAAATTCGGCTGCTGCGGCATCGGACTCCAGTCGAGTCCGCCATTGGTGGTCCTGTGCACATGGGTCGGACCGTTCTGGTTGTAGCCGCTCAGAAAGCCGCGTTCGTCGGTGACGAAATGCAGCTTGATATGCGTCGGGAAATATTCCGCGGACGTCGGAAACGAAATATTGAACCAGCGATTGTTCAGCGTGTTGAAACGGAACAGCGTGTTGTCGCCGCCGGCCACGTACCAGAACAATCCGCCGCCGAATTTCACGTCCGTCAGGGGTGGATTGACCGGAATCGAGTAACTGGTCCAGCTCACGCCGCCGTCGAGTGTGCGATGCACGCGTCCGGGACCCTCGCCCACGATCAGTCCCTCCCGGTCATTGATGAAGGTCACCGCGTAGCGGATGCCGTAGAGGATGGGATTGAGGGGGGAGACGGAAAACCAGCTGGCGCCGTAATCGACCGTCTTGTAGACGAGGCTGCGATAATCGTCACGCCAGGAGATGAACGCGATGCCGGTGTTCGGGACCGCATGCACATCCTGCGCCCATGAAGTCAGCGCGATGGTCAGTGGCGGCGTGAACGCGTTGGCCGGCACCGTGCGCCAGGTCGGATCTCCCGGTCGCTTGACGAGGACGCCCGTCTGTTGCAGGATGACGTCGACGTCACCAACGGCATAGCCCGTCCCCGTATCCGCCATCGAGATCCCCATGAGTCCGCGGACCGGGACCTCGATGGGCTGTTCGTTCCACGTACCGACTGGTTGTGCATGCAGCAGGGAAACGGCAGTCAGGCACGAAAGCAGGAATATGCAGAGAATTCGAAGCAACTTTCGAATAGGACGGCGCTGGAGTGGCAGGGAATCCGGACTGTCAGACGATGGGCCGGGATGAGTCGGAATTGCCGTGCATGATAGTGGAAACAGAGGAAAAAGACAACACATTTCGCCGAATATCACAACGGGCGATCCCGCGGCGAAACCGCGGGATCGGACAGATTCGGGAGATCGGACCGGGATATGCCGTCGCGATGCCTCTGAATTATCGCGCGACCATCCAGTGGCGCAGCTGTTCCATGCTCTCGTACAGGGGCGCGAAGGTCGCCGCGACGACATGCAACACGGCGGTGGTATTCACCTTGACGAAATACCCGCGGCCGGGCGCGAGTTGTCCGCCGGGCGGAAGGAAATATCCGACGGCCGGATCATAACCGAACACCGCGACGATCGACCCGGCGGGCGACTGCACGATGCCGCCGACCGGGGCGGGTCCGCTGGGTGCCCCCATGAGATTCCATCCGCCGAATTGATCCTGCGCCGTGTAATCCAGTATGTGCTCCAGCAGCCCCGTGACGACAACGGAGTCGGGCGCGGGAAACTTCAGCCAGTAGCCCTTCCCGTACGCGAGACGATCGGTCTCGATGTACCCCTGCGACGGAACATATTCATAGGCCTTCCCCTCCGCATCGGGAAACACGTCGGCCACACCATCGGGAACCGCGTGGAACGGAATCGAAATCAGATTCCACCCGGCGGCATAGCGGATGACGACGGCGCCGGTGCCGCGCTGGGCGGTGAAATCCACGTCCACGAGATCCGCGGCGACGTTCTGGTAGTCGCGGGACGGAGGAGTGAAGCTGAAAAACGGACTGACGGGTGCGATGGTCGTATTTCCGCCGGGCAGACCTGCGATCGTGTACCGTCCGGAGGTATCGGTGAGCCCGCTCAGATCATCATTCCCATTGGCCCGCACGCGCACGCCTTCCACCGGTGCGCCGGCGGCGTCGAGAACGGTGCCCGACACCGTGTAGGATGCCAGCGGCGTGATGCGGAGCACGATGTTGACCGCGATGGGCGCGTTGAGCGCGTTGCCGCCGATCACCATGTTGTCGCTGTACGATCCTTCCGGAAAATTCGTGGTATTGATGGACACGACGACCGAATCTTCGTTGGCGGTCCCGCTCGACGCGGACAGATCGTACCACAACACACTGCTGGGTTGAGCGGTCCAGTTCAGCATGGCGCCACCCGTGTTGCGAATCCGCACCACCTGCGCCGGCGGAAGCGGACCATTGGGCGAGGCGGTGAAGACCAGCTGCCGGGGCTGCACATCGAGGATGGGCACGGGATCCGCGATCTCAAACGCGCCGCTTTCGTCGGTGAGCATCAGCGTCGATGGCGGACGCACGCGTACCACCGCGTTGCTGGTGGGTGGACCGGACACACTCCACGAAAACACCGCCGGGGACGCGGGGACCGAATTCGCGAGGACTTCGCCAAACGTCTGTCCCCCGTCACGGGAAAGCTCGAGCCGGACGTTGATCAGTCCGGTGGCGGCCCAGCGAATTTCCTCGGTGGCGCCGATCTCCCACCCTTCGCCGCCGAGCGGTCGCGTCAAGGTCAACGTGGGCGCGGCCGGCAGCGAGAGCGTGTTGGTGAAGAAGGCCATCGAGCCGGTCCGGAAGCTGCCGCTACCATGATTGCCGATGCCGGAGTGATCGACATCGTCGCCGTCCAACCGGTAGCAGGCCACCAGGCCTTTCTCCGGTCCCTGGAATTCCATACGGTGGTGATCGGCGATGGCATCGTTGCCGCGCGCGATATTCCAGATCCGGACTTCATCGATGGTGCCCGCGTAGCCATACGCGGTGCTTCCGGTGCTGCGAATGTCGGCACAACCGATCAGAAGTTCGTGCGTGTTGCCGGTGCCCGGCTGTGCGAAGGTCATCGTGGCCGACGGCACGCCGTTGATGAAGATCGCGGCCTGGTAGTTCACACCGTTCCGCTGCAAGCGCGCGGCGACATGGGTCCAGCTCCCCACGGGGATCGGCGCCGCGCTCTCGAGCGCGGAGGAAAAACTGCCCGTGGGCTGGAAGCGGATCTTGCCGTTGCCCTTGTTGAGGCCGAGCCAGTACTGATAGGTGTTGCGGGAATAGGACCCTTTCGTGATCAGGGTCTGATACTGGGAATGTCCGCCCGTCGATGCCGGCCGCACCCAGCATTCGAGCGTGAAGTTCTCCGCGAACGACAACGACGCCGCATGCGGAATCGTCAGATGGTCGCCGAGATCGGGTCCGTTGACCAGTTGCAATCCGATACGGTTGTAATGCCCGGGATCGGACGTGGCCGGATAGCTGACACTGCCCACCGCGACGGCATCGAGCGCGCGGTCGACGCCGAACGGATTGCCGTTGAAACGCCAGGCCGCCGTCATCCAGCGACCGTAGCGGCCACCGAACATGGCCAGGGGAATGCGGTAGAGCGCGCCTTCCGCGGAACTGAAATCAATGTCGAGCGACCAGACGCGCACTTCATCGAGTTGTCCGCTCCAGTACATCGCGGGACTGTTGGCCTGGCGGTCGGCGCCAATGCGGAAATCCGAATACGCGAACGCGAGATAGGTCTGATTGGTGTTGATCTGCCGGTCGAGCGCGCCATTGACATAAAACCGCAGATTGTTCTTGAACACGTCAAAACTCACCGCGACATGGCTCCAGGTGTTGAGCGGGATGGTCGCCTTGCCATCGTAGAAATTCTGCGGATTGGGATAATACCGCAGCGACCCCTGGGCGTTGAGTCCGAACCAATACCCCATCGCGCGGTCATTCCCGATGATGGTCATCTCCGATCCGCTCGCGGTGGGTCGCACCCACGCGCTGAACGCAACCGTACCGCCGTTGGTCAGCAGCACGTTGAGGTCATCGTGGTACACGACCGAGAGATAGCTCGATCCGTTGAGCGAGAGGACGGAATTGACCTCCGGATCATAGGCCGCGCGCAGGCTCGCGGGATGAAGCAGGACAATCAGGAGCAGAAGTG
Organism: Bacteroidota bacterium; assembly: GCA_034002405.1. Lineage (GTDB taxonomy): Bacteria > Bacteroidota > Ignavibacteria > SZUA-365 > SZUA-365 > SZUA-365. The sequence continues at coordinate 38,268 of JAVFAS010000010.1, read as the reverse complement.
TCAGGAACTGTTTCATGGCGCGATTCTCTCTGGTACAGGGATGAATGGAGCTGAGTGGGAGCAGCGCACCGGGATCCACGGGAGGTACGTCGTGGATCCCGGCGCGCGTGCTCGTCGCATGGCGATGTTTCGTCGACGCGCGATCAGCGCGTGACGATCATGGTGCGTGTCCGCGCCATGTCCGCACGGCGAAGGGTCACGGTATACATGCCGGCGGGCAGCGCGTGCGCATCGATCCGCAGCACCTGCAGGCCGGAACGGTCCTGCAGCCGCGGCGTCAGATCCATCACCTCGCGGCCCATCATGTCATGGACCCGAAGGCTTGGCACTCCGGCGGCACTCCCGAGATCCACCTCGACGCGTGTGTCGGCCGACGCCGCGCCACCGAAGGGATTCGGATAGTTTTCTCCGAGATAGAGTTGACCGGGGACGTGGACATCCTCCACCCCGACCGTCATGCGCAGCAGTACCGGCACGTCGAGGCGCGCGGGTTCGTCCTCGGAGCGGATGAAGATGGTACCCTCGTACTCACCGGCCGGTAGCATGCTGGTATTGATGCCGACATGGACCTCGGTTTCGCCCTCGCCCCCCGTCGGTTCGACGGAAATCCAGTCGACATCGGTGGTGAGGGACCAACCCGCGCCGGCGTCGCCCTGTGGCGTGATGGTCAGCGTGCGCGAGGGCAGCGGTTCGCGGTTGTTGGCGTCGAACAGCAGCGGATTCGGCGTTGCCGCATACCCGAGGGGCGACGGATCGAAGGTGATCGCGATGGTCATCTGGCCCTGGGCGAACTGGCTTTCGTAGCTGGTCGCGCCCGACTGGTCGACACCGTCGATCAGGACTTTCCGTACGCGGCCGGGCAGCGGATCCGCCCAGCGCAGTGTCACGCCGGTGGCGCCGATTCCCGCCTGATAGGCGACGGTGTAGGTTTCCTCGACCAGGCTTGTTCCGGACCCGTAACTCCGATAATCAGAGAGCGAGCCCGTACCGAGCTGGGATGTTCCCGGCGTGCTGACCACGCGCGCATCGAAGATCTCCGCCGGCGGCTGTGGCGGAAGCTCCGCCTCCTCCAGCATGGGATCGAGTCCCGATGTCGCGCCCTCGCGCAGTCCGAGCGCAAGCACCTGCTCGCGACCCGCGCCGTTATCGACCACGACCTCGAAGGTGACGCCGCGGTATTCCTGGGCGGCCGCATGCGCGGCCAGCACCAGGATTGCCATGAGAATGATTTGAAGATGTTTCATCGTGGAGCTCCTTTACTTGACGATCGTCATGGTGCGCGTCATCACGCCCGACGCCGTTTCGAGACGGATGCTGTAGACACCGGCGGGCAGGACGCCGCCGAGATCATCGCGGCCATCCCACACGGCGAGCTTGGCGCCCGCTGCCTGCGTGCCGTCGATAAGGGTACGGAGTCGGCGGCCAAGCAGATCATGCACGGCCAGACGCACCGTGCCTTCGGTGTCGAGCGTGTAGGGAATGAAGGTCTGCGCGTCGACACGCACGGGATTCGGGTAGCTGGCACCCAGCGCATGCGCGCCGGCGGCCGCCTGCACGTGCACCCGCAGTGTGAGCTGCCGCGTGCCCTGCACATCGACGAACAGGTGCTCGCCGGGCGTGCCGGTGAAGGTGTGCAGCAGTCGGTCGTCCTCGTCACGCACCTCGATGCGGACGCGCGGTGAAGCGACGGGCATCGACAGCACGAGACGTCCGTCGCCGCGCAGACGCAGAAGGTTGTCGCCGTCGAAGATGAAGGCGCTTCCCTCTCCACTGCGCGCGTCGAGCACGTCGGCGGGCGGTGCCGCGGGAAGGAGAAGATGATCACGCGCGCTGGCGTCGAGCGACGTGCCGCTGACATACAGTGTCCGCGTCGCGCCGCGCGCGTCCTCGACCGTGAGCATCGACGCGAGATCGAGGCGGTTGACGGTCTTCTGATAGGCCGTTTCCGCACCGTTTCCGGTCGCGAGACTCACCGACATCTTGAGCGTGGTGCTCGGATCGACGCGCACCCAGTAACCCTTGCCCGGCTCGATGCCGGTGGGAACGATATAGCCCTGGGCGGGATCCCAGCCGAAGACCGCCTTGAGACCACCCGCCGGGGTGACCTGCACGGCCGGCAGCAGCAGTCCGCGGGACATCGAGCCGATCATGTTCCAGCCATAGGCGGCGGGCTCGCCGATCCCGTTCAGTCCGGTCCATTCATAACTCGGCTGGGACAGACCGATGAGAATCCCCTCGAGCGAGGACGACTTCATCCAGTATCCCTTGCCAAACTCCATCAACTCCGCCGGGACGTACGCGCCGGTCTGGGTGTCGAAGCTGTAGAGACGAAGGTTCGGATCGTTGAACAGCGCGTCGACCTGCGGCTCCTTGAGCAGCAGCGGTGTGGAGACCATCTGCCAGTCGCCGCTGGATTTCAGGACAAAGCGCTCCGGATCTCCGGTTCCTGTCGGAATCGGCGGCGGAATGCGCACGATGAGCGTGTCTTTCTTCTGGTCCGGATCGTCGTCATTGTCGTTGATGATTTCGACTTCCCGGTTCGGGTCGGTGTTGTCCGGATCGCCGCAGAGACGCACGATCAGCAGCGAGTCCATCTGCGTGTAGCTGGCGAGCTTCAGCGGACGCACCGATCCGTCGCCGAACTTCTCGTTGAAACGCAGGAAGTACGGGTTGTAGTACGGCAGCAGTTCACGGGTCTGCTTGTGGCGAAGCTGCAACCGGAGTTCGACGCACGGCCAATTCTTGTTGTCGACACCGACCGTGGTGACTTCGACCTCGTTTTCCTTGGTGGGCTCGGGACAGGCGGCTTCCTTCACCTCGATCGTGAACATGTGGGTGCCTTCGTCCTTGAACTCGTAGCTCGACACGGCACGCATGTCGATCGCGCTCGGATTGCCCTGCACGCGAAGCGTGTAGGTGGCCGTGGGCGTGGTCGCGGGAGGCAGCCAGGACATGGTCACCGGTGCGGTGCCGCCGGTCTGCACGCGACCCTGGAAGGTGTGCGTCGGTTTGATCGCGCGCAGGTCGGTCGTGCTTCCCTGCGATCCCGTGATGTTGATCCACCGAATATCGAGCGCCGTGGGAGGCGGAATCGGCGGGAGATCGGGCTGGCCGGGCTCGAGGCCGTCGCCGGCGTTCGCCTGCATGCCGTAATCGAGCGCGACTTCGTTCTGTTGCGCATTGAACAGCCGCAGCTGATGCCGCCAGGCGGTCATCGGTTCGGGCTGGCATGGCTCCGGACGATAGTGGGCGATCAGGCGTTTGCTGCGCCAGAGAACCACGGGAAGAGGGTTGGTCGTGGCGGTGGTATCGCCGCCCCAGGCGACGAACACGAAGCCCGCCGGCGCGGTCGCGACGGCATTGACGGTCGAACCGACCGGACCACTGCTGCGGAACTCGAACGGACCCGCGGGTCCTTCGGGGTAAATCACCACGAGTTCGGCGGTGGAAGGATCGATGGGCTCGACGATGGGATAGATGTCATACTCACCCGCGGGCGTGTTCGGACCGAGGTTGATGGGCGTCGGATTGTTGGGGAGATCCCCGAAACGACCACCAAAGCCGAGGAAGGAATAGCCCGGCGGAACCTGGTAGCGGAGATTGAACATGGTGGGCGTCTTGTTGCTCAGACCCTGCGTGAACAGGTCGAACTTCGGATGCGGCTCCATGATGAGTTCGCCCGGGAAGGGCTTGACGATATGGACCTTGATGCAGTCGAGGCACGGCGTCTGCAATTGCGGCTGCACCAGTGTGCGTTCCACCATCAATTCGTATTCGCCGAAGCCGAAATAGCCGCCGGTGCGGTTGACGAAGTCATAGCTGACGGTCTGGCTCATGTTCGACTCGACCTTGATCAGATACTCGCCATCCGCGCTGAGATTGATCCGCTGCACGCCCCCGCCCTCGGAATAGGCGTTGATGTGCGTGGTGGTGCCGACGCGCTGCGCGCGGAGCCGGAGATTGAAATCGGAACCGTCCTTGACACGGGCCCGGATCGTCAACCGTTCACCGAAGAGCGCGCCCGAGACGTTGATCACCGTAACGCGGTAATAGTCATTGACGGGGATGAACCAGCTGAACTCGCCGGCGATGCCCGTGATGGGGATGGCGCCCTCGACGGAGTAGCTGGTCATGCCGGGGCCGGAGGACGGAAGCTGTTTCGGCGACGCCAGGCTGTTGGGTTCGTTGCTGTCATGGCAGTAGATGGTGTCCTGCGGCGCGGCGGGACGCGTGGTCACCGCGGCGATCACCGACGGCGTGCCGCGGTTGGTGTTGAATTCTCCGACGATGCGGAAGCGATACTGCTTGTTCGCCTGCACGTTGGTCGATCCCGTCCCCGTCGCGTTGGGCACGGCATACACCATCACGCCGGTCCACTGACCGATGGACACATTGAACGGACCGAGCAGCATATGTCCGGAGCCGATGGGACGCCAGTTCCCCGCCGAGGCTTCGTACTCGATAATCGTCTTGACATCGGACATGTTGTAGCGATTGCGCCATTTGAGCGCGATGGCGGGATTGGGGGAATTCGACGTTCCCGCCGGGGCGAGATGTGCCTCGAGCGTCTGGTTCGACGTCATGAAGTCGGGCGGCGTGTTGGTGTAGACCGCCTCGATATCCTTCGCCGGATTCGCGAACGTCGAGTTATAGGAGTTGGATGGAAGCGAATTCGCGTAATAGTCGATCGTGCTGGTCGCGCCACTCTCGCGCGTGATTTTCCAGTGATCGAAATACCAGGTCTGTCCGTTGCGGAAGACCGACGCCGGCGCGGTGACCTTGTGGCAATAGTCGAAATCCACACCGACCCCGATTGGCGTCGACCAGTTGCGCGACATCACTCCGTCGCAGTTTTCGAATGTGAGCGTGATATTGGTCGGCGTGCTGCGGTAGATGCGCACGGGCGCCGTCTGTCCCGCGGTGATCACACCGGTGTGCACGGGCGTGGCCACGCTGTTGCCACGGATGTAATTTCCCTTCATGATGCCATCCCAGCCGCGCATGTTGAAGCCCGGCCGGCCATACGCCGCGTGCAGCGTCTGGCAGTTGATGTTGGGGATGCCCCGGTACGACCAATTGCAGTTGTCGTTCTTGTATTCGTCGGGCGCGCCCCAGAGATGGCCGATTTCATGCGCGACCACATTCCGCATCGGCGCGGCGAAGGGATCGAGTTCGCATTGCCAGTACTGCGTGTCCATGGCGAAATACACTCCTTCGCGGTCGCCATTATTCCATCCCAGCACCGCGGCATGGGGCCAGATGCCTTCGTCCCCATTGGGCTTGTAGGCGATGAAGCCGAGGATCGATTCATCGGCATTGAAGGCATCGCGGATCTTGTTGTTGTACCACCAGCCCCAGCGGCGGCCCGCGCCGACATTGGCCCAGTTGGGCGGCTGGTCGCTGCCCGAGGGCGAGGCCAGGCGGCCGATCACGACCGGGATGAAGGAATCCTCTCCCACGGTGACCGGTTCACCATTGATCTGCGTCGTGCTGACATAGGGCGAATAATGCCGCCAGTACGTACTGATGGTTTTTCCGTAGCGCGCGGCGAAACTCACCCAGTAGTTCATCCCGGCGATGTAGAAGCTCCGGTACCGGTTGTACACGGTGGCATCCCAGTTCCACGACCCGGTGCCGCTCTTGCTCTCGAGAAAGAAGCTCGAATGAACGACATACCCCTTGAGCGTGGTCTTCCGGAGAAACGCATCCTCTTCCCCGCCCACGGCCGGCATGCCGCCATTGAGCGTGCGCGGCGGAGGCGCATCGATTTCGAGAATGCTCGTGCATCCGCGGTCTTCATACGTCGGGGCCAGTGCCTCGATCTCCGCCTCGCGCGCGGCGATGCGCCGGCGGTCGTCTTCGGTCAGCGGACGTTTGATGAAATCGAGATAGGCGACAATCGCCTCGTCCGCTTCCGTTTCCTCGGCGTTGATCTGGTCGGCGGCGCGGTTGCGCGCGAATTCGGCGCTGCTGTACGAAACCGAACGCACCGACATGCTCCCGGTCGCGGTCTGCAGGCGGGTCGCGGCGACGGCGTCACGCGCCGTGGGCGGCACCCAGGCCAGCATGCGCCGGGGCGAGGTGATCAGCGAAACCAGCGCGCCGTTGCGCGTCAATTCGTCGCGTAACAGAATGGCTGTTTCGATATCCGTCGCGTCGATTTCGATCACGGCGAGATGTTCATTGTGTGCGGCGAGTCCGTACTCGCCGGCATCGGGCGGGACATAGCTCGGCTGCGGCGCCTGTGCATGCACCACGACCGTCGCGAGGATGAATGTGTACAGAATAATCTGGACACGGAACCATCGTTGCATGGCAACTCCTCTCCTGTATATGAAAAGCAGATTGTGACCTTGATGTTGGGACGAAATTCCAATCGCGACGGTCCCGATTTTCCTCATCGGTTTCGTCGCGCAAGGTGCGTGCTCACACCGCCCCCGGCCTCTGTGCACGGTCAACGGATCATTTGAGTCTTTCGTGGTTGTGATTCAGACGTCCCAAGTATACCATTCCGGATATTGCATGTCAAGTATATCCGTGAATAAAATTCCTTCCGCGGATTTCCGTATCTTTTTCCTCGAATCCCATGCGCGCACGCCGTCGTGCGTGCAATCCACAGTGGAGAACGATGGACACGACCGACGCCCGCGCATTTGACGCACCGCCACACGCTTCGCCCGCCGACGATGCGCCCGTGCATCGTTCGCCCGCCGACGATGCGGCACGGGACGGATCCGCCCTGACGGACGAGGTGCGGCTTCGTGATGCGGTGCGCCGGATTCTCGCGGAGGGGTGGACGTGGGATTCTTGTGAACTCCTCCTCGCGGACGGAAATCTTCTCCCGCGCTTTCATGAACTGTCCTGCCTTCTCGGCATTCCCTGCACCTTTGATCCCGGCGTGCCGCTGCAATACAGCAAGGCGGCACGGACCGTGGTCGCCTGGCTGCACTGGATCGCGGATGGATTCGCCGTCCGGCATCTGATCCGCATGATGTATGATGGCATTCCCGCGCCGCAGGAGTGCATCCACGATGGCGAGCGCGGGGGACGCTTGCGAATGGCCGACCTGCTCCGCAACGCGGGCATCGGCGACGGACGCGATCGGTTGCTCGCGGCGATCGATGCCCACATCGCGGCCATGGAGATGGATGCCGACTCGGTGCGCGACGGCGAGCAGGATCCGGATGTACGGCGCGAATCCGACCGGGACCTGCGTCAGGCACGGGCCAACCGTGCATGGCTCGTTCGTCTGCTCGACATCACACCGCCGATCGCGGCTGACGGCACGCTCGCGCTCCACGCGATCGCGGAGGGGGCAACACTGCTTGTGCGAACGCTGTGTCGCGATGCCTATCCCGGCGAGGAACTGGCGCTCGCGCGTCTCGCCGAACTCATGGAGGAAGTCCGCGCCGAGGGCGATCGTCGTGTCCCCGCCCCCGAGACGGTGGGCATCCTGATCCCCCGCATCCACGCGGCCTCCTTCCCGCTCGTGCCGCAGGCACCGGGCAGCACCGCCCTGCCCACGACCACCCCGCTTCCCGGACATCTCCACGTCACCACCGGTACACCGACCGGACGACCGCATCTGTTTCACCTCGGGGAGACAAGTACCGGCATCGATGCGCATGCGTCCGCCGCGCAACCGCGACATCCGCTTCCGTCCGCCGCGCCCGAGCCCCCGCTGTCCCTGGCGGAATGGTGGATGCAGGCCTTCGCGCGTCACACATCCGACGCGGTTGAAACAGCGCTGCACGCATGGTCGCCCCTGCATCGCGAAGGTGCCCGGGCCACGGCCGCACGGTCCGCGGCGGAGTTCTCGGAGTGGGATGGCAATGTCGGTCCCGGACTGATCACGCAAACAGCCGCCGATCTTCCACCGGAAGCGTCGGCGCTCCATGCTCTCTGTCCCTACGCGTTTTTTCTCGAATACCTGCTCGGCGTCCGTGAGCCAGCATCGTGGCGGCATCCCGTCACGGGCAACCTCCCCGTCACGGGCAACCTCCCCGTCACGGGCAACCTCCCCGTCACGGGCAACCTCCCCGTCACGGACGACCTCGCCGTCACGGACGCGGAGCGAAATGATTCAGGACATTCACATCCCGTATCACATGCCGCGCTGGATCACGCGCTCGCACACGGCGCGTTCCCGCATGCCGACGCCGACACCTGCGTCTCCTGCCCTCACCGCGCATTCTGCACGGTGGGAGCGGCGGCACGCGTACCGGAACTCCAGCATCTGTTCATGGCCATGCGCATCCTGACCGATCCGGCGGATCCGCGGCCAGTGGTGGCATTCCTGCGCGGACCGTTCTGTGGCGCCGATGACCGCGCCCTGCTCGCCTACCGGCAGGCGGGCGGACTCTTTGCCTTCAATGCCCGCGCCGTACCGGGGATGGACCCGCGCATCGCCGATGGCATGCAGTTCGTCAAGGACACCGTGCGTCTCGTGCGATCCAATCCTCCCGGGATGGTCGTGGCCAGCATGCTCGACCGGCTCGCGCTCGATACCGCCATTGCCTGCGGACCGAGCGGATCGTTCGGCGTCGCCGCCCTGCGCTCCCTCCAGGCACGCGTCTCGGTCCTCTCGGTGATGGGACTCTCCCTCCCCGACATCGTCGACACCGTGGAAGCATGGATCGCGAACGAGCACTACCTTCCCACGGAATACAAGACATTTTCATCCGATAAGCAGGTCACGGTCACGGCCACCGCGTCTCTCGATCCCGCCACCGCGACTCTCGATCCCGCCACCGCGTCTCTCGATCCCGCCACCGCGGAGCGGACCATCCGCCGGCGCTTCCACCGGGCAGCCACCGTGTCGCCCGCGGACTGACGCACGCGGTTGCTTCCGCGAAAAAAACGCCCGCGAAAAAAAAACTCCCGCAATCGTTGCGGGAGTTGTTCGTTGCTGCGCGCGATTGTTGATGCACCGACGAGAGGGTCAGAAGCTGGCCTTGGCGTTGGTGCCGAAATCGAGAAGTTCCGTGGTCGCGCCGTCGTCCTTCGACACCGACCGCACCACACCGTTGAGCGGGACCTTCGGATGCAGCTGCGCTTCCGATTCGAAATCCCCGAAGAAGGTCTCGACCTTCGACGTGGCCTTGGTGCAGCCGTTGAACGTGCCGGCGGGTACGCGCACTGTCATGGTCGACAGGTCGGCGGAAAACTGCATGGCGAGGCCCGTCAGCATCTTCGCATACGTCCCCTTCATCATCGACAACGCGATGCCGTCGATTTTCTGTACCTCGCCATCCTCGTTGCGGAGGCGAATCCATTTGATGTCGAGATCGTCGAGGTCCATCGACTCGCCAACCTTCTCCATGCCGCTGACCGCCATCTGCATCATGGTCTCGCTGCTCTCGCTGAGCGTCGCGGTTTCCATGATCCAGGTTTCGCCGTCACGGCCGACCAGCGCGGTGCGAACGATCATGCGCTCGTCACCATCGGTCGTGCCGTGGGTCACATACTGTCCCACCGCGTACGGCATGGGTTTCGTGTAGGCCGACGACGCGTCATACACCGTCGCCGACGTTTTGTTGAAGCCCTCGACCACCCGTCGCTGCAGGGCGGGATTGACCGATGCTCCGCAGGCCGACAACAGCAGCGCGACCGCGAGCATGCCCAGAATCTGAATTCGCATATACTCCTCCGTAAAGTCGGTATTCCGGACGCGCGTCGCTGCGCGTCTGCTGCGCGCATCCCCGGCGTCCTTCGTGTGTGGATTCGAGACAATTTGAACCGCGCCCGCGAGAAAAGCAACCATGCACGCATCGCGGCGGCGTGCGAGAAACGCAACGATACACGCATCGCGGCGGCGTGCGAGAAACGCAACCATGCACGCATCGCGGCGGCGCGCAAACCGACGCGCACGGGAGGACGCTTGAATGGGAAGCGGGAAGGTCCGATTTTCATGCAGTCCCCTGCGTTCACTTCCGGAGCCATGACGTGAAATTTCCGCGATTGCTCATGCTGGTCCTGCTGCCGGCTTCATTCTTTCTGTACGGTCCGTCCGCCCGCGCACAGGACGCCCCCCTGCTCTTTGCTCCCGCGGATTCCACCGATGCACTGCAGGGATTCACGCCGTTGCGATTGTTCGCGCTACCGCGTGGCATGACCTGGCCGGGGGCCGGGGAACACGGGCGCGGCCAGTTCGCGCTGCATGCCTGGGCGGTGCCGAAAACGGGTCCGACCGAGGACCGCGCCAACGAGGCGGTGCTCATCGGATGGAATCCGATGGGACGCTTGCAACCCGAACAGCCGGGGTACTGGTGGCAGTACGAATGGAGCTACAACCAGACCGGCACGCCGCTGTTCGAACTCAATCTCGACGTGCGTGACAGCGCGCTGCTGGGAAACCGGCCGGGCCTGCGTCGCATCAGCTACAAAATCAATCGCAAGACCGGTGTCGGGATCTCGGCCGATTTCGCCTTTCAGAATGTAAGTTTCGTCGAGGGCAACACGAGCGCCGGCGACAAGCTGCCGGAGAATTACCTGCAAATCAACACGCGGTCAAACCGGCTGCGCGCGAACCTGCGCGCGGATTTCCGCAAGCTCGTCCAGCAGGCGGTGCTCACGTCCAGCACCGCCGACGCGACGATGTTTCTTCCGCTCGAACGCGCGAACAACTTCCACATCCGTCTCATTCCTCTCTACGGGGCGGTGTCGGACAGCACCGACATCGTGCTCAACGGCATGGAATTCGGGGCACGCTACATGATCAAGATCCGCAATGAACGTGAATATGCCGTACGGTTGACCTGGCAGCCGACGCTCGGACGCCGCCTGTACTGGGACGCGCAGCGTCCGGTCCCCACTGCGCTCGACAGCCGGACGACGTTGGTGGTCGATATCTTCGTGGATGACGCGCACCGCGCCTTCGCCACGGTGCATGGCGTGTACCGGGAGGATTTCGACGAATGAGCCCGCCACGGCTGTCGCCCTCCACGCGACGCCATGCGCATATCGCATGCGCGTGGATAAAAACGGAACGGGTCCGCCAGCATGGCGAACCCGTCCCGTCTCTCTCTTCAGGCGTGCTGAAGAAGTTTATTTCACGTAGGATACCAGTTCGGTGAGTACTTCCTGATCGTCGACATTGTCGGAGAAGAGTGTCAGTCCATCAAGCGAGTGCTCGCGCACCAGTCCCACCCCATCGGCGAACCACCAGGACACGCTCCCGGCATTCTCGATCTCGAGTGTGAACTTCACGGTCTGATAATTCTTCCCCTGCACGGTGATCGTCTCGCGCGTGATTTCGCTCTCCGCGTATCTGTGCTTGAACAACGGGAAATGATCCTCGTACGGGATTTCCCCAATCCCGTAGATGACGCCGGCGCTGTCGAGCATCGCGAGTGCGTTTGCCCACTGATCGCTGAAATCGGGGAGGCGGAGTTTCAAATAGTCATGCACGCCGTAGGGTGTCGCGACGGTGTCGATCTTCACCTGGAGGATGGCGTCGGGTCCGACAAGATCGGTGAAGACATTGGTCCGATAGGTCCACACCGCGTTTCGCACGAACGGAAAATAGTCGGGGTCGCGCTGGGGTTGCACCGGATCGTCGTCGCTGCAGGCGGCCAGCGACAGCGCGGCGAGGATCGGAAGGGCAAGCAGAATGGGGTGTACGAAACGTCGCACGGATCTCTCCTCTGATGGTCGTGATGGAATGTGTTTTCCGCGCGCTGTCCGCTCAGGCGATGGCGGACATCCCGCGGCGGGAGATGGTACGACGGTATATGGGATTTGTTGCATCCGGATTCAGAAGCTCGCGCCCGCTTCCCGGGGCATCAGCCCCGGAAAGCGGAACGCCGGTCCTCCGGGCCTCGAGATATCGGCCGACGGCCTCGGGTGCCGCCGGCCCTTCGAGGTCACTTCCCTCTGGCGAACAGCCTACTCCACCACAACCATCCGCGTGCGAACCATCCCGTCGGCCACCAGCCGCACCAGATACATCCCTGGCTCGAGGCCGCGCAGGTCGAGCTGCTCGATGAACGAGACATGGCTCTGATGGTTTTCGACACGCCGATGCTCACGCCCGAGCAGGTCGTGCACGGTGAGAAGAACCGCGGAAGGACGCGTGAGCAAAACGTCGATCGACATCCTGTCCCCGGCGGGATTGGGATAGATCAGGAAATGCTGCCGGGCGGCGTGCACCTCCTCCACGGGAAGGACGGTGACCGCGAACGGATCGGACATCGCCTCGCAACCGTGCGCGTCAACGATGCGCACGGTGTACATGCCGGTTTCGACCGCGGTGTGCGTCTGGCGATTCGCGTTCGGGAGTTCCACCCCGTCGCGATACCACTGCCAACCCGCCGCGTCGGTGGCGGTGAGCACGTCTTCGACGCGTCTGATGACCGGAATCGGCGGCAACGGCCACACCGTCACGGTGATGGATTGAGAAAGACCGGGCAATCCGTCCGGCAGCGTCACACCGCATTGGTACGTACCCGATGTCGTCACCTGGATGCTGCGCGTCGTGTCGCCGGTCGACCAGAGATACGACGCGTAACCCGGACCCGCGTCCAGCGTCACCGTGCCGCCGTCACAGAATTCGATCGGACCCGACGCGGTGAGATCGAACCAGAATGGCGCGGGCATGCCGGGAATGACGATCTCCGCCTCGCAGCGCGTGCTGTCGCCGCCCTTCTCCCAGACAAGGATGCCGACGGTATACCGCTGCATGCTTCGCGTGACGGGATGGTCGAGCATCCATGTCACCACGGCCTGCTGCCCGGGGAACAGCTGTGCCGGAGAAAGCGGCGTGATCAGCCGTCCGCTGTCGGCGGCGATCAGCGCGAGCGATCCGGCGGGCACGGTGATGCGCGCGAAGAGCGAATCGCTCAGCCGTGGCAGCATGCTGTGCACATCCACCGCCAGGGCGAAGGGCATGGGAACATATTGCTGCGCGGTGAGATCCATCGCGATCGTCGGGACCCGCGGGGTGCAGCTGATCACGCCGCGAACCGGCGGAATGAACATCGATGCCTCGCAACGGGACGACGCATCGTCCTCGTCCCTGACGGTGACCGCGAACAGCGGAGTGCGCGCGTATTCCCGCGTTTCGACCTCGATCCCCCATTCGAATTCCATCTCCTGCCCGATGCCGAGCGTGGTATCGATGACCGAATCGAGCCCGTACGCGGAGGTCGACGTTACCGACAGGCCATCGAGTGGCAGATCCAGTTGCACGCGGCGGAGACGCAACGGACGCTGTCCGGCATTTCGCAGTCGACAGCGGAGCGAAACGGGATTCGGGACGAGTCCGGTCCCTTCCGTATTCAGCGCGAGGGAGTCGGGGAGCAAGACGTCACAGACGAAATCCGGGTCCGGTACTCCGATAAAGACGCGCGCCGCGCAGAAGACATCGCCGTGATTGTCGAAGCCCGCCGTGATCCGGATGTCGGAGGAATCGGCCTGCGTCCGGGGAAGGGCCGCGAGTTCCCATGTCGCGTCATACTTCGTGCCGGGGGTGATGTCGGGCAATGTCATCCGTGTCGAAGTTGGCGTGACCAGACGGAACGCGGTGGTGTCGAACGAAATCTCACAGTGTCCGCCGGTCGAGGACTGACTTCCCATATTGAAGATCGACAGCGTGGCCGTGAAGGGCGTGGGGACATACCCGGAGCTTGCACGGTCCCAGGTCAGCGATCGCGGCACATCCATCACGCAATCCAAATCGGGGCCACCGGGGAGGATGGTCACCAACCCTGCCTCGATACGGGGACGTCTGCACCCGAGCGAGAAGGCCGCGCTCACGCATGAGACCGGGACCCGCATGGTGTCGGTCACCGACGGATCCGTCCGGAACACCAGGCGGAAGAGTTCCCCGCTTCCGGTGATGCGCATCGGATCGAGGGTCACGAAGCGAACGCCATTGGCAAGTGGCGTGACGGCCATGGGAATGCCTTCGAGCAGAGAGCCGGGCGATGTGGTGAGTCCGATGAGTGTGAGATGCAATTTGCTGAAGGTTACTTCCGCGGACAACGGCGCGAATCGTTCATGCTGAAGCGGCGTGACGATGGAAAGCGTCATCTCGACCTCTGTCCCCGCATCCGTCTCCACGCTGTCGAGCGTCATGACCAGATCGGTGAAGGCGGTGCTGTCTCGCGGTGCCTGATAGTGACCCGTCGCGCTGACCGGCGCGCCGCAGAAATCCGGCAGACGGAGTTCCACTTCATGGATGCGGCCATCCGGACAGGTGGCATCGAAGGTGAGGCGACATTCGAGAAATCCCTCGCGGATGACCGACGCGATGTCCGTATAGATGGCGTCGAGTCCGCCGACCGTGGCCGTATGGTAAAATCGGCCACCGGTCTCCGCGGCGAGTTGCGGGAATTCGGCGATGGAAAATCCCGTCCCGAGTCCGATGGTGAACACCCGGATGTGATGAAGATTCGCGTAGGCGATGAGTGCGGGGAATGTGATGCTGGATCCATCGGCCATGTTGTCTGCCACGACGATCACGGCGCGGCAGCTGTTCGTCCCGTTCGCCACCACCTCATCCAATCCCGCCAGGATGCCTTCACGCACGCCGCTGCTGCCGGTCACGGGCAAGGCATCGATCGCCTGGTTCATCAAACTGGTATCCGAAGTCATGGATTGCGCCAGCGTTGCGCCGTTGTTGAACCACAGCACCGCGGTCTGATCCTGCACGCCGTCGAGCAGTCCGACAAAGTGCTTCGCGGCCTGGATGATGCCCGGATTCCCGGAGCCCACCATCGAACCCGACCCATCGAGCACAAGCCCGACAGACATCGCGCAGGGCGTCGAGGGATCCGGGCAATCGAGTGTGAATTGCGTGACCTCGTCGCCATCGTCGAAGATGCGGAACGCCGACGGTTGCAGGTTCCACTCCGGCGTGCCATTGCATTCCGCGCTGAAATACAACGCGGCCGTCGGCCATTGCATGATCAACCGCTTGAAATCGAGCGTGGGTTGTGCGTGAACGAATGTGGTGGTGAGAATCAAGAGCGGAAGGGAAATGAGCATGGTCCGGCGCATGATTCTCTCCTGGATTGAATGGACATCCGTTCGCGTATCCCTCGCATGCCACCCCGCATCCCGAATCCGCACGCATGATGGCGATGCGACCGCATCAGGGAAATGAACACATCAATATCCGGATAGTTACCGGCGCGTCACAGGATATTCGCTGAAAAGACGATCCCGGGCCGGAAGGCCCGGGATCCGTGCGAAGGACCCTCCTCCTTCGTCAGTGTTTCCGCACCCAGAGCGCCCAGCCCGCGGCGATTTCCTCGCCCCAGACATCGTGCCCCTGGGAACGGAGCACCTGCACCATCGGCGCGGGATAGAACGGCGCGGGCATGTACAGCAGTTCATCGGTCGCCATGCCTCCAAGCGCACGTACGACTTCACCCAGCGGATTGGCTCCCTGTCCGAGAAGGGCGACGGCGTCGACGCGGACGTGCACCGCATCCTCGATCGCCCAGTCAGGACGTGGTTCGTGCTCCGCCGGCGGCTCGTGTCCCGGCGGGGGCGGATCACCCGCGACGATGCGCGCATGCTCCGCGGTCGGCGCGCTGCCGGGTGCCGCGGCTCCATGGGGGATATGCGTCGCTGCCGAGGTCTGCTGTCCGGCAACGGGCGCGGATGATTCCGTGTCCTTGTCCGCGTATGAGAGCAGACGTTGCTCACCGTCGAGTGCGCGTTTGGCGGTCAGATCCTGCGAGACCTCGAGCGTGCCAAGGTAATTGCCCTGCGGATCCCGCACGGCGAAATATTCGATATGGATGAATTTCCCCTGCATCTGAATCCAGAACGGCGCGCTCTCCTGCCGCCCGCTCCGGAAGTCCTCGATGATGCGATCGACGATATGCATGCTCGCGGGCGGATGGCAGAGGCGGACGTCACGTCCGAGAATGGCGCGGTTGCGGTCGAAAATGCGTTCGGCACCCTGTGAGAAGTATTTTACCTTGTCCTCGGCATCGACGAAAGTGAGGTCGAAGGGCACGGTATTGAGAATGGCCGTGAGTTCGGCCGCATTGAGCGTGCCGCTCGGCATGCGCACGCCGTCACCCGTCGTATCGGTGACATCCGTGATATCGATGTTCCGGGGTTTCCACTCGATTCGGGGGTCGTACAGACAGAAGCCGATTTCCGGGGTCTGCTGGTGGATTTCATACCATTCGAGATCCGTCAGCGTATCCATGCTCAGCGGGAACAGGATCTGCTCCTCCTTCATGATCATGTCGTCGACGGCGCGTGCCGCGGGAATGAGAAGCCGCGACGCAGTCGTCGAGAGATCCGCGGGCGTGGCCTCGGGCATCGCGGCGAGGGCCTCGCGCGCGGCCTGCAATGCGCGACGGATCTCGTCGTGCTTGCCCCACATCACCGTCGGTGGACCCGTGATCCCGTGCTGTTCGAGGTACGGGAACAGAAGATTTTCCTTCCGCCGGTAATGCTTGTCGAGATCGCCGAGTTCGTTGAACAGCGTGCGCAATTGCAGGACGAGCTCGGGGATCTGCGCCGGGGGACGCGCGTCGACATCCGCGACGAGTTGCATGATGCGCGCGGTCACCTGTGCCAGCGCTTCGTTTTCTTTCTTGAAGGTATCGACGGGGTGTCCGGGCGGCACGAGTTTCGCCATGCTCTGGTCGATATGACCGTCCAGCATCGACGAATGGATGTCGCAGAACTTCTGGATCTCCTCCTGCGAAATGCCCTCCCGGATCAGATCCTGCTCCACCTCCACCACCTCGCCGTAGGGAATGCCCTCGAGGAACTCCTCGAGCCGCGTGCGTGCCGCCGCGGGGTCCATGCCTCCGTGCAGTTCGCGGATCAACCGCTTGAGCGTTGTTTTGCGTTGTTCGGAATTGTTGATCAGTTCACTCATGAAATGGTTCCTGCCGTTGATGATCACAGATAGCGAGTCACATATCGACATTAAATATCGACTCTTTTATCGACATTCGCAAGCGAGAAATAAAATCCGTATACGATTTTTCTCTTGCATTCCACGCGCATCGCGGATATATTTCATCCGCAACTCCTCTATTATGAATTTCCACCGCGTCACCCGGCCGCTCCTCCGGCATGGCGTGCAACCGTCGGTGCCCTGCGACGTGGCGCGTGTCCCACTCATTCAATGCGCGGGAGCCCGCTGCCTGCCCCCATGTACGACCGGCAATCACTCGAGGATGAGTACACGTGATTCCACATGTCCGGCCACGCGCAGCAGAAGACTGTACCACCCGGGGGCACAAGCCGTCAGATCAACAGGGACCACATGGCGTCCCGCCGCGAAATCGCCGTTCGCAACGGTGCGGACGTGCCGCCCCAGCAGATCACGCATCTCCAGGAGTACCGTGGCAGCGGCGGGGAGGGAGAATGGCTGGAGGACCCGCGCCGCCGCCCGTCCGACCGGCTGAGGATACGGCGCTTCAAGCATCGCGGCATCGACGGCCGCAACCAGAGGGTCGGTGGACGTCACGGTGTGTGCCTCATGCAGCAGCCATCCTCCGGGATCGATTCGCCAGGATTCCACCTCGGTCTCCGGGATGTCATCAAACACCCAGAGATCATCCGCGCACGGTTGCAACGTACGCCGGAGCGGCAGCTTGCCGCTGCTTTTCGTGTAGATGTCGATATCGATAGGTGTCTCGAACAACGGCCATCCATGCGCCGCCTGCTGTCGTTGCTCGACGGCGAGCCGGAATCCACCCGTTGCGGACGGCGTCACGCGAGTAATGCGCAGGATTGGCCAACCGCCGCGATACACCCATTGCTGGAAGAACCGCTCCAGTGACTGTTCACGATGCTCCTCCATCACCGTCTGGAACATGGCGGAGGTGACATTCCGGCCCCGGAAGCGGGTGAAGTAGTCACGGATTCCCTCGCGGTAGCGTTCATTTCCCATCACATGCCGCAGCATGTTGAGGACGACCGCGCCGCGGATGTAGATGACGCTGGGATAGTTGAAAAGCGCGCCGGCGCCGTGGTAATCGTACAGCGGCAGCGCCCCTTCGACCGGGGCGATACCCGTGCGGTAGTATGTCGTGTAGTACCGCAGGATGTCGTCGAACTTCGTCATCTTGGAGAATACCGCCGCGAGGAGAAATTCCCCGTACATCGCGAACCCCTCGCTCAACCAGTTCTCCCGAATATCCGCCGGTGTCACGGAATTGCCCCACCAGTGATGCGCGAGCTCATGTGCTTCAAGAGTGGACGCGGTGCCGGTGAGCGTCTCCTTGTGCAGTTCGATCATCGTGTGAACCTCGCAGGAGTTTGAATCGGTCAGCGCAAAACCGATTTTTTCCGCGGGATACGCTCCGAAATGCTGTTCGAACACCGCCATGATCGTATCGATCGTCCGGAAGTACTTCTCCGCACGTGCGCGTTCCGCGGGCCAGACGTATGCGCAAAACGGAATGCCCCGGATGGTGTCGCGATACACCTCATATGTTCCCAGAGACCAGCCCGCCCCGGCGGGATGCAACGGATCACGAAGGATCCACTGCGCGCGGAGGCGACCGTTGTGTTCGCTCTCATGGACAAGAGTTCCCATCCCGGCGGCGCGCCACCCCACCGGCGTGTCGAAGGTCAGATCAAAGAGCGCCTTGTCCGAAAACTGATTGTTGCACGGAAGCCAGTGCGGCAGCATGGCGACATAGCGTGCGCGATGTGACTGCGGATGCGCCCAGACACTGCGCGGTCCGAACAGCACGCCCGCGGCGTGGTCGATGTCACCCGTCGGGTGTCCGTGATACCAGATTGTCACCGTGCCGGTATCGAGCGAGCGCACGGGAATACCGAACTGGATGACGAGGCTGCTGTCGGTTGTGGAAAACAAAAGGGGGAGTCCCTCCGATTCCACGTTGTCGGTCACCAGGTCGCGAAGATCGAGCTCGATTTCGACAAGATCCTCGACATGCACGTTGCGGAAGGTCACCGTCACGACACCCTCGAGTGTGCGCGTGGACGGCTCGATGGTGAGGCGCGCGCGATAGGATACGACGTCAATGGCCGTCGTCGCGGCGGGAAGCCGGACAGGCATGACAAGCAGTCCCGCCATCGACAGGCAGGCAAACAGTGCGGGCATTCTCATGGGAATCACCTCCTGACGTAGGCATCCGCAAGGATACCGGAAATGGCCGTGGGCCGGTGGAGGAATCCGTTGTCCTGCGACACGAAACACGCCGGTCATTTTTCGGGATATGCTTCTCCGCTACGGAGTTTTTCCGGCATGGATGCATGGGGGCGGATTATTGCCCTGCCCGCTTTCTCCGGTGTGGGAAATTCGCGAAGTTAGCGAGGCGCCGCCCTCCGACGGCAGCACGCACCGGGACGGCATGGCGCATGCGTTACCGCATGCAACCATGTTCGCCCACATGTGTCACATCCCGCATCTCTCCGTTCAGGAACTCCCATGCGACAGCTTGCGTCAATGCTCTTGCTCCTCTCCCTCTTCACTCCCACCCTCGCACAGAATCTCTCCATCAGCGGCCGTATCGTCCAGGAAGATGGCGGAGCTCCGCTGCAGAACGCCAACGTCCTGCTGCTGCGCCTGCCCGACAGCAGCACCGCGGGGGGGACGATCTCAGGCCGTGATGGCCGCTTCCTGTTCGACGGACTCCGCGGCGGGCGGTATGTGCTGAAAATCAGTTTCATCGGCTACACCACGAACGTGCGGGACGTCGCGCTGCGCAGGAAGTCGGCCGCGCTGGGCGATATCGCGCTGCGTGATGAGAGCTTCCGGCTCGATCAGGTCGAGGTGACCGGACAGGCCCCGATCGCGGTGCTCAAGGATGACACCACCGAATTCCTCGCCAGCGCCTTCAAGGTCAATCCCGACGCGACCGCCGAGGACTTGGTGCGCAAGATGCCGGGGGTGACGGTGAAGGACGGGAAAGTCGAATCCCAGGGCGAGGAGGTCAAGGCGTTCCAGGTCGACGGGCGGCCCTTTTTCGGCGACGACGCACGCGCACTGCTGCGCAATCTCCCGGCCGAGGTGATTTCGCGCATCCAGGTCTTCGACCAGCAGAGCGAACAGGCGCGATTCACCGGGTTCAGCGACGGCAATGAGGTGAAGGCGATGAATTTCATCACCCGTGACGCGATCAAGAACGCACAGTTCGGTAAGGTCTATGCCGGCTATGGCGAGGATTCCCACTACCGCGCGGGGGCAATCCTGAATGCGTTCTCCGGCACGCAGCGCTGGTCGCTGATGGCGATGACCAACGATGTGAATGAACAGAATTTCGCATCCGAAGATCTTCTGGGAGTGATGCTCTCCGCGAACCGCGGCGGCATGCGCGGCGGCATGCGTGGGGGCGGACCGCGACCGTCCGCCGGCGGCATGCCGAGCTTCAATGCCGGGAGCGTCCGGGATTTCATGGTCAACACCAGTAACGGGATCGCGCAGACCAACGCGCTCGGACTCAACTACATCGACACCTGGTTCGGCGCGGTGGAGATCTCGGGCAGCTACTTCTTCAACCAGAGTGATCTCGACGCGGGCAGCGGCATTACCCGGGAATTCATCCTCCCTTCCGCGCAGGGGCAGTTTTACAATGAGCTCGGCAGTGCCACCACCGACAACACCAACCACCGTGTCAATCTCCGGCTCGACTTCAAGATCGACACCCTCAACTCCATCCTCTGGCGGCCGCGATTCTCGGCGCAGATCAACACCGGCGCGGAGCGCCTGACCGCGGGAACGGTAATGGACGGCGACGCACTCAACGCCAGCCGCAGTGATTTCGCGTCCGACCTGCAAGGCATTTCCTTCAGCAACGCGCTGCTCTACCGCCGCCGCTTCGCCACACGGGGCCGGACCTTCTCCTTCGAGATCGAACATGATCTGAAGAATAATACTGGAGATAATCATCTCTTTTATGACTATGCCAGCTTCGGCGGCCAGACCGTTTTCGACACGACGCGGCAACGCTCGGATCTTGACAGTGATGGATGGTCGGCCGAGGCGACCGCGACCTACACCGAGCCGATCGGACGGCGCGGACAGCTGCAACTGCGTCACCGCGCCGCCTTCAGCAATGACGCGTCGGACAAGCGCACCTGGGCACTCCCCGTGCTGGCGGGACTGTCCGAGGAACTCGATCCGCTGCAGAGCAACGAATTCTCGACCGACTACCTGACACAGAACGCCAGTGTCGGATACCGCTACGAGAACGAATCCATCAACGGCATGGTGGGTGTGGGGTATCAGTGGGCGATGCTGCGGAACGCGCAGGTGTATCCCACCGAACACACCATTGACCGCCGCTATGGCGACGTCATTCCCTTCGCGATGCTGCGCTATAAAATCGCACAGGGGCGGGACTTCAACATGTTCTACCGCGCACGGACGTCACCGCCCAGCGTGACACGCCTGCAGGACGTGCTCGACAATTCCAATCCGCTGTTGCTCTCGATCGGCAATCCCGAACTCGAGCAGGAGAACATGCAGTTTCTCGGCATGCGCTACTCGACCGCGAATCTCGCGGCGGGGAGTTATCTCTTCCTCTTCGCGATGGGAAGCTATACCTTCGACGCGATCGGTAACAACACCGTGGTCGCGGGCGCCGACACCACCGTCTTCGGGGGGATCCCGCTGCTGCGCGGGACGCAGATCACGCGTCCCGAGAATTTCGACGGCTCCTACGCCCTCCGGGGTTTCCTGACCTACGGCCGCGTGCTGGGCTTCCTGCGCTCGAATCTCAACCTGAATCTCTTCGGCAGTTTCTCGCGCACGCCGAGCCGTATCAATGGCGAAATGAATCATGCCGCGGCGCCCGCCGGCGGTGTCGGACTCTCGCTGAGCAGCAACATCAGTCCGGAAATCGACTTCACGATTTCGACACAGGCCAACCTGACGTGGATACAAAATTCCCTGCAGGAACAGCGCAACACCAGCTATCACACGCAGTCATCGCGCGTGCGGTTGAATTGGATATTCCTGGAGGACTTTGTCTTCAGTACCGATCTGGCGCATGAGTACTATCGCGGCCTCTCGGAAGGATTCAACGACGATTTCCTGCTGTGGAACATGAGCCTCGGATATAAATTCCTCCCCGAACACGCGGCGGAAATCCGGTTGTCGGTATTCGACCTGCTCAAGCAGAACAACAGCATCGCACGCAGCGTCACCGACACCTATATCGAGGACACGCGGACCACCATGCTCCAGCGCTACGTGCTGCTGACGGTGACGTGGAACCTGCGGAATTTCTCGCTGTGAGCATGCCTATTTTTTCGAACGCAGGACCTTCACGTACAACACGGCCAGCGTGGTGATCACGATGCTCCAGGTGACGAGCATGGTGATGAGGGCGGCGGTACTCATACGTCCTCCGTGCTAAAATTCCGGTGGCGGTGTTTACGGAATGCCAGGAACACCATGGTTGAAATCCCGAGATAGGTCGAGAGCAGAAGAAGTCGCGTCAGATCGATGATCGCGAGACGCGTGATGGCACCGTCGACAAACCAGCGGGTATCCTCCACGCCAATGTGCAGCACCGACCCCACGACGCTGTCGGGGGCGAGATTCCACCCGGCGCCGGTGAACAGTCCCGAGATCGCCGCGATCCAGTTGCCGTCCGCGGGCTTGACCATGGCGCCGATGAAGACGGCGAGCAGGAATACCGGAGTGACGTATTTGATCAGGAAACGGAATATCACGGGAACCCGGATATCGGCACCGCGCGTGATTTCCTCCCAGCCGTTCCTGATCCCGAACACCCAGGCAAACAGGATCACCTCCGCGAGTCCGAACACCACCAGCGAGAATGTCCCCGCCCAGTAATCGAATTCGTTGAAGGCCCCGGCGTTGTAGAGCAGCACACTCGGCAGCGCGAGAAAAAGAACCGTGAATCCGAAATACACCGCGGCGCGGCGGCGCTCGATCGAGAATTCGTCCTCGAGAAATGCCATGATCGGTTGCCCCATCGCGAGCGAGCTGGTGACGCCGGCGAAGAACAGCAGACCGAACCAGGCGACACCGGCGATGGTGGCGAACCAGGGACCCCAGTTCTGGAACAACACCGGCATGGTGCGGAAGCCCATTTCGAAACCGACATTGGCCTGCAGCCATTCGAGTCCGAGATACGCCGCGGCGATGGGAACGATGATGGTGCCGCCCAGCACGACTTCGACGAACTCGTTGGTCCACCCCGCGGTGGCGGCGTTGAGCGCGATGTCATCGTCCTTGCGGAGATAGGACGCGTAGCAATGGATCGAGCCCATGCCCACCGAGAGCGTGAAGAAGATCTGTCCGGCCGCGGCGAGCCAGACATTGGGATTGGTCAGGGAGTCGAACTGGGGCCGCCAGAGGAAATCGAGTCCCAGCGCGGCGTCATTGACCGCCCCCTGCTCCCCGGCATGCAGCGTGAGCGCGCGGATGGCGAGCAGGGCGCCGAAGAACAGCAGCAACGGCATGCCGATCTTGCTGGCTTTTTCCACGCCGCCCGAAAGGCCACGGGAGAGAATCCAGATATTGAGCGCGAGCGTGATGACGAAGAAGGTGATGGCCGGGGGGGAGAACGTGAACAGGCCCCCGTCGGGCGTGATGCCGAGATACCAGCTGAAGAAGCCGCTGATCTGGTCGGCGGGGAGTCCGTTGAACGCGCCGGTGAGCGAATACCAGACGAAGCCCAGCGTCCATGACTCGATGAAGGCGTAGTACGACGCCACGGTCAGGTTCGTGAAGATGCCGAAGACCCCGATATACTTCCACCACCAGTGCCGCCCCATGGCATGCATGGCGCCGGGCGTCGCATGGAATCCGTAGCGTCCGCCATGCCGGCCGATCGCCCATTCGATCCATAAAAGGGGGATGCCCATCACGAGGAAGGAGACGAGATACGGAATGATGAAGGCACCGCCGCCGTTCTGCACGGCCTGCGCGGGAAAGCGCAGGAAATTGCCGAGGCCCACGGCGTTGCCGGCGACGGCGAGAATCAGTCCGATACGTGAACCCCAGCGCTCCTGTTGCACTGCCATGAATGATCACCCTTGTTGTGGACGGACGAGGCAGAGACCGTGAAAAGAAGATCCGTTTCACCGTGGAAAGAAACAAGGGCTCACGCAAATTCGGAAAACCGCATCCCATGGTCCTCTCGTGACGGGATCGCGCCTCCGCGCCGACAGCGGCGGCGTGTCGCGCCGCGCGGTCATCGCATGTCGCGGAAATGACGCACGGCCAGCGAGAGCAACGCGTTGCTGCCGTCAAGATGCAGTTTGCGGACGATGTTGCTGCGGTGCTTCTGCACGGTGCGAAAGCTGATGAACATCTCGTCCGCGATCTGTCTGCTCGTGCGATTGTCGGCCAACGCGTAGAGCACCTGCCGTTCTGTCGGGGTGAGCAGACGTTCGAGACGGTCTTCGTCCCGCGTCGCTTCATCCCGCGTTGTGTCGAACATGCGCTGGACCCGGTCCGATACAAAGCGGCTTCCCGCGGCTGTCGCGCGGATCGCGCGCAGAAACGTGTCCGCGCTATCCTCCGCGCTGACCAGGCCGCACACGCCCATCCGGTCGGCACGATCGGCCGTCTCCGGCGTCCATTCACCAAACAGCACCACCGCCGCCACGCACCCCGACTGCCGGAGCCGTCGCAGGAGCGACTCGGTGCGATCGCCCGAAAACTTGACGTCAAGCACGAGCACGTCGGCGTGATGAAGACGGCAGGAACGGATCAGCGATGCGGCATCCATGGTCGGTGCGCAGACGTCCATATCGTGTTGCTGATGCAGCACGCGCAGTAACCCGTCCAGGAACACCGGGAAGGTCGTGGCGATACAGATGGAAAGCATTTTTTATGGTACGGGAAAGTTTCTCCGGAATCAAGTCCGATGAACGGGAATCACGTCCGGTGAACGACACCCGGGCGGATTGCGCCGATGCCCGGGAGCGCGGGCTCCGGCTCGTCTGCGTGCATCGAATACGACACCGCCCGGAGGATAGGGTCTCCTCCGGGCGGGTGTCTGATGAGAACGGTTGTTACTGGCCTGTCTTCATCAGGCGATCGAGTTCGCTGCGGTCGCCGCCAGTGCGGACCATGTTTTTCAGTGCCGCGAGGTAGGTGGCACGGAAGGATGCGTCGTTCTCCAGCGATGCCATGAGCGGGAACTCGCTGGGATTCAGCCCACGGCTGCGCATGTCGTTTTTCGCGATATCGATCGCACGGGTGAAGACGTCCTCGGTGATCAGGTCAGGATTCGGAGTTCCGGATCCGGGATTCGGATCCACGGGCTCGTCGGGCTGCACCTGTCCGGGGGCCGGTGCCGGCGCACCGGTCGCGGTTTGCGCCGCGTCGGTGGCGGTCGGGTCGATCCCGTGCCGCGCGAGACGCGTGTCGAGATCGGGGATGAGCTCGCGCAGCACCGATTCCATCGCGTTGATACGGGATTGCATCCCGGCAATGGTTTCCTGCTGCCGCTTGAGCACCTCGACCCCCGACTTGACCGGCATGCCGACGGCGACGTTGACATACCCGGGCATGCCGTCCGCGAGAGCTTCCCACGCGACACCAACGACCACGGCGGCCTGCTCGGCCGTGAGTTCGGCGGCGGGCACCGCGATACCGATGCCGTTATTGCGTCCCGACGGGATGATGTAGTCACCCGGCGTGACCGGGCCGACGACCTTGACCGGCACCTGGCCGAGGAACGCGCATTTCTCGTAAAACTCCTCGCGTCCCGCGGGGGGCACGTTGCCGAGCACGATCGGCGACTTGGAGACGACGAAGATCATGTCCGCGCCGGTGAGCTCCTTGGAGATTTTTCCGGCACGCGCGCCGACGATATCGCCGAACACGAGTTTTTCCGACGGATCGGCGCGCTCGAGCCATTCGGCGTAATCGCCGTTTCCGGAGGAATAGGCGACGCCGAAATCCTGGATATAGGTCGCCTGCTCGACGCCGACCTGCACGGCGAGAAGGATGATCTTCGCCACGGCATAGGCGATCTTCGCCACACCGGGCGTCACGGTCACGACGCCGAGGCCGACGCCGACACGGAAATCGGTGATTTCGGAAACAAGCTCGACCGCCGCGTCAGTGACATCGAACACATGCTGCAGTGTCATCAGGATGTAATCAAGACTCGCCAGCCGTTCGGCCTGCGTCTCACCCTGGATCGCCCCGCGCTGTCCCCCGTTGTCGGAGAATCGCATGTAATTGTTGCCACTGTTCGCACCGGTGCTCAGATGCACCGCCACGCCCTGACTTCCGCCGTTGACATACAGCGGGTAGCTCGCGGGCGTCCCGGCGCTCGCACTGCCGGCCGCGTTGTTGATCTTGATCTGTCCCGCGATCTGCAGGTCCTTGGCGATGCCCACACCGCCGGCGACGATAAGCGCGCCGCTGCTGCTGTTGGTGGACTGCGTGGCATCGGTGATCGAGACCTCTTTCTCCAGAACCGTCTTCCCCTTGTTGATCAGGGTGACCGGCGCCATGGGCGTCGGATTCAGATCGGGATCGAGGACGGGATCGGGATTCCGGCCGATATCCGCGTAATTCTCGACGATCAGGTTCTTGAAGTTCGCGCTGCCGCCGACCTTGAGGTTGCGGCCGACATACGCGTCGCGTCCGACACCCATGTCAACGCCGACGTTCATGTTTTTCTCCACGCCCGCGCCGCCTTCGGTGCGGAAACTGCCGAGGAAGCTGGAAGCATTCACTTCCTTCATGCTCATGATGACCGGAACGTCGGTCTTGTCATGGATGGTCGTGACGCCATCGACGTCGAGCGTACCGCCGACCTTCGTGTTACCGCTGATCTCCGCGGTCCCATCGAGAAAGCTGTTGCCGATGACGTGGAAGGCGTACTCCGACTCGTGCACGCCGGACCAGATCGGTCCTTGCACCATCAGCCCGTCCTCCGGCGCCGGGTAGGCGCTGGCGAAGAGGCTGCCGATGCTGACGTTGCCGGCGACGCCAAGACGGCTGAGAGGCGCCTCGGTTCCGAATCCGACATCACCCTGCACGAGGAGACCATTCGCGGGCGCGTCGTAGGATCGCGCATATTCCGCACCGATCGACGTATTGCCCGCGACCCCGAGCCAGCTTTTCGGGATGGTGGTGCCGATACCGACCTGTCCTTCGAACGCGGCGCCGTCATCCGGTGCCTCGTTCTCCGAGAACAGCGTTCCGACGGCCAGGCCGCCGCTGACGCTGAGCATGCTGCCGGGTCCCGGCGTGCCGATGCCGACACGACCTTCGAACAAGGCACCGTCGAGTGGGGGCAGATTGACGCCGGTGAAATTCCTTCCGACGATGAATTCACCATTGACCTCGAGCATGGCGTTGGGATTGGGTTCGCCGATGCCGACGCGACCCTCGACAAGCATGCCGTTTTCCGGCGCGGTGCGCACACCGGCGTAGGTGGACCCGATGGTCGCGTTGCCCTTCACGTCGAAGGTGCTGGCGGGCGTGTTGGTACCAAGACCGAGCTTGCCGTACGCGGTGAGGCGCATGCGCTCGATGTTGTCGGTTCCGAACACGAGATCCACGCGGTCACTGGTGCCGATGAAATCAAACGCGGCGTCGGTCCCTTCGTTGCCGCGGGTGGACCAGGGTGAGCCGTTCGATCCGCCCGTACCGCCCGCGGAGGCGTCGATGTCCTTGACGCGATCCGCCTCGTCGGCGTGCAGTGCATGAAATGCATAGGGCACGGACAGGAGTTGCGATGCGCCGAGCAGCGAGTAATTGTTTCCCCCCTCCTCGTCCATTTCCACCTGCAGCCAGTAGCTGTGCTTGCTCCAGGGCAGCGCGTCGAGCGCCCCCTGCCGCAGTTCGCCCCCGCCAATCAGGAGTGTGAACATGCCGAAATCATTGGTGACGACCCGATGCCGTTCGCTGTAGGCAACCGGACCGGTCAGTCCGTCCTGCAGGATGCTGATGCGCAGGCCGAGTGCCTGCTCTTGCAGCACTGCGCCGTTGCGGTCGCGCGCCACGCCCTGGTAGTTGATGTACGGCGGCGACTGCGCGAGTGCCTCCGACATGCAGAGCATGGTGAGCAGGAATATCGTGAGCGTAATTCTCATGATTGTTTTCACTTTAGTAGTTGTTATTCTGCTTTGACAATTTTATACAACGCCAATTGCTCGCCCGAACCCGAGATCGCAACCAGGAGATAGAGTCCGCTGGGCAGGGATTCGAACGACATGCGCGCGAGTTGCTCACCGCCGCGAACCTGCTGCCGGAGCACGGGCTCGCCAAGCAGGTTGAACAGCACCAGCGTCATGTCGTTCTCGACGCCGTCCATGGCGATGAGCACGGTATGCCGTGTGGGATTGGGTGAGAGGGTGAGTGTGAATGGTGTCCGACGATCCCGCATGGGGATGACGGTGAGATGGGCGTGCTGGAATCCTTCGCTCAGCGTGCCAAAATGGCCGGTCCGCAGATCGACGGCGGTCTGCCCGACGGTCCATGAGACGCTGACGCGTTCGGTGCGGGAAAACCCGCCCGACGGCGCGACGACCGTGGGATCAATACGCTGTGCCTGGGCTGTCCAGGCGAGCAGTACTCCCAGCAGAACCAGAACGCTGTGTCTGGTATTCATAGGCGTGATACAACCTCCGACAGATCGTGATGAATGATGGCATGAACCATCATACCACTTCCACCGGCTTGCGCCGTATCACACGCAATCGTTCGCAACGGGAAACCCGTGGCGACGATTCTCGAACATACTCCTACGATGAGTACACGAAGATAGGCATTCCGGGAGCGGGGGCATATACGCACTTGTGCGTATTCAGGACGGGGAGAGGGTGTCCCGCCTCAGCGGCGGCGCGCATGATGCTTGACCGCGAACGCCAGCAGCGCGTTGCTTCCGTCGAGTCCGAGCTTGCGCGCGATATTGCTGCGGTGTTTTTGCACCGTGCGATGGCTGATGAACATGCGGGCGGCGATTTCCCTGCTCGTGCGATTGTCACCGAGCGCACGCAACACCTGCAGTTCCGTGGGGGTGAGCAACCGCTCGACCCGTCCCAACGCACCCGGGTCGGCACGGAACTCCGCGTCGCGCAGGTGTTCCTCGAAACGATCGGAGACGAATCGATCCCCCGTCGCGGCGAAATGCACGGCGCGCACGAACGTATCGGGATCGTCGGCTTCGCTCAGCAGTCCGCGGCAACCTGTACGACCCGCGGCGGTCGCGCTTTCCGGCGTCCATTTCCCGAATAGAACCACCGCTTCGGCACAGCCCTTTTGCTGCATGCGGCGCAGGAGATCCGCGGTGGCGAGGCCGGGGAGGTCGGCGTGCAGCAGCAGCACATCGGACGGCCGTGGCCCGCAGCTGTTGAGCACGGCGTCGGTGTCGGATGCGATGGATTTGACGAGCACGCCGCGATCCACCTGCAGCGTGCGCAGCAATCCCTCGCGGAGAAGCGGAAAGGCGGTGGCGATGGTGACGGAAATCATGCGCAATGATAGCAGGGGGATAAAAATATCACAAGAAAAAAAATCCCCGGTCGGGACGAATCCGCGACCGGGGATTGTGACAGGGAGATTATCGAGCCAGAATCATCTTGCGTTCGACATGCGTGTCGCCCGCTCGCAGCATGTACAGGTACACGCCGCTCGGCAGTGCCGCACCGCCGTCATCCCGGCCGTTCCATTCGACGGTATACGCGCCCGCGGGCAGCATCGAACTGACGAGCGTCCGCACCGGCACCCCAATGGTGTTGTAGATGCGGAGTTCGACGTGCTGATCCACCGGCGTCCCGAAGCTGATCTGGGTGGCGGGGTTGAACGGATTCGGATAGTTCTGTGCAAGTGTCACCGTCGCGGGCGCCGGGAGAAGTTCCTCCTCGAAGTCCTTCGGCTTGGTCTCGGGGACGGTGACCGTCGCCGATGCTGTCGCGGTGTTGCTCGCGAGGTCCGTGGCGGTGTAGGTGATCGTGTAGATTCGCGAATTGCTGGGATTGCGCTTGGCCCGCAGCTCGAAGAAGAGATCGAAATTCCCGGTGCTGGCCCCGGCAATATCACCATTCGCGTTCTGGTTGCAGTCGATCGAGGTCAGCACGGCCGTGGCGCCGGGCACGTTGTCCCAGACTTCGACCGTGGCCTTGATCTCCTTCATCTTGTTGTCCGCCGGCCAGAGATTGACCGGAGCAACCTTGACCACGATCTGCGGGTCTTCGTTGTCGACCACGGTCACCCAGAAATCGGACGTCGCGATCTGGTTGCTGCCATCGATGGCCATGTATGACACCTTGGTCGAACCCACCGGGAAGAAATCCCCGCTGCCGAGTCCACCCGTCCGGATGATTTCGATGTCATCCGAGCAGCTGCTTCCCGCGGTTGGAGCCGTGAAGGTGACTACCGCACCGGCCTTGCCCGTGGCGGTATTGACCGTTATATCGGGATTGTCGGTGATGGTGGGGGGATCACCCGTGACCGTGACGATCTGCACATCGGTCGAGCGGTTACCGACACCGTCGATCACGGTCCAGATGACACGATGGGTTCCCACGGCGAGCGAACTGCCCGCGCTGTTGGTCACCATGGCAACGGCGCAGTTATCGTCGCTGGTTGCCGTTCCGAGCACGCTCGGAATCACGGTCCAGGAACAGGAATTCGCGTCGGCCTCGACCTCGAGATCCGGGGGAGCGACGACGGTCGGGGGGGTATCGTCAAACACAACCACGTGCTGTGTGGCGGTGGCGATATTGCCGGCATTGTCCTCGACGGTCCACGTCACCGGTGTCGAACCAATCGGAAAGTTCGCGGGCTTGTTGTTGGTCATGCTGGCGATGCCGCAGTTGTCGGACACGACGGGCGTGCCGAGATCGACGGTGGCACCGTCGCGCGTGCAGCTGTTGGGGTCCACCACGACCGAAAGATCAGGCGGCGCGAACACGAGCGGCGGCGTGGCGTCAACCACGGTGACCGTCTGCGATTTCGTGCTGAAGTTGCCGGCGGGATCGGTTGCCGTCCAGGTCACCACCGTCGCGCCGAGCGGGAAGAACGCCGGGGCGTCGTTGGTGAGCACGAAGGTGCAATTGTCCGACGCCGGCGGTTCGGTGGCCAGCGCCTGGGTGCGCGGCACCATGCAGCTGGTGGGCGGGGCGTTGACGGAGATCGCCGCCAGCGCATTGCCGTTGTTGATCACGGGCGCCGTCACGTCATTGACGGTGACGGTCTGCTGCCCGGTGGCGATATTGCCGTTGTCATCCTCCGCGAACCAGGTGACCATTGTCACGCCGATCGGGAAGTTCGCGGGGGCGTTGTTGGTGATGGTGGCGCCGCCGCAGGTCGAGCTCGCCGTCGCCGTGCCGAGCTGTGCCGCGGTCAACGCGACATCGCAGCTCGAGGACGAGGCGTTGGCTACGACGTTCGCGGGGACGGTGAGGACGGGCGGCGTATTGTCGATCACCAGCACATCGACATTGACCGTGGTGGTGTTGTGACTGCGATCCGTCGCCGTGAGTGTCACCGTGACCGACCCAACATCGGCACAGCCGAAGCTGAGTTTGCTGACGCTGGTGCTGAGAATGTCGCAGTTGTCGAAGACGTTCAACAGCAGTTTGTCCGCCGTGATGGTGGCATTTCCGCTGGCGTCGAGAAACACCTGGTACCCCGGATGTTCGCTGATGATCGGTGCCTCGTTGTCGAGCGGTGCCGTGACCTCGAACGCGCCGATGTCGGGATTCGCAGTGCCATCATGATCGCCCTCGATCGTACGAGTTACCGAACGCTGATCAAAATCCAGTGGCAGCACGGGCGAGGCGGTCGCGGCATCGATGGCGCGCGAGCACATGAGCAAGGCATGGGTTTTCGTCACGGCATCGTTGCTGCGGAGATCGTCGAGCGCGGCAATCATGGGCTTCTCGGCGGTCCCGACCAGATCGGTGGTCCCGTTCCAGCCGCTGCTCCCCTCGCCCTCGCCCACGAGATTGTGTCCGAGGGATTGGATTGCTCCAAAGACATCAACCGAGCTCTTCGCCGAGTTCTCCGCGATCAGCGTTCGCCGCATGTTCACGGGACCTTGCGCGGTGAGTCCACCACCAGATGACGTACTGTTTCGCGCTATCGTGGTGTAATCGAGATCCAGTGTGCCACCGCTGCGTATTCCACCACCGCGAAACGCGCTGGTGTTTCCACTGATGGTCGAGGTGGTGACGGTCAGCGTTCCCATATTATCGATGCCGCCGCCGTACTCCGCACGATTGTTGTCCATGGTGCAGCGGTCGATGACCGCGATGGCGGTCGACCCGATGGCGAGAGCTCCGCCCGAGCCGCCAGCGATATTTGCACTAAAAAGCGATGAAACGAGCGATGCGGGAGCCGCGCCGCCCAGCAGGGCGACCGCGCCACCGTCGGCCGCGCTTCGATTGGATTCAAAGGTGGAGAATTGGATCACCACCGTTCCGTT
Source organism: Bacteroidota bacterium (assembly GCA_034002405.1). GTDB lineage: Bacteria > Bacteroidota > Ignavibacteria > SZUA-365 > SZUA-365 > SZUA-365. The sequence continues at coordinate 5,935 of JAVFAS010000010.1, read as the reverse complement.
GGTTGCCGCGATCGCCGCGCCGTCGGAATAGGATTCGTTGTATTCGAAGCGGCACGCGTTGATGCTGAGGATATCGGTGCCCTGATGGAACACACCGCCACCGCGACCGGTGGCGGTGCTCCAGCGGATGGCGACATTCTCCAACCAGAGTCCGCCTCGTGACGCAATGGCTGCGCCATTGATCGCGCGGCCCGCGGCCAGCGTCAGATTCGAAATCCGAAGCTTTACGTCCACGTCCGTCGCAAAAATTCCTTGCAGATCGTTCCCATTGATCTCGATTCCAGAGGACGCACCGTCAATAATGAGATGATGGGAAACCAGGAGGGGACCCATCGTCAGAAATGCCGTCCCGTCGAGCGTGGCGTGGAAAAGGATACGGTCGCCGGCGGCGGAATACCGTACCGCTTCACGCAGACTGGTCCCGATGCCGTTGGTCCCGACCATGTTTCCATCGTCCTCGTCGACCAGTGTCGTCACCGTGTGCGACACGCCCGAGAAGATTGGCTGCGCGGTTCCGGTGGAGAACGGGACCACGAACACGGCGACGAGCAGCAGTGCTGCCGTCACATGCCGCGATCCATGCCGAACGCGTGAGAGAAATAGTTTTGCAGATATCATTATGATCCTGCTCCATTGAGTGGATAATCGGTTACAATGCGGAAGCATCGTTCGCGCGGAGACGGCGACGACATGCGCCGCACCACCAGGGGCCGGGCTGTTCTTTCGAACCGCGCCGCGAACCGGCGGTCTTCGTCTGTCTTGGTCGCACGAAACGGGGCTCCAACATCGTAGGGTATGGAGAGGATCCGACGGCGTGTGACGGTGGGGTATGACTGCTCAAAAGTAATCCGGATGCAATTCACGGGAAATACGCACTCATGCGTATTTCCCGTGATCCATCGCGCTGTCCCGGCGCGGGATGCCGGATCAGGATGCCTTCTTTTTCAGCTTCTTCAGTTCCGCGTTGAGTTTGGTGATGGATTTCACCGCGCTGGCGTAATCGAGTACCGAGTTCCACAGGCTCGACCCGCCACTCGCCAGCAGACCGAGCGCGACGATGCCCGGGAAGGTTTGCCACTGCGCGGGAACGAGTTCCGCCACCGCGGGCATCGCGAGATGCGCCGTGAGCATGCCGGCGCCGACGGCGAGGAGTTGCAGCGCGACCCGACGCCAGGTTTCACGTTCCTCCGTTTCCGCTTTTTTCTGGAAAAACGGGACAACACCCTTGACGATTTCGACCAGACGCTCCGCGGCGATGCTGAGCGCGACAACATACGCAATCAGATCCGACAATTCGACGAGTTCCATGATGGCACCTGCATGGTGTGAGGAATGTGTCGCCATCGTCATCCCGTGCTCCCTGCGGTTTCACATATTCTGACCGGTTTGTACGATACTCTCCGAGATAGTTACGATGTGGACGGATTTTTCCCCCGTGGTGTTGGTGATGAGGACGGAAAGCACTAATTTCCCCGCATTGATGAACCGCCAACCGAGAACAACCGACATTCTTGAGGAAGTCTTGGCCCTGTTGCTGCGGGGCGAACTTTCCCATGCAGGGACGGAGACGATTTTCCACGCCGCGCTCGCGCATGCGCGTGGGTATATCCGCTGGCTGGTCTGGCACCGCAATTATTCGTTGCTGCCTCTCGGGCTGTCGGTGGACGATGTCGCCATCGATGCGATCGCGGAACTCCTTTCCGAGATCGACGGCGAGCGGATGGAGCGCTTGCGCGGCGCGCTGCGGGAGGTTGTCGCGCAACATGCGGAGACGAATCTTCCCCTCGACCTCGCGTTCAAGGCCGTGGTTTTGCGCACGGTACGACTGAATCTCGCGCGGGTCTTCACGGAAATCCACCCCTTTCGCGCGCGTCTCTTGCGCGCGCTGCGCCGGCATGTGCAGGCGACGGCGAGCTTCACGCGACATGACGGAATCGCCGGGTATTGGTATTCCCTCGCGCGGACGGACCCGTGTCTCGAACTGCCCGCCGCACCGCCGGAAGTGCTGCGGGCGATGCTCACGGCATCCGACCACCACGCGCATCCCGCCGCGTCGGTGTTGGCGAACCTGCTCGAATCCCTGCGCCGTTTCCCCGCCCTTCGCCAGGCGGTATCGGAGGAAGATGTGCTCGACCTCACCCTCCAAGTGATCCAGGCCGATCATGTCGCCGCGACGCCGGCAGACACACGCGACGACGACCTGCCGATGGACGCCGCGTCCATCACGCAGGAGATCCTCGACGTGCTCGAGTCCCTGCGCCCCTGGGTCCATCGCAGCTACGTCGCCCGCGGCAAGCTCAGCGAGAGCGAGGCATCGGCCATGTTGCTCGCCGCCGAGCGCTACGTCACGGACCTCGCGTCGGCCGAGGATCGCGGACATTTTCATTATCTGCGCGAACTCCTCCCGGGATTGACGCACGCGGACTACCGCGCGCGCTATCGCAATGTGTACGAATATTTGCTCCGGAATATTTTCACCACGGTGCGTACACGTCTGCAATTATCCATTGATGACCAGGAAGAAACGCCGGGATCTCGCGTCGTGGAATCATCATGAACGGAATGCATCTCACCGATATCGCCATCCTCGTCCTTGTCGCGAGTGGACAGACCCATCCGCACCTGGACGAATGCGCGTTCTGCCGCGAGCAGTACGAGGCGTTGCGTCGCATCGATGAGGCCGAACGAGATACCGCAACATCCCTCCCGGAGGCCGCCGAACCGCACGCGCCCTTCCGTCTCGCCGCGCAGGGCATGGTGGACGCGCCCGGAGACCACGTCGCGCTGCGGCATACCTGGTACCTCGAGGGTGGGCGCGTCATCCTGCGGGTGCTCGAGGAGCAGGATGGCCGTCTGGTCGGCTATGTCATCTGCACACCCGAACGACTCCCATCCATTCGCATCCACTTCAGTGGCCTCGACACCGTGTACGTTCCCTCCGCGGATGGAAGCTTCGTCATTGGCGATGTGGGCGTGGCCATCGATGCGATGCACGTAACGCTCGAGACCCCGTAGCGCGGAGCGTGTGATGCCTGGAGAATCCCCGGACATCCATGGTATCCAGACCCCTGTCGAACTCGATGCCTACGCGCGGGACACGTTGGGACGTCTCGAGCGCAATCCCTCCCCGCTGATACGCTTCCACACCCTCACGTATTTCCTCCGGGGCACGGCGCATCTCCCACCCAGCTGGCTCAGCTCGTATTACCGATCGATCTATCCGATTCTCAGCGTCACCATCCGGCATGAGTATGTCCGATGGATGGACCCCGATGACTGGCAGGTCATGCTCGCCGGCATCGATCGCATGCGCATGCTTTCCTGGACGGCCATGGAAGAGACACTGCGGGAAACGGAGGAGACGGCATGGAAAAAATGCGCATTGACACTCGCGGGCCAACGCGCATTCCGCACGCTGCATGCCTTGCTGCACGCCCGGGGCATCGTCGACATCGAGCTTTCGGACGATGAGTGGTCCGGGGTGCTCAACGCCGGCACCATGGCGCCCGACGCATTCCACGTCTACCGCGACACTCTCGCGCGGCATGGTCGCACTCCCGTGTTCCTTCAGCGCGCACTCGAGGCCTGGGATCACGCACGCACCGACGCCGTGCGTCCCGGTGTGATCTTGATGGACGCGCAGGACAACGGGGCGCACCCGATCGGTATCGCGCTGCATCTCGAAGTCTCGGCGCAACGCGGTGCCGTCACCCGCATCCACTTCCGCAACGCGCTCGACGCCGACAATAGTGAGACCATGCAGCAGCTGGCGCATGCCGCGATCGCGGCCGCGGCGCTGGTGGACCGACATTTCGGGCACGCGACGCCATCGTACGAGTGGCATATCGGGTTTCACGAACACGAAGCCGCGTACGCGGGGGAGTCGATGGGACTCACGGCCGGACTCGCCATGGTCTTCAGAATGCAGCAGGAGTTCAATGCCGCGCGGCGGTGGCTGCTTCGTCCGCATCTCGTCTGCACCGGTGGCTTGGACGCCGCGGGCAACGTGCACCCGCTTCCCGATGATGTCGTCGACGGCAAAGTCCGTGTCGCCTTTTTTTCTCCGGCCGATGTGCTCGTCCTGCCCGCGCGCAACATCGAACGTGCGCGCCGCATCGTGCTCGCGCTGCGGCAGCGTTTTCCCGACCGGCCCTTCGATCTCTACGGCGTCGATACGCTCGACGACTGCGTGCGTATCGATGGAATCATCCGGATCGATCAGCGCAGCGTGTACGCGCGCACGATGGAATTTGCCCGTGCGCGTGGGGTGCTGCTGCTGACCGCGTTGGTATTTCTCGTCGCGGCGGCGGGCGTGTATTTCTGGTGGAAATCTCATTACGGATATCCGGATCTTGAATTCGCAACCGGTGCGCCCATCGAGGAAAACGCGCTGGTTTTCAATCCCCATCGCGAGGCGGACTGGCAGTTCCGGGATTTCGACCGCGTGCTCGAGCCCGTCCTGCCGTTCGGGGATCTGGAAGTCGGCGCGGATGCGACACGGAACGTCTATCTGTGGAACATGACGCCGGGGAGACTCGACGTCGCGCTCGCGATCGAGGGACCGCAGGCGGACCAGTGGTACATCAGCTGGCATGGCGGCGTGCAATCGGTCACCCCGACCGACTCCCTCCGCGTGATGATCAAATACGCACCAACGCACGCGGCGGAACGGAACGAAGCGGTCTTTACGGTTCGCGACCCGGAAAGCGGCGCCCTGCACACCCGTCTCGCGCTTGTCGGCAGTGCCGGTCCGCCCCTTCCCGCCGGTTCCGCGCTGTCATTCGACGGCATCGACGACATGTTGTTCTTCGGACAGCGCGCGATCGCCTTTGCGCGGGATGAAGGCACGATCGAATTCTGGTTCCGTCTCGACGCGGATCAGGGCTGTTTCTTCTCGAACAACCGGAATATCCCGCAGGCCCCGGCGATCGAGAACATGGCATTCTCCCACCACAACGATACGCTGTTTCTCGAAATCGGAAACAGCCTCGCCGTCCTTCCCCTCGGCGAGCGCCGCGTGGCGGGAAGCGGCCGCTGGCATCATGTCGCGATCGCGTTTTCGCGGCGTGCGCCGTCGATCGTTCTCATGCTTGACGGCGCCATGCTCCTGAACGCACGGGATGAATTCCTCATTGAAGCCTACACCGATCCGTTTGTCACCTTCGGCGCATACCATAATGAGGTGAGCGTGCAGAGTCCCTTCCGCGGCGCGATGGACGAACTGCGCGTCTGGGACCGCGCGCTGCCGGCGGACACGATCCGCGCGCGGATGCGCACGAGAGTGCATGCCCTCACGCCGGGCCTGCTCGGCTGCTGGGATTTCGATATCATCTCCGAGGTCGCCGCGCACAATGCCAACGAACGCACGCAGGACGGACTGTTGCGCGGACGTCCCACCCCCATTCGTTCCGCGGTACCTCTCACGGAGACGACCACGCCTGGCATCCGGCGGGTGCGCGGTCCGAGCGGCGCGGCGGCCGTCGAACTGCAAGCCAACAACTGGCTGCAATGCGGACGCGACGTCATCGACGCATCGGCGGCGCGCAGTTACGCCATCCGCTTCCGGCATGATCACGCACTCGCGGGAGTGATCATGAGTGTGGTCAACCAGGACGCGTATCTCGTGCTCGCGCCAACGCAAATGCTGCTTGCCGGCCGACCCGTGGGACCACATTCCGTGCGGGATGGGTGGAACACGGCCGTATTCCGTGTGGACGCGCAACAGACCGTGACACTTTTCCTCAACGGCGAGAAGCTGTCGACCGTGCGCAGCGAGGACTTCCGGCGTGGGCCGACCTACCGCTATGAAGGGTTGCAGGTGGGCATCTTCAACGACAAATACAACATGTTTGGTCCGAAGTCCTTTGACCACATGTACACGAACCTCCAGCGTCGTCTCGCCGTCACCGATTTTCGCGTATGGCGCCGGGCGCTG
>JAVFAS010000009.1:71500-73511 GCA_034002405.1 Bacteroidota bacterium | reverse complement strand
GCCCCGACGAACAGAAAAAAAAGGAAGCTTCGGCTTCCTTTTTAGCATTCACGCCCCCCCCCCCGCGCGCGGATTCCGCACTATGGCGCGAGTCCACCCCGCATCCCCATGCCTTCCATCACCGCCTCGTGCAGTGGTGCCACACCTGGCGCCGCCGGAATCCGCCCGCCAAACCCGAGTGCGCGGATGGTGAACATCTGCATACCGTCGGGCCGAATCCGCTCGAGGAGATCGGTATCCACCGTGATACCCCCACGCGCGGCCAGGTCCCGGACAAGATTCTCCGCGATCGCACGCGTGCGCCCCCCGCCCGCCACCGCGGTGACGGTATCGCGCAGCTCGTCCATATTTCCGATTTTCATACCTGGATATCGCTTATCCAGGAGCTGGAAGAATGATGTACCCTCCGGAACCGCAAGCGGTCCCGCCCTCTCGGCGATACGCAGGCCGAAGGCGGCGCGACCGATCGGCCCGTACGCGGACACGGGAAAAAATCCGAGCGCACCATCGCGCTCAGCCGCACCGGGACGTTCGGAGTACGCGCGGGCGAGTGCGCGAAGATCCTCTCCGGAACGGACGCGTGCGAGAATCTCCCGCATCCGTGTCGAGTCGTGCGTGAGGACTTCGATGATCTTGACTTCGACCGGCGGTCCGAACACATCGGGTCGGCGTACATAGTAATTCCACACGCTGTCATCGCTCGCGATGAATTGTTCCCACAGCAGTTCGGGAAGCATCGCCGCGAGTCCACTCGCCGCCCACATCGCCACGTCGCGACGGACATCCGGGTGCTGCTCGAGACCGAGTTGCGCCGCAACACTGGTCACGAGAAACCGGTCTGCCAATTCCCGCATCTGCCGCCGAAAGAAGGACGGGAAGCGGGAAAGGTCCTCGACGGAAAGCCGCGAATCCGCGGCCTGCAGGCGATCGAGCGCCTCGCCGACCGAGAGGGTCAGCACGGTATCGCGTCCGAGACCCGGACGAATGCGCAGGAACGGTTGCGTCCATCGCCGTGCCCACGTATCAGCGAGGGAATCGAAGACGGCGACCGACGGGTGCAACACCGTCGCGGTATCCGCGGCGGCCTGCCGGCGGAAATCCGCGAGCAGTGCCGTGCCGATCGCGCGATAGGGTTCTTCCTCGAAGTGGGCGTGGCGTCCCTTCCAGCATCGCTGGACGAACGCCATCGTTGCCGCGTTCTCCTTCTCGGCACGAAGCTGGCTTTCGATGCGCTTCCATCGCTTCCGGAGCTCATATTCGCTGCGCAGGGGATTGCCATAATCCATTTTTCGCACGAGATACCAGCCTCCCACGCCTTCAAGTGGATCGGAAACCGCACCGGGACGCAGCGCGGCGATCGCGGTGTGGAAATCGGCATCCATCGGCGCTTCCCACGGCGGTTCCGGCATGGCATTGTCCGCGGCATCGCGTTCCCGCGCCTGTTGTTGCGCCGCGCGCAGTGTGTCGAAGTCCATTCCCCCGCGGAGGAGCCGGTGCAGATTGTGGATTTCCGCCGCATCCCTGGAAAAAAGAAAATCGTACTGGATACTCTGCTGTTCCTCCACGAAACGGGCACGAATGTCCTCCTCGCCGACCGTGACCGCACCACGGATGCTGTCGCGGTAAAGCCGGTCACGCATGAACATCTCGGTAGCCATGCGGTGATTGCGTTGGAAGCGGTCCTCCTGGTCGACTCCCCGTCGCCGCGCCTCGGCCATCAACAGCCGCTCCGCGATCAACGCGTACAGGAATTGCACGCGGACGAGCGGCGCCATACCGGGCTGATCCTTGTAGGGGAACACGCCCAGCGTGTACCGCGCACGGAATTCCCCGACCGTGATCGGTTCCTCACCCACGGTCGCGAGCACGGTGGCGGCATCGGGTTCCTGCGCGAGCAGCGGACACGCGAGCACGAGTAGCAGAATGCAGACAGCGTTCTTCATTGGCGCAATATACAGCCTGCCGGGTTCGCCGCCCAGTGCGGTGGAATGCGTTCGCGGAGCAGTGGAAT
>JAVFAS010000009.1:45243-71400 GCA_034002405.1 Bacteroidota bacterium | reverse complement strand
GGAATTGTCTGGATGGAGGCGTATTGTCAGAACCCGACGCGCAGGGTCACGACATGCTGGCCGCTGAACACCTCACGGGTGCGGTACGCATAATCGAGATACAGCTTCGCGTCACCCGCCCATTGCTGGATACCGAAACCGAAGGCCGGTCCGTAGAGGTAGCCGGTGGCATCCTCGTAATCCGTCTTCGCATTTCCGGCAATATTGAACGACCCGCGCAGCGCGAGAAAATCATTGAAAAGATACTCGGCCGCGAGGCGATACTGATCGGAGACAAAGTTGCTGTTTTCGAATGACCCGGCGACAAGCAGGTTGTGCATCTCACCGAAGCGGTAGCGATAGGCGAGACCGATTTCGAGCGAGGTCGGGAGCTGGAAGCCGGCCGATTCGATCTTCAGGTTCTGGCCATCACGATCGGCGCCAATTTCATCGACGAGTCGGAGAAGACCCGGCCCTTCATATTTCATGTTGCCGCCGAGATGGCGTAGGGTCACGCCGAGTTCGAGGCCGTTCACACCGGCGAGGCCGGAATACTGAACGCCGACGTCAAAGGCGAAGCCGGAGGAGGACACGCGATCGAGTTCCTCCGAGACGAGATTGACCGACACACCGGAACGGATGCGATCGGTCAGTGCCCGCGAGTATGTCAGGCCGAGCGTGAGCACGGTCGGATTGAAGACAGCGCCGGTCCCGTCGACCTGTCGTTCATCGGTGACGAGGATGTCACCGAACGACAGCGATTTCACCGTGAAGGCCACATGCCCGAAGCCTTCGAAATTGCTGCCGACGCCGAAAAAGCTGACGCCATCCTCATTATCGAGGCCGTTCATCTGCGAGAACAGCACCTCGACACCGTGCCGCGAACCGGAAAGACCGGCCGGGTTGTAGTAGAGCGCTTCGATGCCGGTCATGCCGGCCGTGTAGGCACTTCCGAGAGCGATGCCTCGGGCGCCGACGGGGATGAGTAATTGGTCCGCAGCCGCAGTACCTTCCTTGTTTCCGCCGCCGGCAACAGCCACCGATCCTGTCAGGGCGAACGCAAGAAGGAGCGCCGCTGCAATATATCTTGGACTGATGCGCATGAGTAGTACTCCTTTATTCATTTCATTCACGTTCATGGTCGAAATCAGGTCTGCCATTCCGGATCAGATACGATCGAGGAACTGGGTTTCGGTGACGACGGCGAGCTTGAGGATTTTCTCCACGTTGAGATCGGGCATCTCGATGTGAATGTAATACAAGCCACTCGCCACGGGGAGGCCGTTGTCGTTCTGCAGATCCCAGGTCGCGTATTGCGTCCCGTCATCCGGCTTCTCGAACGACGCGACCAGCACGCCGGACACCGTGTAGACCTTGAATTTCGCACGCGGCGGAAGATGATTGAAGGTCACGAAGCGCTGGTACTTGTTGCGCTCGCGCTTGTTGGAACCGTAATAGGGATTCGGGAACACGTTGATGGCGGAGATGTCCTTCTTCGCCAGTTCCGCGTCATAGCTCGGTGGGAAGGTCGTGAAGACATATTTGTCCTCGGCCGCGAACGGCGCGTTCGGGGTGACGCGGTACACGCTGCCATTGCGCCATGCCTGGCGCAAGCCCACGTACTGCGGCCTGAGCAGGTACCATCCCCAGTAGAGGATGGGCATCTCGCTCCCGCGATCCTGCATCGAGAATCCGGTCGAGGAGAATACTGGATCCGGCGTGTCGCTATACGGCAGGTCGAGAATGAACAGCATCTCGCGGTCGTTGACGTCGCCGGTCGGGTCGAACTGCCTGTTGTTGGCAGGACGGTTGTTCTGTTCGATCCACGCGTACTGGAGCTGGACATGATTGTCCGGATTCGGATCCGTCACATCCCACACCTGGATCGGGGATTCGAAGTACCCGTCATAGCCGTAGTTCGGATTGCGGCCGCGGATGAAGAGATAGCCCTTCGACTTCTTCGTCGTGTCGAAACGGATCTCGACAACCTTCTTGACCTGATAGCCCTTGAGCGAACTGCCAAACTGCCCGGCGCGCGTTCCCAGTGTCGAACTGGTATAGCCCATCTGCCAGGAGTAGCCGCCTTCGCCCTTCGTGCTTTCGTAGGCCTCGAACACGTCGGGACCACCCTCCCACTCGATGCGGAGGATCTCGTCATGATTCTCGCGGGGCTCACCAAGATCGAGACCGTCCTTGGTGAACTGCTTGTAGTACCCCGTACCACTCACGCCGATCTTGAATCCGTCGAGGAGGAAGAACTCCTTCTCGAGTCCCTGCATCGACTGATTGCGATTGATGAGCAACTTGTTCTGGTTGACATTGCGCAACGACCAGGCGGAGTAGTCATCCTCGGTCAGGGTCTCGTCGACGAAGCCGTCGAGATCGTGATCGTAATCGGCCTGGATCTGCCCGAGCGACTCGAAGGTGACTTCGTAGGTGTCACCGGTCAGTTCGAGCGGATCGACCACCACGACATCCACGTATCCGGCCGACATTCCAACCGTATGCGTGACCGGCACCTCGGTGTCGGCGCTTTCTCCAAAACGGACACCGGGATCCGTTGTCTGGGGACGGACCTCGATGATCACCGGGGTGGACTCGAGCTGGCGCGGGGATGCGTCGGGATTGTCGGAATAGGCGTACGCGGTGACCGCGAAATAGTACGGCTGGTTGTTGACCAGCGGGCGGTCGGTGAGGACGTCGGTGGTGATGTCGTACATCCGAACCACACCGCCGTCATTTCCATACTGCCGCGGCATCTGCAGCACGATGCCCGACTGATTGTCGATCACCTCGTCAAAGATCACGGCAACACCGTCGGAGACATCATACGTCGCGAGACGGATCCCGTCATCCAGTGTCGAACTCGATGTCGGGAACTGATACACATTGTAGCCCTGGAAACGATAGCCCTTGTCGAAGTGATTCTCGATCCGGGACACCTGCGAAGGATCACCCCAGTTGAGGATCACGCGTTTCGGCAGCAGCGAGACATTCACCATCGGCGAAGGCGGCGCCTTCGGGAGGGCGAAATTGTTATCGAACGCCAGCTGGGCATACTTGTCATAGAACTTCAGCACCTTGAGACTGCTGAGACGATCCGAGCCCTGCGCCACGATTGACGCAACCACGACTTCCTGCGTGTCGCCAACCGCGAGGGTGAACGGACCGGCGGTCATCAGGAAGCGGCGGTCGCCCGGACTCGACACGAGTCCGTCGACCCAGCCCTCACCGGTGAGAGGATCGCCGGCGAGACACACGGTGACCTCGCTGCCGTTGGTGGGATCGACGTATTGCCGTCCGTTCCAGAGCCGGCCGAGCATGTAGTTGTACATGTGCTGCGAACCGACGGGCTGCTTCAGCGCGGGGTCGGCGTAAATCGAACTTCCGTTGATGTAAAACGCGAACGTCGACACCGGAAGGTTCTTGAAGTCCTTGCGATAGCCGAAATTCCACACGGCCGAATCGCCCTGGCTCGGAACGATCGGTCCCTGGAAGAAATCGTAGCCGGCCGCGGGCGGAATGCCATACACTTCGTCCTTCGCGAGGCCGTTGTAGACATAGCCAAGGCTGAGCGTGGTATCGATACCGACAAAATCATCGAAGGCGTCGCCCAGATCGGGGTCGGACCATTTCGAGAAATACGCGTCGGTCAGGTCTTCCGCGCCCTTGTTGATGACCGTGTATTTCGTGAAGATCATGTTCGACAGCGGTCCGGTCTGGCTGTAGGCCCAGACCAGCGTGTGCACCTCGAGACCGATGAAATTCGAGCCATAGAGATCGCGCACGCGACGGCTGTCGAGATCGTTCGAGACCAGATAGAGTGTCTCGTCACCCGGAAGCATCGGGGTATCGGAAAAACAGGAGTCATAGCCGACTTCGAGGAATTCGGTGAAATCGGGCTCGTAGATTCCGTTATTGTTCTTGTCCACCCATGGGGCACCGATGGCCACCGGCCACTCTTCGTAGTCGAGGCGCATCTGCGTCTGCAATGTCGGCGTCAGTTCGGCGAGTCCGGACGCATCGACCTTGCGGATCTTGTAGATGCGGTTCGCGGGGTCGTTCGGATCGGACGCGCTGCCGTCGGGCATGATATGCCCGGCCTGCAGACCGGCATTGTAGGTCGCGCCACCGACGCGGATTTCACCTTGCACCCGACCACCCCAAATGATGCCGTCGGTGAAGATGACATACTTGGCGCTGCCGTTGGGCCATTCGAAGCCCGAACCGTCGGAAAGCGGATTGTGCGCCATGCGGCCGTTATTCGACAACCACATGAGGCAGTTATTGACGGAAATGAAGTCCCACTGGTCGTTTCGTGTGTCCTTCGCCAGCTTGGGATCGTTCTCGTGTCCCTCGGGCGATTCCGCGAACGCGGGCATGGCCAGCGCGAGCAGAACGAGCGGGATGAGGATAGGCGTGATTCGTTTCATGTATTTCTTCTCCGATTATCTTTTTCTGCCGATGGACGCTGGTTAGAAATTCACGCGCATGCCGAAGATGATGCGGCGGGGCGGACTGTACACGCCGGCATTCATCAGCACCTGCTGGTAATAGAAGTCCTGGTAGAGCTGCGCGAAGATCTCGCCGTAGCGGGCATAGTTCGCGATCTGCGTCTGACCTTCGTCCGTCGCGAGGAAGTTGTTGCTCTCGGCAGAACCGGATGTCGCGTAGACGCCCGTGACATTCTTGATATTCAGGAGATTGGTGACCCAGATGTAGAAATTGACGTCGAGGGACGCGATTTCCACGGTCTTGTCGAAGCGGCCGTCGACCATGAAGTACCACGGCGTGCGCGACGAGTTAATCGCCTCGATCGGCGTGCGGCGGTCGCCAAAGCTGAATTCGTTCACGCGGGTGTAGGGCGAACCGCTGTTGAACTGGAAGAGAATGTTCGCGCCGAAACGCTCGAGAATTTTCGCGCCGAAGAGTTCGGGACCGTCGTCATTGCCGAAGCGGTAGTCGAGGTTGATCGAGCCGCGATGGGTCTGGTCAAAGTCCAGTGTCATCGGGTACTTCGGCAGGAAGGGCGTTTCGGTCGGCGAGAGCCACAGCGCGCGGAAGCTCGACGATGGGCTCGAACCCGTGCCACGCGCGTCGCTGTAGGTATAATTGGCCTGCACCTGGATACGCGCGGTGCGGCGCATGACGATGCTCAGCGAGGCACCGGTCGTCGTCGCGAAATCACCGTTGACCCAGGCGTAGTAGGCCGGATGTTCGGCGCCGAATTCGGCGGGCATCATCCGCTGCTGGATCTGGTCGCGGATGTCCTTGTAAAACGCGGTGATGTCGAATGCCAGATTGTCGGTCAGCTGCTGACGGAAGCCGAAGTCGTACTGGATCGTCTTCTCCGGCTTGAGGCCGAAGCCCACCGGACTCGACACCGCGTAACCGCCCTTGATCTGCGACGACATGGTGGCGTTGCCGAGATAAATGTTGCGCAAACGCGACTGCTGGACGAACACGCCATACTGGGCGTAAAACACGGTGCGGTCGGTGACCGGGAAGGAGAACCCGAGACGCGGACTGATCGTCTTCGATGCACTGACATCCTTGAGGTTCTCGTCGCTCTGGTCGATCAGTCCCTCGGACGTGAACTTGATGTTATTCGGATTGACGAACTCCTTGGAATTCGTGTCGATGTAATCGTAACGCAAGCCGACATTGATGACGAGATCCTCGAGCTCGATCTTGTCGAGGGCGTAGAAGGCCGCGAACACCGGTTCCTTCGGACCGTTTTCCCCGTCGTTCAGCTCGCTGCCGTAATAGTCATAGCCGTAGTTGTTCGTGCCGGAGGAACCCGCGATCTCGAGGGCGTTCGCATCCGGATTTCCGCGCATGAAGGAAGCAAGCCCGAACGCGTCGATGCCGAAACTGCGGATCGAGTAGCGTGTGAATTCACCACCGGTCTTGATCTCATGCGTGCGGCCGATCTGATGCACGAAGTTGATCTTTCCCTGAATCGAGTTGAACCGCTCCTTGCCGTAGCTCGCGCCCAGCGGATAGCCCGCGGGAACGAAGCTCGCGCCCATCATCGTGACGGGCTGCTCGGGGATGCCATCCGAGAGGAAGTGATACCCGAACTGCGCGTTGGCGACGGAATCACCATAGCCGAAGATATTGTGTTCCAGGTCGGGATCCATGGCGATGCCGAAGCTTCCCATGTAGCCGAGATACAGTTCGTAGAACGTCGACGGGCTGAGCAGATGCGTGAACTTGGCGTTGACGCTGTAGTTCTCGCTCTCGTTGAGCCCCGCGCGCTTTTCGGCGAGCTTCGTGGTGAGTCCCGCGCCGTCACGGCTGGTGCCGTACGCGTAGGATCCATCCACGCGGATGTTGATCGGATTGAGATCAAAGGTAAGGTTCGCGTTTCCGGTCCAGCTGTTGCTCGCGGCGTTGAGGAAGTACCCACCCGGGAAACGGTAGTCGACTTTCTGCGCGGCGGAGCCGAGACGCGGATCGAAGATACCGGTCTTGGCCTGCTCCTCGGGCGTGAGCAGCTGATGGGCGTCGGTCTCGCGAAGGAGAGGATCGTATTTCGTCGTCAGATCATAATCCTCGCGCCACCCCGAACTCGGGGTGCGACGGAAGGAGTTCTGCCCGGCCACGAAGAATTTCACCGGACCGTAGAGCGGGCCGCCGGCGGTAAGAATGTACGTGCTGAAGCCGGTCTTGTACGTGCCGAGCGTGCGCTCGCCGTAGTCGGCCCACGGATAATTGTCGGTGTAGGTTTCAAACTCGACGCGCAGCTTGCGTCCACCCGTCCGCGTCGTGGTCGCCACCAGACCGCCGTTGGCCCCGCCGAATTCAGCGGAATAACCACCAGCTTGGAGGCTCTGTTCGGCGATGGCATTGTCGATGACGGTCAGCGACCGGCCGCCGTACAGCGGGTTGTTGACCGGCATGCCGTTGACGACGAAGCCGGTTCCGTCCGCGCGGCTGCCGCGCACGTAGAGCGAACTCCCCGAGGAAACCACACCGGCCTGCAGGGCGGAGATGCTCTCGACACCGCGTACCGGAAGGTTTTCGATATCTTCCTGCGTCACCGTGCTCTTGGCGTTGGTGACGTTCTTGTCCACCAAGGGTTTCTCGGCGACAATCACAACCTCGTCCACCTTGTAGGCATCGGAAGGCAGCTGCACGTCCTTGTCCGTCGTTTCATTCGAACGGACGAGCACGTTCTCGATAGTAATGGCCTTGTACCCGATGTAACTGGCCGTGATGGTGACCTTGCCGATGGGAACGTTCAGGACGACGTACCCGCCGTTCGCGTCGGTCGCCGCGCCGCGCGTGGTACCTCCCGCATTGACAATGACGTTCGCTCCGATCAGCGGTTCTCCGGTCTCGAGATCCGTGACCTTGCCGGACACCTTCCCGGTCTGCGCAAACGAAAGCGCGGGAAGGAGCAGCAATGGAAGCAGAACAAGCAGTAGCTTTTTGTGCATACGAGCCTCCAAAGGGTTAAAGCTAAAGACTATCGTAAAGCTCATGTTCGAATTCGTCGGCGGCGCGTGGGAGCGATGCGAGCACTCTGGCCTGTCGGCGCCTCCTTCGCGGTAGACACGAAAACGGCATTTCCGTTACGTGCCCTGGCATCCGCGTTTCGGTCTCGCGAATCATGGAAATCAATGATTCGCGTTATCGTTGTAATATCAGATTTTCCAATCTGTTTTCCAAGCCGCGGCGCATGATCAGGATCTATTTCACGAATGCCGCGCACATCCCCGTTCGGGGAATACCGTGAAGATAGAAAAGGATTCGTTCCCGTCATAGAAATATCGACCCCACCGGCAGGTGGCCCCCACCGCCCACCTCGACCACCCGGGCTGATCGCCTGCATGGTTTCACGGGAATTCGTATGTTGCGTCATTCGTCCCAACGAGAGAATGCCATGCCTGCGCTCCTGATCATGTTGCTGTCCTTTGGTGGGTACCTGCTGATGTACCGGCTCTATGGACGCTATATCGGCAGGAGGATTTTCTCCATCGATGACGGGAATGTCGCTCCATCGGTGCAATTCGAGGACGGGATGGACTACGTGCCGACGCGGAAGGAAGTGATCTTCGGACATCACTTCACATCGATCGCGGGAACGGGACCGATCGTGGGGCCGGCGATCGCGATCATCTGGGGTTGGGTTCCTGCCCTGCTCTGGGTCTTCGTCGGCAGCATTGTCATGGGTGCGGTACACGATCTCGGCGCACTGCTGATTTCCATGCGCAATCAGGGAAAGTCGATTTCCGACTACACCGCACGGTATCTCAACAGCCGCTCGCGCTTCTTTTTCTTCCTTATCGTCTTTCTGGAGTTATGGATCGTGATCGCCATTTTTGGCATGGTGATCGCCATCATTTTCGATATGTTCCCCGCATCCGTCGCGCCGGTCTGGCTGCAGATTCCCATCGCCATGACGCTCGGCTTCCTGATCTATCGGCGCGGTGCATCGTTTGGCCTCTGGTCGCTGGTGGCGGTCGCGCTGATGTACGCGACGATTGTCCTCGGTGCCGTCGTTCCGCTGCAAATGCCTACGATCGCGGGCATCCCCGCCACGGGAATATGGACCGCGATTCTCCTCGTCTATGCCTTTGTCGCCTCGGTGCTGCCGGTCACCGTGCTGCTGCAACCTCGCGATTTCATCAACGCGTATCAGCTGGTCATCGCCATGACACTGCTGGGCCTGGGCGTGATCGCCGCGGCATTCACCGGCAACCTGCACATCGTCGCCCCCGCCTTCCACGCCGCCCCCGCGGAAGCGCCGCCCCTGTGGCCGTTTCTCTTCATCACCATCGCCTGTGGCGCGATTTCGGGTTTCCACGCGCTGGTTTCGTCCGGCACTTCCGCCAAGCAGGTGCGGCGCGAAAGCGACGCGCTTTTCGTCGGCTACGGATCGATGCTCGTCGAGGGCGGCTTGGCGACGCTGGTGATCATCGCCGTCGCGGCGGGCATCGGAATGGGAGTGACCGGCGCGGATGGACAGACGCTCCGCGGTGTCGCGGCATGGACCGAGCAGTACTCTTCCTGGGCCGCGGCCTCGGGCATGGGATCGAAGATCACGGCCTTTGTCGACGGTGCGGCGAACATGATCGCGTCCGCGGGACTCCCCCGGGAGATCGCGGTGGTGATCATGGGTGTGTTCGTCGCGTCCTTCGCCGGCACGACGCTCGACACCGCCGCGCGCATTCAACGGTATGTCGTTACCGAGCTCTTCACCAACCTCAAGGTGCCCGGCTTCCACAATCGCTACGTCGCGACCACCTTCGTCGTCGTGACCGCCGCACTGCTCGCCTTTGCGTCCGGTGCCGATGGCGCGGGTGCGCTCAGCCTGTGGCCGCTGTTCGGCGCGGTCAACCAGACGCTCGCCGCGCTGGCGCTGATCATCATCACCCTGTACCTCCGTACCCGTGGCGGATCCCACTGGCTGTATGCCGGCATCCCGGCCCTGTTCATGTGCGTGATGACCATCTGGGCCTCGCTGCTCAACCAGCTTGAGTATGGCAGCAGTCACAATCTGCTTCTGCAGGTCATCAATGCCGCGATCATCTTCATCGTCCTCTGGGTGACCGTCGAAGGTGTCATTCGGTTTTTCCGACCGGCACCGTCACGGGAGTGGGTGTCGGAATCCGGGCCGCGAACATGAGGCGCGGCATGGGGAAGCGGCCATGAAGCGGGAAGCAGCGCATGGTGATGAACGCCGACAAGCGCTGACCTCCGCGCTCGAGGATATGCGCCGACATCTCCGGCTTCGGTACGTCCGTATGCTGGCCGCGCCCGCGGCCATCCTCGTTGTCGTGGAATCCGCGCGCATGCTCGGCCATTTCTCCTCGCTCCCGTATGTTGACCATCCCACCTGGGATGTCGTCCTCTTCGTCCTTGCCGCGTGTACCGCCGTGGCCCTGCCGTTGCTCTACCGCGTGCTGTTCGCCCGCGCGCACCGACAGGACGCCGTGGTGTCCTTTTCCGCATTCTACCGTTTCCAGCATACCAGCACTCGTATCGCACTGTACACGGCATGGATCGCCGCGGCCGCGTCGCTGATCGCCGTGTCGGGTATCCATCATGCCGGTATTTTTCTGATGACACTCTACGCCGCGTATGTGTTTTTCCCCTCCGCGAGACGGATCACGTCCGACGCACGCATCTTCCGCGTCCAGCCGCCGGGCCGCGCCGATCGTGCGGACGTGCGGACGGAGCATGTCCCGCCGGAGCAGGTGCCATGAGACGGGGACGCTGGCGGCGCCTCTTCGGCATGTTCGATGACATGCAACGCGCCCGCGCGGTCGACGCGCTCGAATGGGAGGTCACGGAACTGCGTCAGGTATTCGCCCTCCTGCTGCTCGGGCACGCAGTCGGATTTCCCGCCCCTCCGGCAGAGCTCACCTTGGCACTCCTGCCGGATCTCGAAGAGGAATTGCGACAGCTGCTCACCACGATCGATACCGCGCATTCCCCGCTCTCGCAGCTTTCCTCGCATCTGCCGGTGGACTGAATCCCCCCGCTCCCGTGCGAAAGATAATGGCCCATTCCAAACCTCATACGACATCACCCGCATCCCCGGTCTACCTGTTCCAGATCGGGAAAGGTGGCGTGGGAAAATCCACGCTGTCGGCACTCATCGCGATGGCGCACGCGCGCGCGGGTCGCACGGTCACACTGCTCTCGCTCGATCCGGCGCATAACCAATCCGACATTTTCCAGACCCCCATTGGCGAGTCTCCGGTCACGGTCGCGCCGGGACTGCGCGTGCGCGAACCCGACATCGATCGCTGGATCGCACGAGTGCTCGAGGAAACACATCAGCGCATGCGTGAACATTACTCGTACCTCACCGCGCTCAACCTCGAGCAGTATTTCCGTGTCTTGCGGCATTCTCCCGGTCTCGAGGAATTCGCCCTGCGCGCGGCGTTCCAGAACGCCACCGCCGCGGATACGGATGCCGACATCGTGGTTGTCGATCTGCCGCCGACCGCGCTCGCCCTGCGCTTTTTCTCATCCCCGACACTTTCCGGGATCTGGACCGAGGAACTGATCCGTCTGCGCCGCACGATCAAGGAGAAGAGGGAAATCATCACCCGCATCCGTTTCGGGCGGAGCGAGCGGGAACTCGACCGCGTGCTTGTCCGGCTCGAGGAAGAACGCCGCGCATACGACGCGCTGCGCACCCTGTTCGCTGATCCCGCACGCGCACGGGTCACCGTGGTCATCAATCCGGATCTGCTCTCATGGATGGAGGCCCGGCGCATCGTCACCGCGCTCGCGGCCGTGCGCACGGTGCCGACGGCACTCGCGGTCAACAAATGGACCGCGGAAACGGATCGGACGCCACTCCCACCGGAACTGATCGCCTTCCCGCGTCTGCTCCTGCCACTCGCCCCGGCGCCACTGATCGGACTGGAACCTCTGCGGCGCTATCTCGAGAAACTGCCAATCGATCTCGCCAACACCTGAACTCCCCGCGCATCAGGCGGCTCGCCGTGCGTCCCACCGCCGGGATCGGGAGCGCTCAGGGCATCCGGGGAAGACCGCTCGTTGGCGTTCCCGTCACTTCCGATGCGTATAGGCATAGCGTGTGAGGAGTCCTTCCTTCTTTCCCTCGTCGGCGATGATCATGTCACCGTTGGGCATGAAGGTGAGTCCCTCCGGTTGTGGATGTCGCGATGCGTCCAGTTCCTGCACGGCGAGCACCCGGCCCCGCTGATCAAGTTCGACGATCCCGCGTCCCCGCGCGGCGAGGATGAAATAGGTGTGTCGGATCGGGTGCACCGCGATGGCCGACGGCCTGAATGTCTTGCCGGCGATCTTCCCTCGGAGCGCGGTCTCGTCGACCAGGAATCGCGGGGGCGTGTGAAGCCGACGTTCGGCGAGAGAATAGGAATATACGGCCCGTTTATCCGTATATCCCCGTCCGGGCGATCCCTTGCAGGCAAGCAGCAGGGTTCCGCTCGCGGGGTCGTAACACAATCCTTCGACATCATTCGTGGCGGTCAGCGGCGTGACCACGACGCGATATTCGACCCGGTCCCCGTCGCGTCCTTCGGGAAAGAGAAAGAACCGGCCATCGCTGGTCACGAGGATCAGCGTGTCGCCCATGGCGGCGATGTCCTCGAAATCCTCGGTCACCGTCGTGCGTCCGAGACGAAAGCGCGCGAGGCGGCTTCCAGTCATCGCGTCGATGCGGTAGACCACTCCCTTCTCGTCGTCATGCGCGAGCAACTGTCCCCGCGCATTCACCGTCAGTCCCGAAATTTCGCGCAACATGCGTCCGAGCCGGACCTGATGGGCCCCTGTCGCTGAAAAATCATAGCCGGTGATTGTCCGTTGCGCCGCCGCGTCGGTGGCGGACAGCATGCAGACGAGGGTGGCCGTCCAGAAAAGCATTCGCATCGCAGACTCCCGAAAAACGGTACATATCGGAATGTAGCGAATTTCTGCATCCATCCCCGCGGACGCGCGCTGTCGCGTCCGGAGCGGTAACACTGTCGCTTCGGGAGCGGTGGACACGGGGCGGCGGGCGGGTGACGGTCGCGGTATCGCATGATGGAAACCCCACCGCAACGACGCGGGCGGCGCGGAGGGGAGACTTGAAATTCACCGATTTTCTCCGTAGCATGGAATTCCATTATCAGACTCCCCTATCCCCTTTCACGCGATACACACAGAGGAATTCCTATGCCCAACACTGTTCATGTCGCAGTCACCGGCGCCGCGGGCGCGATTGGTTACGCCATCCTTCCCCGCATCGCCTCGGGTCAGATGTTCGGACCCGACACCAAGGTCGCACTTCACCTGCTGGAACTACCGCAGGCCATGGCCGCTCTCGAGGGAGTGGTGATGGAACTCAACGATTGCGCGTTCCCGCTGCTCGAGAGCATCGACTGCAACGATACGGCCGACGCCGCGTTCGCCGGCGTCAACTGGGCGCTGCTCATTGGCTCGAAACCCCGCACGAAGGGCATGGAACGCAACGATCTGATCCGGGATAATGGTCCGATTTTCGTCGGACAGGGAAAGGCCCTGTTGCGCGCCGCGCCGGATGTCCGCGCCGTGGTCGTGGGCAATCCGTGCAACACCAACGCGCTCATCGCGATGATGAACGCGAAGGAGCTCCCACGGGAGCGCTTCTCGGCGATGACACGACTCGACCAGAATCGCGCGATGGCGCAGCTCGCCGCGAAGGCGGGCGTCGGCGTGAGCGCGGTGACCAACATGACGATCTGGGGCAATCATTCAAACACGCAATACCCGGACACTGAAAACGCGAAGATCAATGGTCAGCCGGTGTCGGCGGTGATCAGCGACAGCGAATGGCTGCAGGGCGAGATGATCAAGAAGGTGCAGAACCGCGGTGCGGAAATCATCGCGGCCCGTGGTTCGTCGTCGGCCTTCTCGGCCGCGAATGCCGCCATCGATCATGTGCGGAGCCTGATTGAAAAGACACCCGAAGGTCAATGGTATTCCGCCGCCGTGCCCAGCGATGGCAGTTACGGTATCGAGGAAGGTCTGCTGTTCTCCTTCCCGCTCGTCAGCGACGGCACGGGTGGCTATCGCATCGTACCGGGACTCCCGCACAGCGACTTCGCCAAGGAGAAAATCGCGAAAACGCTCGCTGAATTGCAGACCGAACGCGAGATTGTCAAGGACCTACTCTAAGCTCGCGTCCCCGACACGAGTCCTTCCCCATGATGAGAACGGCGCCCTTCGCGGCGCCGTTTCTTGTTTCGTCGTTCGTGTGACGGTACGGGGCGATCACGAGACCGACGCGATAATACCTCCGCCCACGACGTCGTCACCATCATACCAGACGGTCGATTGCCCGCGGGTGATGGCCCGGCGCGGTTGATCGAAAATCAACTCGACGCGGCCGTCGGGGAGAGGATGCAGCGTCGCGGGCGCTCCCGCGTCCTTGTAGCGGATCTTCGCGTGCACGCGAAGGGGGACGTCCGGCAACGCGTGCTTTTGCATGGTGACCTCGTGTACGACGCACCGACGGCGGAGCAGATCGTCCTTTCGTCCGACGGAAATGGTGTTGCGTCCCGCGTCGATCTCCGTGACGAACACCGGCTCGCCCACCGCGACATGGAGTCCGCGCCGTTGCCCGATGGTATAGAAAGGATAGCCGTCGTGCTCACCGATTTTTCTTCCCTCGAAGAGCACGTCCCCGCCCTTCACCCGCGCATCGAGCTCGGGCACTTCATCGCGGAGGAAGCGCGTGTAGTCGTTGTCGGGGATGAAACAAATCTCGTAGCTCTCACGCTTCCGGGCCGTGTGCAGACCGAGGCGTTCGGCCACGCGCCGCGCGTCGTCCTTGCTGATCTCGCCGAGCGGAAACAGTGTTCGTGCAAGACTTTCCTGCGAGAGGGCCCAGAGCGCGTAGCTTTGGTCCTTCCCGGCATCCACGCCCCGGGTCACCCAGTACCGGCCGGTCACCGCGTCGTGGCCGACACGCGCGTAATGTCCCATGGCGACATACTCCGCTCCGAGCGCGACGCCTTTCCGGATCAGCTCTTCCCACTTGATCGTGCGATTGCAGAGCACGCAGGGATTGGGCGTATCCCCTGCGAGATAGGCCGCGGTAAATCGGTCGATCACCTGCGCACGGAAGGGACGCGAAAAATCCACCACGTAATGCGGGATGCCCAGGTCGAGACAGACGGTGCGGGCATCGTTGATACCGTCGAGCGAACAGCAGCTGCTTTCGTTGGTGGCATTCCCGCCGACATCCTCGTATGAATAGGTTTTGATCGTGATGCCGATCACGTCATACCCCTGCTCGACGAGCAGCGCCGCGGCGACACTCGAATCGACGCCTCCCGACATGCCCACCACGACGCGGGGCCGACGCGTTCCGTGCTGCATACGCTCCATGGTTTTCCTTTCCGTTGCGTGGCGCTCGCTTCCCGCGTTGGCTCTCGCGTCCGTGCCTGCTATATTTGGGACGGGAACGGCGACACGCGTTTCATAACATCAGAGTAAATAAGAAAATTTCCCTGCATGATTCCAGCCGAAAAATCTCCCCTCGTCGAGGCTGCGATGACGACGTATTTCCTGCGCCGTCTCCGCCGACGTTTCGCCGCCGTGCGCCTGAAGGGCGGCCGGAACGTTCCCACCGACAGCGGTGGGGTCCCGGTGGTCCTGTATGGAAATCACCCCGGCTGGTGGGACGCCGTGCTCCCGCTCATTCTCTCGCGCCGCTACTTCCACCACGACGCGTATGCGATGATGGAGGAACGGCAACTCGCCCGCTACGGCTTCTTTCGAAGAGTCGGCTGTTTTTCGGTGGACCGCGAGCGTCCCCGCGAGGCGGCGCGCAGTCTTCAGTATGCGGCACAGCTTCTCTCGAACAGTTCACGCGCCCTGTGGCTGTTCCCGCAGGGTGTGCTGACATCGACGGAGAAACGACCCCTGCGCTTTTTCCATGGCACCGCCCACCTTCTCCGCGCGCTCGGGGAGGTGTTCGTCGTCCCGGTGGCGTTCCGCTATGAATTCGTGGAGGACGAGCGTCCCGAGGCGTTTGTCGCGTGCGGCGCGCCCTGGCACATTCACCGCGACGAACGCGTCGAGATCCCGCTGACAACGCACATTCTCCAACAGCTCCTCGAATATGAAATGGATGTGCAGCGCGAGGATGTCATGGAACGCGAATTCCATGCCTACGAGACCATCGTGCGGGGACGACGATCGGTCAATCAGATCTGGGACGACCTGCGACACACCGGGCGCTGATTCCCACCCATACGGCGGTGCATGCCGATGTCCCCAACATGCATCACCATCCTGCCTCTCCCCGTCCCCTCACCAGCCCGTCCCCTCACCAGCCCGTCCCCTCACCAGCCCGTCCCTTCATCCGTGAGTGTGTGCGCCGCGGCAAATCCGCTGCGGATCGCGCCCTCGATCGTCGCGGGCAGACCCGTCGCCGTCCAGTCCCCCGCGAGCGCGAGGCCGGAGATGGGAGTCATCGCGGTGGGACGCAAGGCATCAAGTCCCGGCCGGGGCACGAAGGTCGCGCGTTTCTCGCGGACAGGGAGTATTCGGACAATATCATCCGCTGCGAGCCCGGGCATCGCGCAGCGCAATCCTTCGAGCACGCTCTCGCGCAGCCGTCGCGGGTCGGTGGTTTCACCACCCTCCGCCGCGGACACCGTGCAGGAATACTGGAAAAACCCCTGCTCGCTTTTCTCCTTTTCGAATACCCACTGCACGGTCGTCCCGAGCAATCCGGTCATTGGCGCGGTGGTGTGCTGCTGCCGCAGCCAGACATGCACCGACAGAATCTCCGATGGTACGAACGCCGACAGATCGGTCCCTGGCAGCACGTGGTCGGCAAGCCGGCTCCGTCCCTGTGGAGCATCGGCCGCCCCCGTGTGCGTGAGCAGCATCCGGGTGAACGCCCACGGCGGTACCGCGCTGATGACAGCGTCGGCCTCGATGCGCTCGTCACCACAACGCACGCCGGTGACCGCGCTGCGTCCTTCCGCATGACGGACGTCGACGGAGGTCACCGCGGCGCGGGTGCGCACCCGGGCGCCCCGCCGGACGAGTTGCGCCACCGCGGGCCTGATGAAGACGGCCGAAAGCGTGGAGGTCGGCAGCAGCATGTCCGCCGCGTCGGGACGTCCGAGGAAGATCTCCCGCAGCAGGGTGGCGAACAGCATCGCGGAGGCTGCCCGCGGTGTGCTGTTCATCGTCGCGAGAATGAGCGGGACCCAGAACAGCGCGATTTCCTCGTCCCGCTGCCCGCAGCCGCGCAGCCACTCCTCCGCCGACCGTGCGTCGAGGGCGCGCCGCTGCCTGCTGTTCATCGCCCGCAGCCGGATGGCCACACGCAACGTGCGCAGCCGCGCGGCGCGTGAGAGCATGTCATAGCGCAGGAACGCTTGCAGCAGCGACAGCGGATGCACGAGTCGGCCGGATTGGAGCCGCGCGCGGCGGCCATCACGATGGTGAAACGGGAGCGAGAGGCCGCGCAACCGCGCGATCCTGTCGTGCGCGCCGCACACGTCGAGATAGGCGAGCGCGGCCGTGCAGGCGCCCATGAGCACGTGCTGCCCGTTGTCGAGTTCCTGCCCGGAATGGCGATCGGTGAACGAGCGCACGCGCCCACCGAATTCCGGCGCGGCTTCGAGAACGGTGACGGCGTGCCCTTCCGTTGCGGAAAGCCGTAGCGCCGCGGCGAGGCCGGCGACACCGCCGCCGATGACGACAAAGCGTCTCATGCGCGTGGGTGGTTCATGTCAGGGAGGCGTAGGCGAGCGGCGTCCGGCTGAAATATTCCGCGATCGCGATACGCAGTTTCGCGGCGGAGGAAATGGAGATCCGTGCACCGAACAGCGCGTAATGCTTCTGCTCGATTTTCTGAAGAATGCGGTAGTATATGCGGTCCATGATGCGCGCGGCGAAGAAGGCGGCGTGGTCCTCCTGTGCCAGGGACGCCCGGGCCCGCTGATAGTACTCGCGCGCGCGCCCGGTCTCGAAACGCATCAACCGCACGAAGTTTTCATTGTAGGTCGAGTTGAGGAGTTCCTCATACGAATACCCGAAACGGATGAAATCTTCTTCCGGGAGGTAGATGCGACCGAGTTCGGCATCCGCCTTGACATCGCGCACGATGTTGGTCAGCTGCAGGGCGATGCCGAGATCCACGGCATACTGCCGCGTCCGCTCGTTCGTGTAGCCGAAGATCTCCGAACACATCAGTCCCACCGTCGACGCCACGTGATAGCAGTATTCGTGGAGTTCGTCGAACGTGGCATAGCGCGAACGCTCGAGATCCATGCGCATGCCATGGATCAGGTCGAAGAAATGCACGGCCGGGATATTGAACCGTGCGGCGATCACGCTGAGCTTGTTCAGCAGCGGATGGCTGCTCTCGTTGCGGAGCCCCAGCTCCAGTTCCTCGGTCCATCGCAGGAGCCGTGCCGACTTGCTCTCCCGATCTCCCCCTTCGTCGACGATGTCGTCGGTACAGCGGCAGAACGCATACACGGTGTGAATGGCGTCGCGCTTCTCCTCGGGGAGCATGGCGAAGGAGACCATGAAGTTGGTCTTGCTTTTCCGGGTAATGTCGGCGGCGATGTCACGATCCTGCATCGGGCATTCCTCTCGGCACGGCTGCGGTGAGGACGGACAGCATGTCCGTCGCAGAAAGTGCGGGACGGGATTGAAGAACAGTATAGTGCTGTTTTTCAATTTTTTCAAGCACCTTCATCCCCCCCCGCCAGATCGCGGCAAGCTCGAGGCGCAGGCGGAACGGCACAAGAGGAAACAGTGGTAACGCCTCCTGGAAATATCGATGGGTACGCGCGACCTCGAACGCGATCACACGGCGTGTCGCGGGCGTATCGACACCATGCAGGATGTCGTCCACATCAATGCCAAAGCGCAGGAGGTCCTCACGCGGGATATACACACGTGGTTTGATCCGGTCGACCGAAACGTCCTGCCAGAAATTGACCAGTTGCAGTCCCGTGCACAGGGCGTCCGACGCCGCGGCGCGAGACGCATCCAGGATCCCATGCAGCGCCAGGATGATCCGGCCGACAGGATTCGCCGAGCGCGTGCAGTAATCCCGCACCGCGTCGAACGTCTCGTACCGCGCGATGTGCGTGTCCTGCACGAATGCGTCGAGCAGATCATGCAGGAGCTGCACCGGAATGCCGAAACGATCGATCGTGTCACCCAACGCGACAAATACCGGATGGATCCCGTCGGCGGCGGCATTCCGGAGCGGAGCCGCGCCGCGATTCGCCGGCGCGTGTTCGTGCCGTGCGACGTGCTGCAACTGCGCGCGCCAGGCCTCGAGCCGTGCGCGGCGCAGCGTGGGCGGATCCTCTCCTTCGTCGGCCATGTCGTCCGCGAGCCGGGCGAAGGCGTAGACGGCGGCGACATGCGGTCGAAGCCGCGCCGGAAGAAGCAACGAGGCCACGGGAAAATTTTCGTAGTGCTGACGCGCCAGTCGTCGACAATAGGCGTAGGCCGCGCGCAAGTCCGTGTCGTGCCGTGCCATCGTCCCCCTCACCGATCCGCCGGATGCGATGTCACCGCGCGGACCCGTGTCTCCGCGGTGATCTTCACGTCGTGGCGCCGTGGTTCCGCGCCGCGCACATCGATGCTGTCCCATCGCGTCACCAGGTCGAACGCGGCATTCACGTCACTGCGATCACGATCGTTGCGTTGATACAGCCGCCGTCCCGATGCACCGCAGCAATAACAGGACCGTCGTCCCTTCTCCACGAAGGGTTCGCTCACGACGCGAAGACGTTCGCGATCCATCCCGAATGAATCACGATCTCCCGACGCTTCGGTCCCACCCTCTTCCGCGGGAATGCGGACGTCCGTTGCCGCATCGTTCCGGAGCACGATGCAACTGAATTTGAGTGACGTTTTCACATTGCCGATCGCCTCGTCGAGAAACGCGATGAAAGGCGGACGCTCCCACGGCAGGCTGTGGTGACACCAATCCTTTTCGTTCTCGAGCGCGGGACATGCTCCCTGGCGATGGCAGGGAAGCATGACGGTCCATCCGGACCGCACGGCGCGATCACGCAGGCGCAGGAGCGGACGGGTGGTCTCGCGCAGCGCGGGCTCGATCAGCAGCAGGACGCCTCCCGGGCGCAGCACTGCACCGCAGCGGGCAAGAACATGCGGATGTCTGGTTTCCGGAATCTCATTGAGCAGGTTCATCGCCATCACGACTTCGTACGGTGTCGCGGAGGTGACGGGACGCGTGGCATCCCCCTTCCACGCATCACAATCAACCGGGGACCCTGATTCCGCTGACAGCAGCGCTCCCAATTCCCGGAAGCGCGCGACGTTGGCCTCCACCGCGTCGATGCCGTCGACATGGATGCGGCGCGTCGATCGCACGTCCGCGGCCCATGCGTGCATGGCTGCGACACCGGTCCCCGGTCCGCAGCCCAGATCCAGCACCCGGAATGGTTCATGACCGGCGGGCGGGCCTGACGGATACAGTTCGTT
Organism: Bacteroidota bacterium; assembly: GCA_034002405.1. Taxonomy (GTDB): domain Bacteria; phylum Bacteroidota; class Ignavibacteria; order SZUA-365; family SZUA-365; genus SZUA-365. The sequence continues at coordinate 51,450 of JAVFAS010000009.1, read as the reverse complement.
CAGCGCCCAGCGCGGTTTGAGGAGATTCACCGAGAGATAATACAGCTGATAGGCGAGCCGGAGCCGCGAATCACGCATATAGGCCGACGTCGACGCTCGTCGTGCGTCGACGTCGTTGAGCGTGTCGGAGAGGCGCGCGAGTGGCGCCGCGAAAGGAGCGAGGGATCGCGCGGTGAAATCGGCAATCCCCAGAAATTGTCGGAGCACATCGGGCCACCATCCGGGAAGCACGACGGGCGGCGTTGTGGCGCTCATGCGTATTGCTCACGCCACGCCGGAAGTGGGAACGCGGCGCCACGATCCGGGACATCCATCATGCGAATGATGGGTGTGATTTGGTTCAGATGCGGCATCCACCCGGTGCCCTTCAGTTCTCCTCGTCATCGTCCTCGTAGTGCCCACCGGCGAATTCAATTTCCTCGTTCGCATCGATAATGACCTGCGCGAGATCGAGCACCATGGTCGCCTTGTCCTGCGGAACGAAGGTGGAGAGCAACGCCAAACCCGCGTCGAGACGGGCCGCGGCATCATCCTCGTCGAAGAGTTCGCCCAGCAGGCGATCGGCTTCCGTCGGCTCGAGATTGAGAAATCCTTTTTTCATCGCGTCTTCGAAATTCATGCATCCTCCTGCGTGATGGAATGTGGAAGAATATACGGAATCCCGTTCTGCGCCGCGCAACATCGCGTGCATTTTGTATATTGCACGCTCGTGACCGCATTCATCCGAATATCGTTCCTTGCCGCGTCCATCTGGGGGCTTGTGCATCTGGCGGACGCCGGAGTATCGCAGGCGTGGGCGCAGGAATCGCCGCGCGACGGTGGTGGCGTTGGCGTGTCCGCGGCGGTAGGCATCGTCAATGGGGTACGCGGCGGACTGCATGTCTTCCCGTTCGACGCGGTCGCGATCGAAGCGGCGGTGGGCTATGTGCGTGTCAATCTCATCAAGGAGAACGGACGCACCGAATATACCGACGGCACGTCCATCACTCTGGGTGGACGCTGGTACGCCTTGCGCGATGCCGGAATCACGCCGGTGATCTCGCTGCAATGCGTGTACGTCGAGAGCGCACCGTTCGCGAACGGATACCGCCAGCGGCGTATCGCGGTCATGCCGGCGCTCGGGAGTGAATATTCCTTTCTCGCGTCACTATCCTTCTTTTTCCGCTTTGGTCCCGCGTTTCAATTCACCCGCGATATCGGTGAAACACGGTTCGAACTCGTCACGCAGTTCGACGCGGGCTTCGCCATCCTGTTCTGAACCACCAGCGCCGATCCGGCTTTTCCGCATGGACATGACACACGACCATTCCGACATCACGATCCGCACGGCGACCATCGCCGATGCCGACAGTTTCCTGCTGCTGGTCGATGCGCTGGCGGATTACGAAATGCTCCCACGTCCGAGCACCGAGGCCCGGCAGCGTCTGTTGCGTGACGGCTTCGGTCCCGCCCCGCGCTTCGAGGCCGCGCTCGCATGTGTGGGCGGCCGGCCCGTCGCCTACGCGATCATCTATGAGACCTATTCCAGTTTCCTCGCCCTGCCGACCTTGTATCTGGAGGACATTTTCGTACTCCCCGAATTCAGGAAACAGGGCGCCGGTCTGGCGCTGTTCCTGCACTGCGCGCGGATCGCGCGTGACCGGGGCTGCGGACGCATGGATTGGACCGTACTGCACTGGAATGACCTCGCGAAATCGTTTTACCGCCGGCTCGGTGCGGAGCACCTCGACGAGTGGCAACTGTTCCGGCTGACACGCGAACAGATCGACGCACTACCCTTCCCGCCCCCATGATCGATCCCGATCATTCCCGCATACACGACCGACCGTTTCACCGACAAGGAAATCTTATGAACCGCAAGGGACGCTCTCTCACCACCCTCTTCATCCTCCTGCTGCTCGTCAGTATCGCCGCGCCGATACCGGCACAGAAAAAGGCCGTGACGCTGCAGGATGTGTTCATGAATCAGAAATTCTTCCCGCCGCGGCTCCCCGGCCTGGCATGGCTCCACGACGGGATGCATTATACGATCCTGAAGACCGAGGGCGGCACGCGCAGTATCTGGAAGGTCCATGCGGATTCCGGCGAGGAGACGCTGCTGATCGATGGCACACAACTCATCGATGACGACGGTGGTGACCCGTTGAAATTCCAGTCCTATGAATGGTCCGACAATGACCGGTTCATTGTCTTCACCCTCGACGAGCGCAATATCTGGCGCCGCTCGACCATCGGCACCTACGCTGTCTATGATGTGGCGAACGGAAAACTGCACAAGCTGCCCGACCACCCGGGTGGCGTGATGAATGTCAAGGTATCGCCGGATGGAACGCATGTCGGATATGTGTTCGAGGACAACATCTACATCATGAATCTCGCGACCGGGCAGGAGCTGCAGCTGACACATGACGCCCGTACCAATGTGCACAACGGACGGTTCGGCTGGGTGTACGAGGAGGAATTCAGCCTCGTCGACGGGTGGCTCTGGTCCCCTGACAGCAAGGCCATCGCATTCTGGCAGGAAGACGAGACGCAGGTGCCGGAATTCACGATGACCAATTTCATGCCGCTCTATCCCGAGTACGTCCGCATTCGGTACCCGAAACCGGGCGCGAACAATCCCGTGGAGAAAATCGGGGTCATCGATCTTGGCACGCTCACGACCACGTGGATGGACCTGGGTGAGGACACCGACATCTGCGTGCCGCGCATGCAATGGACACGTGATCCCGGCACCCTGTGCATCACCCGCATGAACCGCGTGCAGAGCGAGCTCACGTTGCTCTTCGCGGACATCAAAACCGGACGGACGCGCACAGTCGTGCAGGAACAATCCCAAACCGGTTGGATCGGCGTCGAGGACGGCGCGTGGCTGCATTTCCTTGCGGGAAAGGACCAGTTCATCTGGGCGTCGGAACGTGACGGCTATAACCATCTCTACCTGTACGATTACCGGGGAAAACTCCTTCGTCAGATCACCGCGGGCCGGTGGGAAATCACCGAAGTGCTCGGCATGACTTCGGATGAAAAGACCCTTTACTATCTTTCCACCGAAGTCTCGCCACTCGAGCGCCACCTGTTTCGCATCGACACCGATGGTGACGACAAGGAACGCCTGACCGACGAGACCGGTTGGCACACGATCAGCATGAGTCCGACCTGCGCACGGTATTTCGACACCTGGTCAAGCATCACGACGCCGACACAACGCCGGCTGTGTGACGGCGACGGGTCTCTCGTCCGTGCGATGCCCGGCATGGATGCGTCCGCCTACGACGAGTATCACTGGAGCGCGAAGGAATTGTTCACCGTCACGACCGCGGACGGCGTCACGATCGATTGTGCCATGCTCAAGCCGGCGAATTTCGATCCCGCGAAAAAATACCCGGTGTTCTTCGACGTGTATGGCGGACCCGGCACGCAGGCCGTGCGCAACAGCTGGCCCCAGACCATGCAGCAATGGTACGCCAGCGAGGGGTTCATCGTCATCCAGGCCGACAATCGCGGCAGCGGCGGCCGGGGAACCGCGTTCAAGCACGCGGTCTATCGCCAGCTCGGGAAATGGGAAGTCCATGATTACGTCGCGGTGGCCACGCATCTGGCGACGCTCCCCTATGTGAATGCCGAGCGCATCGGCATCTGGGGCTGGAGTTATGGCGGCTACATGGCTGCGCTGACCATGCTGCTCGGGGCCGAGCACTTCCACACCGCGGTATCGATCGCCCCCGTGACGGACTGGCGATTCTACGACACGATCTACACCGAACGCTTCATGCAGACGCCCGAAATGAACCCCGACGGATACGCGGTCGGATCCTGTGTCGAACACGCCGGCAAGCTCACGGGCAACCTCCTCATCGTCCATGGCGGTCTCGACGACAATGTGCATCTGCAAAACACGATGACCTTCATCGATCGTCTCGAGGAAGCCGGAAAGCAGTTTGACATGCGCATCTATCCCAACGGCGATCACGGCGTGGCCGGCGGTTTCAAATCACGGCTGGGACTGTTCCAGTACTATGTCGACTACATGAAGGAGCACCTGATCGACGGCTGACAGGTTTCTCTTTATCCGATATGAATTTCCTTTTCATTATTCTCTCGTTCTTCGCCCTCCGCGCCGCGTCGCCGCCCGATGGCCCGGGCACGACGCGGCGCTATCCCATTCTCGGGCCCGCATACGAGTCGGTGACCGTGCGCGACCGCGCCCTCCGGGGCGCGGTGTTCTATATCGTCGCCGGACACGGCGGCCCCGACAGTGGTGCGCGCGGGAAACGCGGCGATGCCACGCTGTGCGAGGATGAATACGCATACGACGTGGGCCTGCGCCTCGCGCGCCGACTGCTCGAGCATGACGCACGGGTGTACGTCATCATCCGCGATCCGGACGACGGGATCCGCGACGACAGCCTGCTCCTCTGCGACACCGATGAAACGGCGTGGGGGGGCGCATCGCTACCGGTGGACCAGCTCGCGCGCCTCCGTCAGCGAAGCCGTATCGTCAACCGGCTCTCCCGCGCGCACGGGCAGGCGCGCTATCGCCGGTTGATCGCGCTGCATGTGGACAGTAGAAGCGAGGGAGACCGGGTGGATATCTTTTTCTATCACCATTCGCAAAGCCCGGCCGCGCGACGCACCGCCCGTCGCCTGCAGTCCACCATCGAACAGAAGTACCGCGCCCACCAGCCATGGCGTGGCTATCGCGGTACGGTCGCGCCACGCGACGAGTTATACATGCTGCGGACCACGCATCCACGCACCGTGTATATCGAACTCGGCAATATCCGCAATCCCCTCGACCAGCGACGTTTCATCGAGGTCGACAATCGCCAGGCCCTCGCCAACTGGCTGGCCGAAGGCCTCTTGGACGATTACCGCCACTCACGCTGATCCCCGCGCTGCTGATCCCCGCGCTGGTGGATCTCCGTCCCCCACCCCCTCGACGTTCGCCTCCTCTCACGGTTTGCCTTCCTCCCGTCCTCCGCGCCGGCCACGGCGCACCCGGGCGTCCATTCTTCCCTTTCCTTCGGGGTGGATGCACCGTATATTCTGCAACAAAGTCAGGCCTGACGTGTCATTCCCTCATGCGGTCGTGGACCGCGGCAAATGAGGATCCCATTCATTGCGGCTGCGAAACGTCCATACCACGGGGGAGCGGTTGTCCGATCTGTCGGACCACGCGCTCTACGAAAAAACGCGCGAGGGGGGCGCGAGAGCGGAAGCGGCATTCCGTGAACTCTATGCGCGAATTTCGGGTGGACTCTACGCGTACTGCCGTTGTCTGGCCTGGCGGCGCGACGAAAGCGACGACCTGTTCCAGGAGACCATGACGCGCCTCTATGAATCCGCACTGCAGGGTCGCGACATTCGCAATGTATCCGGTTACGCGATCAAGATCGCCCGGAACCTTCACCTTAACGCACAGCGCGACCGAAAACCGGTGGTGCGCATCGAGCACGACACCTTGTCCATCGATGCGCCCTCGCACGAGCGTACCGAAATGCTCGAACTGATCAACATGGCAATGGAATTGCTCAGCGAGGATTATCGCGAGGCATTTTTCCTGCGGGAATTCGCCGATCTCCCGTACGATGAAATCGCGGCGGTCATGCAGCTGACCAGTGTCAATGTGCGTATTCGTGTCACCCGCGCGCGCGAGAAAATCCGGAAAATTCTCGAACCGTATATCGCAGAATATGATGACGTCCAGAAAAAGAAATGAGCACGATCATGGATGACTTTTCCGCCACCCCGGACGAACTGCTGCACGCATACATCGACGGTGAACTCGAGCCCGACCGTGAAGCGCAGTTCTTCTCCATGCTCGCGGAAGATCGCGAGCTGCGCGTCCGTCTTCGCCAGCTTCGGGCGATCCGCGTCGAAACACGCCGCGGAAGCATCGCCAGCGTTCCACCGCAGGCGGTTACCGACGACCTGTTCCGGCGGCTCGGCTTCGCGGCGATCCCCGTGCGCACCGCGGTCCCGACCATGCGCGCATCGGGCTGGCACCGCGCGTGGGAGCTTCTCGCATCGGCCGCCGCCGCCGCCGCGATCACCGCACTGCTGATGATGGGATTGCAGGATCTCCCGAAGGACAGCACCGTGCCACGGCTCGCGATGCAGCAGGACGTGCAACCATCGCATCCGGCCGCTCCCGACGCCTCGCCCGCGACAACGACGCCGCGTGCGGAGCCGCAACACGCGGTG
>JAVFAS010000009.1:0-45143 GCA_034002405.1 Bacteroidota bacterium | reverse complement strand
GAGCACGCATCCCCGACGGAAACACAACGTACGCCGGAGACGCCGTCCACCCCGCTGTCAGCCGCGATCGATCCGTCCGCCTTGGCGACGGTGACACCCGAGCGATTCACCGGATCCCCGGGAACACCCCCGAGCCACCTCCCCACGGGAATCCTCGCACAGCAGGACGTCCCACTGCCCGCGTCATCAGCACCCGGGCAGGTGGATACGCGGGGGTATTTCCCCACGCTGCGCGATGACAACGGAAGTCGGTACCTTTCGATCGAATTGCGCGGCGTGTCCGCCACGTCCTTCCCTGATGTCACCATCGGCTCCCGCGCCCAGCCGTGGATGGAAAACATGGCCGCGTCGCTGTATTTCAGCGGCACGCAAGACGACGTCGGCATCGAATTCGGCCAGGAGGCGTTTTCCCAGCATTACTCCGGCGTGGAACACGGCCAGGCGGTACGCTACGAGCAGAATCTGCTGACCTCCTGGCTGCTCGCCGGTTACCGCCACCGCTTCGCTCCATGGCGGTCCCTCGGGTCGATCGAACCGTACATCTCGACCGGTGTGGGTTCGACCTTCGAGGCCTGGCCGATCGCGCGGGCGGGCGCCGGTCTGATGTACATGCCCGATCGTCGCGTCCGTTTCCATATCGGACTCGAAGGCGTGATTCTCGCGTATCCGTATCAGGATCGATGGTTCACATCGAAGCGCGCCGGCCTCACCTACGGCATTTCCGTCTTCCTCTGATCCCATCCGACCGGAGTTTCCATGCAGGTTCATTCCCACACGCATATCCCCGGCCTTCCACGTCCTGCCGCGACGGTTCCGTCGGCAACCACGGTCGCGTCGGCAACCACGGTCGCGTCGGCAACCATCATCGTGCTGACAACCATGATCATGCTGACCGCATGCGTCTCGCCGACCGATCCGGACACGCCACGCCGCCGCATCACCGATCCCGCGCCATATTTTCTGCGCACCATCGATTTAAGCGAATACGATGAGGGTTTCGACATCCGCGAACTTCAGGACGGGGGGTTCATCATTGTCGGAAAAACGTGGATGCGCCACACGGTATCGAAGGATGTGCTGCTGGTGCGGACCAACGCCGCGGGTGAGACAATGTGGCTGAAAACATTCGGTGGCGTGTACAGCGATGAAGGGTATGCCGTGCGCCAGACTTCCGACGGGGGATTCATTCTCACGGGCAGCACCGATTCGTACACCAACGGAAGCAGTGATATCTGGCTGATCAAGACCGACAGCAGCGGCACCATGCTCTGGAGCAAATCCTTCGGTGACACCGGTCTCGATTGTGGCCAGGATGTGATCGAATGCGGCGCGGGCGGCTACCTCGTCGTCGGGTATTCACAGTTTTCCTTCGCCGGGAAACTGTCCGCCACGCTCGTGCGCACCGACGAACTCGGTAATGAAATCTGGACCAGGCGCTACGGCCGCAGCGAGCGCGACCTGGCGACATCCGTCGAGGAAACCGTGGATGGCGGTTTCGTCGTCTGTGGCTCCACCGAAACCGGCGGAAACAGCAGCACCCTGCTCTGGATCTTCAAGGTCTCCGCCAGCGGCGAGGAACAGTGGGCGCATCTGGTGGACGGGGTGTCGAGCAAGGGTGCATTCCGTCTCGCGCGGGGAGAGGACGGGGCATTCGGTATCATCGGCTACGCCAAGACTCCGCAAGTGCAAACCGTGGACATGCTGTTCGTCCGTACCGATCCCTCCGGGGACATGATGCGGGAAACCGTCCTGCACGAGAACACCCTCGGCACGGGGATCGCTCCAACTCGTGATGGCGGCTACATTGTGTGCGGATACACCGACCCCTTGGGCTTCGACGGCAGTGACATCGTCTTCGTGAAAATCGACCGTGATGGAACGGAGGAATGGAAGAAAATCATCGGGGGCGGACGGATGGATCGGGCGCACTCGGTCACCGCGCTCCGGGAGGGCGGCTACGTACTCACCGGCACGACGCAGTCGTACGGCAGCGGCAATCAAGACCTGCTCATCATCAAAACCGATGCAACCGGAACATTCTAACCGTGCATTCGCGACGCTCGGCCGCGTGTGCCGCTGACGGCATTTTCGTACATTGCGGCCATGAAGGAACAGGCCGAATCTCCATTTTCCCAGCTCTCGGTTTCGATCATCGCGGGACGCGAAGCACACACCATCCACGCGTGTCTGGCGTCCGTCGCCTTCGCAGGAGAAATCGTCGTGCTCTGTTCCCACCGCGACGATGCGACCATGGAGATCGCCCGGGAATTCACGCCACACGTCCATTTCCGTGCATTTGACGGCTACGCGACGCAGAAAGCGCATGCGCTTGCACTCTGCACGCGTCCGTGGGTGTTGAGTCTCGACGCCGACGAACGGGTGAGCGACACGCTGCGAGAGGATATCCGCCGTGTACTCGCCGACCCTGACGCGCTGCACGGGTACTTCCTTCCCCGCCGCAATCACGTGCATGGGCGGTGGATCCGCTACGGGGGGTGGTATCCGGATCACCAGCTCCGGCTCTTCCGCCGCGCGCATGCGCGGGTCACCGATCGGCTGGTGCACGAGGGGTTCGAGGTGGACGGGAAAACAGGATATCTGGAGGGGTATCTCCTCCATTACACGATGCCCCGCATCCGTCACATGCTGCGAAAAAACCTCGACTATGCCCTGTTCGAGGCGCGGGAAAAACAGCATCGTCGACGCGTCACCGCGATGGATTTTCTTCTCCGTCCCCCACTCGAATTCTTCAAGAAGTACATCCTGCAGCGCGCGTTCCTCGATGGGTGGGAGGGATTGATCATTTCGATCATTCACGCGGCGAACAAGCAACAGATGCTGCTGTATCTCTGGGAAATCCAGTACCGCGGCACCGATGGCGGGGATGACGAATGAGCGATGCGTTTCCGCCGGCCGACGCCGCCACACAGCCCGCACGGCGCATTCTCGTCATTCGACCCGACCGCATCGGCGATGTCGTGCTGGCCACGCCGGTGATTCGCGCCCTCCGGCAGGCATTTCCCTCGGCCTTCCTGGCGGCGATGGTTCGACCGGCCACGGAGCCGGTGCTGCGTGGGAATCCCCATCTCGACGAAATTCTGATCGACGACCCCGAGGGCGTGCATGCCGGACGGCGCGGTTTTTTCGACCGGCGTCGCGCGTTGCGGTTGCGTCGGTTCGATACCGCCCTGATGCTGCTCCCGACGGAACGGCACGCATGGATGACCGCACTCGCCGGCATCCGCACGCGGATCGGCGTGGGGACAAAACTGTATCAGGTCCTCACCTGCACGCGTGGCGTGAGCCGGCGCAAATACATCCCGCTGCGCCACGAAGCCGATTACTGTCTCGATCTCGTGCGCGCGCTCGGCGTCACCACGCCCGGTTCGGCCGCGGAGGATCTTCGAACGGAGGTGTTTCTGTCGGAAGAGGAACGCGCGATGGCGCGGGAGCGATTGCGCTCCGCCGGACGCGACACCAGCCGCGCGCTCGTCTCCGTCCACCCGGAGAGCGGGCACTCGGCGCCGAACTGGACACTTCCGATGTATCGTGATTTCGTCGTGGCACTGCGGGAGCACATTCCGGAGGCACAGGTCCTGATTCCTGCATCGCCGGGAAACGCGGAGGTCCGTACCCTGTTCGGCGACCTGCCCGCCGACGGCATCGTTCTGCCGGAGTCCGGAGACCTTCGATTCCTGATGGGCATGATCGCGGAAGCGCGGGTGGTCGTCTCGGCGAGCACCGGTCCGATGCATCTGGCGGCCGCGCTCGGCATCCCGACCGTCAGTCTGTTTTGTCCCCTCACGGCCTGCTCTCCCGTACTGTGGGGACCCCAGGGAAATCACGCCGTCACCCTGCTCCCCCCCGACGAATACTGCCGGACGCAATGTCCCGGCGATCCACACATCTGCACGCTCGCGGGAGGAATCACGGCCGAGGCCGTGATCGCCGCCGTGCGGCCGTTGCTATGATTTTTTCTCCTGCGCTCGTTCGTACAGTCGCGCAAGTCTTCGCGAGACCATGCCAAACACCGTGTCGGCGGGGTAGCGGCCATTCTTCCCGCGCGTGCCGGCGGCCACGCCGGTCAGCAGTTCAATCCCCTCGGTGACATTGCGCACCGCCCAGACGTGGAACATGCCGGCCTTGACGGCTTCCACCACACGATCCTGCAGCATCAGGTCGTCGACATTCTGCCGCGGGATGATCACCCCCTGACGGCCGGTGAGTCCGCGACGCTCGCACACATCGAAAAATCCCTCGACTTTTTCATTCACCCCGCCAATCGGCTGGATATCACCCTTCTGGTTGATCGATCCGGTCACGGCGATGGACTGGGTGATGGGGAGTTCGGCCAGCGCCGAGAGCAACGCGTAGGCTTCCGTCGAGGATGCGCTATCACCATCGATGCCCGAATATGACTGCTCGAAGGAAATGCTCGCGGTAAGCGACAGCGGACGTTCCTGCGCGAATTGTTCGCGGATGAATCCGGAGAGAATGAGCATGCCCTTGTCGTGCGTGCTTCCGCTCATGCGCGCCTCACGCTCGATGTTGATGATGCCCGCCTTGCCCGCGGAAGCCGATGCGGTGATGCGCGTCGGTTTCCCGAACGCAAAGCGATCGCCCCCATAGACCGCCAAGCCGTTGATTTGCCCGATGCGCGTCCCGTCGACGTCGATGAGGAGCACCTCGTTGTCGATCATTTCCTGCAGCTTGTCCTCGTACAGCGCGTGGCGGTTGTACGTCTCCTCGATCGCCTTGTCGACATGATCCCCGGTCACGTATTTGTTGCTGTTCTGCTGGCACCAGTAGTTGGCTTCCCGCACGATATCGGCGATTTCACTGAATTGCGTGGTCAATTTCTTCTTGCTCTCGACCAGGCGCGCGCCATACTCGACGATTCCGGCGATCGCGTGCTTGTCGAAATGCTTGAGACCTTCATCGGAGATCAGCTTGCGCACCAGGGCCGTGTACTGCTTGATGGCGAGGTCGGTGTTGGGCATCTCGTGATCGAAATCGGCTTTCACCTTGAAAATTTTCTTGAAATCCCGTTCGTACGCGCTGAGCGCAGAGTAGATCTCGTTGTTCCCGATCAGGATCACCTTGACGTTGACATCGATGGCCTCGGGTTTCATCGCGCTGGCGGACTGCTGGGCGAACATTTCGAGACTCTGGATTTCCATGCGGCGGTACAGCAGCACGCGTTGCAGGTTGCGCCACACCCCGGGTTCGGTGAGCGCGTCCGCGGCGTTGAGCACGAGAAAGCCACCGTCGGCCCGGAGCAATGACCCGGATTTGATCATCGTGAAATCCGTATAGAAAAACCCGCTGGCATCCTGCCGGCGCTCGATCGTGCCGAAGATGTTCCGGAACGTGGGGACGGTCTCGATCACCACCGGACAGCAGGATGTCGCGCTGTTGTCGAGCAGGAGATTCACTTCGTATTCCGACGGAATTCCCGAGTCATCCTCCGAGGGGGACTTGAACTGCTCGATGTTATCGAGGATGTTCTCGACCGCGGCATTGAGATACGCCTGCACCTTCTCGTCGGGGTACTCCTCGAACAAGTCCTTGAATATGATCAGCAGCAGAAACGCCCCCATCTGCCGCTCGTGTTCGACGATTTTCTTCTGGTATTCCCGCGACAGCTTCAGCCCGCGACGGAAGACGTCCTGCAGGGTCAGCTTGTGCTCCCGGTATTTTTCCGCGAAACGATCGGCGTCCTCCTGACTGAGCAGTTGCTGTGCCACCGCGGCACCGAGATCGGAAACCATCACGGCTTTCTCGCCGAGACGAACCAGAATTTCGGGATGCACGGCCTGCCCTTCCTGCACGCGGCCAAGGACGAAGCCATCGGGTTCGATCTGCTTTTCAAATGCAGTGAACAGCTCGGCCTCGAGCTGGTTGTATTCATCGACGAGGGACTGCTTCTTCTTCAGAAACTCCTCTTCCTCGAACTGGCCGGGGATGCGCTCGCGCACGAGTTGCATGGCCTCGGCCATGTCGGCCTGGAAACGTCGGCCAACGCCCCGCTCGAAGACCAGCAGCATCGGCTGGTCGGGATCCTCGAAATTGTGCACATAGCAGAAGTCGCGCGTGAGCACCTTGCGTGGCTGGATTTTCTCGAGAATGGTCTTGATCGTCGTGGCCTTCCCCGTGCCGGAAAGTCCGCAGATGAAGACGTTGTATCCCGGACTGTACAGTTCGACGCCGAGCTTCAACGCTTTCAGCGCACGATCCTGTCCGATGATGCCTTCGATCGGTTCGATGCCTTCGGTGGTTTCGGCGGGAATCGCGTCCTCCGGACAATACCATCGCAGGTCGACGGGATCGAGTGCGGGATGAATGGCGGGGGTGTGGGAAGAGGTTTTCGGCATGATGGCTCAGGTGCTGTGATGATCGCGTGAAAAGTAGGCAGTTTGCGGCAAAAGACAAAGCCGACGGCGTTTCACCGTCGGCTTCGTGTATTCGTGGTCAGCGCTCCGGCAAGGCCTCGGGCTTCGGTTTTTCACGGCGGAACAGTTTCCGCAGCCACGTGGCAAGGGACTGGTGACTCTCCTCGAGATACGCATACATGGTCGGGATCACCACCAGCGTAAGGAATGTGGAGACACTCAATCCGGAGATGATCGCGATCCCCAGACCGCGCCAGAAATCGGAGCTTTCCGCGCCGACCACCAGCGTGAACTTCCGCCAATCGATATCGATGCCCGTGGCGAGGGGGATCACGCCAAGGATGGTCGACACCGCGGTCAGCACAACCGGCCGCAGACGTGTGCGCCCCGCTTCGAGCAACGCATCCTCGAGCGGCATGCCTTCGGCGACCTTCTGCTTCGCGAAATCGAGCAACACGATCGCATTCTTCACCACGATTCCCGCGAGGGCGATGATACCCACACCGGTCATGATGATGCCGAACGGCTGTCGGGTGACGAGCAGGCCGATCAGGACGCCGATCTGCGCCAGCAACACCGAGACCATGATGACGAAGGGCACCTTGATGCTGTTGAATTCGCTGACCATGAGCAGGAAAATCAGGAATACCGTCACCAGGAGCGCACGGAAGAGGAACGACGCGGCCTCCTCCTGTTCCTTCTGCTCGCCCGCGAAGGAAATCGAGTATCCCGCGGGCATCGCGAACGATGCGAGACGGGATTTCACATCCGCGAGCACATCGTTTGCGAGCCGACCCTGGGCGTCCGCCGTGATCGTGACCACGCGCTTGTAATCCTTGCGGCGAATATCGGTCAAACCCGTGGTGCGGACGACCTGTGCCACCGAGGTCAGTGGAACCGAGAGAAGTTGACCGCGCCGGTTCATGAACGTGATATTCAGATTCTGAATATCCTCGGGTGTCTGCCGCTGATCCGCGCGCAGTCGCACGGTGATCTTGTACTCGTCCTCACCCACGCGGAATTTCGCCGCCTCGGTGCCATTGACGGCCGTACGCACGGTCGAGCCGATCTGCGCGGTGCTCATCTCGAGCAGGGCGGCCTTCTCGCGGTCAACGATGACCTGCACCTCGGGTTTCCCCGAATCATAGTCATCATCGAGATCGACGAGACCGGGGATGTCACGGATCTGCTCCTGCACCGCCGCCGACAAGGCGCGCAACTGGGCGAAATCCTCTCCCGCGATTTCAATGTTGACCGCTTCCCCGACGGGCGGACCCATTTGCTGCACTTCCACCTTCACATCCGCGCCGGGGATATTCTTCGTCGCGTCGCGGATTTCGTCAAGGGTTTCGAACGAACTCTGCCGGCGCTCCTTCTTCGCATACATGCTGAGTGCGTAATTCGACTTGTTCGAGATCGAGGAGCCGCCGAAGTCAAAGGGATTGTTGGAGGCGCCCACGCTGGTGACGCGGAATTCGATATCCCCGTACCCGTCGATCTCCTTGAGCTTGCGCTCGACCAGCAACGTGATGTCGTTGGTTACTTCGAGCGGCGTGCCCGGCGGCGTGGTGATCATGACCGTCAACTGCGCCGGTTGGGTGTTCGGGAAGAACTCGACGCCGCTGTTGAACATGCCGAAGACCACGATGACGACAATCAAAAGAGCGAAGGATCCGAAGATCGTTTTTTTCTTGTGATTGAGCGTCCACCCCAAGGCCCCCACATACTGCTTCTGCGCCGCGGGGAAGAACTTCTCGTCCACCCAGTGATAGGCAATGGTGAACGGATTGTACTTCCGCCAGCGCGAAGGATGCTCGAGATTGTGCCTGGCCTTGGCGATCTCCTTGCGGTAGTTGATGAACACCGAGCCCTGCACGGGACTGATCACGAAAGCGACAACGAGCGACGAGAGCATGGTCGCGATCAATGTGATGGGGAGAAAGCTCATGAAATCCCCGACCACCCCAGGCCAGAACAGCAGGGGCAGGAAGGCGGCGATCGTGGTGAGCGTCGCGGTGGTCACCGGCACGGCCACCTCGCTGGTGGCCTTTTTCGCGGCGGTGATCAGATTCTCTCCGTATTCCTGCTGATGCCGGTAAATATTTTCGATCACCACGATGGCGTCATCGACAACAATACCCAACACCAGCACGAGCGCGAAGAGTACGACGAAGTTCAGCGTCACCCCCATGATGGAGAGGACGATGAATCCCATGAACATCGACAGCGGGATCGCGGTGCTGATGAGGATGGCGTTTTTCACGCCGAAGAACATGAACAGAACGAGGATGACGAGGAACATGCCGGTCATGATGCTGTTTTCGAGCTCGTAGACACGTTCCTCGATCATGATCGACTGATCGTTCGTGACCTCGACGGTCACCCCTTTCGGCAAGGTGGGTAAAAACGCCGCAATGGTCGTGCGCACATCCTCGGCGATACGCACGAGGTTTTCTCCGGCACGCTTCTTCACCGGCAGCGTGACGACCTGTTCGTCGTTGAGACGCGCGTAGGTCTTCCGGTCCTCGAACGCAAAGGTGACCTGCGCCACATCGCGCACGTAAATCGGCTGGCCGTTGCGCATCTTGACGATGATGTCTTCGATGGGTGCCGGATTTTTATATTCGCCCGGCACGCGCACGGTATAATCAGTCGTGCCATTGTCGATCGAACCGCCCGGAATCGTGATGTGCTCGGCCTGGATGGCGCTGACGACATCACTGAAGGAGATGTCATAGCCCTTGAGCCGGTCGACGTCGCAGTTGATCTGCACCTCCGGCTCGAGATCGCCCGTGATGTCGGCGCTGAGCACGCCGGGGATACCCTCGATGCGGTCCTGCAAGTCCTTCGCGATCGTTTTCAGACGCGGAAGCCCGACCTCGCCACCGATATTCACATATAAAATCGGAAATTCACTGAAATTGATTTCCGAGATAATGGGCTCGAGGATGTCGGTGGGCAGGCTGCTGCGCGCCGTGTTGGTCTTGTCACGCACGCGGCGCAGCGCCTCGTCGACATCGACCCCGGTCTCGAATTCAATGAAGACGGTGGCGAGTCCCTCCTTCGACGACGACGTGACCTGCTTGACATCCTTGAGGGTCTTGAATTCCTGTTCGAGCTGCATGGTCACCAGGCCCTCCATGTCGCCCGGACTGACGCCGGGGTATGGCACGGAGACGATGACGAACGGGATGGTGATATCCGGGGCCGCCTCGCGGGGCAGGCCGAGGTACGAGTCGAGCCCGAAGAGCACGATGATCATCACGAGGATGTACACCGCCACGCGGTTGTCGACCGCAAGATTCCAGAGTTTCATTGCTGATATTCCTTTTTTCTGCCGATCCTGCGTCGACTCAGTTCTTGACGATCACGCGTTGGCCGTCGGCGACGTTCTGATGTCCCCGCGTGATGAGCCGGTCTCCGGCTCGCAGTCCGTCGAGGATGTGCATGCGGCCCTTGCTGGTCGCGCCGATGCGCAACGTGCGCTCCCGGGCGACACCGTCTTCCTCGACATAGGCGACGAAGGTATCCTCATCCTGCTTCGAGACGAAATCCTCATCCACGACGATCGAGGAACTCGTTCCCCCGAGCGAGACCCGCATGCGGGCGATCATGTCGGGTTTGAGCCGTCCGCCGTGTCCGGCGATGTCGACCTCGACCGGAATGCTTCGGTTGTCCTTGTTCACCGCGGCGCCGACGAAGCGGATGCGGCCGCGAAATGTCTGCCCGGGCATGGCATCGACGGTGAACGACACGGCATCGCCCGTTTGGAAACGGTTGGCGTAGCGTTCGGGAATTCCGGCCTCGATCTTCAGGCGGTCGGTGTTCACGACATGCGCGAGCGGCATGCCGGGGGCACTCATCTCGCCCGCCTCGACCAGACGCCGGTTGAGCGTCCCGTTGATCGGACTCTTCACCCGCGTGCGTTCCAGCCGCGCCAGGCTCATTTCCATCTGCGCCCGGGCGGCGTCGCGCTGATACTGCAGGGTTTTCAGCTGGAGTTCGGAGATGCCCTGCTCCTCGAAGACGTTCTTCTGTTTCTCGTAATTCGTCTGTGCGATCTGGTACTGCGCCAGCGCGGCATCATAGGTGGCCCGGACGATCGCGCTGTCGAGCTGGGCGAGGACCTGTCCGGCACGGACACGCGCGCCGAGCGGCACGAGCCACTTGAGCACGCGCCCCCCCTCGTCGGACGGGACCATCACATCCTCGTAGGAAGCGATCGCGCCGGTTGCGTCGAGGACCTCATGAAATTCCTCGGCCCGCAGTTCCGTGACAGTGACGGTGACCGGCGGTGCCTCCTTCGATCCGCCCAGGTCGGCGGATTCGGCATTGTTCTGACCGCAGCCGGTCACCACCGCCATCGTCGCGGCGAGGAGCAGTACGGAGAAGAGAGTCGTGCGTTTCATTGCTGTTCTCATCAGGCTATGGTGTTTCTTTCGATTTCGGATATTCGGAGTGTGCACGCTGATATTCCGCTCACGGCTGATGCACGCTGAGCAGTTGTTCGAGATCGGCCGCGGCCACCGCGTAATCGTAGATGGCCTGCACCCGGTTGACACGCGCCTGGAGCAGGGCCAGATCGGCATCGTTGACCTCGAGCTGCGTGCCCGATCCGGTCTGGTAGCGTGTGACCGCGATGCGATACCCCTTTTCGGCTTGTTCGACCGTCCGGGTCTGCGATTCGATGCGACGCCGCGCCTCGTCGAGACGGTATCGGATGTTCTGCGCCATCGTGATCATGCCATCACGCGCGGCGGTGTATTCCTCGACCGACTGTCGGTAGTCGACTTCCGCCTGGCCGACGCGCGACGAAGTCTGCAGACCGTTGAAAAGATTGATGCTCAACGACAGTCCGACCTGCGACGTCGCGATGAAATCGTTGGTCGAGATCTTCCCGAGGAGGTCATTCTGTGCCTGCCAGGAATAGTTGCCGAAGGCGGCGAGGGTGGGAAGACTCTCGGAACGATAAATGGTGGCGATTTTCTCGTTGACCCGCGTCTGGTCCTCGAGCGCACGCAGCGATGCGTTCTTCTCGGTGACGAGTTCCTCAGCCCGCGTGATCATCACATCCTCGACCGGAACATACTCGAGCCGCCCTTTCACATCGATCTCCTCCGATGGCGGAAGACTCAGCAACAGCTTGAGCCCGTTCGCGGCAAGCACCACATTGCGCTCGGTTTCGATCACGCGCGGTCGCAGGTTGTCGACCTGGACTTGCGCGCGGATATAGTCGTAGTCGGAGACGATCCCCTGCCGCTGCATGATTTCGACATTCCGGAGATTCTCCTCCGCGTTCTTCATGCTCGCGTTCATCAGTGACAGTACTTCGCGGGCAAGGAGGACACCATGAAACGCTTTTTTCACGTCGGACACGGTACGGTTGTAGGTGTCTCGATAGAGGTGCCGGGACGCGTCCTGATAGATTTTCGCCGTTCCGACGCCGGTGAAGACCGCGGCATTGAAGAGAATTTGTGTCGCCTCGAAGCCGAAGTTGTAGGAGTTGTCGGACCCCACCTCGATCGGCACGACGCCGTCACCCGCGTCGGGATCAACGAATTTTTTCGGCAGGAAAAAGACCGGTTTCTTCAGCATGCGCGAATAGGTCCCGTTCGCGCTGATATTCGGCAGTGCCGTGCCCACGGCCTCGCGGACCTGGTAATCGGCCTTGTCCATTTCCAGACGCGCGGTTTCCAACGTGCGGTTCCGATCGACCGCGATACCGATCGCGTCCTCGAGAGTCAGGGTGCGTGTCTGCGCGGACAGCACCGGCGTCAATAACAGCAACAGGGCGGCGGTGGCAAGGGAACGGAGACGCATGCGGGAGTCCCGATGATTGTGTGCGTTGTGTTTCATTTCGTTGTGTTCGGTTGGATCACGGAGAGAACCCCGTGGAAAAATACCTGTTCGAGCGTCCGGAGACAGCGCTCGATGCTCTCGTCGATCTGTTTCGGACTGACCTCCAGAGGCGCACCGGCGGAAGCGCATTGCGTCACGCCGAGAAAATGCATCGAGGAACGGAACAGCGAGAGCAGCATGGTCAGGAACATGAATCCGAGCTGCTCGGGCGGAAGATCCCGCTGGATGCGCTTCGGCATCGCGTCCTTGAATGGCTCGGCGAGGATGAGCAGCAGGTCGGGGAAGATCGTCGCGAAATGGGATTGATGGTGCATCTTGTGCATCTCGCTGACCATGAGAAAATAGATGCCGTAGTGCTCGAACAGATGCCGGAGAACGTCCCGCGCGAAGGTCATGTACCGCTCCTCCAATCCGCGGGCGGGCGCGGAGAAGGAATCGGCCGCGATGCTGACAAACTCGTCGAAAATGTCCGCGATCACGGTCTCGAACAGTTCCTCCTTGCTCTCGAAATAACTGTAGAGCGTTCCCTTGCCGAATTCGGCGCGCTCGGCGATCTCGTCGAGCGTGGCGGCCGCGAACCCGCGGATGGCGAACACCGCACGCGCCGCGACAATGATCTCCTGGCGCTTGTAGAGGCGTTCGCGTTCCTTTCTGCTGAGCTGTGTGTTACCGTTTTCCATGATGGGTGAACAGACGGAACCGACCACTCGGTTCCCGTTTCGACTCTCAAGTCAGTAATTCGACTGATCGGTCGATTTCTACGAACAAACCATGGAATTGTTACAGCCGCCAGAAAAAAATCTCCCCGTTCCGGCGTGCCAGATGCGTTGATCCGCGAGCGACTCCCTAGGGCGCCGCGCGGAATTGTGATGTGATTACCAGCTGAATCGGAACTCGATTCCGTCCACCCGGCCGGCGTGGGAGCGCAGTCTCGGCTCCATCGACGGGAGGGTGCCGAGGCGCTCGCCGAGCGAGGCGTTGTGCTGCCGGACGGCGGAGGCGGCCTGGATGGCACTCCAGACGCGGTTGGCGACCATGCCAAGGACAAAGAACGTCACGGCGTTGTGCATCTCGTCGGCGTGGATGCGCTGGTCCTTGTATGCGCTGCGGCTCTCCTCGGAGTCCCACGCCCAGCGCCAGGCGGCCTCATCGGGATACAGATCATCTGTCCGGCGTTCGATGAGTCTCTGGTTGTTGTAGTCGTGAATATCCCGGTAATTCTCGATGTTCACCCAGAAACCATCATCCTTTCCCGCCGGATCGATGCCGGCATGTCGCTGCGCGTAGATCCGTGCGTCATCGCGCACCCAGTCGCCGTACGCGTCCATGCCGAGCGCGCCGGTCCACAAGGCGATTTCGGTGATGAAGGGGTACTTCCCCCGGTCGAAGCGTCCGGCATACAGCTCGCCCATGCCCGGAATCGCCAGGGAATACAATACACCGAGAAAACCGGATTTCCCGCCAGGGGATTCCGACGAGAGCATCACGTCGGGAATGAGTCCCCCCGCGGCCGGTACGGTCTGTGCCCGGAGGCTCACGCCGGCGAACGGGAGAACGAGAAGAAGAATCAACGTGAAGCGACGGATGGCGGACATTGCGTTTCCTTGAGTTCGCGAAGTTTCGGAAAACTTGAAAGTAGGGGTGCGCGGGAAACGGATCAAGGGGATTTCTCCGCGCCACCGGTGAGAACGCCGCGGAGCGGTACGAAGTCATGCCCGCGCTTTCGGAGCCGGCTGATCTCGCGGTCGAGAAAGGACATGACGCCGTCACGCAATTCCACCAGTCCGATCGCCGTGCCCTCGCGCATCGCGATGGCCGCCAGGTCGTTCATGCGCGCGATGATGACATGTTCCTGGGCGCTGCGATCGAGATAGGAGAGCACCGAACTCTCGAGCGGGATATAGCCCTGGGACTTCATCAGCGCGTCGACCTCGCGGAGGTACATTCCCATCGCGCGTTCGGATGTGACATAGTAATGCCGCGTACCGGGATAATTCCGGATGATGTACCGAAGATGCGACGCGAGTGTCTCGGTATCGAGATCCTCCGAAAGCGAAAAGCGCGAATCGTTGACAGCCGTGGGCTGGAAATGCAGATGCAGCACCACCTCCTTCCCCGCCTCGCGCAGGCGCGTGTGCAATGCGACATTGTCCTTGGTCGGCTCGAGCACACAGGCGACCGGTTCGCTGCTGGAAAGGTAGGTCTGGATCTCATCTTCCGGTGCCTCGTCGAGTCCGTCGACGAGCAGCACAATGCGCCCGCTCGCGCGGCGGACATCACCCGAAAGGGTAAACAGCAGCGAGTAGCGGATTTTGCCCCGGAAGGTGATATGCAGGGCGACTTCCCCGAGACGGGCGTTTTCTACCGCGAACGCCTTCCCGCCATACTCCGCGACGATCGCCTTGAGGTCGGCATTGACCGATGCGACGGGGAGATCCTTCGGCAGCTGCACCAGCCAGAGATCCCGTACATGACCGACGGCGCCGAATTCCACCGCTTTTTCACGCACCCATTCCGGTATGATCCCGTAGCTCTCGAGAACCTCGCGCACATCGGCCTCGAGCGTCTTGACCGACTGGAGGTCGCGGCGGACCTGCATGCGCTCGATATTCGGTTGCACCAGGGTGACATACCGATCGGCGACGAAGAGCGTGACGATCAGTGTCGCGAGGATTCCGGCGATCCACAATCGCCGCCGCACACCGCGGTCATTGCGTTCGTCTTCCGCCAGCAGCGCATACACCCGTTCCCGTTCCTCTGGATCGAAATGGCGACTGCTCATCGTCCGGTGAACGCAGGCGGTCTTTTCTCGAGAAAGGCCGTGGTTCCCTCCCGGAAATCTTCCGTGCCACAGGCAATGCCAAACAACGCGGCTTCGGTGGCGAGTCCTTCACGGAGACCCATCTGGGGGACGCACCGCAATGCCTGCAGTGCCAGGCGTACCGCGGGTTGGCCCTTGGCGGAGATCTTCGCGGCCATGGCCACGGCATGCTGCCGCGCCTCGCCACGGGGCACCACCGCATTGACAAGCCCGATACGATGCGCTTCCGCGGCGTCGACCATGTCCCCGGTCAAGATCAGCTCCGCGGCCCGTCCCGGTCCGATCACACGTGCCAGGCGCTGCGTGCCGCCATAGCCGGGTATCACGCCGAGATTCACCTCCGGCTGTCCGAATTTTGCGTTTTCCGTCGCGATACGGATGTGGCAGGCCAGCGCGAGTTCGCATCCGCCTCCGAGGGCGAACCCATTGACCGCCGCGATCACGGGCTTGGCGGATTGTTCGATGCGAAGAAAGACCTCCTGCCCGAACAGGGCGAAACGCTGCCCGGCGACGGCATCCTGTGCGGACAGCTCCTTGATGTCGGCCCCGGCGACGAAGGCTTTCTCCCCCGCTCCGGTGATGATGATCACATCGACATCCGCCCGCGCGTTGACATCGTCCATGGCCGCGCCCAACTCCACGAGCGTGTCGTGGTTGAGCGCGTTGAGTTTGTCCGGCCGGTTGAGCGTGATGACCGCGATCCGGTCCGTGGTTTCGACGAGAATATTGTTGAAATCCATGCGATCTCCTCTTCCATGATTCCGCGGGACATTCCTCCGCTGCCGCCATGCACAGCCGAGGAACGGTGGAACATTCAAAATACACTGCATCACGGTGCGAATCCAATGCCGGCGGTATGCGTGACGCCCAGTTCGCTGTGGATCGCCAGCCCATAGTCGATGCGGAAGACACCGTACGCGAACCCGATTCCCGCGGTCCATTGCCGGCTGATCGTCGACATGCCGCAGCGCAACGCAAGCACCCCGAGCAGGGTCCACTCCGTTCCGACCCGCAGGTTCACATCATGCCGCGTCTCCTTCTCCAGGTCGAGCGCCACGAGCATCCCCGCATGTGTCCACGACAGGCCCGCGGCGCATCGTGTGGGAATCCGTTCGTCACCGGACAGTGTCGGGGTATTGAGCACGGCCCCGACGACTCCGACACGGATTTCCTCGGTCACCGCGAGGCCGGCGCCAGCGTCGATGATCGGAAGGAGCGTCGATCCGTACCGCGCGATGCCGATATGCAGCAGGGAAACGCGGATCCCGCCGGAGAGCCGTGTGCCGATGTGTGTCGCCACGCTCGCGCCCAGACGATGTTCGGCGTAGGTTTCGGCACCGTAACGCCGCAGATCCATCGCCACCGTTATCGCGCCGAATGGTTGCGCCCAGGCAACCGCCGCGGTGCCGAGCTCGTGCAGACCGAAACGCGCCGGTGTCCAGCCCAGCACGCCACCACCCGCGGATCCGGCGAGCATGGCCGGATTCCATGCCATGCCCGCTTCCGGCACCGGAAGCGCGGCGCTCACACCGCCCATCCCCGCGGCACGCGCGCCGCGTTCGTGGATTTCGCCACCGTCGATCGTCCCTGCGTGGAGGCGCGCCAGCGCGACCTGTCCCAACAGGCAGAGCGTCAGGCAGGTCACGCACATTGCCTTGCCGTGCCTGAGCGATTTTTCTATCTTGTGCGGATGATAACTCATTACCATGACAGTTCTCCCATGTTGAAATGCATTGCCGGATTCGTCGCGGGCATCTCCCTCGTCCTCGCCCTGGCCGTCCCCGCCGCCGCCCAGGAAATCGAGTTGACGACCGAGGTGACGATGGATATCCTCACCCCATCGCAAAAGGATTATCTCGCGGATTTCGAGCAGAAGCTGAAAACCTACGTCAACGACCATCGCTGGTGCGACGTCGAGTTCTACGGCGACCGCATCCCCGTCCGTATGAGCATCAATTTTCTCTCGGGAACGGATGCCGGGGAATTCAGCGCGCAGCTCGTGGTTGACGCGCAGCGCCGCACGTGGAAGGACGGGCGGCCCACGCAGCTGACGTCCCTCACCTTCCGGGTGATGGATGCGAAATGGTCGTTCAGCTATATCAAGGGCACACCCTTCGTCCATGACGAATACCAGTACAACGAAATCACGAGTCTGATCGACTTTTACATGTACGTCGTTCTCGGCATGGACTTCGACAGCTACGAACCGCTGATGGGGACCCCGTACTACTCGCGCGCCCTCACCATCGCGCAGCGCTCGCAGACCTCGCGGCAAGCGCAGGAGTGGCAGGGACAGAGCAATCAATACAGCAGGATGAACCTGGTCTCCGAGTTGCTCAACGCGCAATACGAAAAATTCCGCGAAGCGATGTACTGGTATTTCTACGAGGGTATCGATTTCATCGAAACCGACAAGGAAATGGCGCAGAAGGCCATCGCGAAATCCATCGAACTCGTCGGGGATATTCTCGCGCGTTCCAATGCGCGCTCGCTGCTGCTGACGATGTGGCTCGAATCGAAAGCGAGTGACTTCTGCAAACTGCTCGAAGGGTACGCGCAGCGTCCCCGTCTGATGAACCTGATGTCGCAGGTCGACCCCGCCCGACAACAGATCTACCGGCAATGCGCATTCTGACATTTCCATCTCCCTGGAACATTTGATCCATCGCACCGCCGGCGACTCCCTGCCGGCGGTTTCCGTCTGTCCTGATCGGTGGCGCGCGACGCATCGCGTCGCACGCGGCCGGAGTCAGTCTCGATGCTCGAACAGGCGGCGAAGCACCGCATGCTCGGTCGTCGCCGCAAGCGCGAGCATGAGCTTGATCCGCGCCTTCTGTCCGTTGAGGTATGGAGCAAAGACCACCCCCGCGGCATGCAGGTTGCGACCCGCGCCATAGTAGCCATACACATCGTCGGTGACGCCGCGCGGACACCGCGAGACCAGCACGACCGGGATATCCGCGGCGAGAACTTCGACGATGCCGTCGAAGGCGGACGGAGGGACATTGCCCGTTCCCATGGCCTCGACTACCAGTCCCCGGACACCACCGGTGATGCAACTCCGGAAGGGTGCGATATCCATCCCGGCGTAACATTTGAGGATGTGCACGGGCTCGACCGGAATGGCAAGATCGAGGTGGTCGTGAATATACGGTTTCCGAAGAAACACCGCCCGTCCCTCAAAAATCCGACCTATTGGTCCGAAATCAAAACTCATGAACGTATCCCGCTGCAGCGTGTGGGTCTTGGTCACCTCGCTGGCGGCATTGATTTCACCGCTCAGGCACACGAGGGCACCGAGACCGCGAAACTGCCCGGAGAGGATGACGAGCATTGCGTCGCGCATATTGGCGGGTCCGTCCCACTCCGGATCCTCGCTGTGATTCATCGATCCCACGAGCAGCACGGGTTTGTCGGTGCGCAGCACCAGATCAAGGAAATAGGCGGTCTCCTCGAGCGTGTCGGTCCCGTGCGTGATGATCACACCATCGACGTCGTCGCGCGCGCATTCCGCTTCCGCCCGTCGGGCAATCTCGAACATCATCGCGGGGGTGACATGGGGACCGGGATACTTCCCGAATTCCCGGAATTCGATCTCCGCCATGTCTCGAAGTCCGCCCGCGCGGGCAAGGATTTGATCCCCGTTGAGCGAGGGTACCGCTCCGCCGGTGGTGGGATCCAGGGTCATCGATATCGTGCCCCCGGTGAAAATCATGACGATACGCTTCAAGGCATACTCCACGGAAATATTATCGACCACCGTGCACCGTCGCGTCGGCGAGCGGTGCATGAATACGGAAGGAGACCAGCATGGGGAACGGCCAGTCGTCGACCGAGACACGCAGGTGCACTTCCCCCTCCCGCTCGCCGTGGGAGATGAAACGCAACCCCTCACCGTCGCGCTCGAGGCGTCCGAGCGACGCACCGTCCATGATCTCGGCTTGGATTCGCGCATGGGAGCCGAGCACCCGACCGCCGACGCGATTCACCCCAACGCCCGCGAGCTTCATCGTGTCGACCGAACCGGTGAACAACTGCGCGCGATCGAGCACGATTTCATACCGCACACTCCGAAAATACGTGTTCCAGACGAACAACCCCACCGCGATGACCGCCACGGTCATCAAGAGGATCAACACTCCGTGCCTGCCAGGCCGGCGTGCCGGTCGGGTGGATGTCGTTTCCGTGTTCATCGCGCCATCACGTCCGTGTGTGTCAGCACCCACTGCTCTGCCATGCTGTATTCGTGTGCCGCTCCCACGCGGCGGAGAAGGTTAAACCTGCCGGAACATTCCGGCGTCCAATGCAGCAAAGTACCGGGTGTACATTCACAAGTCAAGGACATTCGCAATGAGATCACTCCTGCTTTCCCTCGCGCTCCTCCTCCTCACCGTGTTTCCGTCGACCGCCCAGCGTGGACCTGAACGCGGGATGTGGAAAAACATGAATCTGACCACGCAACAAACCCAGGCGCTCGCGGACATCAACGCACAAACCCGCAAGCAGATGATCGATCTGCGCGCAACCATCAGCAAGAAGCGCGTGGATCTTCGCTCGGTGATGGATGATGAAACGCCGGATCGCGCTACCGTCGAACAGCTCACCCGGGAGATCTCCGACCTTCAGGTGCAACAGAAGATGCTGCGCTTCGATTCGGACCGCGCGGTGATGAAAGAACTGAACCCCGAACAGCAGAAACAGTGGCAGTCGATCAAACGATCGCGCTGGCAGCATGTCGAACGCGGCATGCGCGCATTCGGTCGCGCACGGCGTGATCGGAATACCGACGATTAACCGTCGTCAAGGGCGGCACACAGTGCCGCCGCGACCGCGGTCTTGAGCTCATCCCAATCCCGTCCCTCGACCGTCGCGCCGGCCGCCAGGCGGTGTCCCCCACCGCCGAAACGGCCGGCGATGTCGTTGACCGTGATCCGTCCGCGGGAACGGAAGCTGATTTTCACCTGCCCGTCGGTCGCGGTCAACAGCGCCGTGGCCTCGACACCACGGATCGCGAGTCCATAGTTGACGATATTCTCCACATCCTCGATGGTCGTCGCGGTGGCATCGAACATGTCCTTCGTCACCGTGAGCAACGACACGCGCCCGTCGCAGAAGTGCTCGATGCCCGCCAGGATCATCCCGAGCAGCCGGGTGCGGCGGAGTGGATAATCGTCATGGATCAGACGGTACACGGCGGTTGGATCAACACCGGCTTCGATCAGCCGCGCGGCAATCCGATGCACGCGCGGGGTGGTCCGGTCGAAACGGAACGAACCGGTGTCGGTCATGATACCCACGTACAGCCCCAGCGCAACCGCCGACGGCAAGGCGATGTCATCGCCATTGAGAATGTCGTACACAATTTCGGCGGTGGACGAGGCTTCGGGGATGCTGCAGTAGACATCCGCGAAGCGCTTCGGCGACTGATGATGGTCGATGATCACCTTGCGTCCCGCGGCGTCGCGGAAGATGGGTTCCATCCGCCGCACACGCGCGCTGTCGTTGAAATCGAGACCGACCAGGAGATCGGCCGACGCGATCCACGCGTCGTGCCCGGCGGGATCGTAGGTTTCGATCGAGGATCCGTCATTGAGAAAGGCCAGATTTTCCGGAGGGGAATCGGTGAGAATGATGCGCGCCTCGATCCCTTCGCCACGCAGGGCGTGATACAACGCGGTACTGCTCCCGATGGCGTCGCCATCGGGATTGGTGTGCGTGGTCAGCAGCACGCGATGCCCACCGCGCAGCAGACGCGCGCAATCGCCGGTGCCGATCCGTGTGATCGCACGGGGGTTCATTCCATCTCCTCCAATTCCGCGGCGAGAAGCTGCTTCTGATGCAGCTCGGCGTACAGGCCTCCAAGGGCAACCAACTCGTCATGTGTGCCCTGCTCCCCGATCACCCCGTCGCGGAGCACGATGATGTGATCGGCGTGTTTCACTGTCGAAATGCGATGGCTGATGAGAATACTGGTCCGTTCGGCCATGACCGATTTCAACCGCTGCAGGATGTCTTCCTCGGTGTGCGTGTCGACCGCCGACAGCGCGTCGTCGAGGATGAGAATCGAGGGCTTGCGAAGCACCGCGCGGGCGAGACTCACCCGCTGCTTCTGTCCCCCCGAGAGCGTGATCCCGCGCTCGCCCAGCATGGTGTCGTAGTGTTTCGGAAAATCCGCGACGTCCTTGTCCATCTGCGCGATGCCCGCCGCCCAGAGGATGTCGTCCTCGCGTGCGCCGTCAACGCCGTAGGCAATATTGTTGCGCAGGGTATCGCTGAAGAGAAAGGTTTCCTGTGTCACGTAGGCGATGTGCCGGCGAAGCACCGCGACCGGAATGTCGCGAGCGTCGCGTCCGTCGATACGCAGGACGCCGGCCGTCGGATCGAACAGCCGCGGGATCAGGCTCACCAGCGTACTCTTCCCCGCACCGGTCAGACCAATCACGCCGAGCGTCATGCCGGCGCGGATCTCGAGAGAGATGCCGGCAAGCACGTCGGGTCGCGCGGGATCATACCGGAAATACACATCCTCATATCCGATATGGCCCTGGATCGTGGTGACGTCGTGATTGGTCGCCGCGGTGTCGACGATATCGGGCGCGGTGTCGAGCACGCGTTCGAGACGTTTCATCGAGGCCGCCGCGCGCTGGATCAGTCCGACCACCCAGCCGATCGCGGCCATCGGCCAGATCAGCATTCCGAGGTAAATGATGAACTGCGTCAGCTCGCCGAGTGTCAGCTGTCCCGCGATGACATCGAGTCCCCCGAGCCAGAGAATGAGGATGGAGCTAAAACCAACGAGGATGCCGATCATCGGCATGAAGAGGGATTGAATACGCACCATGCGCATGTTGCGCCGCATGTATTCCTCGCTCAACTCGCGGAACACCTCGGTCTCGTGATCCTCACGCAGATAGGCCTTGACGACGCGGATGCCGGAAATGCTCTCCTGCGTGCGCGCGGTCATGGTGCCGTAATGCTCCTGGATTTCCTCGTAACGCTTGTGGATGAGCGAACCCACGCGGTACACCGCGAAGGAGAGAATCGGAAGTGGCAGCAGGCCCCACAGCGTCAGCATCGGGTGGATTTCCACGAGAAGCCAGACGATGATCACGAAGTTGAACACCGTATTGGCCGAATACATGACGGCCGGTCCGACGAACATCCGCACCGCGGAAATATCGTTGCTCGAATACGCCATCAGGTCACCCGTCGTCGTGGTCGCGAAGTAGCGCTGCGAAAGCTGCATGACATGCGCGAGGAAATCGTTGCGCAGGTCGAATTCGATGCGCCGTGACACGACGATGATGGTCTGCCGGGTGAGGTACAGAAAGATGCCACTGGCGAGCGCGACGGCGACCAGCAGCAGGGCGTAGCGCACGAGCGTGGCGGACGAAAGGTCGGCCTGCAACCCGTCGACCGCGTCGCGGATGATGATGGGTGCGATGACCGCGAACACCGTGGAGAGGAAGATGTGGATGATGCCCCAGATCAATGTCCGACGGTACCGGCGAAAATACGGCATCAGCCGCCACAGGGATTTCATGACCAACTCCCGGATGTCATGCCATGCCCCATTCCGCGAGAATCCCGCGCACCTCGTCCCAGGAATGCGCGACCGCATCGGCGGCGGTGTTGTCCGGATGATTTTCCTGATGGTATCGACCGCTCGGATCCCCGCGGAAGAGGATCGCGCGCATTCCCACCGCCATGGCTCCGGCGATGTCGGTGCGTTCGATGTCCCCGATATGCACCGCATGGGCGGGCGCCACACCCACCGCCGCGAGGGCGTGGGCAAACATCCGTGGGTGGGGCTTCGAAACGCCGGTCTCATCGGAAAACACCATCGCGGTGAAATAGCCGGCGATGCCGTGGGCGTCGAGAACGCGGCGGAGCACGCGCCCGGGAGAAAACGCTGTATCCGAGATCAAGGCGAGTGGAACGCGAGCGGACAATGCCGCGAGTGCTTCGGCACAGCCGGGCAGCAGCGCGGGCATGCCCTCGAGAATGCTGTCTTCGATCAGCGTGACGGTGCGTGCGTGCAACGCGGGGGGGACGTCGAGGTCGAGGAAATCCCAGATCACCCCGAGACTCTCGCTCGTGGGCATCGTGCGCTGTTCCCCGTGCCAGTGGCGTTCGAAGGTCTGGTACGAATGTTCGAACGCCGCGGTCACCCTGTCATCGTCCCACTCCCGACCGGTATGCGCGAACACCGCGGCCATGGCGCGATTCCGCGCGGCACGGCGCTGGGCACCGTTGCGGGAATCAACGATGGTATTCCAGAAATCTATCGTAATGGCGTCTATCATGCTCATGTCTCGAAACACACGTCGGCGCGGAATAACTCCCGCCCGCACGCGCGGGTGCGGCGGCTTGCCGCTCCATCGTCCCGCCGCATCAACCGATCATGCGGAAACCGGTGTAGGGTTGGAGCACCTTCGGGACGATCACCGTTCCCTCCGGCGTCTGGTTGTTTTCCAAAATCGACACCATCAACCGCGATGTGGCCAGGCCCGATCCGTTGAGGGTGTGCACGAGTGTCGGCTTCGTCCCCTGTCCATCCGGACGGTATCGGATGTTCGCGCGGCGGGCCTGAAAGTCCTCGAAATTGCTGCATGACGATGCTTCGAGCCACGTCCGCTCCGCGGGTGACCACACTTCGATATCATAGGTCTTCGCCGATGAAAAGCTGGTGTCGCCGGTACAGAGCAAAAGTACGCGGTAGGGAATTTCGAGCAGTTGCAGGATATGCTCGACATTTCCGACCAGTGACTCCAATTCTTCGTAGGATTGCTCGGGCCGTGCGAATTTGACCAGCTCGACCTTGTTGAATTGATGCACGCGAAGAAATCCCTTGGTCTGCTTTCCGTAGGATCCAGCTTCGCGGCGAAAACAGGCGGAGTAGCCGCAGAAGGATGAGGGCACCTGTGATGCCTCGAGAATCTCGTCGCGGTACATGTTCGTGATCGGGACTTCCGCGGTGGGAATCAGATACAAATCGTCATCCGCGCAGCGGTACATGTCCTCGGACATCTTCGGCAGCTGTCCGGTGCCATACATCGATTCGGTGTTCACAACGAAAGGGGGGAACACCTCCCGGTATCCATGTTCCCGCAGATGCGTGTCGAGCATGAAATTAATCAATGCGCGTTCGAGCGTCGCACCCTTGCCGACGTACAGCGGAAAGCCGCTGCCGCTGAGCTTGGCGCCACGATCGAAATCAAGAATATCGAGCGCGCGCCCGAGTTCGACGTGGTCGAGCACCGCGTGCTCCGGATCATCGTTGAGTCTCATGGTATGCGGGGGAATCCACGCGCGCTGCTCGACATTGTCCGCCGCGCTGCTCCCGATCGGTACACTCGGGTGGCAAATGTTCGGAAGCATGAGCAGATGCGAACGCATGGCGTCCTCGATCCCGCGGAGTTCCTCATCGAGCGTTTTGATGCGATCGGACACGCCGCGCATCTCCGCGATGCGCTCGTCGGCCGGCAGCTTCTGCTTCTTCAGGCGCGCGATGTCGTCCGACACTACGTTTCGCGTGTTCTTGAGTTGTTCGACCTCGACGATGATGTCCCGCCGTCGGCGATCGAGCTCGAGCACATCGTCGACGCTGCCGCGTTCGTTTTTGTTCTGCACGGCTTGCCGTACGAATTCCGGTGTTTCTCGAAGGCGCTTGATGTCAAGCATTGTCGTGTCCAGATTGGTGGATGTTCAGATGAACCGGCGGTCGTTCAGCAGGCCGGTATGCTCGGCGCCATCGCGGATCTGCTGCCGCAACCGTTCGAGTCCCCGCGTGGTGTCGCTCAATCGCTCCTGACACGCGGCCTCGAATTTCAGCGTGATGAAGGTACTGTCGGGGGGACGATTCGCGGCTTGCCCGATCTCCTCCGACGTCGTGGCGGAGATCAGGGATGGGCTGAATCCGAAAATTTCGGCAATTTTCAGCGCAAATGAAAAACGGTCGACGGATTCCGGACCGGAAACATGATAGATGCCCGCGCACCGGCGCTCGAGCAGTTTGAGAATGCCGAACGCGAGGTCGTCGGCCAGTGTCGGATTACCCCGCTGATCGTCGACGACGCGGAAGGGGACGCCCTGCTCCAGCTTCGACAGCACCCAGGAGACAAAGTTCTGCCGGACCTCGTAGCCGGTCCCGTAGAGCACCTGCGTGCGTGCGATGATGTATTCGACCGGTCCCGATACCAGCGCATTCTCCGCCGCGAGTTTTGATTTCCCGTAATAACTGACGGGATGGGGACGCGCGTGTTCGTCATAGGGTCCCGATCGGCCGTCGAACACGTAATCGGTCGAGACTTGCACGATACGGCAGCCGTCGAGACGGCGGGCGGGAATCATGAGGTTTTTCACTCCGTCGACGTTGAGACGCCACGCACCGAGCCGGTCTTCCTCGCACGCATCGACGTTGGTCAGCGCGGCGGTATTGATGATGACATCGGGACGATACGAACCCACCAGACTTTTCACGTCGCCCAGCTGCGTGATGTCGAGCTGCTGGTAATCGAAGCGCGAATTGATGAAGAACGTGCGAGGCGCGAGATCGGTCAGCAGGAGTTCATGCGCGGTTTCGCGGCCGATGATCAGCGCAAGCTTCTGGCCGAGCAATCCGTGCGCGCCGGTGATCAGGATTCTCATTCGTCTTCCTCCGCAAGCGCCGCGCGCAGTCCCGCCATGCCCGCCGATCCCGGAAGGCCCGCCACGAACGAAGCCGCGCGGGCGGCACGCGCGGCGGTGATCGAAAGATCCTCGCCGCGGGCAAGTCCGAGCGCGAGCGCACTTCCGAAGGTGTCGCCGCAGCCGGTCGGGTCGACGGTGCGCGCGGGGAGGCGTGCCGGGACGTGCATCACGCCGCCATCACGATGGTGGATATCCGCACCTGATTCTCCGCGAGTGAGCACGAAAAACCGCGGCGACGCGATCGCGAACACGCGCGCGATCCGTTCATCGTCGCTGTGCGCGTCGGGAATCAGTGCCGCGAACTCCCGTTCATTGCATTGCAGCACGTCTCCGGCGCGGAGCCATTCGCGCCATCGGGGAGACGCCGCGGGTTCACGGTGTCCGTCGCGGTGCACGCGGTAGGCGATCATGTGCAGGTCGATGTATACGAGCCGCCCGTTGCCGCGCAGGCGTGCCGCGGTGTCGAGCGTGATGTCGTGTCCGGTCATCATGTTCAGGTACACCAGCGCACTGTCCGCGAGCAGCGGTTCGATGCGCGCGGCGGGAATCGCGTCGAGACTGCGCACAAGCTGCGTGTTGTACTGCGCCGGTGATTCATGAAAGAGTCGTACACGGGTGTTTTCCGCCTCGACCGGCCAGCAGTGCGAGAAGTCGGTGCGCGGACAGGCCGCGGCGAGATCGCGCATGGTCCCCGTGGCGTCGCGGCCAAAGGGAAACAACGGCCGGAGCGACTCGCCGTCCGCGAGCAACGCATCGAATGCGCTCACGGGAAAGGTAATGCCGCCGGCGCCGTGGTACACCTTTCCGTCGTAACTGTGAATTTCATCGAGGACGAGATGTCCGAGCACGAGAATGGTCATCGTCCCTGCTGCCCGCCTGCTCCCGGTTTCGGTGGAGTACTTCCCGGTTTCACGCCGGCACCGCCCGGTGTCAGGCCGAGCTCGGCCTCGCGACGCTCGATGTCCTGGAGCCGGCGCTGCAGCTCACGCATCCTGCGCACGTAGGACGACTGCACGGGTGCTTCGTTCTCGAATTCCTCACCCGCGAAAACGCGGCCAAACAGCCAATGTTCGCGCATGGCATGCAGGGCGCGCGCGGTTTGATCCGCCGCATTCCCGGCATCGTAGGTGACATCGGTGAGCGCGGCGAGAAACATGCGCAGCGAATCGTAGAGCGCGCGATCGTTCATCAACAGGCCCAGCGTGCCCTCCCCGTCATCGACCTTGCGGACGATCGAGGCCGCATGATCGGTGATGCGGACGGTATGATCCATTGCCGTGTCGGCCTTGAGCGCGATGACATCCAGCGTCGTGATACTCTTCGAAAGCAACGACGCGAGTTGTTCGAGTTGCTCGTTGGTACGGCGCAGCCCGATCTCGGTCTGCTCGGTGATCGAGACGAGGCGGGTGTACAGCTGATCGTCGGTAAACAGCTTCCCGATCGTGCCATTCCCCGTGTTGATGCGATGCAACAACAGGTTGAGTTCTCCAGTCACGAGCTTGGCCGTGTCGGCGATCGCCACCAGGTTGTCGGTCACGCTTCCAAGCGCGAACGGCGGCACCCCCTCGATGTAGGCATTGTTGGAGATCTCCGGCGACGTGGGCGAACCGATGCTGAGGCTGATGAACTTGTTTCCGACCAATCCCTCCTGTTTGATCTCCGCCTTCGTGTCCATTTTGATGAAGGCGCGCACATCATCGTCGATGCGCAGCAACAGACGAATGGAATCGGCCTTGGGAGTGAGGGCGATGTCGTACACCGTCCCGACATTGTATCCCGAAAGCATGACGGTCGCGCCAGGTTTGACGCCTTCAACATTTTCGAAATTCACCCGGATGTAAAACGCGCTGCTGAAGAACTGGCTTTTCTCGCCGATGAAAAAGATACCGACGGAAAACGCGAGTACCCCGATGAAGATCAGAAAGCCCACACGTGCGCGGGAGAAATTCGTCTTTTTCATGTCACTACCTGGAAAAACGCCTTGGTGGTCGGATCGGCGGAACGCTTCAATTCGTCGAACGTCCCGGTCACCTGGAAGCATCCGTTCTCGAGAATATGGATTCGGTGCGCGATCAGCCGTGCGCACTCGAGATCGTGTGTCACCGTGATCGACGTGATGCCGAACTGCTCCTCGAGACTGAGGATGAGTTCGCTGATTTCCCGCGCGGTGATGGGATCGAGTCCGGCCGTCGGCTCATCGTACAGCACGATCGCGGGACGGGTGATGATCGCGCGGGCAAGTCCGATGCGTTTTTTCATGCCGCCACTCAGTTCCGAGGGCATTTTCTCCACCGAGGCTTCAAGTCCCACCAACCGGAGCTGCTCGAAAACGCGCTCCTCGATTTCCTCCTCCCCGGCATCGGTATGCTTGCGCAGCGGAAACTCGAGATTCTCGCGCACCGTCAACGAATCATACAACGCGGCGTACTGAAACACGTAGCCGAAATTCTTCCGGAGCTTGTTCAGATCCGACGGACGCATGCCCATCACCTGCTGTCCCATCACCTCGATGCTGCCGCGCTCGGGCGTCAGCAGGCCGACGATACTTTTGAGCAGGACGCTCTTGCCAATTCCACTGCGACCGAGGATGACGTCGCTCGACCCCTCGCGCACCTGCATGCTCACACCGGTGAGGACGTGATGGTCGCCGAAGGATTTCCAGACGTCCTGGACGTCGATGAGAATCTTGCCGTGGTTCATATTCCCGGCCCCAGAAACAGCAGGGTCAGCTGCACGATGATCACGTCGAGAAAAATGATATTGAGCGAGGAGAGCACCACCGCGGTGGTGGCGGCGCGGCCGACGCCTTCGGTCCCTCGCGTCGTGTTGAATCCCTGATAGGTCCCGATCACGCCGATGATATACCCGAACGCGATGGTCTTCCCGACACCCGGGATGATATCATAGAATCGAAGACTCTGCACCACCTCGGTGAAATACAATTGCATGCTGGAATTATGCGAAATCCACTCCGCGATGTACCCGCCGAAGATTCCGAGAAAATCGACGTAGGCGGTGAGCAGCGGAAGTATGATCGCGGTCGCGAGGACGCGGGTCACCACCAAATAATTGTACGGATCGATGCCGCTG
Source organism: Bacteroidota bacterium (assembly GCA_034002405.1). Taxonomy (GTDB): domain Bacteria; phylum Bacteroidota; class Ignavibacteria; order SZUA-365; family SZUA-365; genus SZUA-365. The sequence goes on along the minus strand of JAVFAS010000009.1, from coordinate 16,289 downwards.
ACCTCCAGGGCGTCGATCTGTTCGGTGACTTTCATCGAACCGACCTCCGCGCCAATGCCGGAGCTGACGCGCCCGGCGACAATCAGCGCCGTGATCACGGGTCCGAGTTCACGGACGATCGTCAGTGCAAGCATGGCGGGCAGAAAGCCCCCGGCACCGAAACGGTCGAGTGTCGGCCGCGACTGCAGCGCGAGGATGATGCCCATGATCAATCCCACGACCGTCAGCAGCGGCATCGACTTCGCGCCCAAGTCGTCCAGATGCTTGCGGACCTGGCCGAATTCGTACGGGGGAACGAAGATATAGCGGAAAAACCGGAGACCGAACATGGTGATGCCATACACCTGCTCCATTGCATCGCGGAGCCGTCGTTCCATCAACTTCCAGTATGGGATATGCTCGGGTTTCTGCCGGGAATTCACACGAACCTCTCTCGGGACGAATTTGAAAAGTAGCCTAATTTCGCGGGAATTCCAATAAATACACACGGCCGGCACCGATCGTGGGCCACCGTGCGGCCACGCGGACCGCTCATTCCGTCTCGCCCTTCCTCGCGCGTTCGAATTCCGCGAGCCAGAAGCGCACTTCGCTCTCGCTCACCGGCCGATTCTTGAGGTGCTGCTCGACCAGGTCGGCCCGCTCGTTTTTCGCGTCATCGATGAACTCCTGTGCGGAGAGCAGATGCGCACCGCAGATCGCGGCATGAGCGCGCACCTCGTTGTCGGACGAGACCACCAGCGCCATGCGAGGAAACGGATCACGTTCAAGCTGAAATCGGATCCAATCGTCCGCTGTCCGCGCGAGGGAGTACACCACCGTGATGGCCGTCCCCCCACCGATCGCATCCCCGTGGCCATCAAACACCACCGTCACGTGTCCCTTGCCCCGCGTCTTCTTCCGCACAAACTCGATCAGTCCCCGTCGCGCGGCGTCGGGATTCGACTTCATCATCCGCGTGAGTCGGCTGAACTTGTGCAGCACATTGTATCCGTCGATATATGTGCGCTTGTATTCCATACCCCCCTAACAAACGCAATTGCCCTCCCATTCGCAATCACCCCTTCCATCCTTCCATCCCGTCATAAAAAAACCCCGACACACGCCGGGGTTGATTCATATTGAGGACGATTCGCGAAATCAGAGATTCCCCCGCCGCTCCTGTTCGCGTTCGATGGAGACGAACAGCGCCTTGAAGTTGCCCTTGCCGAAGCTTTCACCGCCCTTGCGCTGAATGATTTCGATGAAGAGCGTCGGACGGTCCTCCACGGGTTTGGTGAAGATCTGCAGCATGTATCCCTTATCGTCGCGATCGACGAGAATGTTGAGGCGACGCAGCGGTTCGAGGTCCTCGTCGATCGGACCGACCCGGTCGAGCAGATCCTCGTAATAGCTATCGGGGATGTCGAGAAATTCCACTCCCTGCGCGCGCAATTTCGAGATCGTCTCGATGATATCGTCGGTTTCGATGGCGATATGCTGCACGCCCGGACCGTTATGGAAGGTGATGTACTCCTCGATCTGCGAGCGCTTGCGTCCCTCCGCCGGTTCGTTGATCGGAAACTTGATCCACTTCGAATGATTCGAAACGACGGTCGAGCGCAGCGCGGAATATTCCGTGGAGATGTCATTGTCGTCGAAGGAGACGAAGCGCGAGAATCCAAACACATCGACGTAGAACCGCACCCATTCGTCCATCTGGTTCCAGTCGACATTGCCCACGATATGGTCGATGTGCTTGAGTCCCACCGGACGTGCCAATGTATCCGTCGGCATCGCCATGAAGCCGGGAAGAAAAGGCCCGTCGTAGTTCATTCGCTCGACGAAGGTGTGGACGGTGTCGCCATAGGTCGCCACGGTCGCGAGTTTCACCGCGCCGTGCGCATCCTCGAGCACCCGCGGTTCGCGCACCGGACGCGCGCCACGTTCGACGGTCGTGCGAAAACAGAATTCGGCATCACTGGTCTCGAGCGCGATATCCCGCACACTGTCACCATGACGGCTCAGGAACGGGATGATGCCGTCTTCGGCGATGGGGGTGGTGAGGATGAAGCGGACCTTGTTCTGCTGCAGCGCGTAGGAAACGCGGTCTCGCACACCGGTCTCGGGTCCGAGATACCCGACCAGCGAGAACCCGAATGCATGGCGGTAGTAATACGCCGATTGCTTCGCGTTTCCACAATAGATCTCGACATGGTTGACAGCACGCAGCGGGAGAACATCCTGTTTCAGTTCGTGGGTTTCTACCTGCATCTCTGCTCCGTGAAATATGTGAACGGTGTTGTATTGTCGTGAATGCGGGATTCACTCGAGCGCATCGAGCGCATCGAGAAAGGCCCGGGCCGTCTCGTCGTCGATGTTGGTGCAGCGGATGCGCCGCAGAACGCGCGGACGGGTATCAATGAAGATACGAATTGTCCGAATAATAATCTTCGCGGCGATGTCTTTCGGCACCCCAAAAATTCCGGAGCTGATTGCCGGCAGGGCGATGCTGGTGCAGCCGAGGGTTTCCGCGAGCGCGAGGCTGTTGCGGATGGCCGATGCGAGCAATTCCGGCTCGCCGCTGTTGCCGTCGTCCCAGATCGGACCCACCGCGTGAATCACGTAACGGGCCGGCAGGTCGCCGGCACCGGTGTGGGCGGCGTTGCCGGTGCGGACGCGTCCGATGCTTCTGCTCTCGCGCTGGATGCTGTCGCCGCCCCTGCGCACGATCGCGCCGGCCACCCCGCCACCGTGATCGAGATGCTCGTTGGCGGCATTGACGATCGCGTCGACCTGTTCCTCGGTCAGATCGCCGTGCACGACCTCGACCACGACACCATTCCACTCGCGCGCGCGCAGTGTTTTCCCCGGCATGAATATCCTCGTGAAAAGATGGGTGAAAGCATGGAAAGATGGGGAATCCCGTGGCAAAATGAAAGTCACCCCGTCATCCGTCATGTGTTTCCGGATGCGGGGATGAATGAATTCGGCCGCGATGGGATGGAAACCTTCATTGCCGCCGCTTCGGCGGAAGGAAGAAGGAGGGGATGAATCCCTGGTCCACCCGCGGCGGGTGCGCGATACCGAGGTGGACCAGGGATTCGGGGAGAGAGAGAGAGGGGGTTGAGTCTGTATGATCAGCGCAGGGTGGGAAGCGATCAGGAAATCACGGGGAAGTGCACGCGGAAGCGTGTTCCCCTTCCTTTCTCGCTTTCGACGGAGAGAGTTCCTTTATTTGCTTCGATGTATCGCTTTGTCAGCGAAAGACCGACACCCAACCCCTCGTGGCGACGGGTGATGCCCGAGTCTTCCTGGCTGAACGGCACGAAGGCGTGGGAGAGGAAATCCTCGGACATCCCTTCTCCCGTATCGACCACCTCGATACAAACCGCGCCGGGACCGTCGTGCACGGAGACCGAGACCCGGCCGTCGCGGGTGAATTTGATGGCGTTGTCGATCAAATGCTGCATCGACTGCTCGAATGCATAACGATCGAGTCGGACGTGGATGGCATGCCGCAGCGGCTGGTATTCCAAGGCGAGTCGTTTCTCATGCGCCGCTTGGGAAAACTGGTCCACGAGAGATTCCAGACCGGTGACGACGTCGTACTCCTCGATACACGGGGCATAATTTCCCGAGATGATCGCCGAAATGTTCACGAGTAAATCCATCGTCCGCAGCAGCCGGTCACCGGCCTGCCGCATGCCCTCGAAATAGGATCGGTCGTCCGCCGCCATCCCCTGCCCGTACACTTGTTCAAGCAGGGACGAAAAACCCAGGATGACGTTCAACGGGGTACGGATTTCATGGGAGATCGTGGCGAGAAAGGCGTCCTTCATCGCCGAGATTTTTTCCTGCTCTCGTTTCGCCGCCTCGAGCGCGTCAACGAGCAGACGCCGTTCGGTACTATCTTCCTTGGTCGCGACAAAGTGGACGAGCTGGCGATTTTCGATCACCGGTGAAATCGACAGCGCCTCCCAATACAGCGTCCCGTCCTTTTTCCGGTTCAGTACTTCCCCGTTCCACTCGCGACCCGAGAGAATGGTGTCCCAGAGATCCTTGTAAAACGCGCGCGGATGCGTACCGGAGGCGAACATGCGGGTGTGCTGGCCGACGACCTCCTCGAGCGCATACCCCGTCAGACGGCTGAACGCCGGGTTGGCGTATTCGATATTCCCGTCGAGGTCCGTGATCACGATCGCGCCGGAGCTCTGCTCGACGGCGTGTCGCAACGTCGAGGCCGGTACGGTGGCAACCGGACGGGGCGCATGCTGGTCGGTATATCGCTCAGTGCGCATCGTCTCCCGCATTCTGAAGGACTTCCCGGATTGAACGCCCCGCACGGACCTCTTCCGTCACACCCCGCGCCGGGACGCGTGCCAGGCGCCGCTGCCGCAGCCGGACCACCGATTCGATCATGCCGAGGAGATCCTCGGGAGAATCGGCTTTGTCGAAAATGATGCTTGCCCCGAGTGCACGGTACTGTTCCTGGTTCAGCATGTTGCCGTAGGCGGAATAGATGATCACATGCGTGCCGCGGAGCGTCTCCGCATGCCGGGCGAGCAAATCCACACCCGAACCGTCGGGAAAGTTGTGATCGAGAATCAGAATATCGGGCGTCACGGCACCCAGATGCGCCGAGGCCGCGTCGAGCGACTGCAGATACTGCACCGCTCCCGTGACGGGAAGGGCACCGAGGAGCTTCCGCAAGCGCTCTCCCACCAGAGGAGAATCATCGACAATGAGAATGTGCATCATGGACATGGTCGTTCCTGGGTTACGCTGTTCGGCCTGTGTGGCCGCGGACAGATGCAACATACGATCGGCCGGCCGGGAGGTTCGTAGGATCACGTCGTCAATGCGCGTGCCGCGATGTCATTTTTCCCGTCGGAAAAACGACCGCGGCGCTGTACGCATTCTGCGTACAACGCCGCGGGATCCGGAATATCGGATTTTCAGATGAGTTTCTGTGCGATGGCGAACCGAATCAGATCCGCGGTGCTTTCGAGACGCAGTTTCTCGAGCATTCGCGCGCGGTAGGTCCCGACGGTGCGGGGACTCACTCCCAGTTCGTCCGCGATCTGTGCCGGTTTCATTCCGCTCGCGAGCAGGCGCAGGACCTCCTGCTCACGAAGCGAGAGCGCGCCCAGCGGATCATCCCCCTGTCCGCCCGAGAGTTCGGCCGCAAGATGTTCGGCGAGTTCCGGAGAGATGTACTTCCGCCCCGCGTGCACCCGCCGGATCGCCGTCGCGAGTTCTTCCGGCACCGCATCCTTGGTCAGATACCCCGCGGCACCGGCACGGAGACTGCGCAGTGCATGCATATCCTCCGGATGCATGGTGAGCACCAGAATTCGGGTGCCGTCGCCACGACGCCGCAGATCGGGGAGGGCATCGAGGCCGCTGCGACCGGGCATCGAGATGTCGAGCACGAGAACATCGGGATGCAGGCGATCGATGAGCGTGAACGCGTCATCCACATTCGCGGCCTCGCCGACAACCTGGAAATCCGGTTCGAACGCAAGCAGTTTTTTCAGTCCTTCGCGCACGATGCTGTGATCGTCCGCGAGAAGGATACGGATCATAGTGGTACCTCCACATGGACAACTGTCCCTCTTCCGTCCGCGGGAAGAACGCGGCAATGGCCCCCGAGCTGCTCGGCACGCTCGCTCATGCCGATGATTCCGAGCGAGTCGGTCGACGATGGTGATTGCGGACGAACCCCCACACCGTCATCGCGCACGGTCATGGTCACGCGGCGACCATCACTGTGCAGGGTGATGTCGACATTGCCGGCCTGTGCGTGTCGCGCCACATTGGTCAACGCCTCCTGCGCGATGCGGAACAGCGCCAACCGTTGTCGGGGTGACAGATCCGCATCGGAATCCGGCGGGTGAAACGTACACCGTATGCCACTGCGCCGCGCGAACTCCTCGGCGTAGTGGGAGATCGCGCCGGCCAGTCCCACCTCATCGAGCCGGCCCGGGCGCAACTGTCGCGCGAGCGTGCGGGTCTGGGCGATGGTCTCGTCGACCAGACGTCCCAGCGAGGCGAGCGTCTCGGCAACGGAGCCATCTCCCTGTTTGATCTCGTCATGAAGATAGCGATTGAGCAGCGACAGGTCGATCTTGATGCCCGTCAGCAACTGACCAAGTCCGTCATGAATTTCCCGCGAGAGACCGACGCGCTCCTCTTCCCGCACCTCGTCGAGCCGCGCCGCCAGGGCACGCAGCCGCGTGCGGGAGTCGAGCAGTTCGCGCTCGGTGCGGTCGCGCAAGCGTGCGTCGCGATGCATCAGCCAGTACAACAACACGCCGCTCGCGGTGACGAAGGCGAGTCCCTTGATGGTTCCGATCCGCTGCAGCGCCGCCAGATCCGGAAAGAGCGAAAAGATCGCACGGTCGGAAAAAAGGATCCACAACACCGATATTGCGACGTAGATCAGCGCGATGCGAATTTCGGATTTTCCGTATGACAAATCGGGAATCCTCTCTGGTATGATGAAGGATGCACGCGAGCGGCGGGTGCCGGTGGAAGGACGGAATGTTGGAGATCGTTTCGTTTGTCGGAAATCTATAGCGCGCGACACTCATTCGCAACCCGATGGTGCGCCGCCGTGCGTTTCCAGGCGCACCGGAGAGCGGAAGCAGGTCCGTTGCGCATCCGTGAGCGAATCAGCTTGACAATGCCACACTCATGTCTCATCTTGTCGTATCCGAGAAATAGTAGCGGCGGTACACCACGCGTTTTCCATCGGTGGAGGATCCCATGCGACAACATCTCTCCCTGCACGCACTCCTGCTCATGACCATCTGCGCGGCCCTCCTCCCGGGAGGCTGCGGAGAATCGGCATCGAATGAAACCGACATTCCCATCACGACCGAGGTGCATCAGGCACGTGTGCTGTTCCTGCAGGGACGCGAGGCCCTGGACCTTGGCCGGAACGATGAAGCCCGTGACGTGTTCGACCGGGCGATCGCGGCCGACTCCACCTTCGCGCTCGCATTTCTGTATCGCGGACTCGTAACCGAAACACCGGACGAGCAACGCGTCTATTTCGATGAGGCCGAGCGCCATGCATCCACGGCATCTCTCGGCGAGCGGCTGCTCATCGGTCTGCATCACGCCGGAATGCAAAACGACCTGCCCCGGCGCGGATCGTTCGCCCGCCGGCTTCGCGAGGCGTATCCGCAAGGTTCACGCGCGTTGTACGAAGCCGCCGTGGTCGCCGCGGATGAGCAGCGCACGTACGTCGCGCGCGAGCTGCTGGAGACATCGATCGACCACAACGGACTGTTCGCCCCCGCCCTGCGCGCGATGGCGCATTCGTATCTCTTCGACGACCCCACCGACGCGCGCGAGGCCGAACGATATGCCTCGCGCTATGTGACGCTCTTTCCGGAAGCGGCCGATGCGCATATCCTGCTCGGTGATGTCTACCGCGCGCAGAACCAGTACGAGGATGCGCGCGGCGAATACACCCGCGCGGCCATGCTCGATCGTGATTCCTACATGGCCTACACAAAGCGTGGGCATGCCCTGACCTTCATCGGGCTCTATGACGATGCCCGGAAGGATTATGCCCGTGCCACCGAGCTGGGACACGGCGCGGCGAAGGCACGTGCCGCGAATTATCGCACACTGACCTGGATCCATGAAGGGGACATCCCGACGGCGATCACGGAGAACGAAGCGGTGCTGCACACGCTCCCTCTCCTTGGTCTTGACGAACAGACCGACCTTACGGCATATCACTCCCTCTGGGAGAGCCGCTTTCGCATGTGCCTCGAGGCCGGACGCTTCGCTGATGCGGCCACCGCTCTGGCGCAATGTGCGCGGCTCGCTCGTACCCTCGCCGAGAAAGTCGATGAACCGAGTTACCAGCGCGTCAGTGAATCCGAGATCGCACTCATGGAGGCGGATCTGGCCCTGGCGCGCGGCGAAATCATCGCGGCACGCGGACATGTCGATCGCGCCGTGGATTTTCTCCGGCCCATCCGCAGCGCGCGAAAATGGGAGCATACCGAGCTGCTTCGCGCGCGCATCGCGTTGGCCGAACAGCAACCCGCGCGGGCGCTCGAGCATCTGAGCGAGGCGAATCATGAGCTCATCCAGGTGAAATATTATCGCGCGCTCGCGCTCGCGTCCATCGGACGCACGGAAGAGGCGCGACGAATGTTCGAGGACGTGGTGTCGTGGGATTTCAACGATATCGAATTCGCGCTCATTCGCGGGAAGGCAACCGTGCGGCTGCATGAGGGTTGAACATCCGCGTGAAATCGTGCGGCACCGCGCAATTACCTTTGTTCCTTCGTGCATCGGCGCTATCTTAACGTGATATGTTTTTTTAGCCTCGAAAGCGCCGCATGCCCAATACCTCCGATCATACATTTCATATCCCCGTTCTCGGTGTGGCCTTCTCCGTCGACGCCCCCGCCAAGGTCGCGCGATATGGCATTTCTTCCGTGATTTCCCTGGTTGATGACGGGCTGCTCGAGGGGCTGCGCCAGCACTACTGCGAACAACGTGGATGGGAGTACCACGGTATCGATGCGAACGAGGCGGACGCCCGCGCGCGTCGCACGACCGCGTACCTGAACGTGATCAAGCGCATCGTCGATCAGGATTTCGAGCGTGTGCGGAACGGAAGCTTCGATGATGGCGACCTGCCCCTGTATTTCGAACTGCTGCCGGAAACCTCGCCCTTGCGGCAGGACTATGTGCGCATGCGCGCGGAATCCGATCACGGGAAGAAACAGGCCCTGCAGGAGGATCTGCGCCGCCGCATCACTCCCGGATCGATCGATGTCAACATCATGACCAAGGTCGACAAGGCCAACAGTACACGACAAGGCGTGGCGCTTCCCACGGAGTTCAACGACGCGCACGCCTCCCTCCGCGGCTTCGCGCTCAGCGATCTTGACAGCGCGGTGGTGCTGTCGGCCGGCATGAATCCCCGCCTGTACAGTTACTGCGCACAGTTCGACGATTTCTATCCTGATGCCACCGGCGCCCTGCGCAAACGCCTGGTCATCAAGGTGAGCGACTTCCGCTCGGCGTTGATCCAGGGCAAGTTCATGGCGAAAAAGGGACTCTGGATCTCCGAATACCGCATCGAATCGGGCCTCAATTGCGGTGGACACGCCTTCGCGACCGATGGCTACCTGCTCGGTCCGATTCTCGAGGAATTCCTCACCCGCCGCGACGAATTGCTCGACGCCCAGCGCACGCTGTTCGCGGCTGCGATGCGTGAACGCGGCTCGGCGGTGCGCGCCGACGACATGCACATCGACGTGACCGTCCAGGGTGGTGTCGGGACGGCACGCGAACACGACTTTCTCATGCGCCGCTACGCGGTTTCATCCGTCGGTTGGGGAAGCCCCTTCCTTCTCGTGCCCGAGGTGATGAACGTCGATGACAACACGCTGGAAAAACTGCGGGTCGCGAAAAGCGAGGATTTGTATCTGAGTGACATTTCTCCCCTCGGCGTGCCGTTCAACAATCTGCGCGGCAACAGCAAGGATCTCGAGAAGCAGGAGCTTATCGACGCCGGGAAACCGGGGAGCGCCTGCGTGAAAAAATTCCTCGCGCTGAATACCGAATTGACGGAAAAACCCCTCTGCACGGCTTCCATCACCTACCTGAAGAAGAAACTTGCCCTCCTGCGCGAACAGCATCTCGAGCACACGGCCGAATACCGTGATGCCCATGCCGCCGCGACACAGAAGGCCTGCCTGTGCGAAGGACTCACGGTGTCCGCGCTCACGGTCAACGGCATCGACCTGAAAAAGATGAGTTCCGCCGTTTCCGTATGTCCGGGTCCGAATCTCGCCTATTTCTCGCGCATTTCCTCCCTGCGCGAGATGGTGGATCATATTTACGGCCGGCTCAACATCATGACCGATCCCGAGCGGCCGAACATGTTCATCAAGGAGTTGCAGCTCTACATCGATTACTACCAGCGCCTCCTCGACCGGAACATGGGTCAGTTGCACGATCGGGTGGATTCATTGCAGAACAAGGCACGCACGCTGCTGCATGAATTCCATGACAATCTCATGGATGGCATCGCCTATTACCGCGGGTTGATCCCGGAGATCCGCGAGGAATCCGAACACATGCTCGAACGCATGCGTCTCGAACTCGCCGCGCTCGAACAGCGCCTGATCGAACTGGCCCCCCGGCACGTATTCTCCCAGGACGCGTCCCCCGTGCCCGCGGGTTGACCCAACGCCTCCCCACACACACGCCGGTTGCGTGCGACCGGTTGCGTTCTCCCAAGTCATCGCGCGTCGTACCGCCCGCTTCCGCGGGCGGTCGCGCACGATCATCATTCGCGCAACAGGGTCCCCTCGTCGAGTGTCCCCCCGCGCGCCAGCGTCCCCTCATCCAGTGATCCCCGGCTCGCCACGCCGCGCTTCGAATCCGCCAGCGCACGCCCTGCCGTTCCACCAGGATTGACCTCGTCGTTCAAGAAAGGAACGAGCCGCGCGGCATCACGATACTGCTCGCGACAGAACGCGCAACGGCAGAGATGGTCATGCGTCCCCGCGTCCGCGGCCAACCGCATGATCTCGATCAGCGGGAGATGCGATCGCTGTTTGCACCGAATCCGCATTCCACAATCCTTTTGTTCTCCTACGTATTGCGGACAACGCCGCGGGGTGGGGAAAGCAGTCGTGATTTCTCCGGACCTCCGTCGCGCGGCGCGACCTGCGCATTCGCGATGTTCCGCCAATCCGCGGCACGGATGCAGGGAAACGGCCCGCGGTACGGTTTTGCTTGTCCCGCAATTCCGGAAGCGGTATCTTTTTTTATCATCGATGAATCCCACGACTGGTATGCGTGCATGGTTGCGGAAGCAGGAATGTACGCGAATCCAGAGACCACACCGGAACGCAAACGCCGGACAAGGAGAACACCCATGCCACGACGACCGCATCATACACTTCCCTGCACCATCCTACTTCCCTGCACCATCCTGCTGATCCTTCTCGCCGCCGGAACGACGGCGGCATCGAGCGGCGCCCCCCGCTTCCTGGAGAATCGCGGTCAGATCCGTGATACCGACGGCCGGCAGCGGCCTGATATCGCCTTCACCGCCGAGATTGACGGCGCGCGACATTTCTACGGCGGAACCGGCTACAGCATTGTCTTCTTCTCGGCGGACGATGCGGGAAGGGAGCGCGGTCGGCATTTCACGCACGATGGCGCAGTGGCAGGCCGCGATGACGCGCGTGTCCTCAGCGGATGGCGGATGGACGTCACGTTCGTCGATGCGAATCCCGACGTCCGCATCATTCCCATGGACGCCGATGGCATCCTTCATCGTTTCCATTCTCCCCGCGATCCGATGGGAACAACGCCGGTTCGTGGTTACCAGCGCATCCGGTACGAAAATCTGTGGGATCGCATCGATGCGGAGTTCCTGCTCGTCGATGGCGCATACAAATATGAATTCATCGTGCATCCGGGCGGAGCGCCGTCGGACATCCGGCTCCGCTTCGCAGGAACCGAATCCATGTGGATCGACACGGAAGGACGCTTGCGCATCACGACCCCGCTCGGCGGCTTCACCGAGGATGCCCCATTCTCTTTCCAACAGGATGCCGGCCGGCGGTCGGTGGTCGAATCGGGTTTCCGACTCGAAGGCCACGACCTCTGTTTTGCGCTTGGCAATTGGGATCGTCGGTCGACATTGGTCATCGATCCCTGGGCGACGTACCATGGCGGTTCGGGCATGGATGCGGCATCGGATGTCGTGACCGATGGGGATGGAAACATCACCGTCGTCGGAGAGACGACGAGCACGGATTTCCCGGTGCAGCGTGCGCAATATGCGACACTGGCGGGAAATACCGATGCGTTCCTTTTGCGTTTCGCACCGGACGGAAGCCTGATCTGGGCAACCTATTATGGCGGGGCGATGCTGGACCGGCCGTACACGCTCGCAAGCGATGGAAGCGGCAACCTGTACATGAGCGGGTGGACCTCAAGCAGTGATCTGCCGCTGAGCGGTGCATTTCAGTCCTCGGCCGGCGGGGGAATGGATGCGTTCGTCGCATCCTTCGACAGCAGCGGACAGCTTCGCTGGGCGACCTATATCGGCGGCAGCGGTGACGACTATTCCAACGCCCTCGCATCCGATGCGGCAGGAAATGTGTATGTCATCGGTCAAACCAAAAGCACGAATTTCCCGCTGCTCGCCGCGTTTCAGTCCGTGCACGCCGGTGCTGACGATGCATTCATCATGAAATTCAGTCACAGCGGCGTGCTGCGCTGGTCCACCCTGTACGGTGGAAGCGGGAACGATTACGCCACGGGCGTTGCCACGCGGCCCGATGGTTCGGCCGTCATCGGTGGATTCACGGCGAGTACCGACTTCCCCACCCACAACGCCTGGCAGAATACGGCGGCCGGCGGTGGTGACGTGTTCGCCCTGGCCTTCGACTCCAGTGGATCCCGCGCGTGGGCGGGGTATTATGGCGGAACCGCCATCGATTACGTCACCCGTCTGAAGACGGATGGCGCGGGAAACACCGTTATTGCCGCGTTCACTCGCAGCAGTGATTTTCCCGTGCATCAGGCCTGGCAGCCGGCCCTTGGCGGGAAAACAGATGCCCTCGTGATGAAAGTCGACACGGCCGGTCGGCCCGTGTGGGCGACCTATTTCGGAGGTTCCGAGTCCGACACCCCGTACGGCCTGCACGTCACGACAGCGGGGTCGATCGGCATCACCGGCGCGAGCACCAGCGACGACCTGCCGACACAATACGCGCATCAGCCAGCCCGTGCAGGTGAAAGCGACGTACTCGTCGCGCGCTTCGACAGCAGCGGCGCCTTGCTCTGGAGTTCCTACTACGGAGGAAGCGACGACGACGTTGGAAACGGCATCGCCATCGACCACAACGGAAACGTCATTCTCTGCGGCTACAGCGAAAGCAGCGATCTGCCCGTGTATAGCGGACTGCAGGGGCAGCTGTCCGGAACTTCGGATGCGATGATCGTGCATTTTGCGGCCAACGGATATATTCCCGTCGAATTGCTGTCGTTTTCCGCCCGGATGATCGACCGTGCGGTGCATCTGTCTTGGGAAACGGCATCGGAGACCGGAAATCTTGGATTCGAGGTGCAGCGCTCGCTCGACGGCGGGGACTGGAAGCACATTGGTTTCGTGAGCGGAAGCGGGACAACATCCGTCGGCAATCGCTACCGCTTCACCGACCAGCTCGAGACAACCTCCGATGCAGGCATCGCTCCCCCATCCCTCCGCTACCGTCTCCGCCAGATTGATTTCGACGGCAGCGCCTCCTGGTCCCCGATCATCCATGTCCGCAGCCAACAGACGGACACGCCGCGACTCGAGATCCGTACCGTGCATCCTTCGCCCGCCCACGCGCAGGTCACCGTGCAGTTCGAGACCGAAATGGGAAGCCCGGCGATGCTCACGCTGCACGACATGCTGGGGCGGGAAGTCTACCGCTCCCGGCCAATGGACGACCGTGGCGGAACGTTCTCGACCACGATTCGCACGGCGTTGCTCCCCCCGGGCAGTTATCTCCTCACCCTGCGTGCCGGCGGCGAACTGCGCACGCGGCTTCTCCGTGTGCTGCGGTGATGTCCGTCATGACCGACAGGCCGTGACCGCGAACTGGGACGTGTAATAACAGACCCCGTCCGGAATGGACGGGGTCTGTCGTATACTGGTGCGGAGAGACTGGGATTCTCCGCAAGATAGCCCCATCTCTTTATAATACATAGCTTTAGCCGCATTCAGAGCGCACAAACATCCAAAAAACATCCTCGCTCGCCTTGCGCCCATACACGAAGTGTTGCATTGTTGCACGCAATTACGAGTGTGTGTACCCGCGTCCTCACTCAACCAACAGCTTTCGTAACTGTATTGCGTCTCCGGCGTGGATGGTAATGAAGTACAGACCCGAGAGAAGCCCAGACACATCTTCTGAAAATCGGAGTCGCCCGTTGTTGGTGTTTCGCTCCCAATGCAGGACTCTTCTCCCGAGGATGTCACGACATTCAAGCACAACGCTGTGTTCTGCCTGTGGCACCTCGACATTCATCATGAAGTTCCTGCGCGCCGGTTGCGGCCAGGGGCCGCGGACGCGCAGTCCATCGGCAACGGGCGGCGGATCCCCGGCGTCCAGCACCTGGTCGCGAAGGAAAGAGCGTACGAATAGGGTATCCCGGAAATTCCGCCGGCTCATCCATGCGATCATGCAGAGTTCCCCGCTGGCGGCCAGCACCGGATGATACTGCAGGCCCGTGGTGTCTTCGTGCACCTGTCGGATCTGTCCCAGCGGATTCCAGTCCCGGTCAAAGAGCCGCAGATAGCAGCTTTTTCCCGTGCCGCCGGTCGCTTCGGACCACGCCAGCAGGCGGCTGCCGTCGTCGAGGGTGAGCAGGTCGTAGTCCATTTTCGACGCCATGGAAATCTCATCCTCCCACACCGAGCCATTTCGGAACGCCGGATCCGGCGCCTCGAGGACGACACGGTCCGCGAGAGGGAAGTGACCGAGATGTGTCCCATCCGTCGCATAACGGTCCGCGAACAACCCGGTGTTCGCGGCATCGTTGCGAATGATGTCAACGGTCCCGTCGTGCGGAGGCAGGATGCGAGGCGTCCTGTTCAGTCCGGCGGACGATACCGTGTCCACGACGCAGGAATCGATCACCGTTCCGCTGCTCGGTTTCATGAGCAGCACCGACTCGATATAGACAGTGTCGGCGGCGAATATCGAGGCGCGCCCGCCACCCCGTCTCCAGTACAGGGCGACGAGGTCGTCCCGAACATCCGATGCCCGGAGCATGTCATTCATGAGGATATGTCCGAACCATCCAGTGCTATCGGGAATCTCTTCCGGGCGTATCAGGTGCAGGAGCGTATTATTCTCATTACCGACCTGCCACTCAACGAAGTTGCACTGTATATAGTCATAGTGTAGTCCCACGTCCTCGACATGTCCCCTGCGATCTGTCACAAAACGGATAGTATCCCCGTTCAGGCTAATGTCGAAAAATATCTGATCCACCGAAGCGACATTGTCGTTGAATGCGGTCGATCCATCACTGCCAACAAATACCGCCGGATCCAGTGCCGTCTCCCCGTGACCCGCGCGGATGTATATGTCGTACAGGCCGGGCATATTCCGCTCCGGCTGATACTGCAGCCCGATCCAGTTCGTGTCGTGTACGGCGAGGATGCGCTGCACGTCCTTCCCTGATGGGAGCGGACGCTCAAGATCGCTCCCGTCACCGCGCAGCCAGGTACCGCCGCTCTCCCACCAGACCAGGGCCTCGCCGTGGTCCGTCATACGCAGGTCGACCCGCGTCCGTCCATCCCCACCGGATAGCAGCACCTTCGCGCCATAGCCCTGCAGCACCGACTGGGCGTGAATAACATAAGCGGAGCATAGCAGAATGCCCGCAGTCAGCAGACAGACATTTCGGATGATCAGTAGACGCGACATGTTTCCCCCGTATTCGTTGACGGTGCACCGTCCAAAGAGACACAGCAGTTCAGAAGAAATTCCTTCAATCTAAGCTGAGATGCAAACGGCGAAGCCAGCGAATCGATTCCAAACTCGTTCTTTAGAGAAAGAACCAGGCTTTCAAGTTCCGCCGCCTTTTCGCAGGGTGATCGGCCGCGGATGAGGGGTAGTAAGGTAGTTTTCGTCTGAAAATGCCGCAGGCAGATTTTTTTACTTTTTTTATTTGCCCTCTATATGGCCGATTTATTGGTCAATACGACTCAGAATCGGCAAATATTCGTATGCGCGGGCATCTGCTAAATAGGATATTTAAGATATACAATTGGTTATTAAATTTTATTTTTCGTATATTTGTAATATGGAAGTTCAGCTGCGTGCTGAACTACAGTAACAGCGCAACGAAGCGCCCATAAGGCATGGGAATCCCAGCCTACCTACACTCCTGATCCAGGAGGAAATCTCAGAATGAATACCGAAAGAACCGTCGAGGATCTGTACCTCGCGAGTTGGCTTATGTGCAACGACGTCGTGCTTCACGGCCACGAGCGGAGCTATGGTTACTCGACTTTCTATTTCGAGGGCGGACCAAAGACGGATCGCCTCATCGAAGAATTCACCACGAACGGATTGCTGAACAAGTTCAGCCGTTCTCTACGGCAGCTGAAGAGCATCATGTGATCAGCGACAATTAGATTTCCTTCCTGACGACAATTAAAATTCCGGTTTCGCGGAGTTGAGATTCAGCATGGAGACTCCGCCCACCAGCCGGAGTTCGCCATGGTCACAGACCACCAGGTAAGG
>JAVFAS010000008.1:56040-74386 GCA_034002405.1 Bacteroidota bacterium | reverse complement strand
TCCGAGGTGTCCTTGCAAAGTTCCGCATTCGTCACGATGACGCGATAACTCCCCGCTTGCGTCGCGGTGTAGCGCGGCAATACCGCACCGGAAATGCGGACTCCGTCTCTCAACCATTCATATGTCAACCCGAGGCCGACATTGGCGTCGAGTGTCACGCGTTCACCGGCACAGAACACCGTGGGTCCCGTCGCCGTGATGCTCGCGCCGGGAGCAGGAAACATGGTCACGAGTATCGCAGCCGATGTATCGGTGCAGGGGGATGTGTTCGAAACCAGCACGCGATACCTTCCCGGTTCTGTCGCGGTGTAACTCGATGATGTGGCACCCATGATCTCGATACCGTCCTTCAACCAGCGATAGCTCAAATCCATCCCCGTATTCGCGACGAGCACGACGCTCTCTCCGTCGCAGAACGATGTGGGTCCCCCGGGTGTAATGCTGGCCACGGGAGACGGCAGAATCGTGAGTACCGTTGCGACCGAAGTATCCGTGCATTGATCGCTATTCGTCACGATGACGCGATAGCTGCCCGGCTGCGTCGCGACATAATCCGGAGACACGGCTCCGCTGATTTCCACAAGATCCTTCAGCCATTGGTAGGTCAGTCCTGGGCCGGTATTCGCATGAAGCACGACGCTCCCGCCCGCGCAGAAGGACGTTGGTCCCCCCGCGGTGATCGACGCACCGGGCGAGGGGCGAATGGTCACCACGGTCGCGGACGATGTATCCGAACACCGTGTCGCATTGGTGACGATAACGCGATAGCTCCCTGGCTGCGTGGCGACCCAGGTCGATGATGTCGCGCCACTGATCTCGACATCATCCATGAGCCATTGGTAGTTCAATCCCGTGCCGGTATTTGCGTTGAGCAGCACGCTCCCCCCGGCGCAAAATGACGGTGAACCTCCCACCGAAATGCTCGCGCCCGGATTCCCGGGGATCAGGGTTACTTCAAGGGTATCGTTCTGTGTGTCCGTATCGGCCATGTTGTTCGGCATCGAAGTCCACACACGCACAGTATGCGGTACGCCGGTCGCATGGATGTGCGAACCGAGCGTGACGATCGCATCGCCCATTCCCGGGATCGGGGTGTTGTATGTCACGGGCGTCTGAGGCACGCCGTCGTATATCCAGTGAATCGTCACCGTGTTTATCGTGTTGACCCCGTGGTTCCTCACGTTGATCTGCAGTGGATGCATACCGGCACAGAAATCCACGGGTGAGATCAGGGTGGAAACCCCCGCATCATCAACATGCGCCGGACCGATATCGAAACCGAAGACCTGGTACGACCCGTTCGAGTACTGGTAGAGCGGCGCGCTGCAACCCGGACCACCCCAAATGCGGCCCGGGCTGACAACGGAGGGGGCAGAGCCGATCCAGACGGGAATTCCTCCTCCCGCGGTCTTGCCATCCGAGCAGAACTGGACGATCAGCGTCTGAGCGGGGTCGTAGTAAAATGGTGTTTGCAAAGTAATGCTGAACCACTCATTGTAGCCTCCCGCCGGGATGGTATGGGCGCCCGCGGAAAAACAGGAAGTCATCGGCGAAAAAAAATGAGTGGTCGGGAAGGTCGTTTGTGTGGTTTGTGCCAGTGACACTTCCGCGTTCGCATACGTGGTAGCCGTCGACGTCGCTGCGCGCCGCCAATACACTTTCGTGATATAGCCAGCTGGTGCGCCGGAGAACAGCCCCGCGGCGTACAGTCCCTGGTGCTTGTAAAAATTGTTGAAAATAGGGTTGAAAGGGATATTATTTGCCGTGGTCCCGGTGCCGTACGAAAACTGGGGTGTTTGGGCATGAAGGAACATGACCTCGGAAAGAACCACCATGATGAACACAGCAATGACGAGTCCTGATTGACGTCCAAGCTCTATTCGCGTGAATGCGGGGGTCATGAAACCTCCAGGTATGGCAATGAAACGACGCGACGGAAACCCAGCGTGCATCGGCACGGATGATCGCATTGCTCATCTATCGATCGCGACTGACCGCAGCAGGATACTCAACCCATCGCAGAATCGCAAGGGTGATTCGATCTCTCCCGAAAGAATATGGCCGCTATTCATACATATACGGAGCGGATATGCACCGGGCAGGTGCAGCGAATTTCTCCCGCCCGCTCCGCGCCAGCGGGACTCCGCCTCGCATGGCTCACGCCGGCGGTTGCATTCCCGGCCACGTCCCGCTGCATCTCGCCACGTCCGGTAAAGAAGTCATCGGTCGCTGAATCAAAAACGGACCACTTGCGTGGTCCGTTTTTGATTCATTGCGATTGTTCAATACTCGAGCATGCGCGGAAGGGATTTCGCCTGCTCGATCCACGCGCTGATTTCCTTCTCGGTGGGAACGCGGCGTGTCAGTTTTTTCGCCTCGTTGACCTCGGCCATCTTCTGCGCAAGGTTCGCGGCATTCCGCTGTGCCAGTTCCGGCACCGTGTCGACCCCTGCGGCTTCGAGAAGTTCGGAGAACTCCGAACCAATGCCGCTGATGCGATACAGATCCGCCATGTTGGCGAATTTCAGGATTTTCGCTTCCGGTAATCCGGTTTGTGCCGCCAGCGCCTTCCGAAGCTGGGCCGTGCGCGCACCGCTCAGCAAGGAATCCGTATCGGCGACTCCCGCGGCGCGGAATTTCTCACCAAACACCGGCCCGATTCCTTCAATGTCCTCGATATTCCGTTTCGCCATGAGTGTGACTCCTCTTGAGAATGATACATGATAGAGTGGTGTGTCACCAATGGGGTGTCAGAGTTTCAACCCTTTCAGCAAATCTCCCAAACCGCCCGCATTCTGGCCCACATCAGGAATCTTTCCGTCCGGGGTCAGTTTGTCAACGACATCCGGAAGCACGGATGCGAGTTTGTTCGACGCCTCTTCGGGAGAGATGCCGAGTTTGCCGGCGATCGCCTTGACCTGGTCGCTCCCGAGCACCGACTGAATCTGTTCGGCGGAAATCGGGAGATTCGATCCCGTTCCGATCCACGAACCGATCATGTCACCGAGTCCGCCCTTGGTGAAATTTTCAACCAGGCTGCCGATGCCACCGCCGCCGAGCAGACCACCGATCGCATCCATCATGTTGTTGTCTTTTCCGCCACCGCTGATCGCGCCGACGATGTTGTCAAGTAATCCCATGGGATCCTCTGAATTGTGTCCCGTGGCACCGGGACCGTTCGATCGCGGCGCCACGGGAGATGAATGTATTACTTCCTCGAATGCGCGTTCGCTCTGAATGCGCGTTCGTTCTGGTCGTGCGTGATTATTTCACGCGGTAGAATTCAATACGACGGTTCTTCTGCCGCCCGTCCTCGGTCTTGTTGTCCGCGACCGGCCGGTCGGGTCCGTATCCGCGTGTGCTGATGCGGCTCGACGCGATGCCTTTATTGACCAACCACTGCATCACCGACTCCGCGCGTGCCTTCGAGAGTTTCATATTCGACGCACGCCGTCCGACATTGTCGGTATGGCCGTGAATTTGCACGATGATGCTGGGCTCGCTCTCCAGTGTACGGAATGCCTGCATCAAGATCAATTCCGACTCCGGCATGATATCCGCGCTACCGGTCTCGAAGACAATGCCCTCGAGGACCATTTTCTTGCCGACATCGACCTTGAGCCTGGCAACGTCATCGGACGGATCGAGCGGATCGGTGTTCCGTGCGACTTCGGGACCGTCATTGACCGACCCCTTGTCGGTATCGGCGACAAGCGGATTGGTACGATGGGTGTTGACTTCCTCACCATCGCGCAATCCGTCGGCATCCGTATCGGGATTCCGCGGCAGCGTCTTGTGTGTCATGACCTCGGCGTGATCGTTCAGGCCATCGGCGTCGGTGTCCGGGTTGAGCGGATTCGTGTTATGGGTTTTCACCTCCGCTCCGTCACTCAGTCCATCCTTATCCGTATCGGCTTCGAGCGGATTGGTTTTGTGCGCGTTCACTTCGTCACCGTCGTTCAATCCGTCACCGTCCGTGTCCGCTTTCAGCGGATCGGTCAGGTGATCCCGGACTTCCGCGCCGTCACGGAGATTGTCACCGTCGGTATCGGCCTTGAGCGGATCGGTGCGATGCGTGCGCACCTCCGCCCCGTCATGGAGTCCGTCACCGTCGGTGTCCGGTGTTGTCGGGCCGGTCTTGTATTCGCGAACTTCCTCGCCATCGGTGAGGCCATCGCCGTCGGTGTCGGGATTGCGCATGTCGCTGCCGAGCTCGACTTCTTCCCAGTTCTTCAATCCGTCCCCGTCATAGTCGTCACTCGAGGGACCGAAGCGAACGGTGAAGCCGGCCATGCCATGCCAGTAGGCGTCCTTGATACCGTCGCGTGCCGGATTGAGATCATCCGACAGAGTGATGTCCGGCCCCGCGCTCACATCAATGGTAAAATGCTCGGCGACCGGAAACTGCAACCCGAGACCGACCGGAAACACCATGCTGGTTCCATCGGGGGTGACCTCGTCGTTCGCGTAGTCCGGCTGTCCCTGCGAGCGGATGATATCATCGGAGGGGCGGGTCTTGTTTTCGAATATCAGCGCACCTGCGCCGGCATAGACATACGGCAGCACCCAGGATTTCACGATGGGATAGAACCGCAACCGCGCGGTGATCGGGAAGAGGTCGGTTTCCACCTCCGCACCTTCCCAGTATTTCGAATAAAACTGTCCGTACCCCCCGTTGATCTCCAGTTTCACCATTTCATGAAACGGGAAGATGGCATAGATATTCCCGTACAGATTGAGTGGGCGGTCACCCGTCTCGCAGATGGGGATCAGTCCTCCCCCTCCCAGCCCCAGTTCAGGCTGCATGGTGCTCTCCTGCGCCCGGAGCGATGTCGTGAAAACGCCGGCCAGGGCGAGCATACACATGAAACGCAATGCGGATCGCATTTCTCCTCCTTTGGAATTGTGGAATAGCCTCCGTCGACACCCCTGCATGCGTGGTACAGTCGTGCAGGACAACAAAGAAAAACCGACGCGTGCATGGTGCCGGAATCAGAACCGCGGCGCAACCCGGTCATTGATTTTCTCGAGTGCAACCGCGGGTGCCTCATACCCGCTTCCTACGGCGTGAGTTCCCGACGGCTTCCATGGAAGGAATGCGCATGAACGTGGCCAATCCTACTATCCCAGATACATTATCTCCCCGCGCGTCTCATGGTGTATTTAATATTTTTTTGTCTTTTTCCGCAGGATTATTTCTCCGTTCCTATCTACAAGGGTAAATAACATTCTGCGATCAATCCCGACGCGGGTACCGTTCACCGAGAGGAGCATCGTCATGCGTTCCCGTTTTTGCGCGTTTCTTGTTTTCATTGTATTGGTCTCTTCGCCGCGGTTTGCGCGCTCGCAGACGATCACCATCCCCCCCTCTGGAATCGGGCAGGCAGAATATGGTGGTGTGGCCATGCCGGACGGTGCCGTTCGATCGCTTCGACTGAATGTGAGAAAGGCGGCAGCGCTCCCGCGACATACGACATCGGCGGTCGATAGTGCGAAGGCGTGGAAGGGTGGAAAACCACTGGTACAAGGTTTGGATGGTACCGAAGCAGACGGGCTCGCGCTCCCGGGAATTGACATCGGGACGTGTTTCGGTGCCAACGATCTGCTCCACTCCACTCCCGTGGACAATTCCATTGCGGTGTCCGATGAGGGATGGGTTGTGTCCGTGGGGAATGAAGATATCGCCTATCATGATGCATTCGGCACATCATTCGGCCGATATGATTGGGATGACTTCCTCGAGGCACAGCAACCCACGGCGAACATCTACGACCCGCGCATCCTGTTCGACCACCGGTCGCATCGGTTCATTCTTGTCGTGCTGCATGGCTCATCCTCCCTGGAATCACGAATCATGGTCTGCTTCTCCAAGAGCAGCGACCCACGGTCCGGATGGAACATCTATGTGATACGCGGGAATGCATTACGCACGAGCTGCTGGTTTGATTTCCCTTCCATTGCCGTCTCCGGAGAGGATTTCTACCTCTGCGGCAACATGTTCAATGACAGCGACGGCTTCGAAAGCAGTGTCATTCTTCAGATCGACAAAACCGCCGCGTTCGCCAGCACCTCGCCACGCTTCCGCTACTGGACACCAACCGACGTCGGCACGATTGCCCCGGCGTCATGGGGACTCGATGGCGGCTACGGTCCTGGGATCTATTGTGTCAGCACACTCGCGAAGGGTGGAACCACGGTGGATCTCTGGGACGTTACCGAGGATTTCTCCGGTAGCCCGGAGCTGAAGCGCACAACCATCACCGTACCGGAATACCGGGTTCCCTACGACGGCTACCAGAAAGGCACCGACATGCCAATCGCGACGAACGATTGCCGGGCACTCTCCACGTTTTACCTCAACGGCATCCTGCATTTCGTCCATCACGACCGAAGCGAGAATCTGTACACCCGGCTTCGATACAACCGCCTTGATACGTCCGAGAAAACTGTTCACGTCAAGACGTTTGGATTGGATGGCTATGAATACTGTTATCCGAGCCTTGTCTCCTATAGTGATGATCAAAATGATGCGACCGCACTGATCGCCTTTCTTCGCTCCGGATCAAACATCTACCCTGAATTTCGCTGCGTCGCGGCGGATGAATCAATGGATTTCACCGGTTCCGCACTCATTCGCGCGGGTGATGCATCCGTCACGACCTTTGCGTCCGAGGACTCTGAACGCTGGGGTGATTTCACCGGCGTGGCGCGTCGATTCGGGGTTGCCACGCCGGAGGCGTGGGCCAGCGGTTGTTACGGAAGGGCAAACAGGCGCTGGGGCGGTTGGGTCGCACAGATCAGCAATCGTCCCACAGGTGGAACGCGCATCGAATGTCCGGAACTATTCACCGCGAACCTCTACCCCAATCCGACAAACGCTCTGTCGACAATCCGATTCACGACCCAGACGCGGAAGATGATTGAAATTCATTTGTATGACCCCGTGGGGAGAAAATCACGACTGATGTACCGGGATCGCCCAAAGGCCGGGGTCAATGAAGTCCGGTTGTTCGCGCACGAACTCCGCACCGGCGTCTATCACCTTGTGATCACCAGTGAAGGAAAAGAAATCGCGCGTGAAAAGCTCATCGTTGTTCATTAAAGCGTTCCTCATGATCCTCATCCTGACCGGCTGCGATCAAGAGATGGATGATCCAGAGACATCGGATCGCGGAAACGAAGTGCACGATACCGTGCTCGCGATCACCGATACCGCGACGATGCAACCATTCGACGGCGACAGCCTTCGTCTTGATCCATCCACCGCCCCCCCCACTCCGGAAAACACGGTGATCAAGCATCATTCGCCCGACCAGCACATCATCGATAGCATCAAGGCTCACGGGAGCAGTATCAAACGCTAACAAACATTTGGAGGACCTGTGAAATCAACGGTACCAATGACGCTCATTTGTCTTCTACTCCTGGCACCTGGTATCGCGGCCCAGAGCTCGGATACCCATTTCGCCCTGCATGGTTGCCTGGCCCTTCCGATGGGCGACTTCGGCGATGACAAGGGAACCGACGCCGGTTTTGCCAAGATGGGATTCGGGGCCATGGCTGAATTCACCATGGATATCGGAGTAAAGGGCCTTGAATGGGCCAGTTCCATCAGCTTTCTGCTCAACGGTGTCGACAAGGACATGGGTCCCACTCTCGCAACTTCGATTTTTGGCCAGCCGGTACAGGATGTCGAATATGAACTTGGTTCGTGGTACAACATTCCAATCCTGACCGGTCTGATGTATCGTCACTCAGTCTCCCCTACCATCAAAATCTTCGGGACAGCACAGCTTGGTCTGAATGTGGTCATGGCACCAAGTTTTGAATTCACAGACAGCCAGCGTGCAAGTCTCGAGGGAACAGCATCGACGGCAACAACATTCGAATTGGGGATTGGCGCCGGATTCATTTTCAATGACCGATTTTCCGTCGGCGCTCGATATCTCAACCTTGGTGAAGCTGAAGTCGAATACGAACTCGATACCACTTGGGGAGAAAGTGCGGAATTGGAGGCCGATGCACCGATCGGTTGCTTTCTCATCATGGCTGGAATACGCTTCTGATAAGGCCATGAAGATCTCGCCAGCCATCAGTATACACTATCATCAGTAACTTTTCCTGGAGGATCCAATGCACCGCAGACTGTTCATTCTGCCCATCGTCTTCCTACTTCCACTTTTTTTCACCAGTTGCGGAGACGATGATGATGATGCACCAGTAGGACCAGCCACTCCAAAAACCGTAACCGGGATCTGGGACGTCAATATCGGGACCAGTCAAGGACTGTGGAATATCAAGGAAAGCAATGGCGTGTTGAGCGGTTCGTTCACGTTTCAGACGAGTGTCATCACGGATTTGGTCGGGACAATTTCAAGCAGCGGAGCATTCTACCTTGAGTCGAAAGCGGAATGGATCAAATTCGAAGGCACTGTTGATGAAGCCCGAAAGGAATTCGAAGGGAAATGCTACCTGGAAGAGGGTTGGGAATATTATGCGAACTGTACCGCGATGAAACGCTGAGTCAGCACGGCTCCCCATCTGAATATTCGCGGAAATCGACAACAAAAGGCGGGGTACTCCCCCGCCTTTTGTTTCTGCCGCATCGGGACCATCACTCCCCCACCAACACGAACGCCGCCCAGATTTCCGGGTCCGGATGCCGCGCGCGCATGCGCTGCCGTGCTGCGCGCAGTGCATCGCGTTTCGAAGCGCCGGCAAGCCAGGACCGGTAGAATTCCACCATGAATTCCGCCGTGGCCACGTCGTCGATTTTCCAGAGGCTCATCATGAGAGTCGAGACTCCCGCGGAGAGAAATGCCCGTTGCAGTCCGAAGACGCCTTCGCCGGTGTGGATATCACCCAGCGCCGTTTCGCAGGCGCTGAGGACCACCAGTTCGGTGCCGGTCAGATCAAGCTGACTCACTTCCATCGCGGTGAGGACCCCGTCATCGGCGGAATTATCGATCGGTGTGCCCTTCCATACGGCGTTCGCGCCGGCGAGAATCAATCCCGACCGCAGAAGCGGATGCCCCGATGAAGCAATACTCGCGCGGCCGCGCGCTCCGCGTCGTGTGATCGGGCGGGATGCGGGGGACGCTTCATCTCCATGATCGGGAACAGCCGACTGCTCCGCGATGTCCCGGTTTCGACGGCGCGGTGAAAACGGGGACACCACGGGATAGAAATAGCCGTGTGTGGCGAGATGCAACACCCGGGGTGCATGGCCCGAGAGCGCCTTGATCGCTTGCTCACTTGCCTCGGTGCGATCCAGGCGAATCGTGGAAATGCCCGCTTCCGCACAGACGGCGTGGAGGACGTCGAGTTCCTTCGCGGTTCCCGGGAGATCCTTCCATCCACGCATGGAGAATGACGCGGCACCCGTGACGCTCCCCGCGAACGCGGGATTTCCGATCAGGATGAAGCGGTCCTCCCCATGCGTATCCACGGTGGTCAGACGTTGTCGTGATGCAAGGACGTCCCGGCCGCTGGCATGCTGCTGCAACACATAGTGCTCATCAAGATAACGGATATGTCCCTCCGTTTCTTCCGCAACCAGCGATGCGAAGGGCATACGGTGCAGGATGCCGTCGGGGATGATCGTCACCGTCATCGCTCCCGCGAGATGCGCCACGAGTGGAGCGAAGACGAGCCGGTGCAGATCCCGCATGCGATCGGTATGCGGGAGAAGTGGAACCATGTGTGCGGACGTTCCCGCGCGCGCCGCCTTCTCGACGGCTGATTCCTCGCAGAGATCCACGACCACCGGGCGACCGGACGCGCGCAGCACCACCGCGAGAACACGGCGCGCGGATGCATCGACGCGCTCCGTGCTTCCCCGCGGGTCGTCAACCACCAGGTAATCCACAATTGCCTCGTCGGATGCGAGACTGCGCTGCAGGCGTCTCCAATCCACGTCTTCCGCCTCCCGGCGATTCCGATAGTCCGCGTGCACGCGCCGAAGTTGCCCATCCAGCGAATCGATGACCGCACGAATCCGCTCCCGATGCCGCGTCGTGGCGTCGATCGATTGTGCGTGCGTATCCCGCGTCGCCATCGCGGCGGATTGTGCACGCAGTACCTGTAAGGTGTCAAGGATGTGCTGCTCGTTCCCGCGCAAGCGCAGTATTCTCCCGAGACGGATATTTTCGGAAAGAACGGCACCCTTCAATGCCAGCATGGCGTTCATCAGGATTTCCGGAGCGTCGGGTCCGCTGTCATCCCGACGCGCCCATCGGGCGATGGTGCCCAGATGCCGCATGCCCAGCGTGTGGTGCACACGCACCTGCTGTTCCTCACCTTCGAATGCGAAGGCATCACGCACACGCGCCACGGTGGCGTCCATCAGGCTCCGCATCGCGGCTGCCGTTTCCCGGGTGTCCGGCTGTGTCGCGAGACACCGGGCCTGCATGTGCAGCGCATCGAGCAGGATATGATGCCGCGCATCGTAGAGCGGTTCCAGAATTCGCACGGCGTCCCTCCCGACCGTGACCGCGCGCTCGTTCTCCCCTGCCGCCAGGGCGCATTCCGCTTCGATGACCTGGATTCTCCCGCGCAGGAAATGGTTCTCGGGAAGATTCGCGCGCGCGATTCCCGCCGCCCGTGCGATCAGCGCCATCGCACGCCTCGTGTCTCCGGTGCGCACGCACGCACGCGCCCACGACGCCAGCGGCATGAGCAATTGCATCGCATCCGACCCGTAATATTCCTCGAGCACCGGCATGGCAAGCGTCAGCAGCGAATCCGCTTCGGCATTGGATGCTTCGCTATCGATCAACAGAGTTGCCTCGAAGACTTGGATCGGGGCGCGATACGCCCGGACGATATCCGGATCGGACACGGAATCGATCTGTACCATCGCGCGCTGGTAATACTCCCGGGCTCGATCAAACCGCGCCAGATTCTGTTCCCATTTCCCCAGCGTCACGAAGCTCAGGCAAATGGTCAAATGCCGGTTCGTTTCGGACGGAATCCTCCCCGCCGCCGCACGCGAGCGCTCGATGCACTGCATCGCCTCCTCGTCGCGCCGGTTCTCCATGAGAATCATCGCGCAGTTGATCCACAGCGCATGCTCGGTCGAGGGCGTCACCCCTTCGTCGGGACGGAATGTCCGCCCCGTGCTCGATGCGGGCCGAGCCGGAGCGTTCACCTGAGCGATCGCCTCGCGCGCCAGACGTTCGGCCTTGCCGCGCTGTGACGTGAGCTGATAGAAGTCGACGAGTCCGTTCATCGCGGAGACCACCGACTCGGATGCGGGGTGGCACATCGTGCGTGTCAGACGCAACCGTCGCTGGAGCGTTTCCTCCGCTTCATCGAAACGGCCGAGTGCCATGGAGGAACTCCCCATCTGCTCGAGGATCGAAGCGAGTTCGACGCTGTCACCGCACGCCTCCGCGATCGCGATCGCCGCCTGAAAATGCACGAGTGCCGCGTCATGCGCGATCAATCCCTGACAGGCGAGTCCGAGAACCCGCTCCTGGAGGAGGATCGTCGTGCTGTCGATATCCTGCATGCCTCGCAACCGCTGGAGATTGTCCTCTCCAATCTCGCGCGCTTCGGTGAATTCCCGCATCCCCACCAGATGCAGGGTGAGCGTCGCGCCGATCTCATTGCCGAGGCGCGTGTCGCAAGGATACAACCGTGTGAGGTATTCACGGAGTGCACGCTCGTGCGGGATAGGTTTCTCGGGTTCGCCCGGCGGCTGCAAGGCGAGCACGGCGTGCAACGCGCGCACACCGACCGGATGTGGCGTGTCACCGAACAGGGTGCCGATGTATTCACGCAATGAATCCGCCGCGTGCAGCGCTTCCGTGAGAGAATGGGGATCATCGTTCTGCCGCGCCCGCGCCGCGAGAACCACGACACGATCCATCATGCGCTCGGCGCGGAGGGAATCCTCGGGATCAGTGAAGAATCGAAGCTGCCGCGGAGGACACGGTGCTCCGATCTCCATGTCCTGCGCCATGCCAACCGTCGGCGCGATCGCACCGAGCGAGAAAAGATACAGGACGGCAACATGGCCGCCGATCCTCAAGACCCGCGAATACCAGGATCCCATGAATGGCCCGCATTACAGGATAGTATACTCTTATTCTCCGAATATATTGAATGATTTTCACGAAATCAACATGCACCTCCCACTTCCACCAGATTTCTCGAGACACGCCGTGAAATTCTCGTAATGTTCCGCCGCCCCTCCTCCCAGAAGACTATTCATACCTTGATGGCGGGCATGGCTTGGACGCGACCCCGCGGAAGTATAATTTCCCCTTTCTCCCTTCTCTCTCATCGCACGGACGGGACCCCATTGCCGCATCGCCGCAGCCAGACCGAATCGCGTGAGTTCCGCAAGGAACTGGGCCTGCTCTCCTCCACCATGATCGTGATCGGCTCGTTGGTGGGCTCCGGAATTTTCATCGTGAGCGCGGACGTCGCGCGCACGGTCGGTTCGCCCGGACTGCTGCTCGTGACGTGGATCGTCACCGGCGTCTTCACCATGATCGCCGCGCTCAGCTACGGCGAACTCGCGGGCATGATGCCACAGGCCGGGGGGCAATATGTGTACCTCCGCGAAGCGTGGAATCCGCTCGTGGGATTTCTCTTCGGATGGACGCTCTTTCTCGTCATCCAATCCGGCAGCATCGCCGCCATCGCCGTGGCCTTCGCGAAATTCACGGCTGTCTTCTTCCCTGCGCTCGGAGAAAACAATATCCTTTCTTCCGTTTTCGGACGTGACATCACCGCCGCGCAGCTTGTCGCGGTCGCGAGTGTCCTGCTGCTGACCGCGATCAACATCCGGGGCGTGCGTGAGGGAAAAATCGTGCAGGATATTTTCACCTTCGTGAAAATCGCCGCCCTGCTGCTTCTCATCGTCCTCGGCGTGAGCGTCGGCTACAACGCCGAGGTCGCCGCGGCGAATTTCGGCAGGATGTGGGACTCCGCCTGGACACACATGGCCGACGGCTCGATCGCGTCGGTGGAGTCCCTGTCAGGATTCATGATTCCCGCCGCGGTCGGCGTGGCGATGGTGGGAACGATCTTCTCACTCGACGCCTGGAACAACATCACCTTCACCGCGGGTGAAGTCATCCATCCGCGCCGCACCATTCCCCGGAGTCTCGCGGTCGGTACGGTGATCGTCGCCCTGCTCTATGTCGCGGTCAATGTGGCGTATCTCCTCGTGCTCCCGATCGGGGGAAGCCCGGAGGCCGCGGATGCCGTCGGCCGGGGCATGCAATTCGCCACCGCGGACCGGGTCAGCACGGCGATGATGTCGGCGATGTTCGGCGCGCCGGGGGAACTGCTGATGGCAGGAATGATCATGATCTCCACCTTCGGCTGCAACAATGGCATGATCCTCGCCGGTGCGCGGGTGTATTACGCGATGGCGCGGGACGGACTCTTTTTCGCGAACGCCGGGACACTGAACACCAACGGCGTTCCCGCCTGGGCGCTGATCATGCAGGCGGCATGGTCGGTGGTGCTCTGCCTCTCGGGCTCCTATGGCGAACTGCTGGATTACGTGGTCAGCGCCGTGCTCATCTTCTACGTTCTCAGCATCGCGGGCATTTTCCGCCTGCGTGCGAAACGTCCCGACGAGGAACGCCCCTCCCGCGCCTTCGGGTATCCCGTTCTCCCGGCGTTGTATATTGTCACGGCCGTCGCCATCATGGCACTGCTGCTGTTCCACAAACCCGAATTCACCTGGCCCGGCATGGTGATCGTGTTGCTCGGTGTGCCGGTGTATTATGCCTGGCGGAAATGGGGCCACGGCGCATCCATCAACCGATAACAAACTCCTGATATCGAATATGTATTTCGAGGAATTCCGCACCGGCGACACCATCGGTACACCCGCGCGCACGATCAGCGAGCACGAGCTTGATGCATTTCTCGAACTGGTTGGACTCGACCTTCCGATGTTTCTCGACGACAGCAGTGCGCGGCGCATGGGGCACGCCCGGCGACTGGTGACCGGGCCGATGATTCTCGCGGTCGCGTTGGGACGCGGACGGGCGATCGGTCTGTTCGACCACGTCATCGCCGGACTTCAATTCAACCGCATGCATTTCCGCAAGGCCGTGCACCCTGGGGACGCGCTCCGCGCGGAGATCACGGTGCTGAAAACACGACCCACCAGCGATCCGGCACGCGGCCTGGTCGTCCTCGCGTTTCATGTGCGGAACCAGGATGCCGCGCTTGTCCTTGAAACGGAAGGAACGTACCTGTTCCGTCGCACGGATCCGGGGAGCAAGGAGACATGATCATTGTTGATCGGGAAATCAAAATTCCGGCGCATGAAATCGAGGAGCGATTCGTGCGCGCCTCGGGTCCCGGCGGACAACATGTCAACAAGGTCGCAACGGCGGTGCAGCTGCGCTTCGATGTGGCGGGCTCCCCTTCCCTGCCCGAGCCGGTGCGCGCGCGCCTCTTGCGGCTCGCGGCCGCGCGCATCACGGATGACGGAATCTTGATCATCGAGGCGCGCCGCTACCGCACGCAGGAGCGCAACAGGCAGGATGCACGTGACCGGCTCGTCAAACTCATCCAGCGCGCGGCAACCCCGCCGAAACCCCGCAAGCGGACCCGTCCCACCCACGCCTCGAAGCTTCGCCGTCTCGAGCGCAAGCGACACCGCGGCGAAATCAAGCGCAACCGCGGGCGGATGGAATGACACACCTCATCCCTTCCGTGTTCCGCGCTTACACGAGAAGGGCGCCTTCCAATTGGAGGAGTTTTTTCTTCCGGTCGATGCCGCCGGCAAAGCCGGTCAGGGAACCGTCCTCGCCGATGACCCGGTGGCACGGGATGATGATGGCGATCGGGTTCTTCCCCACTGCCCCTCCCACCGCGCGGGATGCGTCGGGATTGCCGATGGCTTCGGCGATCGCGCGGTATGAGACCGTCGCGCCAAACGGGATCGTGCGAAGCGCCGTCCATACCTGCAATTGGAAATCCGTCCCGTACAGATGCGTCTTCACACGGAATTTTCGCAGCCTCCCGTCGAAATACCGTTGCAACTCGGCACGGACCGACGCATGCTCCCCATGCTCGGTCTTGACCTCGAACGACGGGAGATAGCGCGCGAGCCAGGCATACAATTCCTCGCGATATCCCTTGTGCTCGAAGCCGAGAAAACACACGGCGCCCTCACAGGTGGCGATATGCAAGTTCCCCACCGGCGACGGTATGTGGGAAAGGATGACCTGGGCAGGTTTGCGCGCGGTGGCAGGAGTCATGGTGCGTCCCGGCGTGATGATACACACGGTGTGAAAGCCGGAAAGTACGAGTCGGGACACAAAAAAGAAAGAACGCGGATGTCCGCGGATGCGGCGGATGGACACGGACGGCATTCATCATGAGGGCCATCCGCGTGGATCCGCGGCATCCGCGTGGATCCGCGGCATCCGCGTCTCTCCGCGTTCTTTGTTTTCGCTTACTTGGCTTCGCTGGACTCCGTTTTTTTCTCGGGGTACAGCACGACCTGCACGTAATTGTCGAGGTTGATGTATTTCCGTGCGGCGTCGCGCAGCGCTTCGCGTGTAAGCCCGGAGATATGCGTCTCAAAGGCGAGCCACTCGTTGAGCGGATCGCCATGGGTCAACGACGACTGCAGGCGTCCAAGCCAGAACCCGTTTTCCTTCAGATTTTTCTCGCGTTCACGGCGTTGGATTTCCTGGATCTTCTGCAGGTTCTCCTCGGTGGTGAGGTTGTCCTTCGTGTCCTTCAGCACCGTAAACAGCGTGCCGAGCAACTCGTCGACGCGGGAGGGATCCGTCCCGAACCCGACGCTGAGCGAATAATCCTCGACGGGATAGCGATCGACACTGATGTTCACGCCGACGCCGTAGGTACCGCCGGCGTCCTCACGGATCGACTCGCGCAGCTTGATGGTCAACAATTCCTCCAGCGAGGAAATCAGATAGCGGTTCTCGTACGTCCACTCGAACGGACCCGTGAACACCACGGCCACCATGGATTTCTCGTCGATGCCCTTGAACACCTCTTTCTTGATCACGCCGGTCGGGGGACGCACACCCGGATCCTTCCAGGTTTCCGTGCGGCCCGTGACAGGCAACGCACCGAGATATTTCTCGGCCAACGGACGCAATTCCGCGGCGGTGATGTTGCCCACGAAGAGGAACGTGAAATCTCCCGCATCACGGAAGCGGTCTTGATAGATGTCGAAGGACTTCTCGAGATCGACTTCTTCGAGCCATTGCTTGGTGATGGGACGCACGCGCGGATGGTAGTTGGCCAGCGTCACCTGCAGGGTATCGGAGAACACGCGCTCGGGCATGTTGCCGAAATTCTCGAACTGGGCGGCCATGCGGGTCTTGAATGACTCGAACGCCGTGGTGTCCTTACGCGGCGCGGTGACTGACAGATACAGCATCTGCAGGGCGGTCTCGAGATCCTTCGGTGCGGCGCTGCCGCTGAATCCTTCATGCGTTCCACTGATGAAGGGACTGACGCCGACAACCTTGCCCGCGAGCAGTTTCCGCAGCGTCACGGCGTCGAATTCTCCAAGACCGCCGAGATTCACCACGGTCGTGGCCAGCGTGCCCGACGGGATGTCACGGTCACCGACCCCACCGTTTCCGCCCGGACTCACCGCCGCGAACCGCACTTCGTCATCCTTGAAATCGGTGGTCTTGACCAGCACACGGATGCCATTACTGAGTTTCCACTCCGTTACTCCAATATCATCGAGCGTCTTCTCGTCGACCACGCGCACCGTGGAGGCGGGGACCTCGGCAAGCGGCTTGTTGGCGACTTCATCCACATACGGTTCGAGCGTCATCGCGTCGACCTTCTCCATCACCGCGCGCAACTGCGCCTCGGTCGGCACCGGCACGCCATCCTTCTCCGGCATGCTGAGCGACACGACACGGTTCCGCTCCGGCATGAAATCGGCGGTGAGCTTGTTGACCTCGCGCACGGAGATCGTCTGGAGATATTTCTTGTAGAGTTCGTACTCGATTTCAATGCCCGGAATCGGCTCCTCGTGGAGGAAATTGCGAACGAATTCCGAGGCGTGGGAATCGGATGAGGTCTTCTCGCGTTCGTTGTACGACTGCTCGAAATGACGAAGCAGATTCGTCTTCGCCCGCTCCAATTCGGAAGCGGTGAATCCATGATCCTTGACACGCTTGGCCTCGACGAGCAGCGCCTCGAATCCCGCGAGCACGCCATCATCCTTCACCGACATGCGCAGCGCGTACATATCCTTCGTACGGACGAACCCGCCCTTTCCCGAGCCCGCGCCAATGAAGGGCGGCGTCTTCGAACGCTGCACCAGTTCGCTGTACCGCTCGTTGAGCATCTGGCTGTACAGCTGTTCGGCCATCGACTTGCGATAATCCGACACCTTGCGATCGACGGTCGGATTCATCTTGTGTATCAGCGAGAGCGACGTCCCGGTCGCTTCCTTGTCGGTCGCGATGGCGAACAGTAATTCATCGTGATCGGGTACCTCGAACGTCTGCCGCGGTGCGGGATTCTCGCGCGCCGGGATGCCGCCGAACATGTCGCGGAGCTTTCCTTCCATCTCGTCGACATCAAAGTCGCCCACGGCGATAATCGCCATCAGGTCGGGACGATACCAGGTCCGGTAAAACTCCCGTATTGTCTCGTGCTTGAAACTTCGCAGGATTTCCACTTTCCCGATCGGAAGACGGTCGGCATAGAGCGACCCCTTGAGAAGGATCGGGAACTGCTTGTCACGGATGCGCGCGCTGGCACCATTGCGGGAGCGCCATTCCTCGATGATCACGCCGCGCTCCTTGTCGATTTCCTCCCCGTCGAAACTGACGGCACTCGCCCAATCGACCAGCACTTGCAAACCCTTGGTCACTTTCTCCTCATCGTCCAACGGCAACTCGAGCATGTAGACGGTCTCGTCGAAGCTCGTGTAGGCGTTGATGTCACCGCCAAAACGCATCCCGATCGACTCGAGATACTGCACGAGTTCGTTCTTCTTGAAATTCTTCGTCCCGTTGAAGCACATGTGCTCGACGAAATGCGCGAGTCCCTGCTGCTCGTCGGTCTCCAGGATCGAACCGGCATTGACCGCGAGCCGCAAGGCCGCACGGTTCTCCGGCCGCGTGTTGTGCATGATGTAATAGGTCATCCCGTTCTTGAACGTGCCTTTGCGCACCTGCGGGTTGAGCGGCAGCTCGCTGCCAAGGCCGAGCGACGCGGCAGTGATTTCCTTTTCCTGGGCCATAAGCAGCACGGGCGCCGCGAACAGCAGCAGCATGAGCAATCCCATGCGAGACAATAATCTCATCTGAAACTCCGGTATATGTTCGGGAAAGACAGCATTGTCAGCGATACGAACATC
>JAVFAS010000008.1:36826-55940 GCA_034002405.1 Bacteroidota bacterium | reverse complement strand
GTTGGCTGTTGGCCGTTGGCTGTTGGCCGTTGGTAGCGGAGCGTGGGATGGTTATTCGCGGTAGCTCATGAACTTGTAGTGGCCGTTGAGTTGGACCACCGAACCGGCCGCGGTGATCGTGACGGGTGCACCCCGGCCGTCGCGCGCATCGATGCGTGTGCCACCACGCACGCGGAACGAGGGGTACACTTCGACTTCCTCCACGAAGCGCACGGCCTGCATCACATACCGTGTTCCCCCATGTTCGCGGAGGATTCTCCGGAGTCCCTTGTCGCTTTTTACGGCGAGGTTCCGCCACGCGAATCCATCCGGCACGTTCATTGCAGGGTCACTCATCGGGAATTCCGGCCAGAGCCAGTTTTGGAATTCCCGTTCCGTGACGAGCAGGTCCCGCAGCGCCTGGGCATCCGCCAGTGCGATCGCGTCGAGGAAGGCCCGGGCAAGAGCCTCGATGCTGCCGTATGCCGGGATGAAGCGACGGGTGCGAATGGAATCCGGAAGCGTCGGAGGCGCGTGATTCTTGTCCGGTTGCGCGGGATCATGCGCCCGGACATGGACGCCACGGGAGGTCGCTTCCGGTGTGGAGCGCCCGCATCCGCCGGCGACGAGGAGAACAAGGACAATGGACAGAACGCGAATCATCTCATTCCTCATGGTAATCGGGAGCGCAGCGGGAGACGGGACGCGGCGGTCCCGTGGAAAGGACCGCCGCGCACCTGTGATTGCGTGAAGGAGGATCGTGCAATCAATTTTTCGCGAAGTTCGTCCACCCGGCGAGCCAGTTATTGCTGCCGTCGAACGCACCCACGTAGGGAGCGGAGGTGAAGAAGCCCTTGCTCATCGAATCCTGCGCGGGATCGGCGGCGCCATTCAGGGCCGGGGAAGTCGATTTCGGCCGCGGATCCGGGGTCGTGAACACGATGCTGGTCAGCTGCGGATCGGCTGCGCGGGTGTTCCACGCCGCGGGAATGGACTGTGCCACGGTTCCGCTGCCACCGCGATGGGCATAGCCACCCTTGCCGCCGTGGAAAATGGAGTTCTTGATGTACGAGGCCCCATTCTCGAAATGCCCGATCGAGCCCGAACCATCGACAACCACGGAATAGTTGCCGAAGTTGGTGATCAGCACATTGGCGAAGCGCGCCTGGCTGTTGCGACGGATGTACAAACCATCGTTGTTGTCGTCATTCGCCTTTTCCTTCCCCGCGCCGACGATGGTCCAGTTGTAGATCAGCGGACTGGTCAGCGTCTGCGTTCCCGCATAGGAAAGCATGTCCGCACCACTCGTCGGGGCGGTCGTGACGTTGGGACTGCCGGATGCGTCGTTGTCCATCTCGAGCCCGCGGTTGGCGAGATCCGGATCCTGCAAGGTGAACAGGAACTGGAGCTTGCCCGAGAAACCGTAATCCATGTCGAAGGAATCGTCGTCGTTTCCGGAGCTGACGAGATACTTCGCATTGACCGTGCCACCGAACCATTCGAAACCGTCATCGGCGATGTAATGCGTCTGCACATGCTCGATCACCGTGCCCGCGCCGACGGCGTTGAGCGTGAGGCCGTTGATCTCGTTGTCGGGTGTGATTTTCGTTCCACCATATTCGATGCGGACGTAGCGCAGCACGCCGCTGTTGTCGTCGGCCTTGCTGCCGCCGTACGCGCCGGTGTTTCCTTCTCCGACGCCGGTGCCGCCCGGCCAATTGGTGGGCGCGAGGCCGTTGAGCACGATGCCGCCCCAGTCACCACGCTTGCGCTGGCCGATGGGCTGACTCGAGGTGAACACGATGGGCTTGCTCGCCGTCCCTTCGGCCATGATTTTTCCGCTCGGCGCGTTGCCGCTGCCGCGCACGGTGATCAACGCGCCCTTCGTGGCGAAGTCGCCTTCGATGCGCGTGCCGGCCGGAATCGTCAGCACCGCGCCGGGCTGCACCATGACAAAACCCTTGAGAACGTAGACGCTGTCGGCGCTGAGCACGCGATCGCCGAGAATGTTTCCGACGAGCTCGACACGGGTGTCGGTCGGATTCGGATCGACGGGGGTGCCGTTGTCGTCATCGCTGCAGCCACCGAGCAGGAGGCCGCCCGCAAGCGTTCCGAAGGCGAAAAGTCGTGTGATCAAAGACATGGAAGAACTCCAGAATGATGAAACAATGAAGTGAAGACGGTACGGGAATGTGACGACGACGTCGAGGGAGCGGATGCGATGAACGCACCCGCGTCCCCATGCCCGACATCGTGTCCGAGAAGACATTTAGATCCTTTATATCGCATATGAAAGGCCGAGAGAGAATGCACGTCCGACGCGGAAGCGCGATGTTTCGAGATCGCCCATGCGGAAGACATAATCCTCATCCAGCAGGTTCTTCATCGCAACCTTCATCGAAAGTGCGCCGGTGATGGTCTGCGCGATCGTGACATCGACCTGGTTGCGCGCCTGTTCGTAGGTGTCGTCATAGCCGCTGGTTCCGACCTCGCGAATGCGTTCGCCGAGCACGTTCCAGAACGCCATCACCGACGTGCCGCTCGGCGCGCTGTAGCCCAGCGAGAGGTTCACCACATACGGCGACATCCCTTCCAGCGGACGCGTGCTGTTCGCAAAGCCCTCGGCCGAGAGATACTCGAGGCCCGGGATGGCGCGCACGGCGAAGCGTTCGTCCGCACGGAATTCGATCTCCGATTCCATCAGTGTGACATTCACCCCGAGGTTGAAGCGGTCGAGCACGTCGGTGGCGAAGCCGAGGTTCTTGCGCAGCTCGAATTCCATCCCGATGTTCCGCGCATCGTTGGCGTTGATCGGGATGACGAAGTTGTTGTTGGCGCTGGGGTACAGCACTTTTTCAATCGGATCGGTGAAGTACTTCGAGAACGCGCTGACCGCGATGATCTCGCCGGGATTCGGATACCACTCCCAACGCAGGTCGAAATTCGTGATGCTGGTCTGCGTGAGGGCTGCGTTGCCGTAGGTGCTCGTGCGGTAATCATCGAAGCGGAATGGCGCGAGTTCGCGGAATTCCGGGCGCGCGATGGTCCGGGAAAACGCCGCGCGCAGATTCATGCGTTCGGTGACGCTATAGATCAGGCTCACCGAAGGCAGCAGGTTCGCGTTCATGATCGATGCATTCATCGCATCGGCGGCCATCAGGCCAAAGGGGTTGTAGGAGGTGACCTCGGTGGCGGTGTGTTCGAATCGCGCACCCGCGACGAGTCGCAGTGTCTGCGTCAGGGGCATATCCACCATGGCATACCCCGCGAGCGTTGTTTCATTCGCGTCGTAGGCATCGTTGGCGGCGGTGGCGTCGAGGAACTCGATGTTGCCGGTGGCCACCATCTCCGCGGTGAACAGCTCCTCGGGCGGCAGGTACTGCGACGCGGCATTCACGTTGCTGAACAGAAAGCGCCGTGCGGAGAACTCGCGGCTGCGCAGGTCCGCAAGGGCGCCGATTTTGATGCGACTGTTCTGTTCCCCGAGGCCGGCAAGGGGAACAGTCCAGTCGAATCCAAGATTGCGCGAGATATCACTCAATGCAGAGAAGAATCGTCCATTCCCACTTCCGAAGTTGTTCGGGAAGAAGTACCGGCCACTGCCCTGTTCGAGCGCGTAGACGGTTTCGCGATTGTCCGGTTCGTCGCGCTGCGCGAGCGCGAACGATCCGCGCCACTCGAGTTTCGAGTTCAACAGTCCGGCAAGCTGGTGTTCACCCGCGAGCACCGACGAGAAGATCGAGCGCCCGACGAACTGGAGGCGGCTGGCCTGATAGTACCCGGAGGAGGACCCCTGGGCGGAGTATCCGTCGATCAATCGCGTCTCGTCGTCGGAGGAGCGGTTGAACATCGACTTCACGCTGATTTTATCGGACGGTGTCAGACGCGTGCTGAGATTGAGCAAGGCACCCCAGAGAACGCTGCTGGTGCCCTGTCGCACGGTGTAGTCATCCTTCAACTGCGCGCGGCCGGTCGATGGATCCACTTCCTGCGTCGGATAGCGCTCCTGCTTCTCCCGGTAACTGGTCTCGGCGCTGTACGAGAGCGAGGCGAGGTAGCCAACGGGTACACGTCCAAAATGGATCTGGTCTCCGATCGAAAGATTCACTCCCATGTTCGGGGGCGCACTACCGCGTTGCGGCGACCACTGATTGTTGAACAGGCCGAGCAGTTGCGAACTCTGGGCACTGGTCGGTCGCTGGAGCGGGGGCGTACGCGGCACCCCCGCGGGTAACGCGCGCGTGCCGTCGTCGAAGCCGAGGAAATCCGTCGTGCCACCCGTGTAGGTGGGCAGATCCGCCGTGGTGTTCAGTGTATTGAATCCCGTCGAAATGCCCGCGCTCATCGTGAAACGGGAAGGAAATTCCCGGGTATTGATTTTCACCAGACCGCCGGAGAAATTTCCTGGCTGGTCCGGCGTGAAGGTTTTTGCCGTCACCAGGTCCTGGATCATGTTCGACGGAAAAATG
This sequence comes from Bacteroidota bacterium, assembly GCA_034002405.1. Lineage (GTDB taxonomy): Bacteria > Bacteroidota > Ignavibacteria > SZUA-365 > SZUA-365 > SZUA-365. Next base: position 51,492 of record JAVFAS010000008.1, on the reverse strand, counting down.
TCGAACGGCACCACCTTCTTTTCCGGTTCGGGACTCGGCAAGGAGGTCTCGTTGAGTTGCGTGCTGCTGTACCGCTCTCCGAGACCACGGACGTAGGTATATTTGCCCCCGACCACCGAGACACCGGTGACACGCTTGACCGCATCGGCCGCATCGGAATCGGGTGATTTCTTGATCTGTTCCTCGCTGATCGCATCACTGACCGCGGCCGATTTCTTCTGCAACGCCAACAATGCCGCTTCGGAACTTCGAATGGCGTTCGCTTCGACGACGACTTCTTCCATCTCGAAGGCTTCGGACTGCAGGTCCACATCCATCGTGCGCACCTTCCCGTCCTCGAGGGTGATGCCGCGGACGAATTTCTTCGTATAGGAGACGTAGGAAACCTGGAGATCATACCGGCCCGGCGCGATGCCGTGGATCGCGTACATGCCGTCGACGTTTGTCGTGCTCCCGGTTCCCGTTCCCACGAGCAGGACATTCGCGCCGATGAGGGCCTCGCCGGTGGCGGCGTCCACCACCGTCCCGGTGATCGTGGCGCCCTGGGAAAATGTCAGTGAAGGCAAGAAAAGGAAGACGACGACGGCAAGCCATCGCCGGGAGGGAGAGGTGTTCATGCTGCGTACTCGTTGTTTCTCGGACATACAGAATTGCATGCCGTATGTTAGCCGAGTACTGTTACGGTATTATGAGCGCCGCATGTCGATTATGTTCGAATTCCCCGGGTGAGAATGTCCTTTTGCCGCTGTTTGTCCCTGTCCGTGCGCGCGATCGCGAGTGCTTCGCCGGTGAACGGATTCCGGCCGGTGTGATACATGACACTGGCCCAGGTACCGGGCGTGGGCGTGAAAATCTGCACCTGTTCGGGTGCGATCCGCAACGCGCGCGCGGCAAACTCGCGCAGCGCCCGCATGTGCCGCTCCTCGCTGCCGGGATAGGCAGCGATGAAGTAGTAGGTGAGAAACTGTTTTTTCCCCGCGTCGCGGGAAATCGTGAAAAAGCGTTCGCGGAAATCGAGCAAATCCTCTGTTCCCCCTTTCCCCATCAGGTCGAGCACGTCCGACTCGCTGTGCTCGGGTGCGAGCTTGAGCTGGCCGGAAACGTGATGCCGGACGAGTTCGTCCATGAACGCCATGCCACAGCGCCGGTCATGCATGACCAGGTCATGACGGATGCCGCTGGCGACAAAGACATGGCGCACCCCCTCGACGCGCCGCAGTTTCCCGAGCAGCTGCGTGTATCGCGAATGATCGACCGGAAGTTGCCGGCAGAGTTCCGGATACACGCATCGTTTTTCCGTGCATGCCCCCTTCTCGAGCTTCTTCGTGCACTCGAAACCGTACATGTTCGCGGTGGGTCCGCCCACGTCGGGAATGACGCCGCGGAATCGCGGATGCTTCGTGAATGCCTCCGCCTCCGTGAGGATCGAACCTTCGCTGCGCCAGCGCACCCGCCGTCCCTCATGCACGGCGATCGCGCAGAAATTGCATTCGCCATAACATCCGCGGTGGGTCTGCAGCGAGAAGCGGATGGTATCGAGCGCGGTGAGAGCGCCCTGTCCGACATACGATGGATGCGCATCGCGGCGGAACGGAAGGGCGGCAGTGGCATCGAGCTGTTCCTGCGTTTCGTACGCGGGCGGTGGATGCTGCACGAGCCATCGCTCCCCATGCGGTTGCGCCAATCCTCGCGCGGTCACGGGATCGGTGTTGTCATAAAAAATCCGGTACATCCGCATGAACGCATCCGCGTCATCCCGCACCTGTTCGAACGACGGAAGCGGCAGATAGTCCGCCGGTGGCACATGCGCGATTTCGCAGGTCCCCGGGATCCCCGAGAGCGATTCCCCCCGATCGAGGCGACGCGCGAGTTCGAGCACCGTACCCTCCCCCATGCCATAGACCAGCAGGTCCGCTTTCGCATCGAACAGCAGCGAGCGTCGTACGCGATCGTTCCAGTAGTCATAATGCGCGATGCGCCGCAGGCTGGCTTCGAGTCCACCCAACACGATCGGCACGGGCGGTGGCGCGCCGATGCCGCGCTTGCACACGCGCCGGATGAGATTGCTGTAGACAATACTGGCGCGATCGGGACGACGGGTGTTTTCTCCCCCCGGCGTATAATCATCCGAGCGCCGTTTCTTCTTCACGGCGGTGTAATTGGCGACCATCGAATCGACACTGCCGGCCGTGACACCCCAGAACAAGCGAGGTGTGCCGAGGCGTGTGATATCGTCGGGGGTCTCGAGGTCCGGTTGTGCGATGATGCCCACGCGAAATCCTGCCGCGACAAGGACGCGCCCGATGACGGCGGCGCCGATCTGTGGTGCATCGATGTAGGCATCCCCACTGACGAGAATGACGTCGAGCGCGTCCCACCCCAAGGCACGCAATTCCGACCGGTACATCGGGAGAAACATGCGATCTTATTCCTGTTGGCCGTAGGTGCGGAATTTCTCCAGCACGCGGTCCATTTCCTCCCGCGGCAATTCCACCGGCGTGCCGATGGCGCGGGCTTGCCAGGCGATCCGCGCGACGAGCTCGATTTCCTCGGCGACCGCGAAAGCCGCCGTGATATCGCGCCCGATCGCGAGCAGTCCGTGTGAAGCGAGGAGCACGGCCTGGGAATCGGAACCGAGCGTCTCCACCGCGGCACGCGCAAGCTCCACACTCCCGTAGGTTGCATAGGGTGCCAGGGGAACCGTGTGACCGGCCCAGCCAATCAGGTAATGCACCGCGGGAATCTCCTCGCGCAGGCAGGCGAAGGTGCTCGCATGCACCGAATGCGTGTGCACGATCGCACCGGCATCCGGTCGCGCGGCATAGACTTCCGCGTGCATGCGCCATTCCGAGGACGGTTTCCGTTTTCCAGAACGCACGTGTCCGGAGAAATCGACCACCATGACGTCCTTGGCACGCATGCGGTCATACGCGATACCGGTGGGACTGATGGCGAAGGTCTCGGTGTCCCCGATCCGAATGCTGATGTTTCCGCCCGACCCTGTCGTCAGGCGTGCCGCCAGCATGCGTCGAAGGAAGGACACGATCTGCCTTCGCTCGTGTTCGTGTTTCATGGCTTGTCCTGAGTGATTGACGATGTCGGACCGCGGACGCGATCCACGCCGGGTCGGGGGTCCGGTACCGGCGTCGGAACAATGTACAAAAACACACGCTCCCGACATTGCGCATTTTGCATATCTGCCCGAATTGGTATATTACGGGCGTTCATCGCCATCAGTCGCGTTCAGTCATAGACGGAGGAGTCATGAGTAAATACCAGGACCTGCTCGACCTTGTCAAGACCTTCGAGCAGGATTTCGACAAGTTCTACGTGAAGAACAACAAGTCCGCCGGTACCCGGCTGCGCAAGCACATGAACGAACTGAAGAAGTTCGCACAGGACGTGCGCATGGAGGTCCAGGCCATCAAGAAGACCGAAGGCGGCGACTAAGCCCCACGGATGCGCATCGTTCCGCGGCTTCGTTTTCCCGCGGATTCTCTTTTCGAGCACACCGTCTACCCCCATGGATGGTGTGCTCTTTTTCCATTCCACCTGGATGCACGATGAGACGATATTTCTCTCCGTTTTTCCTTTGTATTGCGATCATCGCGCTCCCTGCGTCCGATGCACCGCGCTACCGCACCCTGCACACGTCGGCGCTGGTCGTGGATGGTCACAATGACATCCTTGCGCGCGTGATGAAGGGTGTGAACATCGAAACCCGCACGCGCGGCGGACACAGCGATCTCCCCCGCTTCCGTGATGGCGGCGTGGACGTCCAACTTTTCTCGGTGTGGGTCCCCACGAAACTGCGCGGGGAGAAAGGCTGGCGCTACGCGCTCGCGGAAATCGATTCGCTGCGGGCGATCGCCGCGCGCAATCCCGATCGCCTCGCGATCGCCACGCGAGCGGGAGACATCGAGCGCATCACCGCGGGCGGACTCCTTGCCGGCGTGCTCGCGCTCGAGGGGGCAACCTGTGTCGACGGGCGCCGCGATCGGATCATCGCGCTGTACCGACGCGGTCTTCGCAGCTTCGGTCCGACCTGGAACGTCAGCACGAGCTGGGCGAGCAGCTCGAAGGACGAGGCCGCGGGGTCGGTCCGGGCAGGTCTCTCGGCGAACGGGAAGTCCTTCGTCCGACTTCTCGATTCGCTCGGTGTGCTGATCGATCTCTCGCACAGTGGCGAACGGACGTTCTGGGACGTCGCCGCCACGTCCACCCACCCGCTCTTTGCTTCTCATTCGGGCTGTGCCGCCATCCGCGCGCATCACCGCAATCTGACCGACGCGCAACTCCGCGCCATCGCGAAAAGCGACGGCGTGGCGATGATGACGTACGTCCCCTCGTTCCTGATGTCGAATCTCGGCACGAAACGCATCGCGCGCATGCGGGAATTCGAGGCGCGCGCCACCGCGCTGAAGAAGCGGTATCCGCGTCGCGACGCGGCCTTCCTGAAGGAATACGATGCGTTGATCGCGGCGGCCACGGCAGAGAAGCTCTGCACCATCGACGACGTCGTGGCGCACATCCTGCATGCCGTGCGCGTGGCGGGCGCCGCGCATGTCGGACTCGGATCGGACTTCGACGGCATCGGTCTCACGCCCGTCGGGCTCCATGACGTCACCGACCTCCCGATGCTGACCCGTGCCCTGCTGAAAAAGGGAGTTTCGGAGCAGGATATCCGTGGCATCCTCGGTGCGAACTTCCTCCGCGTGTGGAACAGAGTTGTCGATTAGCGCGGGAATCGCGATTTTAGTGAATCCATCTTTTTCGACGCAGACATACGATCGACACAATACAATAGCACAAGGAATGGCGCATGAAGATTCATGAGTACCAGGGCAAGGCGATTCTTCGCAAATTCAATGTCCCGACTCCGCACGGAGGCGTTGCGACGACCCCCGACCAGGCGGTCGCCGTCGCGAAAAAACTGGGAGGAACGGTCTGGGTGGTCAAATCGCAGATCCACGCGGGCGGTCGTGGCAAGGGACAGATCCTCGATCCGACGTCGCGTGCGCTCGTGCTGGATGGTGGGGTGAAAGTCGCCAAATCACTCGCCGAGGTCAAGAAGTACGCGGGACTGATGCTCAAGAATCTGCTGGTCACGATTCAGACCGGCGAGGAAGGCAAGATCGTCCGTCGCGTGCTCATCGAGCAGGGCGTCAATATCGCACGGGAGTTCTACGCGGGCATGCTGCTCGATCGCGCGCAGTCGAAGAATGTGATGATGGTCTCCACCGAAGGTGGCATGGAAATCGAGAACGTCGCGCATGACACACCGGAGAAAATCCTCAAGGTGGTCATCGACCCGACCATCGGCTTTCAGGCCTTTCAAGCGCGCGAACTCGCCTTTGGACTCGGACTGAGCGGCGTGGCGTTCAAGAACGCGGTGAAGTTCCTGACCGCGCTCGCACGGGCCTACGACGCCCTCGACGCAAGCATGTTCGAAATCAACCCGCTGGTCCTCACCGCGGAAGGCGACCTCCTCGCCCTGGACGCGAAAGTGAATCTCGACGACAACGGTCTCTTCCGCCATCCCGATTTTCTCTCCCTGCGTGACACCAGCGAGGAGGATCCGCTCGAGGTCAAGGCATCGAAGCACAATCTCAATTACATCAAGCTCGACGGCAACGTCGGCTGCATGGTCAACGGTGCGGGCCTCGCGATGGCGACGATGGACATCATCAAACTCGCTGGCGGCGAACCGGCCAACTTCCTCGATGTGGGCGGCGGCGCCAGCGCGGAAACCACGGAGCAGGGCTTCCGCATCATTCTCGGCGACAAGCATGTCAAGGCCATTCTGATCAACATCTTCGGCGGCATCGTCCGCTGCGACCGCATCGCCAACGGCGTTGTCCAGGCCGCACGCAACATCAACATCAAGGTCCCGATCGTCGTGCGACTCGCCGGCACCAACGCCGAGGAAGCAGCCGAGATCCTGGAAAAGAGCGGCATCAATTTCCTCGTCGCGCACAATTTCCAGGAAGCGGCGGAAAAAGTCACCCAGGCCATCGCGGCGTAACAGATCGCGCGGCGCGCGGCGTATGCGCGCGCCGTGAGGGGAAGAGCCGGCAACGAGCACGCGCATGGGCGCGTGCTTGTGCCACATTACGGAAATGTAACTTGTCTTCCCCGGTCCGCGCACGTAGATTCGGACGAACCAACATCCATCCACGGAGTGCTCGTATGCGTTTTTCCCTTCTCCTTGTCGCAATGCTGTTGACGGTGTCGCAATTCTCCATCGCGCAACTCGGGTGGTTCCCGATAAGACAGGACGGAGAAACCATCCTCTACTGCATCGACATGTACGATGCCGACAACATCACCGCCGTGGGGTCGAACGGGACGATCCTGCATTCCTCCGATGGGGGAACAAGCTGGGCCACTCCACCTTCGGGTATGAACGACAATCTCCGCCGCATCCGCTGGCACTCTCCGAGCCTCGGCATCATTCTCGGTCTCGATGGGACCATTCTCAAATCGGTCGATGGGGGCACATCGTGGCAGCCCCTGTCGCTGGGAAGCAGCACGCCCATGTTCGACATCCACTTTTTCGACGAACAGACATGGCTGCTGGTCGGTGTGGGTGGCAAATCCATGGTCACGACCGATGGCGGACAGACATGGACGAGCCGCACGAACGGGATCAACAATTTCAATGAAATTTCCTTTCTCGGGGATTTCGGCGTCATCGTCGGAAACAAGGGAACGATCCGTGTCACCACCGACGGCGGCAAGAATTGGACCGACCGCAGCGCGGTCTCCAACTTCGAGATGACCAGCGTTTCGGTGGGCGACGACAGCACCGCTATCGCGGTCGGGTCGAACGGGACGATTCTCCGTACGCAGAACAAGGGGCGAAACTGGACACCGATCATTCCTTCCGTCCCCATCTCCTTTTATCGGCTCAGCCGTGTCCGACACCTGACCCGCGAGCGTATCGTACTCAGCGGATATGCCGGTCTTATTCTCTGGTCCACCGACACCGGCCTCAGTTGGTACGGCCAGGAGAGCAATACGTCGGTGAACATCGAGACGCTGGAATTTCTCGACAGCAAAATCGGCGTGGCGGCCGGGTGGGATGGAACCATCATCCGCACGAACACGGGGGGAACGCTCGATGTGCGCCGGCTCGACACACCGGCGCCCGACCAATCGGCACTCCGCGATGTCTGGCCGCATCCCTTGTCCCGGCAGGCGACCGCGCATGTCCGCATGCATCTGGCGGCGTCCGGTCCGGTCACCCTGCGCGTGTACGATCTCCTCGGCCGTGCGTGCCGCACCTTGCACGCGGCGCACACAGACGCAGGCGTCTACACGGTGGAATGGACGCCTTCCGCACTGCCCAGTGGAATGTACCTGTACCGTCTCGAACAGCAGGGCCGTGCGTACACGCGAACGTTCACCCTCGTCGATTGACTCATGCGTTCCTTATGTTCCACTCATCACGGCTGAACATGCCGGCGCGATCTTTGGACAAAAGGAGCACGCACATGTTCAGCGAAAATGTCACTCCCCTGTTGATTCTGCTGGCGCTCACGCATGTCGCGGCGATCGCGATGATCGCCGCGGGTCTGCGTGGCTTGCGCCGCGCGGACACCCGACACGTGGATCCTTCCGCTCAATCCTGAGCGAACACACCGCGGAAATGCCGCACGGTTTCCTCGAGGACGGTAGTGAATGCCGATGTTGTCCCGATGAATGGATGCCGGATTCCGAAGGTGTGATCCGCCCGCGGAATACTGACAAACCGCGTCCGTGACGGATCCGCCGCGGCGGCCACACGGTGCCCTTCCTCGATCGGGACGGAAACATCCTGCGCGCCATGCACCACGAGTAACGGTCCTCCGATCCGCGCGGCCGCTTGGGGAATATCAAAGCGTGCCCGATTCGTCTCGATGTCCTCGAGCATGGTGACATCCATCGGCATCATCTGATGCGTGCGGCCATTCTCGATCTCGATCCTTCCCTGTTTCCGCCACTGGGCACGTGTCTTCTTGCCCCAGCGCATGAAATCCGCCACCCCGGCCCAACTGACCACGCCCCGGACCCGCGCATCCTCCGCGGCGTGCAGGATGGCGACGCCACCACCAAGTGAATGCCCGATCAATCCGACACGAGCACGGACACCGGGTTGCGGGACGATCTCCCCGCGTTCCATCGCGTCGATGAGGTCGCGCAGGTCCTCGAGTTCACGACTGATGGTGTTGCGCGCGAAATTCTCGAGCAGGGTGAACTCCTCGAATTGCTCGCCGATCCCGTTGAGCGAAAAATTGAATCGCACCGCCGCGAACCCGTGTGTTGCGAGGAAATCCGCCGCGAACGGGAATCCTCCCCAGTCCTTGAAGCCCTTGAATCCATGGCAGATGAGCAAAACCGGGGCGCCCGCGGGATCGTCCGGGAGATGAATGTCTCCACGGATGGAATCCCCGTGCCGGTTCGGAATCTCGAATGAGCTGTGCATGACATGACGCTTTCTGTGGGCACTTTTTCTATTTTTATGTGAGCGCGAGAGACGCGTGTCGGACACAGTATTGGCAATTCACCGGAAAGAAAAAAATGGACACCGCCCCTCCCCGTACCGCACTCGTGCATGACTGGCTCACCGGCATGCGCGGGGGGGAGAAGTGCCTGGAGGTTCTGTGTGAACTGTATCCGGACGCCCCCATCCACACCCTGCTCGCCTATCCCGACCGGCTCAGCGCCATCCTCCGCGCGCGGGAGATACATACGAGCTTTCTCCAGCACATGCCCGGCGTGGAGCGGCGGTACCGGTACTACCTCCCGCTTTACCCCACCGCAATCCGCCACTTTGATTTCCGGTCATACGATCTGATTCTCTCGAGTTCCCACGCCGTCGCGAAGGGCGTGCGCGTGCCCGACGGGACCCTGCACATCAGCTACGTGCACACGCCCATGCGGTATATCTGGGATATGTTCGATCAGTATTTCAACCGGGCGACCATGGGAATGGCGAGCCTGGCATTGATCCGGCTCGTCAGCGCGTGGCTCCGCCGCTGGGACGTGCGGACCGCGGACAGCGTGCATCATTTCATCGCGAATTCACATTACGTGGCCGATCGCATCCGGCGTATCTACGGCCGTGAGTCCACGGTCATCCACCCGCCGGTGGATGTCCACCGCTTCGCATGCTCCGACACCCACGATGGCGGCTACCTCGTCGTGTCGGCGCTGGTCCCGTACAAGCGTGTGGACCTTGCCATCGCCGCCGCGACCCGGGAAGGGTTTCCGCTGCGCATCGTCGGAGAAGGGCCCGAACGCGCGCGACTCGAATCGTTGGCCGGACCGACCGTTCGTTTCGACGGCGCACTCGACGATGCAGGGATCGCCGATGCGTATGCGTCCTGTCGAGCACTGCTGTTTCCCGGCGAGGAGGACTTCGGCATTGTCCCGGTCGAGGCCATGGCCTGTGGAAAACCCGTAATCGCTTTCGGCCGGGGCGGAGCCACCGAGTCGGTGATCGATGGGCGCACCGGTCTCCATTTTCTCGAACAAACGGTTGATTCCCTCGTCGATGCCGTCATCCGTTTGGAGCACGCCCACTTCGACGCGGCGGATATTCGTGCGCAGGCGCTGCGCTTCGACCGGGAGATCCACCGGGAACGTATCGCGTCCTTCGTCGACGAAAAATGGATGGCATGGCGCAAGACCGCACGTCCTCGATAAATCGTCCGTGACGAGGCGTCGGGACGGTCGAAATCGCACGAAGGGCGGATGCAAGCATCCGCCCTTCGTCTTTCCTGGTGAGTCCTCGAGGCGCGCCGGACGGTCACCCACCCTGCAGCGCATTCGCGCCGGAGACGATTTCAAGAATCTCGGTGGTGATACTCGACTGACGTGCGCGGTTGTAGGCGAGCTGCAGACGATGGATCAGGTCCTTCGCATTGCTTGTTGCCGCATCCATCGCCGTCATCCGTGCCCCTTGTTCCGCCGCGTTTGATTCCATGAACACGCGATAGAGCTGGAAATCGAGATGCTTCGGAATGAGATACTCCATTAGCTCCACTTCTGAAGGTTCGTAGATATAATCCACGAGATGCAGATAGTGGTGCGCGCTGTCCGGTGCATCCTCGATGTCCTCCGCCGGCAGCGGAAGCAGCTGTTCATCGCGCACGCGTTGCTGGATCACGGATTTAAATTCGTTGTAGATGATTTCCACGACATCGAATTCGTGATTCAGGAATTGCTCGATGATACCATCCATGATCGATGCGGCGTCGGCATGTGTCGCGTCGTTGATCAGTCCGATATGCTGTCCGACGACATTGTAGCCACGTTTGCCGAAATGATTGAAGCCGCGACGACCGATACAGAGCAGGGAGACGTCCCCCTTCTCGTACTGCGTGGCGTAGGTGTTGTGGATACGGTGCGTGGCGTGCCGGATGATATTGGTGTTGAACGCGCCGCAAAGTCCGCGGTCGGCCGTGACGATAATGACGAGCACTTTGTCGGTTTCCTCGCGGGTGCTCATGATCGGCAGGGCTGTCCGATCGACACGCGCGAGAAGATGGCGCACCAGATCGTTGAGGTTGCCGGCATACGGTCGGGCCGCGACGATGGCGTCCTGTGCGCGACGCAATTTGGCCGCCGCAACCATTTTCATCGCCTGGGTGATCTTGCTCGTGCTACGGACGCCGTTGATACGGCTCCGGATCTCGCGGAGATTGGCCATCGCTTACGCCTGATCGTGTTTCAGAGTGTGCGTGAAGGCGGCGAGAAATTCCTTGAGCAACGCGTGCATCTTGTCCGACAGTTCGTCACTGAGTTTCTTCTCGTCGGCGATCGCCGCGAGCACCTCCGGATGGCGCGTGCGCAGATGCTCGATATATTCCGACTCGAAGCGTGACACCTCATCCGTCGGGATTTCATCGAGATAGCCTTTGACGCCCGCGAAAATGCTGGCGACCTGTTCCTCGACGGGCATGGGACGGTACTGTCCCTGCTTGAGCAGCGCGAGCATGCGCGCGCCACGGCGCAGCAGCTGCTGCGTGCTCTTGTCGAGATCCGACCCGAATTTCGCGAAGGCCTCGAGTTCGCGGTACTGCGCCAGATCGAGGCGCAGCGGACCGGCGATCTGCTTCATCGCTTTGATTTGCGCATTCCCGCCGACGCGTGAGACCGAGATACCGACGTTGACGGCGGGACGCTGGCCCGCATTGAACAGGCTCGACTCAAGGTAGATCTGGCCGTCCGTGATGGAGATCACATTGGTCGGGATATAGGCCGACACGTCGCCCGCCTGCGTCTCGATGATCGGGAGTGCCGTGAGGCTGCCGCCGCCAAGAGCGTCGCTGAGCTTGGAGGCGCGTTCGAGCAGGCGCGAATGCAGATAGAACACATCGCCGGGATACGCTTCGCGGCCGGGTGGACGGCGCAGCAGCAGGGACAACTGGCGATAGGCCACGGCCTGCTTCGAAAGATCATCGTAAATCACCAGGGCATGACGGCCGCTATCGCGGAAAAACTCACCGAGTGTCGCACCCGAATACGGGGCGATGTACTGCATCGGTGCCGGGGTGTTCGCATCCGCGGTGATGATGGTCGTATACGGCATCGCGCCCGATTCTTCCAGCTTCGCATAAACCTGGGCGACCGTGGAGGCCTTCTGGCCGATCGCCACGTAGATGCAGTACACGGGTTGCACACCACGACGCGCCGATTCCTCGGTATGGGTGAATTTCTGATTGATGATCGCGTCAAGTGCAATCGCAGTTTTTCCCGTCTGACGGTCGCCGATGATCAGTTCACGCTGGCCACGTCCGATGGGAATCATCGAGTCGATGGACTTGAGCCCGGTCTGCAGGGGTTCGACCACCGGTTGACGTTGCAGCACACCGAGTGCCTTGCGTTCGATCGGCATCATCGTGTCGGTATGAATGACCCCACGGCCATCGAGCGGCCGACCGAGCGGATCGATCACGCGTCCGAGCATCGCCTCGCCGACGGGCATCGACGCGACCTTGCCGGTTCGTTTGACGGTATCTCCTTCCCGCACACCGGTGGCCTCGCCAAAAAGGACGCAGCCGACATTGTCTTCCTCGAGGTTCAGCGCCATGCCATAGGTCTCGTTGGGGAATTCGATCAACTCGCCCGCGAGACAGTTCTTGAGGCCGTAGATGCGCGCGACATTGTCGCCCACCTGCAGCACCGTCCCCACCTCGTAGATATCGATGTCCCGTTCGAAACCACTCAGCTGTTTCCTCAGAATCGCCGATACTTCATCGGGTCGAACTTCTGCCATGTCTCTTTCGCCTTATGCTATGCTGTTTGTATTCAAACTGTTGTCACGCGTCGAAGCGGCGCCTCGAGGGAACCGCGCGTTGTGTGTGTCACCCGTGAGACGGCCCGATGACTTCGCGCGCGTCATCCATCGGGGACAGTGCTGCTCGATCAGGTACCGATCAGAAAGCGGTCGTGCAAACGCTTGAGCTGATGTCGCACGCTGCCGTCATAGACCGTGTCACCCAGGCGCACGGTCAGGCCGCCGACGAGCGCGGCATCCACATCGAACTCTGTTTCCACACGTTTGCCCGACACGGTTTCGAGCGCGCGCCGCACGTTCGCACGTTGCTCGTCGGTCAGCGCCACCGCACTGCGCACGCGGGTGGTCAGAATGCCTTCGCGTTCGCGGTGCAGGGTAAATACCGCATCGATGATCTGGAGCACATACGCTTCGCGTTCTTTTTCGACAAGGAAGCGAAGCACGTTGCGGACATACGCTCCGACGCGGTCCGCGAACAGTGCATCGATCGCCTCGAGCTTCCTCGTTCCGGGAATGACGGGAGACTCGAAGAACTGACGGAGCTCGCGTGCATTGCGAATCGAGGTCTGGACATCCTCAAGATCACGGAAAAACTCCGCGCGATCCATTTCCGTGGGCACGGCGTCGATAATGGCTTCCGCGAAGCGGTTGGCGATGCGGGCAATGCTCATGGCGTGCGTTCGGTCTTAGTTCTTGGGAAGCGTATCGATGAAATCGTCGACCAGTTTGCGGTGTTTTTCCGCATCGAGTTCCGCACCGAGAATCTTTCCCGCCGCGCGGATGGCCAGATCGGCCACTTCCGCGCGCAGCTGCGAGAGCGCGGTATCCTTCTCGCGTTGGATCTCCGCCTTCGCCTGCGCGGTCATCTGCCGCGCCTGCTCGTGCGCGCTCTCGACGATGCCCTGGCGCATCATTTCCGCCGTGCCCTTCGCCTCGTCGAGGATCTTGCGTGCCTCGACCTCCGAATTGCGCAGCAGGGCTCGATGCTCTTCGAGCATGCGTTCCGATTCGCCGCGGGCGTGCTCCGCCTTCTGCAAATCCTCGCGGATCCGGTGCTCGCGGTTTTCCAACGCGCCGAGCAGCGGCTTCCAGGCAAACTTCTTGAGCAGCCAGAGCAGCAGGGCGAACGTGATGAACGTCCAGATCAGCATGCCGGGTTCGAGCGTGAGCAGATTATCCATTCCGAATCCTCAATAGTGCGGCGGGATCATGGGGGGAACGTGCGACCGGTTTATTTCAGGGCCAGAATCAGACAGACCACAACGGCGAACAGAGCGATACCTTCGATAAGCGCGGCCACGATAATCATCGCGCCACGCAGATCGCCGGCGGCTTCCGGCTGGCGGCCGATGGCTTCGAGGGCGGCGGCGGCCAGTTTCCCGATGCCCATGCCGGCACCGACAACGACGATTGATGCACCGATGCCAGCTGCTAACCATGCGAGTTCCATTGAGTCTCCTCCAGTATGAAAGGTTTGATGAACGTTGTAACGAAATTCAGGAAATACGGCTCCGCTTCTCCGATCCGTGGCGTCTGGGTCGCATCAATGCTCCTGATGCACCGACATGCCGATGAAGAAGGACGAGAGCATCGTGAAAATGTATGCCTGCAGGAAGCTGATGAAGATCTTCAGCAGCGACATGAACAGCAGGAAGGCGATGGACATCGGGGCGACGACCAGGGTGTCCATGCCGAAGATGAGCGCGTAAAACGCGCCGATAACCAGGGCGCCCGACAGCATGTTCGCGAAGAGACGAATCGCGAGGGCGAACGGTTTGATCACCAGTCCGAGCACTTCGATGACGAACATGAGCACGCCGATCGCGGCGGGAATGCCGTGCGGCACGAGACCTTTCCAGAAGCCGAGCGCGCCGTTGGCTCGCATGCCTCCGAGGATCATGAAGGCGAACGTGATCAACGCCAGTCCCGCGGTGATGTTGATGTTGCCCGTCGATGCCGCGCCGAAGGGCACCAGACCGACGAGATTCATCACCGCGATGAAAAAGAAAAAGGAAAGAAGGAGCGGAAGATACCGCGCCGCGTCTTGCCCGAGAAATGGCGCCGCGACATCGTCGCGCACGAACACGATCACCGATTCGATCATGTTGCCGTACCCGCGCGGGACGATCCCGCTGCGATTCTGCCGCGCCGCGAGCCAGGTGAGCAGCACGGTCAGCAGCATGGCGAACCACATATAGACAATATGCCGGTTTGGCGACAGGTCGAGGGTAAATCCCGCGATGTCGATCGTCCAGTTCCGCGGGAGATCGATCGTGGGGAACGGGTATTCGTGGATGTACGGTGTGTTCTCGACCTTGTGCTCGAGAATGCGCATCATCTCTTCGGTCGGGGTGAGCGTCGAGACGTCGTGACTGCCGTG
>JAVFAS010000008.1:26610-36726 GCA_034002405.1 Bacteroidota bacterium | reverse complement strand
AGTTCCGCGGGAGATCGATCGTGGGGAACGGGTATTCGTGGATGTACGGTGTGTTCTCGACCTTGTGCTCGAGAATGCGCATCATCTCTTCGGTCGGGGTGAGCGTCGAGACGTCGTGACTGCCGTGGTGGTCGTCACCCTGATGTCCCGCCTCTCCCTGACCGTGGGTTCCCGTCTCCTGGTCATGGGCAGCCGTTTCATGGCCGAGTCCGGTGACCGGCGCCTGCGATGAGGTGGTACCGGACGCCGGATCGGCATGTGCATCCTGATGCTCCTGCGCCCACACCGGCGCCGCGACGAGCAGCGCCGCGGCGAGGAAGATTCCCTGAAGACTGCGGAGAATAACCATAGGTTCGGACAGACTCTGAATCAGGTGGTACTCAGGTGGATGAAACGCGCACGCGGCGCGGCTTGAGCATGTCGGTCTTCTTGTTGATGTGCAGGACCTCGATGATCAGGAACAAGGTGTAGCTCGCCATGAAGGAACCGACGAACTCGAGCACGTTTCCGGTCACGGTGAGCAGGAACACCGCCACCGCGGCGATCATCAGGAAAAACCGCACGGCCATCGCCGCCAGGGAGAACAGCATGAACAGGTTGTTGTTCAGGCGGAAGGCGCGTTCGATGAAGACATACCCTAAAAATGCATTGGTCACACTTAAAATACAACCCGCGACCAGATCCGGTCCGAAGGAAAAATCGCTGGTGCGGAGGTACGAGAACATGAAGAAAAGCGTTGACAGCAGGCCGAGCAGCGCGAATTCGATTTTCGCCTTGATGAGCTGTGCGCGCATGTACGTGATCATGATGGCTCTTTTTTATTCCTCTGTTGAAGATGGTTTGCGGTGCGGATCACCGAAATCAATCCGTAGACGATGCCAAGCACGGAGAGAAGAATCGTGCCCCACGGCTTCGATCCGAACAGGTGGTCGAGACCATATCCCGCTCCGAAAAAGAGGAGGATCGATGCCGCCAACTGCCAGCCGAGCTGCGTGTAGGGAAGGAGTTCTCTGAGTGTTTCGGCAAGGGATTCGGTGCTGCGTTTGTACTTTTTCTCCGGTGTGGTCACAGCCGGAATTCCTTAAATTTTTACAGCCTTAAATATACCATTCTTTTGATAGGAAACAAATGTTTTTTCACGAATCGCGCGATTCCGGGCTGATTCGGCTACGACATTGATGATGCAGTTTGTCGTATTTGTGTCGCGGGGATGTGGAATTCCCTGGTTCCTGCTCCGTGCTTCCGGCTCAGCGACCGAGCGCCTTGCGGAGTCGCGCGAGGAGTTTCCAGATGAATGCGCGCCAGAGCGTGAGATGGACGGAGGAGGCGTGTGCGAGGAGGAATTCGAGATCATTCCGGTCGGCGGTGGTCAGGGAACGCAGCAGGGTGCCCCCTCCCTGTTCCATCTGCTTTTCAATGCAGTCGGTCAGCCGGTGGCTGATCTCGTCGCGGAGCTGTTCGAAGCGCGCGCGAAGCGCGGGATCGTCGGTGTTTTTGATCAGGACGGCGAGATGGTCGATGAGCAGGGCCAGTTTGCGCAGCTGCTCGAGCGAACAATGCAGGTCGAGTTCCTGCGCGACCTGCTCGAAGAGGGCGCGGATGTCCTCTTCTTGTTCCTCGCGGAGATCGAAGAGTCCGGGCAGCTCGACGTCCTCGATCTGGATAAAGAGATGGGACAGGCGTTCGAGCTCATGGCCGTAGCCCACGATGATCTCCTCGGTCATGGCGTCGACCTGCCGGTTGATTTCCTGCTGCGTCGATCGCAGGGAGTCCTCGTAGCGGCGCCGCAGATGGGGACTCTCGGCCGTGTCACGCAGATGCCGCAGTTCCGCCTCCCGCTTCTGCAGACGCTCGATGAGCGTGTGCTGGGTGGTGTCCTCTTCGAAGATCTTGTCGCGGATATAACTTTTCGAGGCGATCAGCTGCGAGCGTCCGATCTTGATCGTGTTGATCACGATGCGGTCGCCGAGCAGCGCCCGGATCTCCTGCTCGTCGAGCGCGCAGGCCCCGTCGGTGATGATGAGGATCTCGGTGCCGGACAGTTGCGGCAGCGCGTTGATATCGTCGACCGCCTGACGGATCGCCCGCGCCATCGCCGTTCCGTTTCCGAGCGTGTGCAGCCGCATCACGTGGCTGATCAGCGCCTGGAATCCCGCCATGTCGCGGGCTTCGTGCAGATCGCCGATTTTCGTATCGAAGGTGCGGAGGTTGATGAAGCCGAGTTCCTTCATGTTGTGGCGGAGGAAATAATACACGACGGCCTTTGCCAGGCTGGCGCGGTGTTTCATCCCCATCGAACTCGAGGTATCGAGCAGCACGTACAGCTTTTGCTTGCGGCGGTCGGGCCGGTAGTCGTCGGTGTCGGGATCGACCGCGTAATACCGCGGCTGACGGGGATACGGGACCCAGAGCTCCTTTTTCGCCAGTCGCGTGAAAAACACTTCCTCGGGCAGAAGCCACTGATGATTGTAGATGCGCGGCAAATGCTGCGCGGTGCGGATCAGTCCCGCCTCGAATTCTTCCTGGTCGTTGATGATGATTTCGAGATCCGCGCGATTCTCGGCGCGATGCTCGGACGTGCCCGGTGCGGTGAGCTGGAGTACGGGACGCAGCTTCGCCGCCAGTTCGTTGCGATCATCCTCGAGCACCCGCGCGATCTCGAACACGGCCGTGAAATCCTCGGGCAGATCCTCGTAGATATGCTCGAAGAATCCCAGATCCTCCATGACCTCGAAGAAATGTTCGTATGCGCCGGACATCGCTCCCCCGCCTCCCTACGTCCAGATATGCGCCGCGGAATGGAACAGCGCCTGAATGTCCCGATCCGTGCTGGTGAGGAAGTCGGCGATTTCCTCGTTGAGCGGTTCGAAGCTTTTATGGTAGCTTTCGAGCAGCCGGCGGTTGTGCTCCTCGGTGGCGTTGGTGATGCCGAGTGTCTCTTTCGCCCATTCGATCAGTGTACGGCGCAGCGGCTGGCCCTCGATCTCGGTGATCGGACGGCGGAGCAACTCCGGGTGCTGTTTGAGATGTTCGATGAATTCCTGGAATTCGAGCAGCCGGTCGATCTGTTCAAACGCGCGCGCGGAGGTCATCTGCTTGTGGATCGTGTCATAACATTTCAGGAAGAGTTCCTTCTGGTCGCGGATGCCGACGACGGTATAGAGAAACCAGAGCTTCTCGACGTCCTCGGCGATCACGTCCATGCGTCCGCGAAGGAACGCGATCACGCGCAGCATGTCCATCGCCCGGACGTAGGTCCGCGGTGATATATAGTAATCCTTGAGATGGGGATGCTCGTGCGGCCGCTCCTTGATCAAACGGTTTCGCTGCATCTCGTAATATCGCACCACCGAATTCGCGAAAAAGATGACATGGAGCGGTATCCGGATCTCGTGCTCCGCGTCGAGACCGCGAATGATGTCGCTGGTCCGTTTCAGGACCCCGTATGGGATGCGCTGCTCCGGCATGGTCGCCTGTCCGTGATGTTCGAGATAGCGTTGTGCGATCTGATACTGCGTGTAGGGTTCCTTGGCGGGAATGAACAACGCCTTGAAAACGAAGCGGTCGAGCAGGGCTTCGGTAATCTCGCTCACCCGGAGGTAATTCGTCGCCGCGATCACGCTGTGCACCTTCGCGGGCACGTACTGGACCCCGAGCACGAGCGCGCGCTCGTTGAGCGTGGTCAGCAGCGCACGCAGCGTGTAGTCGTTCGCGTCGAAAATCTCGTCGATGAATCCGAATTCGCTTTCAACCAGCGAATTGGCCGTATTGTGCATGATGCGCCCGGCCTTGAGCTGCTCGATATCGAGTCCGCCGAAGTATGTGTCCGGCTGCTGCTCCTTCGACGCCTGGACCTGAAAGACATGCGCCCCGTCGAACATGCGAAAAATCTGCTGGGCAAGCAGCGATTTCGCCGCGCCGGTCCGGCTCTGGATCAGCGCGTGCTCCCGCATGAGCATGGCCGCGAAAATCTGGTCGATAACCTCCGCGCGGTTGATGATGCGTCGGTTGACATAATCGATCGCGTCGCGGAACATCGCATTTGCGTGATCGGGACGGAACGGAAAGGTTTGTGCATCCATTGTCGCCTGCCGTCTTCTGAGTTTGTCGGAATGACGAACATACATCATCGACATGAAAGGTCAAACCGGCGCGCGACGACGCACGCCCTTCCCCGTCGAGAACGACGTCCCCCGAGCGTCACGCCGAGCCTCCCCACCATTCCCACCAAACAGGCATTTCCACGGGTATTCCTTGACAGTAAGGCCGGTGTACCGTAATTTGTCACGGTTATGCGATCCATCTTCGAGTAGAACTTTAAGTCTTCCTTTGCCATTACCACCGAGCATTGCATGCCTCGACTGATCGTCCTCCTCCCCGTCCTTGTCATGCTGCTGCATGCGGGAGGAACTGCCCAGGTCAGGAATCTCGCCGAGGAACAGGATTACGCGTTCGCGCTGGGACTGTTCAAGGACAGGAATTACCAACTTTCCTGCGAGAAATTCCGGCATTTCGTTCAGCACCATCCACACAGCGCGTTGCGTCCGGACGCCGAATACTATATCGCCGAATCCCTGTACCAGAACGCGAATCTCGACGATGCCGCGCTGGGCTTCGCGGCGTTCCAGCGCCGGTATCCAGACAGCAAGCTGTCGGACGACGCGGGCTTTCGCGAAGGCGAAGTCTATTTCCGTCAGGGGAATTTCTCCCGGGCGCATGAACAACTGGCGTCGGTGGTCCGGCGCTGGCCGGAAGGGAACCTCGCGCACGAAGCGGCCTACTGGGCGGGCGAGGCGGCGTTCAAGGACGGCAACTATCCTCTCGCGATGCGCTACTACCGCATTGCGTACGAGCATTATCCTGACGGACGCATTCGCGACTACGCGTTTTTCTCGATCGGATACGTTCTCGAGAAGGAAGGAAAATATGACGAGGCGCTCGCGAATTACGAGGAATTTCTCGAGCGCTTTCCCGAGAGCGGCGTGCGCGCGAGCGTCGCCACCCGGAAAGGAGCCTGCCTGTACCAGCGCGGAGAATTTGCGCAGTCACTCGCGTGGCTGGAGTCACTGACGGATTCGCCCGACACGGAGAATGCCGCGGAACGGCTGTACCTGCGTGCCGAGGCCAATTACCGCCTCGGACAGTTCGCCTCGGCGGAGGATCTCTACAAGAGTTACCTCTCCGGATATCCGGATCACGCCCGTGTGCCATCGGTGCAATACGCCCTGGGATGGACGCAGATTGAACAGCAGAAGTATTCCGATGCGATCGCCACGTTCGATGCGCTCGCGGCGCGGGGTGACGCGATGGCCGAAGCGGCATTGTTTCGCAAGGGCATGGCCCTGCGGCTCAATGGTGCCCTCGAGGGTGCGCGCACCGTCTTTCGCGGCATGCTCGCCGAGCGTCCCACCGGCGATTACGCCGACAACGCGCATTTCGAACTGGGCATGGCTGCCTTCAACGAAGGCGGATTCGACACCGCGCTCGGCCGCTTCGGCGCGGTGACCAGTGGCTTTCCGAAAAGTGATGTGCTTGCCGACGCGTGGTTCATGCAGGGCGAGACCTTGCTCAAACTGAAGCAACCCGCCGGCGCGGCGCGCGCCTATGCCGCGGCCACGATGGTACCGGACGCGGCGGCGGAGGTGTCGGCCAAGGCGCTGTTCCGCCAAGGCTTCAGTCTGTCGGAAGCCGGACAGTATGCGGACGCGGTCGTGGTGTTGAAGAATTTTCTGCAGAAGTTTCCCGCGGATGCGCGCAAACCCGAGGCGTTGCTCTGGCTCGGCGAAGCGCATTTTCGCGCCGGGGAGTTCGACGATGCGGTCATTGTCTACAACCAGGCCCTGACCGCCACGCAGGACCCCGCCGTGTTGCAGGATGCCTTGTATGGACTGGGCTGGGCGCATTTCCGCGCACAGGAATTCGCGGACGCCGAACGCGTGTTCACCCGCCTCACCACCGAGTACAAGGCCGGCACGCATGACGTGGATGCCAATGTCCGGCTCGGCGATGCTCAGTACGCACAAAAGCATTTCGCCGATGCGGTCAAAACCTTCCGCTATACGTCGCGGATGTATCCGGCCAATGCCCTCGCCCCCTACGCATTGCTGCAACTCGCCTCGAGCGAGCACCGGCTGGGACAGACACCCGCCGCCATCAGCACGCTGCGCGGCCTGCTCGCACGCTATCCCGCGTCCGAATATGCCGACAAGGCGCAATTCAGTCTGGCATGGATGTATTTCCAGAGCCGCGACTACGATGTGGCGATATCGGAGTTTCAGAAGCTGCTCGCGCAATATCCCACGAGCCCGCTCGGCGCCCAGGCGCGGTATACCATCGCCGACTGCCGTTATAACCAGGGGAGATATCGCGACGCGGAACTCGCGTATCGTCAGGTACTCGAACAGCATCCCGATTCGCCCAAGATCAGCGACGCCCTCGATGGACTCGCCCAGACGCTGCGAATGCTCGGGCGCACCGACGAGGCGGAGCGGGTCAAGGCAGAGTGGCTGGCCGCGAATCCGACGGGTGATGCGGCCGATGCGGTGGTGTTCGCCAGCGTGCGCGATCTGGCGGCGCAACACGATCCGGCACGCGCGATCCCGGCACTGCAGCGCTTCATCGCCGCGCATCCGACCAGCACACTGCTCCCCGAAGCGCACCTGCTTCTGGGCAGGGAATTCCGTCGGAATGACGATCTCGAGCAGGCGGAGCATACCCTGCGCGAAGCGGTGCGGCTCGCGCCGGGGAGCCCCATTGCCGTGGAAAGCACGTTCGAACTCGTTCAGACTGCCTTGGCGCGGCAGGACAGAAACGCCGCGCTCGCGCTCTGCCAGCAGTTGCTCGATGATCCAACCGCGCGGTCGGCCCGCGCGCGGGTGTATTACAAGCGCGGTCTCACCCATCGGGCGGATCGGAATTTCGCGGCGGCGCGTGCGGATTTCGAGGCCGCATGGAAGGCGCAGCCCGACAACCCGTACGCCTCTCGAGCCGCGATCGAACATGCGATCATCGTCGCGGAAGAAGGCGCACTGGATTCCGCCCTTGCTTCCCTTCGCGCGATCGCGACCAGCCGTGTCGATGACATCGGTGCGGAGGCGCAGTACCGCATGGGTGAATTGCTGTGGAATGCGCGACGGCATGCCGAAGCGGAAGAAACCCTGCTGCGCGTGGGCTACGTCTTCGCCGACGCCGCGCTGTGGCACGCCCGCGCATTGCTGCTGCTGGGGAAAGTGGATGAATCGCTCGGAAAAAACGACGCGGCACGGCAGCATTATCAGAAACTGCTGTCCGACTTCTCGGGATCGGACGAAGCGAACGAAGCCAGGACTCGGTTGGAGATGCTCAGATGACATGCACCGCCATTCCGCGCCGCCCTGCCCTGCTGCTCATCGTTGCACTGCTGCTCACCGTTTCCCTGTCGGGCACGGATGCGCTGCTGGCCCAGGAGAAACCCGTCCCGCCCCCGCGGGATTTCACACCGGAGACCAAACAGGTTCGTGACGTGCTCCCCGCCTTGACATTGCCGGAATATGTGATCACCGGAAGTGACATGATCGCGTTTACCGAGGATCGGAAAACCGCCGCCACGGCACCGGACAGCAGGGAATTCACCGCCCGGGCGGGACGCGGCATGCGGGAACGCCGTTTTTTCGGCACCGCGCCGACCCGCATGCCCTTGCGTCATTCCCCGCTGACGGGAAGCGCGGAAGTACTGCGCCTGCGGGCCGGGTACGGCGGTTTCGCGACGCCCCTGCTCGAGGGGTGGTACGCCGACCGGTATGCCCGCGGCGACGCCGCCGCGCATGTGTTCTACGAAAAAACGGATGGTCATGTCCGGTATGCGGATCGCTCGGATTTCGTGTTCGATCTCGCGGGTGGCACCTATCTTCCACGACACATCCATCCACTCCTCGCCTCTTCGCGCTTGCAGGGTGACCTCGCGGTCGAGGCGCGAAGCTACGGCCTGTACGCGGACAAACTCCCCGTCACCTCACCGGCATTCGATTTCCGCCGCACGGCATTCGGGCTCGCCGCCGGGATGGATGTGATCTCCCGCCGCAATGCGGTCCTTGACCATTCGTTGCGGCTCTCGGTTGAGCATTACGCGGTGGAGGAACGTTTCTCCTTGCGAGACAGCCTGACGCTCGACGCATACGAGCATATCGAAAACCGTTTCGGCGTCGACGCCACCGCGGAGACCCGGGTCCTTTCCCGGGAGGTATCCCTCGGGTTCTCGGCCCGGCTCACCGGCCTGAGCGAGGACAGCCCACAACGGAACGCCCCGCTCTTCCTGCATGCCGATGCCGCCACCGTTTTCCCGCTCGCCGAGGCGACGCGTCTCGAGACCACGGCGGCATTGTACGTGTTTCGCGGAAGCGATCACGCCGCGCAGCTGCGATTCTATCCCTCGCTCACCCTGCGGCAACGGTTCGGAAATGACTGGTCGGCGTACGCCGGATGGCAGCCCACGGTGATCGAGCGTTCGCTGCGGGGATTCCTCCGGACAAATCCCTATCTGATGCTCGCGTCGCAGGTGCGTCATACCGATGCGCCCTTGCGTTTCGAACTTGGGGCGGAATTCGATGACCGGCAGGCAAGCAGCGCGCGCGTGGGCTTGTCGTTCCTCTCGTCGACGTCGTGGGCGCGTTTCTCGCTGCTCCCGGATCCCGTTCGACAGCAGTGGGAACTGCGCTACGATGACCGCGCGACCATTCTCACGCTGCATGCGGCGCTGCAGCATGCATTCAGCACGCACACACGGATCCAGGCCGGGATGGACCTGCGAACGTCCGCGCTCGAGGAGAGCGGGGGACCCGTTCCGTACCTGCCCGACTATACCTTGCGGACGCTGCTCTCCCATGAATTTCCGTTCGGCCTGCGTTTGCAACCGACCGTCGAACTCGTGGGCGAGCAGAAAAGCGATGGCGGCTCCCTCCCCGCATTCCTGCTGCTCGGGTTCGACGTCGAATACCGCCTGTTGCGCAACCTCGGCCTCTTTCTCCGCTTCGACAACCTGCTCGACCAGCACTGGGAACGCTGGCCAGGGTATCGCGAGCGGCCGTTCTTCATGATGGGTGGAATCACGGCGCATTTCTGATCATGGCGTACAGTGCCGACATACTGCATCGCATCGCGGCTCGGCTCGGACTCGAGGCAACGGAATTGCAGTCCTATGTGGATGCGATGCTCGAGATCTGCGTGGAGGCGGTTGACCGTGGCGAATGCGTCGAGTTGATGACCTTCGGCGTACTCTGTCCCACCGATGACGCGTTGATGTTCCGCCCGCATCCCTCCCTGCTCCCGTTGGATCGAACCCCGTGGGATGCGTCCGCTTCGGGGACCACGACGCACGCGACCATGAGCCGGGACATGCTCATCGACGCCCTGGCGGCATCCCGCGCGGTACCGCGCCACAGTGCGCAGGTGTTCCTCCATGCCTGCTTCGACGTCGTGAAATCGTTGCTGCGGGAAGGTCGGATCATCTCGCTGCCAGGAATAGGACGGTGGACTCCGATATTCGATGCCGACGGTTCGTTGTGCGCGATCGACCTGCGGTCGTCGCGGGACGATGCGCTGGTGATGGAGGTGGCGATGCGCGAGCCGGCGGCTCTCGATGCCCGACATTTCATTCCCGCGATCGCCCTGCAGCCGCACTTCCCACCCGCGCGCACGCCGGTCGATGTCGCCGGGATCGTGACGGACCTCTTGCATGCCCGCGGCCTCGATACGATTCCCGTCCCGGATGCCGACGAACCACCCGCGACGGAACTCCCGGAGGATGCGAGCGACACCGAAACACTCGACGTCGATGGCTCCGAAACATTCGACGTCGATGACTCCGAAACATTCGACGTCGATGACTCCGAAACATTCGACGTCGATGGCTCCGAAACATTCGACGTTCATGACTCCGAAACATTCGACGTTGATGATACGGAGACGATTGACGCGGGCGATTCCGACCCTGCGAGTCGCAAGGCGGAGGCCATGGTGGACGCCGAGTACTTGGACGGAGTATCGGATCCGTATCTCCATGATGGGTCCGCGCGGACCGAATCGCAAGCGGAGGGCGACCCCCTCTCCGACGATGCGGTCTTTCATCGCAACCGCGACCAA
>JAVFAS010000008.1:17131-26510 GCA_034002405.1 Bacteroidota bacterium | reverse complement strand
GGTGGACGCCGAGTACTTGGACGGAGTATCGGATCCGTATCTCCATGATGGGTCCGCGCGGACCGAATCGCAAGCGGAGGGCGACCCCCTCTCCGACGATGCGGTCTTTCATCGCAACCGCGACCAACTGTATCATCCTCCGGCGGAATCCGGGCGGCGGTCGCTGCTCGTCACGGCGGCGATTCTGACATTCTGCGTGGTGCTGATCATCCTCTACATGCTTCTGGATACCACCGAACCACGCGCACTCCCCGGCAGTGAGCCGGTGGGACGGGTCGAAGTGCACCGTCAGTCGTGACAGCCACCAGTCGTGACAGCCGTCAGGAGAACGCCGCGGCGAGACAGGACCCGGACACCCGCGGCATCAGAGCCCGTGGATCAACATCGCGATCAATGATTTTCACACTAGACCGGAGACCTTGATGACAGTATTCGATCTTTTCCTCAAGGGCGGGGTGGTGATGTGGTTCATCCTCGCCGCCTCGCTGCTCGCCACCTACCTCGTGGTGCAGAAGCTGATCACGCTCGCGCGAGTGAAAGTGGACGGCGGGAAATTCATCCTTCAGATCCGCGCCGTGCTCAGCCGCGGCGATACCGCGTCCGCGGTATCGATCTGTTCGGAAGCCGGAACACCACTCGCGAGCATTCTCCGTGCCGGACTGTTGAAAATGAAAGGGACGCATCAGGAGGTGAAGGACGCGGTGGAAAGCGCCGCGCGCATGGAAGTGTACAAACTCGAGCGCGGCCTCGGGCTCCTCGCATCCGTCGCGGGCATCGCACCGTTGCTGGGGTTTCTCGGAACGGTGACCGGTATGATCGGGGCCTTTCGCGTCATCGAGGTCAATGAGGGCGTGGTCAATCCGCAACTCCTCGCCTCCGGTATTTGGGAGGCGCTGATCACGACGGCATTCGGTCTGATCGTGGGCATCCCCGCCTATTTCCTGTACAACTATCTCGTCAACCGCGTGGGCCATTTCGTGTTCGAGACCGAGGCGAGCTGTAATGACTTCCTCGACATCGCGCTCGTCGAACAGCGGAAAGCACAGATCGCCGCGAAAAAAGCACAGATGGCGCGTGAGGCCGCACAGGGAAAGACGTCATGAAAATCCAGCTCACACAGGCCAACAAGCCGCTGAGTATTTTCAGCTATTCGTCGCTGACGGATATCGTGCTGCTCCTGCTGATCTTTTTCTTGCTGACCTCCTCGTTCATCGTCACCGAGGGATTGAACGTCACGCTCCCGGAGGCGGAGCATACCGCGACGGTCGAGGACGAGCAACTGGTGATCGCCCTGCTCAATGACGGTCGCATCTTTCTGAACAATGTCGAGATCCCGCTGGATCAGTTTCGCGCGGCGTTGCAGGAAAAACTCGTCGCGCCGACCTCGCAGGTGATTGTGCTCTCGAGTGACGCCGATGTGCCGTTGCAGCGTGCCGTGTTCGTCATGGACGAGGCCAAGGGATTGGGCGCGACACGGTTTTTCATTTCCACAGCGCAGAAAGACGATGATGACCTCCAACAGTGATGATGGAAAAAGCTGGGGAATCTCGATCGGGCTGCATGCCCTGCTGTTTCTGATCATGGTATTCTGGGCCGCCTTCCCCGAAGGACGGAAACTGCCACGGGATATCGAGCTTCGCTTCCTCCTCCCGCGGACAGCCATGGAACAGCCACCGCTTGTCGAAGCCCGTCCGCGCATGCGCGAGGTTTCCCCGCGACAGCAGTCCATGGCACCCACACAGCAGCCCAGCACCAGCATCGCACAGCCCGCGGCGCGACCGTCACCGGCCTCGCGGACAACCGCCCGCGAGAGTGGACGCGTGGAGGCCGCTCCGTCGACCCCGGTTCCGCCACGGGAAATCCGTGGAAGTGACGATGCCATTGACTTCATGGATCAAGGCGGAGGGAAAGCCACGCGCAGCAGCGCGACGACGACCGGAGATCTGACCCGTCGTGAATCACGGGAGCAGGGACTGTCCACGACGGATACGCGCGGGGACAATGTCACGGGCGCGGGCGCCGGGACGCAATCGGCGCTGACCTCCGACCCCGGAACGCTCAGCGGCACGCCGCATTCATCCGCCAATATCCAGTGGGACGGTGGTCTCTCACGCAATCGCATCGCGGGCGTCCTTCCCGCCTTCCCTCCCGGCGCGACGCAGTCGCTGCAGATCGCGATCCGGTTTCGCGTCCGTCCCGATGGCACCATGTATGGAATGACCGTGCTCCAGAAAGGTGACACGCGATACGAACGTGCCGCGTTGGACGCGATGCGGACGTGGCGATTCAACGCGCTCCCGACGAATGCAAAACAGGCGGATCAGGTCGGCACCGCGGTGTTCCATTTCACGTTGCGCTGACCCATCCCGGATCGACCGCGGGTTTTCGCGCGGACAATGCAGTCCGTGGGATCCGTCACCTCGCCCACGATCGATCACGCGAGGAATCGGCGTGACCGGATGAAACGATCAGGGACGTCCTTTTTCATTGTCTCACGTGCGCATCCCGTAGTACCTTTCCGAATCAGTTGCGACATCTCGCGACGCAGCTGCGCTTCCGATCGTCTTGTTTCATATAGGATCGTCACGCGATGATGCGGTGTTCTCCCCGGCACGTCCCGTTGCTCATTCTCACGGCTGCCCTGTTCCTCCCCCTGCAATCCCTGCGAGCGCAGTCCGCCCAGGACATTTCAGCCGCCCGGAACGCGCTGCTCGGCGAGGTTGTCTCGCTGATGCGCGCGCGCGTGCTGCCGGTCATGCAGGAGTGGAAGACCCAGTTCGATGCACAACTCTCGCCACGTGACCGGGACGCGCTCGAAGCCCTGCGGGAACAGCACGCGATGCTGCGGAACATCATCCGAAACAACCTCCGCACACGACATGCGTTATGGGAGAAACGCGATCACCGTGGATTCCTGTCCATCCGCGGCCTTCTCCAGACAAACTATCAGGACCGGCGAAAACTTTTCAGCGACGCCGCGCGTCTCGCGGATCGGAATCGCAAGGCGTTTGGTCTGCTCGACGCACGTATCGACTCGGCGGCCGAGGAATGGCGTGGCGCGTCGATACGACTGTTTGTCGACTGGTTCACGAAGCATCGCGGTGTGATCAGCCCGGCGATGAATACACCGCACCGCGAGGAACTCGCGCGGCTGATGGCGACGTGCAAGAATATTGGACTCGATCAGTTGCAAGATCGCGCCAAGGCTGCGTTTCTGCTGTGGGATGGTGAGGATTTCACATCGGAGATATTTCAGACAGGGTTGCCTGAATCTCCCCTGTTCGACGGGACACCCACGAGCGAGCAGGTGCTTTTCATCGAGTCGGCCTCACCCGATCCATTTCCCGAGGGGACACAGATCCGCTTCCTGCTCACCGAGTCGGGAGCCACAACCGTTCGCGTCCTCAACGCGCAGGGTCGTCAGGTGCGTGTGCTCATCCAGGAAGAACTGCCCGTTGGCAAGCACTTGACGACCTTCGACGCCTCCGCGCTGCCACCGGGACAGTATTACATTCTTGTCGAAACCCGTGACGCGTTCGACGCGATCAGCGTCCGGCGCAGCCGCTGATCCGCGGTTTCGTTCACCCCACCCCTTCGATCTTCGACACCTCCCGCCATTCGCGTAGCAGGGGGAAATACAGACCTGCCCGCACGGGTCTGCCATCCCACCGGTGAAGGATGCGCGCATACCGCACGAGTTGCTCCCGATACAATGCAACCTGACCGGCCAGGAATTCCTCGAGTCCCCCCCCTTCGTGCACGGCGGTCTTGTAATCCACGAGCCATCGTGTGCCGTTGCGATCGACGAAGGTGCGGTCGATTCTGATCGACACGGCGCGATCGTCCTCCCACGCTGTCAACGCAAGCTCGCACGCGCCTTCCGCATGCGTGGTGGCCAGAATCCATCGTCCGCGTGCATCGGCACGCATCTGGTCCACCGCACCGGTGACCCGTTCGATGGCATCCGCGTCAATCACGGGGAGCATCGCGTCGCTCAGCAGCGCACGGATGAGGGCGTCGCGCTCCTCCCGCGATGCGGTGATCCAGAATCCGGCGCCCTCCGTCGCGATACGCCGCAGCAGGTCGTGCACGACGATTCCGACCGCGCGTGCCATCAATCCCGCCCGTGGTTCCAATCCTCCTCTCCCGGTCGTTGGCATCCCGCGTCGCGACGATAGGTCCGGGCAGGAGACATCCTCGGGCAGCGAGGGCGCCGTCCATTCCGCGGGGACACGGCGCAGGGACGTCCCGGCTTCTCCCGGCCCGAATCCGGGCGGTGTCTCGGGTGTCGTCACTTCCTTCCACGCCGCATAGCGGCGCTGAACATCCGTTTCAATCATCGGCCAGAGCAATGCGAGAAAGGAGTCGGATCGCGGCGGCGACAGCGTGATCGTCCCGTCGGTCTCGCGCTCCTTCATCGTCGCCGAAAGCAGCAGACGGCGACGCGCGCGTGTCGCGGCGACATACAGCAGTCGAACGCTCTCATGCACGGCTTTTTCCTTCCGTGTCGTGCGGATGTGGCGATACGTGTCATCGGAACTGCTCCCCCGGGGTCGCAGCGGCGCGATGAGAAATTCGAAGTGTCCGTCACAAACGACACGATCCCAGAGCAGAAGTTGATCGGACTCCCGTCGCGGCACGCCATCGAGCCGGGGCAGCACGACAACATCGAATTCGAGTCCCTTCGCCTTATGAATCGTCATCAACTGCAATCGCGCGTCCCCCAGCGGATCGGGTGGAGAAAACAGGACCGCCGTGCGCTCCTCCAGCATCGCTGCATCATCGAGATCGCCGCCGGAGTCATGCCGCTCGAGCAGCGCGAGGAATGTGCGCGCCGCATCGAGTTCCGCGGCGTCGAGCAGGGCCGGCGCTCCCAACGCGAGCCAGCACGCCTCAACCAGCGCCCGGAGCGACAATCGTCCACGTCGTGCGCGATACTCCTCGAGAATCGAGGCAACACGGGTGACACGCGCCCAGCCGTCCGGGGACAGCCGCGCCAGGCGTGACGGATCCCGCAGCAGATCGCGCACCGGGGACACGGCATCATCGCCGCACAGCGCGTGCAGATCCGCCAGCGTCAGTCCGCAATAGGGCGCACGAAGTACGGAAAGCCACGCAATGCGATCGGCGGGATAGACAAGCGCGCGCACCAGCGCAAGCAGGTCGCGCACCGCGGGGCTTCCCCCCAGGGGTTCGAGATCCACCGCCCGGAAGCGGACGCCCGCCGCGCGCAGCGCGAGGACCATGTCGACGAGATGGGAGCGCGCACGCACGAGGACGGCGACCGACTCGACGGGCCCGCATTCCTCGCCGTCGAGCACGCGACGAATCCTGGCGGCGACCGCGCGCGCTTCGGCGGCTCGATTGCCAGTATATTCGAGGATCAAATCCGTTGACTGATCTTCCCCCCCGCGTTCAGCGATGGACGGCGCATAGGCGACCGCGCCCGCGGCGGGATCGTTGCGTGCGGGCATGCTCCGCGAAAACACCTCGTTCACCCACGCAACGATTTCCCCCTGGGATCGGAAATTCCGAGTCAGCCGGAGGGGTTCCAGAGGCACATCACCCAAGCGTCCCTGCTCCCAGACCTGGAGAAACAGACCGACCTCCGCTTCACGGAATCGATAAATCGACTGCATCGGATCACCGACGAGAAACAGCGTATGCCGGTCGGGCGCGCTCCATCCGGCCGTGAGGCGCGCGAGAAGCTGGAACTGATTCGTGGAGGTATCCTGGAACTCGTCCACAAGAATATGGCGGATCCGGTATTCCAGCATCATCGCGAGGTCTGTCGGATCGAGTTCGTCACCGAGAGCGCGGCGTGCCGCCACCGCGACCTCGATATGATCGGTCGCCGCGGTACGCATGAACTGCGCACGGAGCTCTGACACGCACGCGCGCAGGATCGTCACAATGCTCCCGACAATCATCCACTGCGTCTCGTCATATCGCGGTGCGGGAAGGCCGCGCAGGCCCTCGAGCAGGGAGTGCAATTCCTCGTCGTCGCGCAACGCATCGAGGAGATCGATCATACGCGCTTTTGCCGTGTCGCCGGGTGCGAATCCGAGACGGACGGTCACACCGCGGCTGCTGCGAAAGGTGCCGGCCTCGGTGAGCAGCAACGTCCGGAGCCCACGCCACCGCGCAAGTGCGCCCGGATCCGCATCCGGTGTCTCCGCCCGATCGAGAAATGGAGCGAAATCGCCCATGTCGCGGATCGCATCCCGCTGCAGCACCGCGGCGGCATGGGCCGCGAGCGCCGTGGCTTCGACGCGTGCCGGCTCGGGAAACGCATCGACGAGCTGTCGCAGATGATCGCGGATGATGCGCTCCATGCCATGCTCGAGCAGCTCCCGCGCGGCAGCGGTGTCGAGTCCCGCCTCGATCACGTCGGTCCATTGATCACGGATCGCGAGCATTTCCGCCAGAAGTGTTTCCACCGTGGCGAATCGATTGTCCAGGTGCACAAGCAGCTGTCGAACCGCGTCGTGGACGACGGGGTCGACCGTCTCGTCAAGCAGCACGGTGCGGACGGCTTCCCGGTACATCGGTCCTGCATCGTCGGTGACAGTGGAGACCGGGCCGAGTCCGGACTGCCATGGCATCTGCCGCGTCAGCCATCCGTTGAGCGCATCGATCGTGAGAATACGCATGCGTCCGGGTTGCTCGCGCAATGCCCACTGCAGCGAAGCATCGCGGTGCAATGCCTCCCGTGCGAGTTGCTGCGTGGTACGCTTGTGCGGTTGCGTCGCATCAGGCTCGCTCGCGGTCCGGAGAGCCTCGAGCACGCGCACGCGCATTTCCGCCGCGGCCTTTCGCGTGAAGGTAATGGCGACAATTTCCTCGGGAGCATCCACCGCCGCGAGCAGCGCGAGATAGCGCTGGATGAGCAGTTCCGTCTTGCCCGAACCGGCGGGCGCCTGCACGATGAACGAGCGGGTGCGATCGAGTGCGGCCGCGCGCGCGGCATTGTCCGTATGCTCAGCGTTCATCGTCCGCCGTCCCCTGTTCCATCTCGTGAATGCGGCACAGCGTGGGCAGCTCGCAGTATGCGCAGGTATCGGCCCCATCGCGCGGATCGACGCGCGCGACACCCTGCATGAAGTCCGTCGCGAGCCGCGTGAGCACGTCGGTCCACCGGTGCCGCAGGTCCTCCCAATTTCGGAGTTCCGGATCGTGTGCTCCGAGATACTCGGACGCGGGGGAAAACTCCGCCGCGTCGGCGGCATCATCCCGGAGCCCGCTCAACCGGCACTCGCCGCGGCGCAGCACGGCGAATGCCGCCGCGCGCACCGTATCGCCCAAGGTGTGGACATAGAGCGGGATTTGCGGTTCGACCGGACGGTCGCTCATCCAGTCATCCACGGATTTCCGTCCGCTCTTGTAGTCGATGATCGCGACGCCGCCGTCGGCAAGCCGGTCGATGCGATCGGCGCGTACGAACAGTCGCAGTCCGGCAATGACGGTCTCGATACGCTGTTCATGAGCCATGACCTGGAAGGGCGCTCGTTGTCGCTCGATGTCGAACCATTCAACCAACAGGCGGGACAGACATTCCCGTTCCGCGTCAAGCACATGCGCCGCGATGCGTCGGCCATGCAGCGACCGCTGCCGGTCGATGGCCACGCGCGTCGCTTCCGCGATCATCGTATGCAGTTCGGCATCGTCGAAGCATGCAAGCGGCTGCGTGGAGTCCGTCCCCACCTCGCGCGCGAGATGCTTCCAGATCTCCTCCATCACGGCGTGCACCAGTGACCCACGATCGAGAAGACGCACACCGTGTTCGACGGTGGCGGGACGCGCCGCATGCAGACGATGCACGGCGAATGCGCGAAAGGGACAGGCGGATTGCAGGGTCAGCACACCCGTGCCGCCACGGATCTGCTCCGCGTCCGTCACGACCGGTGCCTGATGATCCTCGTGTCGCGTCAGCCACTCGCGCCCACGGCCTCCCATCACCTGTGCCGAATCCGCCGCGTCGATGCCCATGCCGGCACTGTCGACGGAACGGTCTTCCACCGCGATATCCTCCAACAGGGGCGTGGGCAGCAGAAGCCGGTCCCCATCGGCGACGCTGCAACTGAACGTCACCTCCGGCGCAAGGTGCCGCAGGGAGGTGGTCTGTCCACGCACCTGTGCGAGGAAACGGTCGGGCGATGCCGCGGGCACCCCCGCACGCCGCTGGAGGCGCAGCGGAATGAAGGCGGTGGGACGTGGTTGGGGCGGCCACACGTCGTCATTCATTCCAAGGATGCGGCAGTGCGCGAAACGGAGTCCCGCGGTCTCGCGGACACCCATGATCTGTACGGGTGCATCCGTCGATTGCACCTGGAATATCCGTGCGGACACGAGATGACGGAAGCGGCCGAGCGCATCGACAAACGGAAGCGCCGCGCACACCGTATCGAGCGCGGAAAATTCCGCGAGGAGTTCCGCGACGCGTGCATGCGCCTGGTACTCCCGGCTTGTCAGGGAACGATCGCCGGGCCAACCAAATGCATCGAGACGCGCGCGGAAGCGCTCGGCCCACTGTGAGGGCAGACGCTGGGTATGATCCTCGATCCGTTCGGCACTCATTGCCAACAACGGATCGTCCATTGCGCCGGGGATGCGCGAGGCCGCGGCTTGAAGATCCGTTCCCTCGACACGTTGCATTCCGATCCGCCGGAGCTCGAGGTCCACGCGCACCCGGCTCGCGCTCCATTGCTCCGCGCCGCGCACGAACGGCGAATGCAGCACCCGCGTCCAGTATCCGACCGGAAGCGATTGCCGGCCGGTCTCGAGCAGCAGGAACGCCGCGGCGATGATCGGTTCATCCACCGCTCGATGCCCGAGCGAGAGTTCGAACGCGATACGATGTGACTGCTCGGGCTGCCGGGTAGCGACCGGTTGCAGGATGTCGGAGAACACGCGCTCGACGACCGGCCGCATGAGATCCAGATGGGGAATGATCACACCGATGTTCGATTCTCCCTGCTCCAGCAATGCCCGGCACCAGCGCGCCGCGGCACGCACTTCATCCTCGAAGGAAGGGTACCGAAGGAAACGCAATCGGGCCTCCGGTGCATCAGAGGTGAAGGTCAGCACGGGAATGCCGAGATCACGCAGCACCTGCCGGAGCGCCTGGAACGCCGCATCGTTCTCGATGTCGAAACCGGCGAACACCACTTCACGCGGACGTGTGGAAGAATTCTCCCGGATGGTCTCGACCGCCCGCCAGGCGAGGCTACCGCCGGGCGCAACGCCGAGACGGCGCCAGCGCTCACGTACGGTGGCAAGCGTCACCTGGTATGCGGCTGCATCGCCCGCGATGCCGACATTGTCGGTATCGCGCCCGGCATCACGGTGCTCGCGCCCGGCATCACGGTGCTCGCGCCCG
>JAVFAS010000008.1:0-17031 GCA_034002405.1 Bacteroidota bacterium | reverse complement strand
TCGCGCCCGGCATCACGGTGCTCGCGCCCGGCATCACGGTGCTCGCGCCCGTCGCCTCCCGGCGTGCCCGACGGTCGCGGGACAATAATGTCCCATGCGAGTGCGACGGCGTGTGCCTCCATCAGCGCCGCGGCGAGCTGCCGTGGCTGCAGAGCGGCATCGAGCACACCAACCGCCGTCGCGGCGTCTTCCCAGGTCAACAGTTCCTGCTGCTCCTGAAGAATGCGAGGTGGGACACCCGGACGACCGTGTCCCATCCGCCGACCGGTATCGGACTGCACGAGTCGGTGCAACCACGCGTTATAGGGAAGGATGTCGGGTGTCGGCCAGACGTCCCGGCCATCGGCACGCATGCGTTCGATCCACCCGGCATGCAGGGCGCGTGCGAGCCGCTGCGTGGCGGTACATACCGTCGCACCGCGTCCGATCGCCGCGGCAATCGCCTCACCCGCCGGTGAGGAAAACGAGGAGGTCACGAATCGCTCGCGGGTGTGAGCAGAAAGAATACCCCGGTGGTCACCACCGTCGCGGCCGGCATGCTCCTGGCATTGGTGATCGTCCGCGCCCCGAACGACAGGCCCATCCCGTCGGTGAGCCACACCGCCGCTTCCGGCCCGAACATGATGAACCGTTGGTTGTTGCTGGCAAAGCCATAACTTCCGCCCAGAAATTCCGGATCACCGTTCCCCTGGCTCCGCACGGCCTGCACAATGAATTTCACTTCGACCGACTCCATCGGCCGAAGTCCAACTTCCGCGCCGAACCGAATCTCGTCGGCATACCCCCCGCTGCGAAAATTATACCCACTCTCCAGCTGCACATGCGTGCCGAGAAACTCGAACGTATGGCCGTAGCGGAGCAGGACGAGCTGATTGTATTCATTATCTCCCGCCCAGAGTCCGCCCGTCTGCGTCGACTCCCCGAGGGGAATCCCGAAGAGCGTGGTGAGGCTGATCGCATCATACTCGCCGGGCCAGAGCGTGACGCGAAGACCGAGATCCACATCGCCGGGTGACTGCACGCTGAGCAGCGGTGCATCGGCGGCCGTCTGCGCATACAGCTTGCGGAACGCCGGCAACCGCACCACGGCGGTGACATACTTCGAATACCCGTATTCGCTGGAAAACGTAAGTGACTGCTCCTCGAGCCGATGCATGCCGAGGCGCGCACCATCCCGCCCGAAATATTCCGCACTGCTGAACCCGCGGTACCCAACGGAAAAGAAGGTCGTCCGGCGTTGCATCGGCCAGGAGTCCGCCGAAAGCGGCGACGTCGCGAGACAACACAGTATGAACAGCGCGGTCAGCGCTCCCGGTTTGACGACGACACGTAAACCGTGGAGCATGCGGTCAAAGCCTGAGTGCATGTGCATCGATCCTTGGGAATGGTGCGAATGGTAGCGGAATGTCCTCTTTCGGGGAAAATAGCGATTCCGGTGACACTGCGCCAGTCGGGACTTCGCGGAATGCGGAGAAATCCGTATGATTTCCGTATATTCCGCATTCAACCATCCTCGCCACCCGAACAATGAAACGCGTGCTCCACATCCCTTCATCCCTGCCCCGTGTCGCGTCCATGATCGATGCACGCCGCGACCGCGCGGAGCGAGGACCTGCCAACGGAGTGTCGGGATGAGCAAACCCGTCCTGCTCTGCGTCGACGACGAGGAGATCATTCTCCTCAGTCTGAAGGATCAGTTGCGTGAGCATTTTGGTCATGAATATCAACTGGAAATGGTCGACTCCGGTGAGGAAGCCCTCGCCGTCTTCAGCGAGTTCCTCGCGGCGGGTGTCGATGTCCCGGTGGTGCTCTGCGACCATATCATGCCGGGGATGAAGGGCAGCGAACTGCTCCGTCGCATCCATGCGCTCAACGAGCGGACATGTTCCATCCTCCTCACCGGGCAGGCCGACGCCGGCGCGGTCGGCGATGCCGTGAATCATGCGAACCTGTTCCGCTACATCACCAAGCCCTGGGACGAAACCGACCTGGTCCTGACCATCAAGGAGGCGGTCCGCGGGTATTTCCAGGACAAGCAACTCGAGGAGCAGAACCGCGCGCTGATCGAACTGAATGAAAATCTCGAGCGATTGGTGGTGGAACGGACGACCGAGGTCGTGCGGCAAAAAGAAGAAATCCAACGGCAGATGCATGACATCGAGTTTCAACGGCAGGAGTTGCAGCTCCGGAATGATTTCATCCGTGGCGTCTTTGGGCGCTACGTCAGCGACGAAGTCATGGACACCGTGCTCCGCGATCCGGAGGGATTGCACATCGGCGGCGACAAAAAGGATATTACCGTTTTGATCTCCGATTTACGGGGTTTCACCGCATTCACCAACCGCCTGCCCGCGGACACGGTCATGCGGGTCCTCAACCGGTATTTCGAACGCATGATCGAGGTCATTTCCGAACACCGGGGCATCGTGATCGAATTCCTCGGTGACGGTGTCCTCGCCATTTTCGGCGCGCCGAATCCGCTCCCCGATCATGCGGATCGCGCGGTGGCCTGCGCGTTGTCGATGCAACTCGTGATGGAAGGGATCAACGCGATCCATGTCAGCGAGGGACTTCCCCCCATTGAAATGGGGATCGGTCTGGCTTCGGGTGATGTGGTGGTGGGAAACATCGGTTCCGAACGACGCGCCAAGTACGGGGTTGTCGGAACACCAGTCAACCTGGCCGCGCGCATCGAGGCGCTCTCGACCGGACAGCAAATCCTGATCGACGCCGCGACGCTCGAACGTTGCGTCGCCCGCGTCATCGTCGACCACCGCTTCCAGGTGTCGCTCAAGGGAATCGGCGTCCCGCTGACCATCCATTCGGTGTCGGGGATTGAAAACGGCACGTCCATCCGCTTCCGCCCTCCCGAACTCGCGCTCCAGCCGGTCCGCCGGCCGATCGCGATCGAGTTCACCATCCTCGATGGCAAGTCCGTTTCCGGTCCGCGCTATTCCGCCGAGGTCACGGCGCTCTCGATCCACGCCGTGCGACTCCGCCTTGCGCAAGAAATGCCACCGCATGCGGATGTTCGCATCGACGCGGTTCGTGACGGCGACGTGCGTACGGAAACGGAGGTGTACGCCAAGGTGATCGACGCCGATCCGGAGACGGTGCTGCTCCGGTTCACGTCCGTGTTTTTCGGCGAGGCGGAACATCGTCTCATGGACATGGCGAGTTGATCGGAGAATCGCCAGATGCGTGCCATCATCGCATATTCCGTCCGCGTCCACACCCTGCGTCTCATGCTGCTCGCCGCGGCACTCTGCATTCCCGCCGCGCTGTGCGCGCAAACCACGATCATCGTCAATGACGCGGTCAACGTGCGTTCGCTCTCTGCAAAGGACATTCTTGATATTTACACACTGAATCGCGTGCACTGGGATGATGGCACCCGCATCAGCGTCTTCGACCTGAAAGGCGGCAAGACAAAGGAGTCCTTCCTTGCCGCGCTCGGCATGACCGAGGAAGAATTCAAACGCATCTGGCTGCGCAAGCAGTTCACCGGCAAGGCCCGTCCACCGCGCGCGCTCGCCACGGAGGAGGAGGTCATCGATCTTGTCAGCCGCACGCCCGGTGCCATCGGGTACGTCAGCGAACGTCCGGCGAAGAATCTCCCCAACGTTCGAATCATCGCCAAGGTGAAATAGCGCCATGAAACGCCCCCTCCTCTTTCTCGTGCTGCTCGCCACCGGTGCCACGGCGGTCACCGCGCAGGAACGCGACGAACTCCAGGTCTTCGGATCGATGCAATCGGTCTTCATGCATCAGGAATCCCAACTGAAAATTCGGCTGGCGGAGACCGGAGACATCCTCCGGCAACGCGAGTCGCGAAGCAGTTTCGCCGTGCAGCAGCTCGACCTCTTCCTCAGCAAGGAAATCGATGAAAGCTTCTCGGCTTTCATCGACCTGGAATTTCAGGCAAACTACTCCTCTGAAAAGCACTGGGGCAGTCTCAGCCTCCAGGAAGCGTGGCTGAACTATCACTACGACGAGGGATTGAACATCAAGGCGGGTCTGTTGTTTCCGGCGTTCAACCACCTCAATGAGATCAAGAACCGTCTCGCCCTGCTTCCCTACGTATTTCGTCCGATGGTATACGAACGCCTGCTCAGCACGCATTTCTTCAACGAGGACTTCATCCCCGAACATGCGTATCTCCAGGTGTCCGGCGTCCATGCATCCGGCGGCGTGTTCTTCGACTATGCCGCGTTCGCCGGAAACGCGGAGGCCTCGTACCTCTCCTCGACCAATCCCGATGGCAGCATTCAATCCGATATCAACCGCGACTTCGAGTTCCTTTCCGGTTTTGATCCGAGCAGTCTGAAACTGAAGCTGTTCGGCGGACGCCTTGGCATTCGCACGCGCGACGAGCAATGGAAGGCCGGTGTTTCCTTCACGCACGACTACAACAATCTCCGCGACACGCTGGCCTTCGGTCCCTACGTCCTGCCACCCGAAGCCCGGGCGCTGCTGGGTGATGACGCCGAACGGATTCGCCTCGGTGCCGACCTGAGTTTCCGGTACGGAGATTTTCTCTTCGAGGGCGAATTGATCAAGGTCATCTACGACTACGAGCCGGCGGAGGAACTCAAACTCCATGCCGAACAGGGATTCGCCTATGGGCTGCTCGGCTATGACATTCTGCCGTCGCTCACCCTTTACGGTTCGCTGCAATGGGGCGATTACTATTTCGGCGTCGCCGCCGATTATTTTGTCTACACCACGGGTGCTGCGTGGCGATTCAACGAAGCGATCACCGCGAAGGCGCAATTCATCGTCTATGATGAGCTGCATGAAAACGTGGTCCTCACTCCCGGGTATCTGCACGCAGACAGTCATCGTGTCACCCTGACCTTCGGATTCCTCGGCTTGAGCATCCTGCTCTGAGTCTCGATCCGCTCCACCGCGTACCGGCATGCGTCACCGAACAACACATCGTTTCAACGTACGGCAGAAGATCCAGCTTCCGATCACGCTGTTCATCGTCGTACTGTCGCTGTTCATGTTCCTCTACTTCCCGTTCGAGCACACACGTGCGTTGCGCGAGAGCATGGCCGCGGAAATGCAGTCGCTCGCGCAAATGGTCGGAAACAGCGTGGCGATCGGATTGAAGAACCAGGACTGGGAAGGCATCCGTCGCGCGATCGACTTCGTGCAGCAATCCGAGGCGGTGCGCTTCGTTGCCATGGTCGATGACCACGGCGCCACGTTCGCGGCCGACCCCGAGGGATTCATCTACGCGTCGGCGCTCGAGGACGTCGATACACTCGTGGTTTCGCGGCATCGCATCGAAACCGATCTCTTCACCGGCGCGGTGATCGTCGGCGGCAGTACCGACAGTATCGACAGTCAGGTGCGACAGATGCGTTCGACGACGTTCATCGTCGCGCTATTCACCATGCTGCTCGGGATTATATTCGGTCTCTGGCATTCTCGACTGATCGTGCGTCCCCTCGCCCTGCTCCGTCTGGCGGCGATCAAGGTCGAACAGGGCGATCTCGATACCATGGTCGAGCGCCGATCGAATGACGAGATCGGAGATCTCGCGTCTGAATTCAGCAAGATGATCACCAGTGTCCGCCTTGCGCAGCAAGGGGTGCAGGAGGCGAACACGGAACTGCAGGGCAAGAACCGCCTGCTCGACGCCGAGCGGCGGCAGCTCGCCCGCGCGCTCGAATCTCTCAAGGCCGCGCAGGCGCAACTCGTCCAGTCGGAAAAAATGGCCGCGCTCGGGCAACTCATCGCCGGGATCGCCCATGAAATCAACACACCACTGGGAGCCATCCGTGCCTC
Organism: Bacteroidota bacterium; assembly: GCA_034002405.1. Classification (GTDB taxonomy): domain Bacteria; phylum Bacteroidota; class Ignavibacteria; order SZUA-365; family SZUA-365; genus SZUA-365. The sequence goes on along the minus strand of JAVFAS010000008.1, from coordinate 11,235 downwards.
GATCGCGAATATCGAGCGAGGCCTGGCGCACACGCTGCGCGACCTGCCGGGCGTTCTTGATGAACTGGACACCAGAAATAAAGAGCTGTTTTTCCGGATCATTGAGCGCAGCCTCGCGGCGGGGACTCGCTATTCCGCGCAGGAAGAACGCGCCGCGCGCCGCGATCTCGCATCACGGCTCGTCACGGCCGGGATCCCGCAGCCGGAGGAGACCGCCGACACGCTCGCCGAGATGGCGTTGTTCGACGACTGGGAGGAACTCACCCCGCTGCTCCAGCTTCCCAACGCCTTGGCCATCCTGCGCGTGGCGTCACGGCTCGCATTGCAACAACGGAACAGCCGCAACATCGAAACCGCCGTGGAACGCGCGAGCAAGATCGTGTTCGCGCTCAAGAACTTCTCGCATCGGGACGCTTCAGGAAAAATGACCCTTGCCGTCATCACCGACGGCATCGATACCGTACTCACGCTCTACCACAATCAGCTCAAGCACGGCATCGAGGTCGTGCGTGCGTTCGAGGACATCCCCCCCGTGCCGTGCTATCCCGACGAACTCAACCAGGTGTGGACGAATCTGATCCACAATGCCATTCAAGCGATGGATCATGAGGGACGTCTCGAGGTCACGGTGCGGCAACGCAACGACCATATCGAGACGCGCATCACCGACAGTGGTCCCGGTATCCCGGAGGACATCCGCGAACGCATCTTCGAACCGTTTTTCACGACCAAGGGAAGCGGCGAGGGCACCGGACTCGGACTTGATATCGTGCGTCGGATCATCGAGAAACATCGGGGAGAAATCCTCGTCGAGAGCGCACCGGGGAGGACTTGTTTCATCGTGCGTATCCCCCGGCTGCCCGAATCGGCGTCCATTGCCTGATGAACACACCCGGCTCTCTCATGCGCTCACTCCGGCATTCAAACAGGGACGGAGGGTTCCGCACCCATCTCCGCGAAACCACCCTGCTCGCGATTCCTGTGTCCATCGGACAACTCGGGCATGTCATGCTGGGCGTGACCGACAGTGTGATGGTCGGACGACTCGGCGAGGTGCCTCTGGCCGCCGCGTCGCTCGGGCATGGCGTCTTCGTGCTCATGCTCGTGTTCGCCATCGGTATCTGCAGCGCACTGACCCCGCTCACGGCGATCGCCGACGGTGGCGGCGATCATTCCCGCGCGGCCACGACCTTCCGGCATGCACTGTTTCTCAATTTCGTCGTCGGAGGATTGCTCGTCCTGTTCACATGGCTGATCGCCGACGTCCTCACCGTCCTGAAGCAACCACCCGCTGTTGTCGCGCTGACCGGTCCCTACCTTCGCATCATGGGATTCAGTTTCCTTCCCATGACGATCTTCCTGACCTTTCGCAATTTCATCGAGGGACTCTCGTTCACCAAACCGGCCATGGTCGCCATCCTGCTGGCGAATGTCGTGAATGTCTTCGGAAACTGGCTGCTGATCTACGGGAATCTCGGCATGCCGGCGCTCGGCCTCCGCGGTGCGGGGTACAGTAGTGTCGCCGTCGAACTGTTCGCGGCCATCGCGCTGACGGTCTATGTCTTGCGCGCGCCATCGTTCCGTCGCTATCACCCGATGCTGCACTTCCCTCGCCTGGACCGTGCGGTGCTTTCCCGCCTCCTGCGGATTGGTCTCCCGAGCGGACTCCAATACATCTTCGAAGCGGGATCATTCACATTCAGCGCGGTCATGATCGGATGGTTGGGTGCGACCGCGCTCGCGGCCCATCAGATTGCCCTCAACCTCGCCTCGGTCAGTTTCATGATCACGCTCGGCATCGCGCATGCCGCGACCATTCGGGTTGGCAATGCCGTCGGCCGCGAAGACAGGGCCGCGGTACGGATGGCCGGATTCTCCGCCGTGACCATGGGAATGACGCTGATGGGGTGCGCCGCGATCAGCTTCATCGCACTCCGCGATGTCCTGCCCGCCCTCTACATCGACGACACGGCCGTGCGGCAACTCGCCGGGCAGCTGCTGGTACTCGCGGCGATCTTTCAGCTATCCGATGGCGCGCAGGTTGTCGGACACGGATTGCTCCGCGGGATGACCGATGTCACGGTCCCCATGTTCATCGCGCTCGGGGCATACTGGGTCATTGGTGTGCCCGCGAGCTATCTCCTCGCATTCGTCGCCGGATTTGGCGCTCCCGGAGTCTGGATGGGATTCGTGCTCGGGCTCAGCACCGCGGCGGTCTCCTTTCTCCTGCGCTTTCATCTGCACAGTCGACAGTCGTTCGGCCCCAACCGCGACCGACGTGCCGGTGTTGCTTAGGCTTCCGACATGCTGCGTTCAAGCCTCTGGTTCATCACCCATCAGCGCACGGAGCACAACCGATGCGCAGAAGCATCCGAAAATGGGTGGCAGATAGGAAATCGTCCCGACGATGGTTTTTTTATTCTCTTCCTCCTCGGTGGCACGCATCGCCGACGGATCGACCTCTTCCGGCGAATACACGACCGTCACGCCTTCGCGAATCCCCAGACGGTGCAGGCGCTTGCGCAGCATCTTGCCGAGCCGGCAATGATGCGAACGCGAGATGTCGTCGATCCGCACCTGGGACGGATCGATTTTTCCACCCGCACCAAGCGAACTGACGACCGGGATGCCGTGACGCACCGCGGTATTGATGAGAAAAACCTTGGGTGAGAGGGTGTCGATCGCATCAACCACATAATCGTAGGGACCGGCAACCACCTCCTCGAGGCGTTCGTCACGAATGTACTCCCCGATGACCTCGAGGTGCACGGTGGGATCGATGTCCCGCAGGCGCGCGGCCATGACCGCGGCCTTCGCGTGACCTTCCGTGCTCGTGAGCGCCGCGAGTTGCCGGTTGCGGTTGCCGCGCTGTACCGTGTCACCGTCGACGATGGTCATCCGCCCCACTCCGCCCCGACAAATCATTTCCGCCGCATAGGCGCCAACACCCCCGAGACCAGCCACCAGGACATGTTTGTCCCGCAGCGCGGCAACGCGATGCTCCCCGAGCAGCAGGACGGTACGTTCGAGCCAATCCGGAACGCTCATGCCCACGTGCCGAAGACTGATTGATAGTTTGCGGATATTGTTTTCCGTAATTCCATTTCCGAGCACCCCCGTGCCGCCGCCGCGGCGCGATAGATCAGTGTGATGTCGAGTCCACTTTCGTCGGTCTCGAGAAACAGCCGCTCAGGCGGGACCACTTCCAGGGACTCACGCACCGCGCCTCCCGACGACAGCACCGCCGCACCGAAGGAGAGGTGGAAACCCATCCGCAGAAGCTGGCCGGCGAGCTCGGCATGCCCGGAGAATCCGTGGAGAATCCACGGCTCCCGCGCGTGTCGCCTCTTACGGAGTTGCATCAAATCGGCATGGGCACGGACACAGTGGAAGATCACGGGAAATCGTCCGGCCGCGATATCCAGCTGCAGCTCGAGCAGTTGCCGTTGCCGTTCGATCGTGGGGCCATGCACGCGGTCAAGACCAACCTCTCCGAGCGCCACGCACTCATCGCGCTCGAGCAGGAGCGTCAGGGCGCGACCATCGTCATCCGACCACGCCGCGGCCGCATGCCAGGGATGTCGTCCGACACTGCACGGCGACGGGAGCGCATCACGCCGATCGAGCGCATCACGCCGATCGAGCGCATCGAATTCCACATGCTGGAGCGCGATGCCATCGCGTGACGCCGGTATTCCGTGGCAATGCACGTCGATGAAAGGATGGGCGTTGGTACCGTTCACGTCGCAATATACGGGACGTGGCCTTCCCCGAAAAATGACTGTCGCCAGGATCGGAAAACCTGTATGTTTCTTGATCTCGGTGAAAATACTGGTGTTGTCATGGAACATCCCGTCACGATCTCCGTCAAAAGGTGATGGTGAGGAAGCTGCCCCGAATTGAATGAAGGAACAAGTGATCGCACAACCACTCTCCGTGCGCGACGTGGAATACGGTGATGACGTCCTGATCACCCGCTTCCAGTCGGGCGATGAATCGGCCTTCCGTCCGCTGATGGACCGGCACGTCGAGCGTGTGCGCAATCTCATTTTCTCGGTGTTCCGCTCGGTCGACGTGGTGGACGATCTCACGCAGGACGTGTTTCTCAAAGCCTACCGAGCACTCGGGCAGTTCCGTTTCGATGCGGCGTTCTCGACCTGGCTTTACCGCATCGCCATCAACCACTGCCGTGATGAAATGCGCAAGCGACGACTCCGGCGCGTCTTTTCCCTGCACACGCTTCTCGAACGGCAGGATGCGGAAGTGACACGGAATACCGCCGTGTTTCCTGTCGACCACGAAACGCGTGAGTTGATCGATCGCGGACTGCGGCGCTTGCCGGAAAAATACCGACTGCCGGTTATTCTCAAGGATGTGGAAGGACTTTCCTATGAGGAGATCGCGGACGTACTGCGCTGTGAGTTGGGAACAGTCAAATCCCGCCTTTCGCGGGGTCGTGAATTGTTGCGCCGCTTTCTCTCGCCCCTGCTCGAGGATTAGGACATGAGTGCCATGAACGAACGACAGATTTCCCGGCTCTTGTCGCGCTATCTCGACGACGATGTCGACGATACCGAACGCGCATGGGCCGTATCCATGATCGAGACGGATCCGAATATCCGTGATCGGTACCACGCAATGATACGGACACGCGACCTGCTCGCGCAGCGTGCATCGCTGCCGGCCAGTCCGTGGTTGACGGAACGTGTCATGAACCGTGTCCGTGACGCGCACGAGAACGGCGAGGACCCCCTGCCCGGCTTCCGGCGATTCGGGCCGCTCCCCGCGACCATGCTCGGCACCGCGATCCTCGTGCTGGCCGTGCTCGCGTGGACGCAGCGCGATGACATCGTCCGCTACATCAACGATACCGGAACACAAGTGCAAATGGCCTACGAGGATTCAATCCTTGAAGGTTGGATCATGCCGCTGTTCCAGCGGACAAGCCGGGACCAGGTCCTCGAGTTCGCCATGTTCGGCACACTCCCTCTCGATGTGGAAGACGGGACGGTGTTACGCGTGGATGAGGGAAGCGATCGGGGCTTCCGTGTCGAGCTTGCACAGAGCGTACACGAACAGGACCCGGTGGCGTCGGTGGCCGAACTGTACGAGGAACTTCGTCCCACGCCAACGCAACAGCGGGTGTTCGATACGCTGTTCCACTACGCACAGCGTCAACTCGAAAGCTCGGTCCTGACAAAACGCAACAATGAAATTGCCCTCGATCCCTCGATCAGCCGCTTCAATACGGTGATACTCTCGGGCATCGCGGCCAGTCTCGATGACGCGCAGCTCGCGCGATTCGAACATTTTCTCGCGGAGCGGAATGCGGCGTATACCTTTGTCACACACCGGCTCGCCAGCAATGCGCCCCGTGGCACCAGACCCCATGATGTGGCGGAACGGTTTCGCTCGGTTGCGTCGTCCGAGGAATATGTTGTCCTGACCGGAGAGCGCGCGTCGGTTGTGCGGCTCGGACTTGATATGGACAGCCTCCGTCGCTTGATGCAACAACTCGAGGACCGGCTTCCGCGCATCGATGTGCGGGTACGTGATCTCGCCCGGAACCTCACCAGCACGCAGCCGTCGTCCACACCCACTCCACCCTCCACGCGGCGCGGCGTCACCGTCATCCCGGGTGCAACCTCCGAGGATCGGCCGGTCATCTCCATCCACATCGAGGAGTTCGACGAACACATGCAGGTCGTGGGACGGGAACTCGAGGATTTGCGTCAACGGATCGTCGTGCTGAGACGTGACGGGTCGCGACGCGTGGATGACAGTGTACGCATCATGCGGGAGCGAACACGGAGCGGCGACGGTTCCCGCGTCCGGGAGGAAGCCGCACCACGGTCGTTCCCCCGTCCTCCCATCCCTCCCGTTCCGGATCACGAGACCCGGCGTCGCATCCGCATCCTCGTCGAGGAGGACAGTGGTGAGGTGCCGCGAGGAGTGATCGATTCCATCGTGGTCCCCGGTCCGGATACGCCGCGCGGATTCCGCTCCGTCGTGCCGATACCGCCTGTCCCGCTGCAACCGGAGTTCGAACTGCACGCGCGCCCCATTCCTTCCGCTCCCAGGGTTCGGGTGCCGAAGGATACGAGCATCGAGATCTGATCGACGTTCGCCGCCGGTGGCGTGGGGTCGGAATTTCCCATTTGCTCGCATTCCGCGACGTTGTACTTTTCCGGGATGAAGCCTCCGCGAAACGTGTTTCCCGCGATGCGTGCGTGTCCGTCTGATGCGCATCGTACGCCGCGACGCATCCAGACGCAGGACATCATGCGCCTGTGCCGAGGGCTGTTCGCAACGGGTCTGCTGTCGGCGATACTCGCGGTGCTCCCGGGCTGTGATACGGCAACACCGAATGCCGCTCCGTCCGCGCCGCGGGTGATCCGCGGAACGGATTCCGCCGCGGTGGATGCGCGTGTCGAGATCCTCGTCGTCGCGAATGATCCCGCCGGCATGGCTCTCACGTATGAGGTGGACTGGGGAGACGGACGCACCCTCGACGTACACGCGAATATTGAAAGCGGGTTGTGGTATACGCTCTCGCATCATTTCTTCACGGCGGGGATCTACCACATGCGTTGCCGCGCCACGAACGCGGCGGGAAGAATTTCCCCCTGGTCGGCACCCTTCCGTATCGTGATTGCCGGGGAAGCGATTGTCGGACGCGGCGACTGGTGGATGTACATGCGTGATGCGCAGCACAGCGGACACAGTCCGTTTGCCGGACCATCGGTTCCGGTACTCTCATGGAAAATTCAGACCGCCTCCCCTATCCGGTCTAGCGCGTCATACGACGCCGCGGGAAATCTGTATTTCGGCAGTGACGACTTCAACCTCCGCGCGGTCTATCCGGACGGTCAGCTCCGATGGCAGTACAGCACCGGACTGGCACGGATCCGGAACACTCCGGCCGTGCATTCGGATGGCAGCACCGCCTTCGGAAGCAGCAGCGCGAATGTCTACCTGCTCGATGGCTGGGGTGAGAAACGGTGGAATTCCTCCGTCGCATCGCCGATCCTGCGTTCGAACGCGGTCCGCGATTCGGAGGGCCGCATATACATCGGCGGGCAGGATCATGCGCTCTCCTGTTTCGCGCGTGATGGCAGCCAGCACTGGCGCTTCGTCACAGGAGGCGCGATGGAAGGAAGTCCCGCGCTCGCGCGCGACGAACAGACGGTGTATATCGGTGGCCGGGATCAACTGCTGTATGCGGTCACGCGTGATGGTCGTCAGGCATGGACGTATGCCGCGGCGGCGCCGATCAGCGGAAGTCCATCCGTCGGTCCGACCAATCACATCTATTTCGGTGACGAGGCGGGATGGCTGTACGCACTGCGCCCCGATGGTTCGCTCGCGTGGCGGCGCCTGTTGCATGCACCGATCCGCACAACCCCGGCGGTCACCCGTGAGGGAGTGCTGCACAGTATCACCAGCGAGGGCAAGCTCTTCGCGCTCGACGGAGAAGGACGCATCATCTGGGATTTGCTCGTGGCACAGGCAGGGGGTGAGGGGAGTCCCGCCGTCGACGTCCACGGCACGATCTATCTCGGCACGCCGGATGGGGCGCTGGTGGCGATTTCCTCGGCGGGACAGTTCCGGTGGCGCTTCGACGTGACGGACGCGGTGCATACCACGCCGGCGATCGGACCCGACGGGTCCATTGCCTTCGGTTGCGATGACGGCTGGCTGTACATGCTCCGCGAACGCTGAGCGCCCAGGCGCTTCCACGGATGGGTGTCGCCCGGAGGTTGTGCGCACGCGTACTTCGAATCGTTTTTCCGACCGAAACGTGTCTTTCCGAGCGATCTACCCTCGAATGATCAGCTTGTAAAACGTCGTGGCATCTTCCTTGCGCATGTAATCGATGTCGTGGCGGAATCCCGGATCCTTCTGCAGGAAATAGGCCAAGCGCTCCACCAACGCATGCAGGGCGTCGTCCTCGCTCCCCGCCCACACCTCGCATTCGCGGATGGACGGGATCGATGCATCGTATCCATCGATTGCCTTGTCGACGCGGACGGTAAACTGCTGGGTGCGCTGGCTCATCCGAGCAGATACCGTGAGATGACCAGACGCTGAATTTCGGATGTCCCCTCTCCGATCTGCAGCAATCGCTGATCACGGTAGAAGCGCTCGATGTCGTATTCCTTCATCAGTCCATAGCCGCCGTGAATCTGCACGGATTCATCGGCCACTTCCTTGGCGATTTCCGAACAGTAGAGCTTCGCCATGGCGGAGTGCATGGCGAAGTCCTGCCCGTTTTGCTTGAGCCAACACGCCTTGTAGAGCAGATTGCGTCCGAGTTCCACCTTCATCGCCATGTCGGCGATCTTGAAGGCGATCGCCTGGAATTTCGCGATGGGTTTCCCGAACTGTTTGCGCGTCCGCGCATGCGCAACGGCCATTTCATAGGCACCCTGCGCGAGCCCGAGGCCCATCGCCGCGATGGAGAGACGTCCGTCATCCAGAGTCTTGAGCATGATTTTCGAACCCTCGCCCCGCGCTCCCAGCAGGTGATCCTCGGGTACCGTGCACTCGTCGAAATAGAGTTCGCTCGTGTTCGACGCACGCCACATCATCTTATCCTTCATCGTGTGCGCGCGGAATCCCGGGGTATCCCGTTCGACAATGATGGTGGAAAACTCCTTTTTCCCGTCGACCTCGCCCGAGACGGTCTGCACCGTGGCACCGAGGGTGATGTCGGTCGAACCATTGGTTATGAAGATTTTCGAACCGTTGATGATCCAGCGTCCAGCCTCCAGACGCGCCGCGGTCTTGCTGCCGCGGGAATCCGACCCGGCATCGGCCTCGGTAAGCCCGAATGCCCACAATCCCTCGCCCGTGCAAAGCGGCGGAACGTATTTCCGTTTCTGCTCCTCCGACCCGAATGTCGCGAGGGGACCGATGCCGAGCGAATTGTGCGCGGCGACGGTCGCGGCATGCGAGCCGTCGACGCGCGCGAGTTCCTCGACCGCGATGATATAGGAGAGGTAATCCATGCCCTGGCCGCCATACTCTTCCGGCGTGACCATGCCGAAGAGTCCGATCTCCCCCATCTTCTTGGTGATCTCGAGCGAAAATTCCTCACGCGCATCGAGCATGCGCGCGACGGGCTTGATTTCCTGTTCGGCGAATTCACGAATGGTGCGTCGGATGAGGCGGTGTTCTTCATTCTCGTACATGGCAATCTCCTGAACGGAACGTGCATGGGATAAGCGCATGCGAAGATCCGGAATAAGACGGAGGGACCTGGGCGTTCCTTCCGCCGCCAGATATGTCGCGCGTGGATCGTGGGGAAATATAAGGAATGACGGGCATGAATCCACCGTCAGGGGGCTGGAAGGGCACCGCCACTGTCGAAGATCACGTCGCCCAGCGCGAAGCTGCCGTCGCGTTCCGCACGCACGCGCGCGGCAGCCTCGGTCTCATGCGCGATGCGATCGAAGATGTACAGCACCGTGCCATCCTCGGCAAGATCGCTGCGTCCACCATAGCGCGGCAGCAGGTCCTCCAGGATCCGACGCAGCGCGTCGTCCCCCAGCGCGTGCGCCTGGTCGGCACGCAGATCGGCGGCGTATTCCGCCAGCGACGTCGCGGCACCGCGACGCGCGAACACATGCCGCAGCACGCGGCGGCGCTCGTTGCGACGCCGGCGTTGCGCTTCCCGTCGACGCGTGGGCAGCAGGCGCAGCAGCGGCACGGTGAAAAACAGCAGCGAAAACAGCACGGGAATGACACCGAGCAGCGTGAGCAGCACACCGCCGCTCACCCCCACCTCCCCGAGGACAGTCCCGAGTTCGGCACGGAATCCGGAAGAGAAGACGATCACAGCGGAAAAAAGGAGATTGAACGCGTTCATTCCGATGATCACGGCATTCCGCCCACCGCTGTTGCCGGTCATCTCGTAGGGTGCCTCGTATTCGTCCCAGAACAATTCAACCTTCCCCACCTCGATGTCCCCGTCGCCACGGGCCAGCATACGATGGAAGTCGCCGGTGAGGACGCCATCATCGGTGATGGTGGCGTCACCCTTGAAGCGGGTGAGATACGACGCCATGCGCTCGGACGCTTCGTCATAGGTCCATCCGGCCAGCGCGACGAGTTCGGTCATGGTCAGCAGTCCCCGCTGCGCGCGCAACCAGGCAGCCACCTCCTTCTCATCGGCAAGGGGATCGTAGGTCGGACGCGGTGGTCCGAACACGAAGTCATACACCGATTGCACCAGCCGCTTCTTCGGTTCCGCATCGGCACCGCGCCGCTGTTTCTGTCGGTAGGCGCGATGACGATATCCGCCACCATCCATCGCGTCGACAATCACCATGTTGCGCGAGGAAATCCAGAAGATGTCCGCCAACAGGTCACCAACCCAGTCGAGCTTGATACTTTTCTTGCTGTCCTTTCCGCCGAAGAGCAGGACCAGCAGAAGGACGAGAAACAGGACGAAATACACCACCAGCATGATGGTGATCCAGATTTTGAATCCGAATGTGAAGGCCTTCCACATGAGCGCACCCATCGCCTGCATGCGTTCGCGCAGTGTCTTCTCGCCGCGCCGACGCAACGTCGCACCGAAATCGAAGAGAACCTCCCCGCTTTCGGTTACCTGCAAGCGACAGGTGTAGCGGTTCATCAGAACATCCAGCGCGTCGCGGACCTGCTCGAGTGGCAGTCCCGTCACCGCAGACGCGTCCGACGCAGTGATGCGTCCGCGCGTGGTCCCAAGGGAGCGCTCGAGTAAACGGATGCTCTCATCTGAATGCACGCGTGCATTGTCCGTCGGCATGGCCATCTTCAATCCTGTGCTGTTCGTTGTCGCATTGGAAGTCTGCACGACCGGTGGCATATTCCAAACGGCATTTCCATGATGATGAAGCGAAAGATACGAATTCCCGCGCAACTGCTGCTGCTGCTCGCCCTGATCGTCCTTCCTGCGCTGTTCTTCACCGGATATGAACTGACGCGTCTGGGCGAAGAGGAAGAACGGGTCGCGGCGCTGTATGCCCGCCAGCTCGACGCCATTCTCTTCTCCGTCAACCAGCATGCCTGGGATGTGTGTGAGCGGTGGATGGACGAACTCGAGCGCGTCCGCATGTCCTCCCGCATCGATCGACCGGAAGGAAACACCCGGGCGTTACGCTTCGGGGTCGTATTGGATTCGCAGGGAGGGGTCCTCCAGCATATCATCCGGCCGGATTCCTCGGCGCGCGGGACGCTGCCGCCACC
>JAVFAS010000007.1:76522-96251 GCA_034002405.1 Bacteroidota bacterium | reverse complement strand
TATGTCAGCGCCCAATCTCCATACCATTGATTCGCGTGTGTCATGCTGTCGGGATGCGACACGTGGCCTTCCTCCTTGAAGAAGAAATCGCACCAGAACCGCGCTTCGAACTTGCTGGAGTCAACAACTCGAGGAGGCGCAGTGTACCCCACACCTCCTCGTGCATCCGCAACGATGTCGGCATCGGAAAATTCGACGAAGACCACGCCGACAGTCGCGGACTGCATGACTGGGGCCTGTGCGCGCACTGGACTGTCAAAACTCATCAAAATGAAAAGAGCGAGACCAAGAATGGTCGATGTCCGCGGAATGCGCGATTCCAAGAAACGGGGCATTTTCCTCCGGTCTCGTACGCCCGATTGTCCATCGGTTGAGCCGGAAGCGGTGCCGTCAAGAGGTCTCCAGCCGCAAGCCCTTAACGGGGGGGGGGCTTACAGGAATTGGTTCATGAAACGCTTCCATCGTGTCTCCCATTATCTGGTAGAACGAGAGGGAATGAGGATGCCGCCACCTATTTTCACAACATCTCAACGGCAGTGCATCGATCCGATGCGTGCGGTGGGGTGCAGGATCAGTGGGTGGGCAAGCACGTGATTCGACGACTTCAGTCCCCGGGCTGTCCGCGGGGTATATTATTCCGCTGCTTCGCGTTCGTGCCAGATTTGGATCTGTAAGGATGAACATACAATGTCGCGAGGCAATAATCAAGGAAAAACAGATAGTAAGACCCTGATCTATGAGAAACATGGTCCTACGGACGTGGGTTCGGAGGGGGTACGTTTGTTCGCATCCACCGCCACCTAGGCGAATGCCCGCCGCCTGTGCGGGTTGAGCGTATCGGCCGGCCATTTCCCGCGATCAGGAGCGCGTGTCATCGGCAAGCGAAATTTCCGACAAATTGATGACGTCCGTCGGATTTCCTCGCGGCCTTCGCGGATCAGGTGTTCGGCCTCGTTTGTCATCAAGAGGCCGGACGCCTGCTCCACATCGGTGCGCATCCACTGACACTGACACTGACACTGACACTGACACTGACACTGTGTCCCCGCTGCATCGGCATGCATGGCGGTTTCTTCGCCACGGTGATACTTCTCGGACGGTGGGTCGCGGGCGGGAACGGACGCGAACGCGCGGATGGTTGGATCATCCTGCTGGCCGCCGTGCTTGGCAATGCCGCGATGGTGGGGAGGACCCTGCTGAATCTGCTCCTTCGCCGAGTTTGAGGAAACGACGACGATCACGAATACGAGCGCGGCTTGGTGAACCCTTCACCGCGCCCCGTCTGTCTGGCTTCATTACCGCTCCCCCCTGCCCCCCTCTCCTTAAAGGAGAGGGGGGTGGAGAGATTCTCCGAGGTCTTTGGATGGGGCGAAAGCCCCCTCTCCTTTTAAGGAGAGGGGGTTGGGGGAGCGGTAATAAAGACATAGCACCGGGGGTGCGTTCATCAAGCCCCGCTCGCAGTGTGTTCATCAAGCCCGATGAGTAATACACAGATCCGCTCGTTCTCGCCCTCGTGCTTGTCCTCGTTCTCGTTCTCGTGCTTGTCCTCGTTCTCGTTCTCGTGCTTGTCCTCGTGCTCGTTCTCGTGCTCGTTCTCGCTTTTCCCCGCGCGGAAGAATTCTGTATCTTCCGATGATCAGACATTCTCCCAGAAAAGGAAGCAACACATGGACCTGCACGCGATTCAGACCGCACTCCGCGACGCCGGCATCGATGGCTGGCTGTTTTATGATTTCCACAACCGTGACGCGATCGCCGCTCGTATCCTGAAGATGGATACGAGCCGCTTCGCATCGCGGCGGTGGTTCTACTACATTCCCGCCGAGGGCGAGCCGCAAAAGCTCGTGCATCGCATCGAGCCCTGGCGCTGTGATCACCTGCCGGGCGCGAAGCATGTGTATCTGCCGTGGACGCAGCAGCAGGAAATGCTGCGCGCGATGCTGGGGTCGGCGAAGAACGTGGCGATGCAGTATTCGCCGAACAACAATATTCCCTACGTATCCATCGTCGACGCAGGCACGATTGAACTGATCCGGAGCTTCGGGGTCGAGGTGGTTTCCAGCGGTGACCTCGTCGGGAAATTCGAGGCGCATCTGTCCATGGAGGACTACGAAAGCCACAAGGAAGCCGGCCGCATCATGCAGATGGTGAAGGATGAAACCTTCAAGGAAGTCGCCCGCCGCATCGCCGCCGGCGGCGCCCCGCGCGAGGTGGAAATCCAGCACTTCATGCATGACCTGATGCGCGCCAATGGCATGCGCTGGGAAGACGGTCCGATCGTTGCCATCAACGAACACGCCGCCGATCCGCATTTCGAGCCGACGGAGGAGAATTCCGTCGCGATGAAGGAAGGCGATCTGCTGCTGCTCGATTTATGGGCAAAAAAAGATACGCCGGGAGGAATCTATTACGACATCACCTGGATGGGCTTCATCGGCGCCACGGTGCCCGCGCGCATCACCGAAATCTTCAACGTCGCGCGCGACGCGCGGGATACCGGGCTGCAAATGGTACGTGATCGCTTCGCCGCGGGCGCGCCGCTCGCGGGCTGGGAAGTGGACGACGCCGTGCGCGCGGTGATTGTCGATGCGGGGTATGGCGAGTACTTCGTCCACCGCACCGGTCACAACATCGGACTCGAGGTGCACGGCAACGGCGGACATATCGACAATCTCGAAACCAAGGATGACCGCCTCATCCTTCCCGGAACCTGTTTCTCGATCGAGCCGGGCATTTACATGGCGCACGAGAAGATCGGCTTCCGCACCGAAATCGATGTGTTTGTCACCGACGAAGGCGCAGTTGAGGTGGTCGGCGCCATCCAGACCGAGGTCATTCCCATTCTCACGCTCGCGTGATCGTGTTCGATCGGACGGAAGGCGCCGTGCGCACCTTCCGTCCCGACCGTTCGTTCCGATAATCCCCGCACTCACTCACCCACTTACCCACGGATGCCTATGTACACGTACATCGTGATCATCGTCGCCTATCTCATTGCGTTGACGGTTTACAACTTCATCCAGGCACGCAAGGTGAAGACGCAGGACGACATGATGGTCGCCGGGCGCAGTCTCGGCGTGACCAAGATGGTCTTCACCCTCGTGTGCACCTGGATCGGTTCGGGCACCTTTATCGCGGGTGCGGAATACGCCTACCGCGCGGGCTGGAGTTCGATGTGGATGCCCGCGGGTGCGTGGGTCGGCATCGCGATCATCTACTTCCTCGCGGGGAAGATCCGCACCTTCGGACAGTACACCATCGGCGACATTCTCGAGGAACGCTACGGGAAATTCGCCCGACTGTTCGGCGCGATCGCGCTGATCATCGCCTTCACCACCATTGTCTCGTATCAATTCCGCGCCGGGGGATACATTCTCAACGTCATCACCGACGGCGCGGTGTCGGTGGAAATGGGGCAGGCGCTCGCGGCGGGTTTTGTCATTCTCTTCACCGCCATCGGCGGCATGATCGCCGTGGCGCATACGGATCTGCCGAACGGCATCATCATCGTGCTGGCCTGCATCGTGTCGGTGCCCTTCGTCGTGGCGACGGCAGGCGGACTCGGCGCGCCGGCCGAGACGCTCCCCGCTTCGCACATGCTGCTCGTCTCGCCGGATTTCGGACAGTATCCGTTTCTGAAGGCCTTCAGTTATTTCCTCGCGACGATGTTCCTCCTGCTTGGCGTGCAGAGCATGTACCAGAAATTCTACAGCGCGAAAACGCCGGCGGACGCGAAGAAGGCCGTGGCGCTGTGGATCGTGGGCACCATCGTGGTGGAAACCGTCGTGGTGGTCATCGCGATTTACGCATCGAGTTATTACTGGGGCAACACGTCGATCGACCCCGCGGCGGTCGTGCTGCACGCCGCGCGGGAAATGGTGCCCGCGCCGGTGGGACTGCTGTTGCTCGCCGCCGCCGTGGTGGTGGTGCTGTCGACGGGGATGAACTACCTGTTGAGTCCCTCGACCAACATCATGCGTGACATCTACCAGCGCTTCATCGCGCCCGACGCACCGCAGTCGCGCATGGTCGCGCTGCAGAAAGTGCTGATCGTCGTACTCGGTCTGGTGGCCTTTCTGCTGATCTTCATTCCCACGGTGATGAAATCGGAGATATCCGTCCTGAAATATGCCTACTTCGCCTACACGATTTATGGCGTCGCGATCACGCCCGCGCTGCTCGCGGCCCTGGCCTGGAAACGCGCGACCAAGGCGGGCGGATTGACCAGTATTCTCTCCGGCGCCTTCATGGTCATCGCGCTGGACATCGTCCTCCCGTATGCATTGCCGCAGGTCATGATCGGCGGCGATCCCTGGGGACTTCCGAGCATCTATCCCGCGCTCGCCGTCTCCATCGGCACGCTGGTCATCGTGAGCTACATGACGCCGAAACCCGACCGCGCGTTGCTGGCGAAGCTGTTCCCCGAAGGGAATGGCTGATGACTGATGGCTAATGGCTGATGGCTGATAGGAAGCGCCCGGGGTGATCCGGGCGTTTTTTTACGGTTCGAGATCGGACACACGCGTATTTGCGTTTGATATTCCATTCGCGTTGGTGTATGTTGTGCGCATCCCATCACATATTGCTGGAGAAGATATGAGAGTGTGCCTGTCCGCCATCTTGGTCCTGTTGCTTGCGAGCGTCGCGTCCGCGCAGTTCCGTCAGGGTGATTTCGAAATGACGCTGCTGGGAACAGTGGGGTCGATGAACGAGACGCGGGAGTATACGAGCAACGAGCTTGAACTCGACGATGATTACGACGAGTCTCACAGCTACGGGTATGTCTCCTTCATGCCCGCGTACTATCTGATCGACGGACTCGCCGCCGAGCTGGAAATCGGGATCCGGGCCATGGAAGGGATCAGTCCCATGCAAGCCGTGATTCTCAACCTGGGGTACACGCACAAACTGCCGGGCAGCGCGCTGGCGCTCTTTGGCCGCGTGGGGTATGGGCTCTCGAATTCCTGGTCCATCCCCGTGTTTCTCGAGCAGTATGGCGGCCGCAGTGACGATTTCGATGTCAGCATCATCAACGTCGGTGCCGGGGCGAAAATCCTCGTCAGTCGCAGCGCCTTCATTCGCGCGGAACTCAATTATCGCATCCAGAGCTACGAGCGCGGATCGGACTTGCTCACCATCGACTACACGTATAGCAGCATGGCACTGTTGTTTGGCGTGGGATTGGTTCTGTAACGAAAGGAACACCAAGAACCGCAACGAGCACGGGGACATGTCCCCGTGCTCGTTGTCGTTTACGACAACACGCGCGCTTTCTTCAGGGCCTCGTCGATATTCCCACAGAGATTCTCTTCGCCGATCAGGTCGATCAGCCCGGCGGCGCGCATGGCCATCATGGGCTGGGCGTGCACGCCGGAGACGAGGAACTTCACGCCTTCCGTGCGCAGACGCGTGACGAGATCCTCGATCGCCTGCAGGCCCGTCGCATCGATGGCGCGCACGTTGCGGGTGCGGAGGATGAAGACGCGGGGGTGCGTGCGGAGTTCGCCGAGGGTTTCCTTGAACTGCTCGACGGCGCCGAAGAACAGCGAGCCCTGCACCTCGAACACGGCGACGTCGTCGGGCACGTCGCGCGACTCGATGTGGTAGTCGTCGATCTCCTCCTCTTCCTGCTCGCCCTCGGCCAGTCCGCGCGTGATGATCTGCATCTCGGTGGTGTCGGACATGCGCTTCATCAGCAACAGCGCCGAGAGCACGATGCCGACCTCGATGGCGACGGTGAGATCGATGAGCACGGTGAGCACGAAGGTCGCGACGAGCACGAGCACGTCGCTTTTCGGATAGCGCAGCAGCTTGCGGAAGGTGCGCCACTCGCTCATGTTGTAGGCGACGACGACGAGGATGGCCGCGAGCGCGGGCATGGGGATGAGCGCGGCCCAACGTCCGAAGAACAGCATGATCAGCAGCAGCACGATGGCGTGCACGATGCCGGATACCGGAGTTTTACCTCCGTTTCTGACATTCGTCGCCGTGCGCGCGATGGCGCCGGTGGCGGGGATGCCACCAAACAGCGGTGAGAGGATGTTGCCCACGCCCTGTCCGATCAGCTCCATGTTCGACCGGTGCCGCGTGCCCATCATGCCGTCGGCCACCACGGCCGAGAGCAACGATTCGATCGCGCCGAGCAGCGCGAGCGTGAGGGCGGGGGAGAACAACTCGCGCACCATCGCCCAGCTGGCCACGGGCAGCGTCGGTGTGGGAAACGAGGAGGGGACCGCGCCAAACCGTGATCCGATGGTCTCCACCGGAAGATCGAGCAACTGCACGGCGGCCGTGGCCGCGAGGATGGCGATGAGCGAGCCGGGGATGCGCTTGGTCACGCGCGGCCAGAGCAGGATGATGAAAATCGATGCGACGGAAACCGCCAGGGCGGTGAGGTTGAGCGTGACGATGTTCTCCGCAAACAAGGTCCACTTCCCGATGAATTCGGCGGGGACGGGTCCGGTTTCGAGACCGAGCAGGTCCTTGATCTGCGAGGAGAAGATGATCAGCGCGATGCCGCTGGTGAAACCAACGGTCAGGGGATACGGGATGAACTTGAGCAACGTGCCCATGCGCAGCAGTCCCATGAGCACCAGCATGATCCCGGCCATGAGCGTGGCGACCGCGAGTCCGTCGTACCCGTACTGCTGCACGATGGCGTAGATGACCACGATGAATGCGCCGGTGGGACCGCTGATCTGCACGCGGCTGCCGCCGAGAATGGAGATGGCCGCGCCGGCGATGATGGCGGTGTAGAGGCCCTGCTCGGGCTTGACGCCCGAAGCGATGGCGAAGGCGATGGCGAGCGGCAGGGCCACGATGGCCACGATGACGCCGGCCGTGAGATCGGAAACGAAGGTTTCCTTGCTGTATCCTTCACGGAATACCGTGAACAGCTTGGGTTCGAGTCGCTTGGTCATGATTCCTTTGCGAAGCCACGCAGGGGCACAGGGGGAATGGCGATTCCCTCGTGCGCGGCTGTGGGCGGGTGAGTGTTACGGACTGCCCGTGATTTCGTCCAATACGGTCGCGAGCCGGCGGGTGACCGCGCGCCGCTCGTACTGTGCGACGGCCTCGCGCTTCTGCGCGGTGCCGAGCGTCCCGGCGTCCCATTGCCGGTAAAAATCGAGAAAGATCTCCGCTATTCCGTCAATGTCCCGCGACCGTGCGCAGCGGCCGGAAGCGGTGTCCTCGATCACCCGTGTCACCGCGCCCTCGGGGGCGAGCGTGATCACCGGTTTTCCCGAGCCGATGTATTCATACACCTTGCCCGGCACGATTTCCTCGTTTCCGGTGAAGTCGTCGACCACCATCAGCAGCGCGTCGCTCTGGAAAAGATGCCGCACGCTGTCGGCATGGGGCATGTAGTCGTGCACGACGATGGACGGCGCAAGCGTGGGGTGGTCGAACATCGCGCGCACCTCGGCGCCGAAGCGGCCGATGAACTGCAGGCGGATGCGGGTGACATCGACCAGACCGCGCTCGACCAGCCGCGCCACCGCGGCGAAGAAGGTCTCGGGGTTGCGCTTGCCGTACATCGATCCGGTGTACGTGACCGTGAAATGTTCCTTCTCCAGCACCTCCACCGTGGGAAAGTCCGCGCTGTCGAAGCCGTTGGGCAGATGCACGATCTTGTCGGTGGGGATGTCGGGGTACTTGGCGTGGAAATCCTTGCGTATGCCCTCCCAGGCCACGTCCATGCGGTCACATTCCGCGAACACCGCGCGCTCGTAGCGGCGGTCGATCATGGCGGGGAGGAACCAGCGTTTCGGCGTCGAGAGAAAGCCCGTCCACGGGTCGCGGAAACCCGCGATCCAGGGCAGCCCCGTTTTCTTCTTCAATTCCCGCGCGATCAGGGCGCCGGTGTAGGGTGGAGAAGAGGAGTAGATGGCCTGAATTTCGTGGTTGCGGATGATCTCGAGTCCCTCGGCCACGGCGGATTTCTTCCAGCCGATGCGTGCGTCGGGGATGAAGAACGTGGCGCGGATGAACTCAGCGATGTGCTCCTGCAGCGAACGCCGTTCGCCCGGTTTCGGGATGGTGTTGACATCCACCGGCGTGCCCTTTTTCTTCCCGGTGAATTTCCGGTAGATGTCATACGGCTCGAAAATCGGCGTGCGGTAGATCACCGCCTCGGACGGTATCTCGTTGAGCAGGGACTCGTCGCGCGCGGGATAATCGGCGTCCTTCACCGTCAGAATGATCGGCCGCCAGCCATACTCCAGCAGATACGTGCAGAATTTCAGCACGCGCTGCACCCCCGGACCGCCGGAGGGGGGGAAGTAGTATGTGACGATGAGAACGTTTTTCATGAATGTCAGATTTCAAATAGCTAATGGCTAATGGCTGATAGCTGATGGCCGATAGCCGATATCAGAGTGTGCTCAAGCCATTATCAAATCAATTTACGGAGTTTTTACGAGGCGGTGAAGTCGCTTCATGCGCGCATTGCATCAGCCATCAGTTATCAGCTATCAGCCATTCGCTATCAGCTACCGGCAGCCAGCCCGGGCGGGCGAGAAGGACGCGATACATCGGCGTGGGAATCGTGAGCGCCGCGTCGCCGCCGGTGGCGGGGAGGGTGCGGCGAATGTCGTCCGCGCGGCCGGCGCGGACTTTTTCCACCCATTCGGGTTCCATGAGCAGGATGCGGCCGAGGGCGACCGCCGCGCAACCGTCCTCGAACGCGAGGAGTGCGTCGTCGGGAGTGTACAGCAATCCCACACCGAGGACCGGGGGACGATCAGCCGCGGGTAGGCGGTCGAGATGCTCGATCACAACGCGTGTGGGACGACGGGTGTCACCGGTTTCGCGCATGCTGCCCGCGCGGTACTCGCGCAGGGATACATGCAACCAGTCCAGCCGGCGTTCGCCATGCCGCAACGCCGCGAGTGCGTCGACGAGCCGCAGCGTGTCGTCAAGCGTGATGCCGGGGTGCTCGATTTCCTCCGGGGAGAAGCGGTAGCCGACGGCGAAAGGCCGTTCGTGCGCCTGTTGCACGTCCGCGGCGGCGGTGAGCACGGCCTGTGCCACGGCAAGGGGGAATCGCATCCGTTTTTCCAGATTCCCTCCCCAATCGTCCGCGCGCCGGTTGGAATGCGGCGAGAAAAACTGCTGCAGCAAATACGTGTTCGCGCCGTGGATTTCCACGCCGTCATATCCCGCCGAGGCCGCGCGGCGTGTTGCCGCGGCGAAGGCATCGATGGTGGCGACGATTTCCTCCTCGGTCATGGCGCGCGGCGTGTCCGCTCCCGGACGCTCCGCGGGTACGGCACTGGCCGAATATGGTGCGTGGCCCAGCAGCGCGGCGGGACACATCCGTCCCCCGTGATGAATTTGCAGGATGGCAAGCGAACCCGCGGCATGAATCGCATCCGCGGCGGCCTGGAGCGAGGGGAGGAAACGGTCGTCATGGCAGGACCACTGTCCGTCGAACGCGTGTCCCTCGGGCAACACGTAACATGCCGCGGTGATGAACATTCCCGTCCCCGGCGCCCGCCGACGGATATATGCGATTTCATCCGGATGAATCGTGCCGTCCTTGTGCGACGACCAGGTTGTCATCGGGGCGACGGTGATACGGTTGGGAAGTGTCAGTCCGCAGTGGAGGGGCAGCGGGGAGAATAGTGCCGCGTCGGTCATGACGGTGCGTCCTCGATCGTTGAAGGTGCGTTATCTTTTGAATGGTGCTGCCGCGCGTGGGTTCTTGTTGCCGCCGATCTGTTCGATTTCTCCTCGTCTTTCCGTGCGCGTGCACGAACTACGATTGCGAGCGGGCGCGCAGAAGCGAGCCGAAGCTCATGTTGCGCGTGACCAGATAATAAATGCCGAGCACGATCGGGACGATGTAATTGACGAAGTGCGTGAGCGTGGCGTAGGCCACGGCGTCGGCCTCGGTGAACGCGACAAATTTCACCAACGCGATGCGCGCGGCCGCGTGGAAAACGCCGAATGCCCCGGGAGTGGGCGCGATCGCGTAGGCAAGCGCGGTGATGACATAGATCTCCAGCACCGCGAAGAGCGTGACTTCCGGATTCGAGCCGCTGGGGAAGGCAGAGAACATCATCCACAGCGGGACCATGTACAGGAAATACAGCAGGACGGTATGGAAGAGCACCAGGACGATCTGCCGTGGCGTGCGCACCGCGCCGAAGCCGAGTTGCAACTTGCGAAACATGTCAAGCACGCTGTCGCGCAGCGCCGAAAGCTTTGTCCACCCCGAGCGCCGGGCGATCCACTCCAGCGGCAAACTCGCGGTTTCCGCGATCCAGAGTCCCGCCCTGCTCGGTGCGATGAGAATGAACCCGATTCCCAGCACGATGGCGAGGTAGATGATGGGCCGGATCACGGCGGCGCTCACCCCGACTTCCTCGAAGCCGTCGAAGAGGTTGCGATCGTAAAACAGGATCGCCGCGATCATCAACAGCAGCGCGACCGTGTCGATGAAGCGTTCGACGATGATGCTTCCGAGCAGCGAACTGAAGGACGTATCCTTCTCCTCCTGCGCGGTGAACCACGGGCGCATGAACTCGCCGCTGCGCGGGATGATGTTGTTCATGAAATACCCGATCATCACGCCCGCGAACAGGTTGCCCGTGCGCACCGCGGGATGGATGCGCTCGAGAATGATCTTCCACCGCACGGCGCGTACGTAATGCGACAGGATGATCGGAATGACGATCGCCAGTGCATACCAGTAATTCGCCGTCTGGAAACTGCGGCCAAGTTCGCTGAAATCCACTTTCCAGACCGAGAAATAAATCGAGAACGCGACAATCAGCAACGTGACCGTCACCTTCACTATTGAAATGATGCGCTGTTTGTTCATTGATCCCGGTGCGGTGGGATGGAGAGGATTCGGGGAGAATATACGGAAAATCGCGAGGAAGGCATAAACGAAGGCGGAAAGTGGAAGGCGGAAGGCAAGCAACAAGCGGGAAAATATGGGTTTTGGAATTGGGAGGGATATTCGCTAAATTTGTATCGATTGGGAGATCACAGAACATTCGCACTTGATGCTCGGGATATTTGCCAGACGGCAGTTGGAACGAAGACATACCACCCCACCACAGTATTCACCCCGCAATACCCTTTTTCCCTATACACAATCGTCTGAAGGACGTTACTCATGGCAATCGAAGACAAGATCAAGGAACTCCTCGAAAAGCGTCAGGAGGCCCGGATGGGAGGCGGCGAGAAGCGCATCGAGTCGCAGCACGCCAAGGGCAAGCTGACGGCGCGCGAGCGTCTCGACCTCCTGCTCGATGAAGGAAGTTTCGAGGAGTTCGACATGTTCGTCAGCCACCGATGCATCGATTTCGGTCTCGAAAACGAGGCCTATCTCTCCGATGGTGTCGTGACCGGCTACGGCACGATCGACGGGCGGCTCGTGTACGTGTTCTCCCAGGACTTCACGGTATTCGGAGGTTCTCTCTCCGAAATGTACGCCGCGAAAATCTGCAAGATCATGGACATGGCGATGAAAAACGGTGCACCGGTCATCGGTCTCAATGACTCCGGTGGTGCACGCATTCAGGAAGGTGTCAAGAGCCTCGGCGGTTACGCGGACATCTTCGAGCGGAACATTCTCGCCTCCGGCGTGATCCCGCAGATCTCGGGTGTGTTCGGTCCCTGCGCCGGTGGCGCGGTGTACTCCCCCGCCATCACCGATTTCATCCTCATGACCAAGGGGACGAGCTACATGTTCGTCACCGGTCCGAAGGTCGTCAAGTCGGTGACGAACGAGGAAGTGACCACCGAGGAACTCGGTGGCGCGTCGATTCACACCGCGAAATCGGGCGTATCGCATTTCGCCTGCGAGAACGATGAAGAGCAGATCATGCTCATCCGCAAGCTGATCAGCTACATGCCGCAGAACAACATGGAGGATCCACCGCGGATCGAGACCGCGGATCCCATCGACCGGTTGGAGGATGCGCTCAACCACATCATTCCGGAGAATCCGAATAAGCCCTACGACGTCAAGGACGTGATCCACGCGATCGTGGACAATGGGGAGTTTCTCGAAGTCATGCGGAACTATGCGCCGAACATGATCATCGGCTTCGCGCGCTTCAACGGGCAGTCGGTGGGCATGATCGCGAATCAGCCGAGCTATCTCGCGGGGGTGCTCGACATCAACGCGTCGCGCAAGGCCGCGCGGTTCATCCGCTTCTGCGATGCATTCAACATCCCCATTGTCACGCTGGTCGACGTGCCCGGCTTCCTGCCCGGCACGGCGCAGGAATACGGTGGTATCATCATTCACGGTGCGAAACTCCTTTTTGCCTACGGCGAGGCCACGGTGCCGAAGATCACCATCATCCTGCGCAAGGCCTACGGAGGCGCCTATGACGTGATGGGTTCGAAACACCTGCGTGGCGACATCAACTACGCCTGGCCGACCGCCGAGATCGCGGTCATGGGACCGCGCGGTGCCATCGAGGTTCTGTATGGTCGTGAACTGTCGAAGAAAGACGCCGAGGCGCGTGCCCAGTTTATTTCGATGATGGAGGAAGAGTACCGGAACAAATTCGCCACGCCGTATGTCGCCGCGAAATACGGCTACATCGACGACGTGATCGAACCGAGAAACACACGCTTCCGCATCATCCGTGCCCTGCAGAGCCTGAGCACGAAACGTGACACGCTTCCGATGAAGAAGCACGGCAACATTCCCCTGTAAGGAGAAGGCATGCAGGACACACTCACATCCGCCGTCACCACGGCGGTCGATACACTGGCCAGTGCCGCCGACGCGACGCGCTGGAAATACACCGGACTCGAAAGCATCGTCCAGGGTGATGGCGTGATGATCTCGATCATCGGCATCATCGTTGTCTTTCTCGCATTGACAATCATCACGCTGGTCATCCGCGCCCTGAAGCGCATCGCCGCGCCAAAGAAGAAAACGGCCGTCGCGCCGGAAGCCGCCCCGGTAACCAACGGGGTCTCCGGCGAGATCGTCGCCGCCATCGCGCTGGCATTGCAGACGCATCTCTTCGAGATGCACGACGAGGAGAAAACGATCATCACGATCCAGCGTGTATCCCGTCCCTACTCGCCGTGGAGTTCGAAGCTGCATGGCATGCGGTCGCTCCCCTACAAGTACACCACCAATCGCTGACAGAGGTCACAGGTCAATGAATTCCACCAGAACATTCAAGATGAAAATCCACGGCAACGAGTATACCGTGGATATTAAAAGCATCGGCGAAGGTGTCGCATCGGTCGAGGTCAACGGCACGGTGTACGACGTGGCCTATGAAGCCGAGAAGAAAGTCTCGAAAACTCCGACGCTCACCCGGACACCGGTGTACTCCACCAGCGCCGAGCGGCCGAAAACCACCGCTGGTCCCGCCGATAACAAGGGAAAGATCGTCAAGTCACCGCTGCCCGGCGTCATCCTCGAAGTCCGCGTCCGCGAAGGTGCGGAGGTCAAGGCTGGCGATCTGCTGCTGATCATGGAGGCGATGAAGATGGAAAACAACATTGTCGCGCCGTCGGACGGACGTGTCACCTCGCTGAAGGTGAACGTGGGCGACAACGTGCTCGAAGGCGACCCGCTGGTCGAGATCGGAGGATAACGCGCGATGGAAGGACTCTTTCACTTCCTGTCCTACAGTGGCTTCGCGAATGTGACGGTCGGACATCTGATCATGATCGTGGTCGGACTGTTCTTCATCTACATCGCGATCACGAAGGATTATGAACCGCTGCTGCTTGTCCCCATCGGGTTCGGCATCCTCATCGGCAACATTCCCTTCATCGAGGATGTCGGTCTGCAGATCGGAATTTACGAGCAGGGGAGCGTGATGAACTACCTCTACTATGGCGTCGTGAAGGGGATCTATCCCCCGCTCATCTTCCTCGGGATCGGTGCGATGACCGATTTTTCCGCGATGCTCTCGAATCCGAAGCTCGTGCTGCTCGGCGCCGCGTCCCAGGTCGGCATTTTCCTGACACTGCTCGGCGCGCTGGCCCTGGGATTCAGTCCCGACGAAGCCGGCGCCATCGGCATCATCGGCGGTGCCGACGGTCCGACCGCTATCTTCATCGCATCGAAGCTCGCACCGCATCTGCTCGGAGCGATCGCCATCGCCGCGTACTCATACATGGGCCTCGTGCCCATCATCCAGCCGCCGATCATGAAACTACTGACGACGAACAAGGAGCGTCGTATCCGAATGAAACCACCGCGCGCGGTGTCGAAAACGGAGAAGATGATGTTCCCGATTCTCGGCTTTCTCGTGACCGGCTTCATTTCCCCGGGATCACTGCCGCTGCTGGGGATGCTCTTCTTCGGCAACCTGCTCAAGGAAAGCGGCGTGACCAAACGCCTGATGGAGACCGCACGCAATCCGCTGATCGATATCGTGACCATTCTCCTCGGTGTGACCGTCGGTGCCTCGACACAGGCCACGACCTTCCTCACCCCGCAGTCCCTGCTGATTTTCGTGCTCGGCGCGGGTTCCTTCGCCGTCGCCACCGCGGGTGGCGTGCTGTTCGCGAAGTTCATGAACCTCTTCCTCCGGGAAGGGAACAAAATCAATCCGCTCATCGGCGCCGCGGGCGTGTCGGCCGTGCCGGATTCGGCGCGCGTCGCCCACAATATCGGACAGATGTACGACAAGGATAACTATCTGCTGATGCACGCCATGGGACCCAACGTCTCCGGTGTCATCGGCTCGGCCGTCGCGGCGGGTATCCTGATCTCCTTCCTCCTCTGATCGGAGGGATCGTCGGGTTTTCCACGGCGTCTCGCTTCACGGCGGGACGCCGTGGTTGTGTTGGGGAGGTGAAAAGGTGAAAAGGTGAAGGGGTGAAAAGGTGAAGGGGTGAAAAGGTGAAAAGGTGAAGGGGTGAAGGGGTGAACTTGATTTTGCGGCGGCGCTTTCCTATTGTATATGCAGCGCAACGCCATTCATTCCAGCAGAGGAGTCGACGTCATGAAGCTCAAGGATATCGTCAAGACCAAAGGCAGCACCGTGTTCAGCATCGATCCGGACAAGTCGGTGAAGGATGCGATCGACATGTTGGTGCAATACAATATCGGCTCGCTGCTGGTGATCGAGGAAGGGAGTCCCGTCGGGATATTCACCGAGCGCGACATCTTGCGCAATGTCGCGACGCGTCTGGAGGAATTGGTGCACATCCCCGTGCGGGATGCCATGTCGATCGACCTGATCATCGGCGATGTCGATGACGAGGTCGAGGATGCCATGCATGTGATGACTTCCAAACGCATCCGTCATCTTCCGGTCATGAACGAAGACCGTATCGCCGGCATGGTCTCGATCGGTGATCTCGTCAAGACGCAGCATGACGAGAAGACGGTGACGATCAGGTATCTGAAGGATTATATCACGGGGAATGATTTGCGGTGAGGGGAATGGGTGAAGAGGTGAAGGGGTGAAGAGGTCAAAGGGTCAAAGGGTGCAGCGGTGGGGGGATGAAGGGAATGGGTGGTCAGCGTTTGGCGAGCCAGGAGATGGGGTCCTGCTTGATGCGGTTGTACCAGAGTTCGAAATGGAGGCGGGGGCCGCTGATGCTTTCGCCGGAACGGGCGATGGTCTGTCCGGCCTTGACTTTTTTATCTCTCCGGACAAGAATCTCCGATAAGTGGGCGTAGACGGAAAAGAAGCCGTCGTCGTGGCTGATGATCATCAAGTTGCCGAAGCCCGCGATGTAGCTGATCATGGTGACCGTGCCGTCGGCGACGCTGCGCACGGCACTGCCGGCGGGGACAGCGATGTCGATGCCCGGACTGATGGTGACCGTCCCGTGTTTGGGGTTGACGTGTTCGCCGAAGGTCTCGACAACGGCACCCTGCGCGACCGGCCAGGGGAGGCGTCCGCGCAGCTTGCCGAATTTGGTGTTCGAGATGGGGACGCTCGGCAGCGGCGCGGGTTCTGGCTTGCCGGCTTTTTTCGCCGCTGCCTTCCGTGCGCGTTCGATCCGTGCGCGTTCGCGCTCGATCAGGTCGGCGATCATGCGTTCGATTTTCCGTGCCGCGGCCTGCTTGCGGCGGAGCTGTGATTCGAACGATTCCTTGTCCTGCCGTACCCGGTCGAGCAAGCCGCGCTGTTGCTGCACCTTTTGCCGCAACACTCCTTCCTCGGCGCGTTTCTCCTGCACGGCGAGCTGCTGCTGGAGAAGTTTTTCTTCCAGCATCAGCTTCTGGAGTTCAATTTCCCGTTTTCTTTTCCTGATTTCCTCCGCCTGCACCCGCTGGTTTTCCGAATAGGCCTTCAGGTAGCGCGAGCGAATCAGCATCTCGTTGAGGTTGTCCGCCGAAAGCAGCAGCTCGGTGTCGTGCGTGCGGCCGCGCTTGTACATCGCGACGACGATGCGGGCGAATTCGCGTTTGAGGCGCGTGAGTTCCTTCTCCGCCGTGGCGAGATTGAGCTGGGCGACGGCGATGTCGCGTTGATTCCGCGCGATCTCCTCGGTCAGGCGCGAGACCAGCGACCGGATCAGCGTGGTCTGCCGGTCGAAATCATCGAGTCGCTGCAGCGTGCTGCGTTCCCTCTGCTCGCTGTCCTTGATCCGCTGCTCGTACTTGCGGATCTGCGCGCGGATGTTTTCGAGTTCCTGCTGCTTGCTCTTGATGGAAGTGGGAGCCTTTTTCTTCTGTCCGTGCAACGGCGACGGTGCCGCGATGCCCAGCAACAGGGCACCGAACAACACACCGACCACCATATGCCGTCGAACATCGCTCATCCGGATCCGGAATTCTTCCACATACCGAAAAATTACGGATTACCGCAGGCAATTCACAGAAGGGACGAGGTCAGAAGACAATGCGGCGTGCGGAGCGCGGGTAGGAGAAATCGAACACCATGGGGAAATCGTTGATCGTGACGCGATCGTAGACGATGGTGAGGGATTCATTTTCCATCGGACGGGTGAGGGCGAGGATATGGGGGACGTCGATACCCGCATGAGAACGGAAATCGCGGAAGCGGAACTCCTCGAGGATTTCCCCCTCTGCATTGCGGCGTGTGAACCGGAGCACGGCAAGCGTGCGGATATCGACGGCGTATTCCAGCGACTCCGCTTCGCCGCGCCATTCGAGCAGGTAGCTGCCACCGTCGAGCCGACCCACCGGATCGATGTCCCGTGGCGCCGCGGCAAATCCCATCGACCCCGTGAGCACGGCGAGGATGTCCGCGAACGTGATCGGAAAGCGCAGCACGCGCTGCAGGTTCTTCGCGTTGGTCTCGCCCGTGGCGACGGTATTGTTCATCCCGTCGTAGAACTGGAAATCCCGGTCGGTGACCAGCCCACGCGCGACCGTCACACCGAAGGGACCGTTGATCTCGAGTTGCAGGCTGTCGGGTTTGAGCAGGCGCACCTGGATCGAGCCACCGCCGGAGAATTCCGGCGTCTCGACGCTGATCTTCCCCGATCCGGTGAGCGCGCGAATGTCGCGTCCTCGCTCCTCGACCCGGCGCATGATCTCACGCGGATCGATCGGTCCGCTGGTGTCGATGGCCGGGGTCGACGCGCAACCGACGAACAACAGCAGGATGAGGAGAGACGGCAGGGGGGAAAGGGTCGGGATTCGGACAAGGGTCGGGACTGTTGGCGTCGTCATACATTCGTGGGCAAGTGAGCGTTCGTTGTGAGGATGCGCCGCGCGAGCGGAAACGCCGGCATGCGCGGCATGCGCGGCGATGGCCGTCGGCCATGGAAAGAGAAAATATAGCGGTTCCCCCGTGGGCGAACAAGGTTTCTCCATCTGCCCTTGACAGGTATTGCCGAATTCCCTACATTTGATATTCTTGAAGAGTGAAGCAAAGGACTTTTCACAAGGATACGGAATGTACGCGATCGTCAACATCAGCGGGAAGCAGTTCAAGGTAACCACCGCGCAGCAGATTTACGTGCCTCTTCTCGAAAGCGAAGTGGGCAGCAAGGTCGAGTTCGCCGACGTCCGGCTGTTCGCCGACGACAGTGGCGTGCTCGTCGGTGCCCCGGCCGTCGCGTCGGCAAAGGTCACGGCGACGGTGCTCGAGCACATGAAGGATGAAAAGGTGCTGGTGTTTCACAAGAAACGCCGCAAAGGGTATCGCAAGCTCAACGGCCATCGTCAGCAGCTGACCCGCATCGAAATCGAAAGCATTGTGAAATAATTTTCCCCCGGAGTGACGCATGGCTCATAAAAAAGGACTCGGCAGCTCCCGCAACGGCCGTGACAGCAATCCCCAATACCTGGGTGTCAAACGGTTCGGCGGCGAAAACGTGACGGCAGGCTCCATCCTCGTCCGTCAGCGCGGCACGAAATTCCATCCCGGCACCAATGTCAAGCGCGGCAACGACGATACGCTGTTCGCGCTGATCGACGGGACGGTGGCGTTCGAGCGCGTGGGTAAGGATCGCAAGCAGATCAGCGTGTATCCGCAGGACTGATTCGCGGACTGATTTTTCCCCTGCCTGTGTGGAAAGGGATGTCGATCCGGCATCCCTTTTTTCGTATATTTTCCCTTTGACCCGACATGCCTGTCACTCATTCCACAGACGAGGAGTTTATCCGTTATGATGAAACGCATGCTGCTGCCACTGCTGCTGCTCGCCCTGCCCGTCCTGGCCGTGCTGCCGGGTTGCAGCGATGATGACGACAATCCGACGGATCCGAACAAGGGGGCGCATCAGATCAACATTCTGCTGCGCACCGGCGACCAGTACAGCTACGATCGCTGGGATCTCGACCAGAACCAACAGAAAGTCGAGTCGACCAAGCGGAAATATGACGTCGAATTCCTGAAGGGTACGGGGAATCTTCTCTCGTACAACGATTGGTTTTTCCGTATCGGCAAGGACCGCTCGAGCAACGAACGCGACACGATGTACATCCGCGTCGAATCCCGCACGCGTCCCGACGGTACGTCTTACTCCAAGGAGGTGATGGCCTACGGCTTCACCTATGCCGCGAAGCAGGAATTCATCGCCATGATGATGCAGCTCGGCGCCGCTGCCCCGACCATCCCGGCGGAGACCTGGGATGACATCGCGCGCTTCTACGACGACGATGGTGTTGCACGCGATCCCGGTTACACCTGGGCCATCGGTCCCGAAAGCGGTGTGCCCATGAACTTCTCCCTCAGCGGGACTTCCATCCCCGTCATCGCGAAGTTCACCGGAAAATACGAGGCCAAGGAAGAGAAGATCACGGCCAACAGCAAGCAAATCACCACCTGGAAATCGAGCGTGACCGCGTCATTCAACCTGCTCGGCAGCGTTGAACTCACGGTGAAAGTAAATTTCTGGGTCTCCGACGACCCGGATACCATCGTGAAGGTCGTGCAGGAAAGCGCGGCGGTGACCGTGCCGATTCTCAATATTCCCTTCACCGTCGATGGAGATCAGCAGGAACTCGTGTCCTGGATCTGAGGCCGCATCGACATCGTTCTTTGGAAGCCGCCCACCCGGGCGGCTTCTTCATATTCGGCCGGCTTCCGTTCGTCCGAAAAAAAAGCAGGCTCGAAAGGGATTTCGAGCCTGTTCGCCTGATAGTGATGAGTGGGAGAGGGGAGGTGGGATATTATGCGACAAGACAACGTCGCATAATTTTTTGGGAGAAATGTCTTAGGGCTTCGGAATACGAAATTCCATGGTGAAATCTGCAATCCGAATGCCAACAATCTCTTGCTGCGAATATGGCGCGCAATCCATAGAAATGCAAGTAAAATCGAAAATGATGTTCGGATTCCGTACTGTGCGACTG
>JAVFAS010000007.1:0-76422 GCA_034002405.1 Bacteroidota bacterium | reverse complement strand
AATACGAAATTCCATGGTGAAATCTGCAATCCGAATGCCAACAATCTCTTGCTGCGAATATGGCGCGCAATCCATAGAAATGCAAGTAAAATCGAAAATGATGTTCGGATTCCGTACTGTGCGACTGCCGGGATGTTCGGAATCCGAATTCCGTAGAAAATGGAAGAAAAAACCGGAATTGTCAAGTGCCGCGACGTAAAATCGGGGGAGGGAAGCAAAAGAATTTTTCTGTCCTGTTTTCGATCAGACGGGTGCGCATGTCGAGGAGACAGGCGCGTGGACATCCGTGCGTCACCGTCTTCAAGGCGGGAGCGGATAAAAGATTGCACGCGAACAACGCTGCATGCGTGAACATTGGGGGACACGCGAACAACGCTGCATGCGTGAACATTGGGGGACACGCGAACAACGCTGCATGCGTGAACATTGGGGGACACGCGAACAACGCTGCATGCGTGAACATTGGGGGACACGCGAACACAGGCGTGGCGCGTGGCGGATCGGTATTCCGTGCTTCGCCTTCGAATCCGTATATTTCCAGTCGATCACGTCCCGTTTCGCGACGCGTCCGGAGCTCCGGCCTGGCACCCGAATGATTGTTGCCCGGAGTGCGTTCCGGCTGTCTGGAAACATTCACTCCCCATGTTTCGACCGCAAGAGGTTGCCCCATGCGTTTCGCCCGACATTCGTTTCTCCTTCTCGCGCTCATCTGTATTCTTCCGACACCCGCGGCGTACGCCGGACCAGGCGACACGCTGACCGTACAGACCTTCACCTTCGATTCGAAGGTGAACCCGGGATGGAACGCGCCAAGGGAGGGACGGTTTTTCTTTCCGACCGCGGACCGGCAGTGGGAGCGGGTGCTCATGCATTACACGTTGAAATGCGACCCGTCGCAGAATCCCGCCTGCGGGGAATGGGATTATCTGACCTACACGCGCCTGCATGAACATACCGGCCAGTATGATTCCGTCCAGGCGACGCATCCCAATTTCATCGTGCAGGGTGCGACAGCGGACAGTCTCTTGTATATGAACACACCGTCCTTCCGGTTTTTCCCGCGACTCGAGAACGATATTGTCCATGACGACACGCTCGCACTGACGTCGGCGGCAATCGGTGATGGGAGTTTCCCGATGGAAATCCGTCCCACCTCCGACACCCGTGATTTCCGCAGTTATCTGGTGTGGACAAGCGACGAACTCGCGGCCGCGGGCGTGAAGGCCGAGCCCATCACGGCCGTGCGTTTTCGCACCGGGAGCGTGGACGGCGGACTGCATCGGCTCACGGTGCGCCTGCGACGCTATACCGGAAGCGGCTGGGAACACACGATCCCGCTGCGCGATGTGGGGTTCGTCACGGTCATCGACCGCGCGGTCACGCTCGAGGCGGACAGCTGGAATACCATCCAGTTCACCGAACCCTTCACCTACTGGTCGGGCAGCATCCTCGCCGAATTCACCGTCGATCGCATCGACGGTGTCGGTTTCGATCTCATGGGCGACCAGACCGGCGACACACTCATGTTCACGAGTCTCGACGACGACGAGCGATTGTATTTCGAACCGCGATCGGTCGTGGACGCCGGGCCGATGCCCGAACTGAACAACACGCAGTCCTTCACCCTCGAGGCGTGGATCAATCCGGCCTCGCTGCGGAATTGGACGAATATCGTGATGAAATCCGCCGCGAACGAGAATCGCGTGGGGATCCAGCTCGGACCGCCGGAATCCGGCAAGAGCGATGTGTACTGCCTGGTGGGCAACGGCGAGAATTCCCATGGCCGCACGAATAGCAGACCGGTCGCTCCGAATACCTGGATGCATCTCGCCATGGTGTATGACGGCACGCGGAACACGCCGGCCGAGCGGTTGCGGCTGTACATCAACGGCGAGCCGCAACCGTTGACCTTCACCGGAACGATCCCGGCATTCACCGCCGTCAATGACGCCCGCTTCACCATCGCGAACAGCGGCACTTCCTTTTTTCATGGATGGATGGACGAGGTGCGCGTCTGGCGCGATGCCCTGACCGAGGCGGAACTGCGGACGCGCCTGCAGACGCGCGTCGACGCGGCCGACCCGCTGTTCGGATCCCTGATCGCCGGATGGAATTTCGATGACGGAGACGGCGTGATCGCCGCGGACATCACCGGCGCGCACGACGCACGGCTTGCCTGGCCCCAGCGGCAATCGTGGCAGGGCCGGCGCGCGCGCGGATTCACCGGCGTGGCGTTCCGTCCGGCGGTGGTCTTCGAGCAGGGGAGCTTCACGTCCCGAATCGAGACGGCACTCGCGATCGACACGGTCGAGAACGCGGGCATGATGGTGGTGCTGTTCGCCGACACCACGCGGGCAAACATGCCCACCGACACGCTGTATGTCTGGCCCACCTATGCCACCTACACCTTCGATGGCAGCGGCGGGATCATCGACTCCGTGCGCGTGCCGGCCGACGGCGTGCTCCACCGCGCGGATCATTTCTATTATCAGAACCCGTTCGAAATCCTGCGACGCTACGAACTCGGCCGCTATATCACGCCGTACGGGATCGGTCTCGATCTCGGCGAGGGATGGACATGGGTGTACGACGTGACGGATTTCCTGCCCCTGCTCAAGGATACCGTGCATCTGACCGCGGGGAATTTTCAGGAGTTGCTGGATATGAAATTCCTTTTCATCGAAGGAACGCCACCCCGTGACGTGAAGAGCATCCAGAACCTCTGGCAGGGTGATTTCTCGCTGCGGAATTTCGATACCCAGGTGCCGCCGAAGACGGTTGCGCTCGATCCCGATGCCGCGATGTATAAGTTGCGCACCACGGTGACCGGTCATCAGTTCGACAATGCCACCAATTGCGCGGAGTTTTGTCCGAAAATCCATGCCGTTTCGGTCGACGGCCGCGAGCGATGGAACTGGCAGATCATCCAGGAATGCTCGAGCAATCCACTGTATCCGCAGGGAGGGACGTGGATTTACGCGCGCGCGGGTTGGTGTCCGGGCATGGAGGGCCGGACGCAGGAGTTCGAACTGACCCCGTTCATCACCGGGAGCAGTGTCACGCTGGATTACAACAGCGACCATGACGAATTCGGCAATTACGTGATGGAGTCGCAGCTCGTTTCCTACGGCGCGCCGAATCACCAGCATGATGCCGCGGTCGAGACCATCATCGAACCGAGTGACAACAAACTCTACCGCCGTTTCAATCCCACCTGTGGCCAGCCGGTGGTCGTGATCCAGAATCGTGGGGCGGCGGACCTGACCGGGCTCGACATCGTGTACGGTCCGCGTGGCGGAACGGCGCGGACGTTCGCATGGTCCGGGCATCTGGGTTTCCTTGAAAAGGATACGGTCACCCTTCCGGCCTTCGATTGGGGACAGGAAGGTCCGGAATACCTCTTCGACGTCCGCGTGACCGCGCCGAATGGCGGCATCGACGAGTATGCACCAAACGACGCGCAGTCATCATCCTTCACCCCGACACCGCTCCATGACGATGCGCTGATTTTTCGTTTCCGTACCAACAACGCGCCGTATGAAAACCACTGGGAACTCCGCACCGGCGACGGCGATCTCGTGCTCCGCCGCGATGGCTTCGCGGCGAACACGCTGTACGTCGACACCCTCGATCTGCTGCCCGGTTGTTATGAACTGACGCTGTTTGATTCGGGCGAGGATGGCATCGCCTGGTGGGCCAACAATGACGGAACAGGCTCCTTCCAGATCCGCATCGTCGGTGGCAGTCTCTGGGAAAGTCTCAACCCGGATTTCGGGAAATTCGCGACGTATGCATTCCGCTACTCCAACCTGGTCCGCATCGACGATCCTCCCGCGGCGATGGAGGAATTCGATCTCTACCCGAATCCCGCCGATGATCGTGTGTCCTTGCGCTATGATCTCGCCGCGCCAGCGACCGTGCGCGTCGAGATCTACAACATGCTTGGCGCGTGTGTGTACCGCGGCACCGACCGCCTGGTGCATGGGACGTTCACCGACGAAATCTCCACGGCCGGACTTCTGCCGGGACAGTACATGGTCTTCGTTGCCGAAGGTGCGCGGGTGCTGCGGCGAATGACGCTGCGCGTGCTGCGGTGAGGAACGAGGTGGGGGAGGAGCAAGGGAGGGAGGATGCGGAGGGGTCGGAGAAGATGGCACCACGGAGGCACGCGGAGGCGCGCGGAGGCGCGCGGAGGATTGATGTGATGATGGTTCGTGTTGGATTGCGGTCGGGGATGATTCTGGTGTTCCTGCTCGTTCTGCTCATCCGTGCGGCGGACGGGCAGGAGCGAGGGCAGGCGCGAGCGCCGGCGAGGAGCCATATCCCGGAAACCGAACTCCGAAATCTTTTTCTCGAGGCCGACGCGGATCTCGTGCTGACAGGATTCCGCGAGTATGACCATCTCACGCGGTTGCGTAGTGACAGTATCCTGCGCGCGAACCAAGCGCGCATGGATCTGCACGTGATCGCACCCGACGACGCGACACGTCGTTCGTGGATGGATACCCGCGTTGCGACGTTCGGAATGGAGTTGGGACGTGAAGCCGGGGGGCCAGGCGAGGGGATCGCCGCGGCGCTGCTGCATTTCGTTCTGCAACGGTCCTTGCGGTTCGGCTACGAATACGCCCGCGAGCGCGTGCGCGCGGGATCGCTCTCGGAGATGGATTACTTGTTTCTTCCCCAGGGACCCGGCGTGACACGAACGTTCAATGAGGTCGGGTTCGAAGCGCGACGTCGCGGGGAGACGCAGTCGTCGAGAATCTGGCGCGATGTCCGGGAAACATGGAAAAACCGGATTTCCGGAGAAGAAGAATAGCGGAGTACAATATCCTGATGGACCCGGTCCCGGAGAAGGCCCCGCGCGGTTGCCACGGTGATCACGATGTCTGCTTCCGCTCCCAGTGGCCGCGGCGCAGCGTGAAGTGAAGGTCGTCGTCGCGCCGTGTGGCGAGACGCGAGAAGCCGCCGCGTTCGATCAGCGCGATGGCACGCGCATTCTCCGGGTGGATGCGTGCGTGGATCAGCCGCACATGCAGGGTCCGGAAACAGAAGTCAACCAAGGCCGTCAACGCTTCCGTGGCGAATCCCTTGCCCTGGGCTTCGGTGCGCAGGGTGAGCCCGATCTCGATGCTGTCGGGGTGGTCGAGCGGGACGTGGAGTCCACTGTCGCCGATGAGCGCGCCACTGTCGAGCTCGACAATGGCAAATTGAAACCACACACCGGGAATGCCGGGGGCAAGTCCATGTTGGGCACGAATGAACACGCGCACTTCCCGCGGGTCCTTGGGCCGCCACATCTGATAGCGCACGACGGCGGGGTCGGAACGATAGGCGAAGAGCCCGGCGGCGTCACCGGGTTCGAGGGGGCGGATGAGCAGACGCGATGTCGCGAAGCGATTCATACGTGACGTGGTTGCGCGAATATCAGGCAGTCCGGTGTCTCGAACGACGAGCACGATCGTGTGTCGGAATATAGTACGCGCGGCAATGGGGTGCCATGCTTCCGTGATTTTGAGATCACGGGGAACAGTCGTATACTTGTCCATTCCCAACCGGATGTTCACCCGGGAAGACGTGCGAGATGCGTGTTTTCCCGAGACAGACGAGTGGTCGTTCGTGCATGATCGAGACCAGTAATCCGTCATATTCACATGCCAACCAATCAGGAGTCATCGATGCGGCAACGCTTCCTTCTGTCCCTTCTCCCATTCCTGTGTTCCGTCC
This sequence comes from Bacteroidota bacterium, assembly GCA_034002405.1. Classification (GTDB taxonomy): domain Bacteria; phylum Bacteroidota; class Ignavibacteria; order SZUA-365; family SZUA-365; genus SZUA-365. Next base: position 70,698 of record JAVFAS010000007.1, on the reverse strand, counting down.
TGCTGCTGCCCGTCGTGCTGCATGCGCAGGTCAGTGACAGCGGCGATTTGCAGCGCTACGCGCCCGAGCGCCTCGTGCTGCGAACGCCGGCGGGAACGAATCAATACACGCTCTCGACGAAGTTCGTCCTCGTCCGATTTCATGACGGGGTATCCCCCGATCGCCAGCGCGCCGTGCTGGACGAGGAGGATGTGGTCGCGCCCGTGACCGAGGAATCATTTCTCCCCGCGCCCCGCGTGCTTCTCGCGGCGCTGCGCGAGGACCGCTCGGAGCAGGAGGTCGCTTCGCTGCTCGCGCGTCTTTCCGTTCACCCCGATGTCGCGCACGCCGGAGCTTTTCTTGAATTCCAGGACGGCACCTTGCACGGCATCCAGGACCGCGTGCATGTGAAGCTGCGCCACGCCGATGATCGCGCCATGCTGGATCAGGTCGCGAAGGAGCACAACGCGCGCGTGCTCGAACAGTACCGATTCGAACCGTTGGTCTTCGTGCTCGAGGTCGACAAGCATGCCGCCTTCAACGCCTTCGAGTTGTCACGCCTTCTGCAGGAAAGCGGTCGGTTCGCTTGGGCGGAGCCTGATTTCCTCCGTCTGCTGCATCGTCTGAACACGAACGATCCCGCGCTCCCGCTGCAGTGGACACTGAACAACACCGGAACGCCCCAGCAGTATAACGGGACTCCCGGCGCGGACCTCGATGTGTTCAATGCATGGAACCTGACAACGGGGAGTGCCGCGATCAAGGTCGCCATTCTCGACGAGGGTGTGGATTTGAATCATCCGGATCTCGTGGCGAATCTGCTTCCCGGATACGATGCGATGGGACTCGGGAGCGGTGGGGGTCCGCAGGGCGATGACGCGCACGGGACCGCATGTGCCGGTATCGTGGCGGCCGTCGGCAACAACGGGATCGGCATGGCCGGCATTGCATACGGATGCAAGATTGTTCCGATCCGCATTGCCTACAGCTCCGGACCGTACTGGGTAACCTCCGACGCGATCATCGCCGATGCGTTGAACTGGGCCTGGAACCAGGGCGACGCCGATGTGCTGAGCAATTCCTGGGGCGGTGGCGGCGCCTCCGCGCTGATCAACAGCGCCATCAACAACGCGCTCACGCTCGGACGCGGTGGGCTTGGCGCCTCGGTCATTTTTGCCGCGGGCAATGGCAACGGTTCGCTGCTGTATCCGGCGAATTACAATCCGACCATCTCGGTCGCCGCGATGAGCATGTGCGAGCAGCGGAAGAGCCCGTCTTCCTGCGACGGGGAAACCTGGTGGGGCAGCGATTACGGAACCGGTCTCGATGTCGCCGCGCCCGGTGTGAAAATTTACGCGACGGACATCAGCGGACCGGCTGGGTATATCAACGGGGATTACTATGCGACGTTCAACGGCACCTCCAGCGCGTGTCCGAACACCGCCGGTGTCATGGCGCTCATCTATTCGACCAATCCTCTGCTCACCCACGACCAGGCGCGTGTGATTCTCGAAACCACGACGGAAAAAGTCGGCGGCTATGTCTACACCAACGGCGTGGCGGGTCAGCCCAACGGGAGTTGGTCAACGGAACTCGGATACGGCCGGGTTAATGCGTACAACGCGGTGCTCGCGGCGCTGCATTCGCTGTGTCTTACCGACAACATTCCGCCAACCATCGTCGCACCGACGAATATCACCATCGCGGCCTCGCCCGAACTGTGTTCGATCGATGCGGCACTCGTGAATCTCGGCCAGCCGGTGGCGAACGACAACTGTCCGCAGAATCTCACCGTCAGCCATGACGCTCCGGCGGTCTTTCCCGTGGGCGTGACGCTGGTCACATGGACGGCGAAGGACGGTGGCGGCAATACCGCATCCGCCTTCCAGACCGTGACCGTGGTGGATACGCAGGCGCCGCGGATCCTCGCCTGCGCGACCGCGCAAACCGTGGAAGGCGACGCGCAGAACAGTGCCGTCCTGCCGGACCTGAGAAATCAGATCAACGCCTCCGATAACTGCACGGCGCCACCGGCGCTCGTCCGCTCCCAGACTCCCGCGCCCGGGACGACACTCGGTGCGGGCACGCATGCGATCACACTTACGGTCGCCGACGCGACGGGAAATACATCGAGTTGCAATACCACCTTCACTGTCGTTCCGCGTGTGGAGATCGAACCGGCCGCCGCGTATGTCGTGGTATCCGGCGCGTGCAAGGCTCCGGTGATTGTCACGCGTCGCGTGCGCATCGACAACGGCGGAGGAAATTTCGGCGGCGGTGTGATGCAATGGAACGCGACGGAATCGGCGGCGGAAATCACGCTGCTCACCAGCAGTGGCAGCGAAGGTGATGACCTTGTCTTCCGTGTCGATCCGCGGCAGCTTGCGACCGGGACCCACGCGCGCACGATCACCATCAATGCATGGAACAGCGCAACCAGTGTTCCGGCGGTCAATTCTCCCTTCTCTCTCACGGTGAGCATCCAGATCGAACCGCTCGGTGCGGTGTCGATGACGCAGCAGGTGGGCGCGGGGTGGACGATTTTCACCAACAGCAGCGGGCAGAAAATCGCGGAAGTGAAAAGCAATGCTGGCACGATCAACAGCTTCACGGTCAACATGTATCCCTGCACCATTCCCCAGGGCATCACCCGTGTCCGCCACGTCCGTCGCTATTTCACCATGACGAGCAATGCGCCGTCCCCGAATGTCGACGTGCGTTTCTTCTACACGAACACCGAGTCCCAGCCGCTGATCACCAGGCCCGAGCTGCTCACGGTCTGGCAGCGGCCGGTGAATGTCTGGGTGAATCGTGGCGGTGTGTCGAATGTGTTCGAGAATTTCGTGCAGGTCAACGGCCTGACCTCGATCGCCGGACCGTTCACGATGGCGCATGCCTATTTCCCGAAGGAAGCCGACGCCACGACCGCGGCCCTGCCCGCGGCGATCACGCTCGAGCAGAACTATCCGAACCCGTTCAATCCCACGACCAGCATTCGCTTCGCCCTGCCGGAGGCGGCATCCGTGCGGCTGACGGTCCATGACCTGCTCGGGCGCGAGGTGGCGCTGCTCGCCGATGGCATGCGGGACGCCGGGACGCATCAGGTGGTCTTCGATGCAAACGGCCTCCCCAGCGGCACATTCGTCTGCGTGCTCGAAGCCAATGGCGTCCTGCTGCGTCGCAGCATGATGCTGATGAAGTAGAATCGACGCGCGGGTCGTGACATCCCCGCCGCATGAAAAGCGAGAGGCTGCTCCAGTGACGGAGCAGCCTCTCTGCGTTTCGGATGAAAAGATGCGGAATATCGCTTATCCGCGGAAGCGCCACCAGAGACCGACCCACGGGAAGACATAGCCGTCATATCCCTTCGGTGCGAAATACTGCAGGCCGAGCTTCAGGCGGAAGGATTCCCAGCCCCAAAGCACACCGCCCCCTACGCGCAGTCCTTCGAACTCGACATCGTATCCGGCATCGCCGACAATCTTGGTCTTGTTCGACAGGCTGTGTTCGATTCCGGCGGAGACGGACGTTCCACTGACCGATGCGCTCAGATCATCCGCATCATCGATATCCACATCACCACTGATGTTCGCGTAATTCGCGCCGAGGTGCATGCGTGTTTTCTGTCCGACCGGGAAACTGTACGCCACATACGGGGAGATCGACGTATAGCTGACGTCCGATCCGAAGACGGAGAGATTGAAATATCCCACCCCAAGGCCCAGCGCCAACGCCTGCTGCTCGGTATCGATGAGGGAGAATTTCACGTCGGCGTTGTAATACTGGAAGATGAAGAGCAGCAGGTTCGTGCCGATCTGCAGGTTTTCGGTGATCCCGTATTCCACGGGTCCGATGCCAACCGTGAATTCACCGGCGTGCAGCGTGTTGCCCGTGGGCATGCCGAAATTCGAGGTGATGGGCCGTCCGGCGAAGCCTTCTTCCTGCGCCTGCAGCGGCGCGACGGCGATGAATGCGAGAAGCACAAGGGTAAGAAACGTCTTCACGAGATCCTCCTACAATGATGAATGAATGTGAGTTCAGGATAGACACAGGCACGTCATACGGACACTCGGGGATTGGAGTTTCCATATAGCGGAAAAAATTTCTTATTTCCTATATACGACGATGCCGCGCGTGTGCCATGGCACGCGGAGAGGGAGGAACGCGTGTGGGAAGTGTCCGTGGAGGAGCCGGTCAGTCGCTGGACGCGTCCGTCACTGCTCGAGCGCGTAGCGTAGTCCGACGACGGCATGCGCACCGGGCGCCGGGTACCCGGGAAGGATCGCGTACGACCGGTCGAGCAGGTTGCGGACGCGGATGAAGGCGTCGATCACCGGGAATTTCCATTCCACCGAGGCCTCGAGCACATGATAGTCCGGCATGCGCAGCGTCTCCGCATCTCCGGCGTGGAGGGCATGCACATACTGTCCGGCGAGCATCGCCTGCAGGCGTCCGGCGATGACAAAGACCTGGTATTTCAACTGCTGCGCGGGATTGAAGGCCGTGAGGCCGTCGGGATCGAGACGATTCCACGTCGTCTGGACATGGAGCCATGGAAGAATGCGATACCGCAGTGATGCTTCCAGTCCCCACTGCTCGGCGTCGCGTGCGTTGCGCATGCGGAATGGAGGTGGGGCGAAGGGATTGACGACGAGCGTGATCATGTCGCGCACGTCCGCGCGAAAGGCCGCGAGGCGCAGCGTGCCGCGTGCATGCGCGTACTCGAGTCCGACTTCGTAGCCGGTGCTTTGCTCCTCGGTCAATGCGGGGTTGGAGATGGGAAACAGATACAGTTCCTGCAATGTCGGATAACGATATCCGCTTTGAATATTCGCATACAGGCGCAGACCGTTCACCGGCAGGAAACTGATGCCCAGCGAAGGCGCGAGATTGTGCAGCGCGAGGCTGTGATACTGCCAGCGCAGTCCCGCGCGGAGATGCAGCATGTCGAGCGGACTGTACAGCGCGAGGGCGTAGGCGCCCGCGGTCGAGAGCAGGTGCTGGGTGTCGTCGACATTCGCCTGCCCGCCATATTGAAGGACGTCCCCACCGATCGCGAGACTGCCGCGCGCGGAGAGATGCCACTGTTGGTAGGTGGAGATGCCGAGTGCGCGATCGTCGGAAATGAATCCGTCGGAGAATTCATGATGGCCGGCGTTGACGTGAAGCTGTGTCGAGCCGCGGAGCATCCCGAAGTCGTTGTCGAGCACGATCTGTCCCATCCCGCGGCGGATATCGCCGTAGGTCCCGAGTCCGGCCGGATCATCCATTCGTGTGGGATCATCGAAGGTGTACGGCACGTAGCGTCCGCGCATGGAGAGCTGCCAGACATCACTGATCCGCCAGTCCCACCCGGCCTGTACCCGCGAACCGGTGAAGTCGGATTGCGGCACATGTCCCCCGCTGCGCCGGTGTCCGACCGTGAGCTGCACGCCATGGGATCCGAAGCGGCGGCTCACGCCCATGGTCGCGGCGTAGCTGTCCCAACTCCCGGCCTCGGCGGAGAATTGCATGCGATTCCGGTCGGCGGGACGCGTGACGATGTTGACCACGCCACCCATGGCCCCGCCGCCGAAGACCGTCGATGCCGGACCGAGCAGTACATCCACGCGTTCGACATCATCCATGCCATAGACATCGGGGAGCGGATGGCCGAACATGCCCATGAAATCCGGGTGTCCGTCGATCATCACCGCGATCCCGGTGTTGGGCTGCCGGCCCATGCCGCGGAGCGACAGCATGCCCGTGGCCGCGGCGCCGACGCCAAAACCACCCATGCGGGTGTCAACCAGAAACGCCGACGGAACTTCCCATGCGACGGCTTCCAGAAGGGAATGATCGGCGGTGCGCGCAATGGCATCGGCGGAAATCACGGTCAGGGCGTTGGTTTCGCGCGCGAGCGTGGAGCGGTAGCGGCTCGCTACCACGAGCACCGAATCGCGAAGGGTGAAATGCAGCGTGCTGTCGCGCTCCTGCGCGAATGTGGGAACCGCGGTCAGGAAGAGCAGGAGAAAAATCGTGGGACGAAGGTGCGGGGTCATGGCGAATCCAAGTAGTAACACGAATATCACAATCGTGCTACTAATGTACATCCTGCCATGATGGCATCCAAGATGTTACGGTCCGAAACTTCTGTTGGTGGATGCGTGTCAGCGCGATCCTTCCCCCGTCGAGGTCAGATGCAAGCCGCCGTGCTTGACGCCCTTGATGGAGATGATGCCGTCGGCAAACTTCTTGATGTCCCGCGCGCGTCCGTGCAGCATGATCACTTCCAGACAGTTGTCATGATCGAGATGGACGTGCGTCGTTGAAATGATCGATTCGTGATGGTCGTGTTGCAGGGCGTTGAGCGTCTCGGAAATCGCGGTGTGGTGATGGTCGTAGAGCAGGCTCAGCACGCCGGCCACCACGCGATCGGAGTCGATGTCCTCCTGCACGAGCTCGCGCCGGATGAGGTCGCGGATGGCCTCCGAGCGCGTCGGGTATTTCTTGCGCTTGATGAGCCGGTCGAATTTTCGGATCAGATCCTCGGGCAGGGAGACCCCAAAACGGATGAGTTGCATGGCGTCGGACTCCGGATGTTCCGTCTAAAGTACACAGTGTCGGCGTCCCATCCGACCACGTGATGCATTCCGCGAGCGGGATGGCGGGGATGCGGTTCGCGCTCAGTCGGGGGGCTGGATGTCGATGCGCACGATCCCACCGTCGTCGCCGGCGATGTAGGCGCGATCGGATGAAACCGCCCCGATGGCACGGCCGCGAATCCCGGTCACGACCGGGAGAGCGACCCAGGTGCCGCCACCATCGTCGGTGGTCCAGACCGCGCCCGCGTCGGCAAGCAGCCAGCCGTGCCGCGCATCGGTGAAACACAGGGCCACGGGTGCGATGGCGGCGTCGATGGTCACGGCGCGCCAGGTCTGGCCGTGATCATTGCTGCGGAGTACAAGAGCTGATGATCCGTTATCCTCGGACGTGGCCCGTGCGAGAAGGACGATGCGCCGGGAATCCGGCACCGCCAGGTCGAGCAGCGGCCGGCCAAAGGTGCGCGAGGACCATTGCCGCCCGCCATCGGTGGTGCTCCACAATATCTGATCCGCATCGATGGCGTATCCGTGGGCAGGATCCTGGAAGGCGATGCGAAGAATGCCGCCGGGGAGCGTCCCGGCGGGGAGCGTCCCGGCGCGGGGATCAAGGAAATCCGCCGCACGGAACATGCTGCTGTCCGAGTCGGGAGCGTCGATCCAATGCATTCCGCCATCATCGCTGCGGTGGATGCGGTCACCGAGCACCCAGACAGTGTCGTCGGAACGCAGGTGAATGCGTCGATACTGCCGCGCGGATTCCCGTCCGTCCCCGTGCCACGTAGCACCGCCGTCGGTACTTCGCAGGAGGACACCCGCGGCGCCCGCCGCCCATCCCGTGTCCGGTCCGACGAAGGTGATGGCCGCGAGCGGGAGACGCGGAACACCGGGGTGCGCATGCCAGGTCCGTCCACCGTCGCTGCTGCGGCGGAGTCCCGTGCCGCAACTCCAGAGCTGTCCCGTGGCGGACATGTGCAGGTCATCATGTCGCGTGGAATCCGGAAGAAGCTCCCACATCCTGCCACCGTCCGTGGTCGCGTACAGATCCGTATCCGCGGTGATCCAGCCGCGCAGCGAGTCCGCGAAATACAGCAGGGAAGGATTCCGAAGCGGGGCGCGGCGGGGAACGACCACATAGTGATCGGTCCAGGTCGCACCGCCATCGGTGGTCCGGGCGACGCGGCCGTGATCACCCGCGACCCAGCCATGCAATGCATCGCGAAAGAATATCCGCGCGGGTTCGTAGCTGTGATGAACCACCGACCAGGATCCGCCACTGTCGGTACTGCGAAAAATTCCACCGAGCCGCGTCACGACCAGGATGTGTTCCGCCGCGGGAACAGCGATGTCGCGGTACAGGTCCTGCGTTCCGCGCAGCGGCGGTCCGGGAATCGCGTGCCATTGCGTCCCGGCATCGGTGGTCCGCAGTACCTGCCGCTGCGTGGCGGACCATCCGCGCGCGCGATCGGAAAACGCGCAGTGTGCCAGCGACGCCATCGTGCCGCTCTCCTGCGCGCGCCAGTGCTGTCCGCCATCCGTCGTGTGCAGGATCGTTCCGGCATCGCCCACGGCCCATCCCGTGCGCGCATCGACGAAACGCAGGGCGCGGATGCCATTGCCCTGCGGGCGCGGCTGCAGCCAGGTTGCTCGCACGTGGCGCCCACGCGCATCGCGACCCTCGCGGGAGATGCCCTGCGCCGCCGCGGTCTGGCTCCATAGCGCGACGATGATCGAGAAAACAAAGAGAGATACGCGCGTCATGGCGAGGGTCCGACGAATTGCGTGACGGAACGGTGGACCGTACGGTCCAGTCCCTGAAATATAACGAAGCGGAAAGGGGAACGGAACGGGCAACGGGGAGAAGACCATCCCTGTGCCGCGTCGCGAAAAGAGGACGCGCATCCCCGAGGCGGTCAGGGATGCGCGCGGAAGCGGAAGGATTTCCAGAGAAAATCAGAACGCGCCGAATTTCAGCGCGAGCTGTCCGGAAGCGCCGGAGAGATCCGTGTCCTCGATCCCACGCAGCTCATCAATCCCATTGACGAAGCGATAGCTCGCACCGGCCGAGAGACGCATCCAATCGGTGATGTTGAGTTCCACATTCACCGCCGGTTCGACGACGAACAGCGCCTCGACGCGGCCATGATGCCGGTGGTCGGGATTGTCGTCGAGGAAGTCGTCATACCAGTCCTCGCGATAATTGACCCCGCCCGCGCCGACCAGTGCCTGCACATTGACGTGCACGAGGCGGTGTGGAGCGAGGATATACTCAAGCATCAGACCGCCATATCCGAATTCAACATAGAGACGTTCCCCGTTCGGCGCGTAGGTCTGCTCGGCCTCACTGCGTGCACGGATGCTACTCGCCAGTCCGTATCCGCCCATGCCGAGCATCAAGCGATGGTCGATGAGCCAGCCGCCGTAGCCGCCCACCATCAATCCCATCTCCCCGCGGATCGATGTCATCTTGGTGACGACGCCGCCAAAACCGCCATGCTCGACGGGCGAGGAAAAAAGTGTTTCGTGTTGTTCCTGCGCCGATGCGGTGGCGGTGAGGAGCGCCAGGGAGAGGGCAAGGAATGAGAGAACGCGTTTCATCGAAAAACTCCAGAATTCAAGTGATTGCTGCCTCCCACTCAGGCGCGCGGCACCATGCCGCGGATGGAAGGCACGGCAGAGCGTACGGCGGAAGCACGCAGGGGTTGCATCCATCGCAGGAAAAAGATATCTCCCTGCGTTGCGTCTGGAATGGTGGTGAGCGTGCGCGATTCACCACCGCTGGGCTTCGCGTTCCGGACAGGGGTGCCGTGAGACGACCGGCATCGATTTCAGAAAGATTTGATTTTTTTTCTTCCCCCATCTTGCGAACGTAGAGAAAAAACTCTACATTAAGCCAAACGCTGCAGGCCTGCGAGACCTTGACCGATCCGTGGCGCGGGATGCGGCGTTCCTTTTCGCTTAAAAATCGAGTAAAAACTCGATATTCAAGGTTTCCGATCACTGGCACAGTCCGTTTCACATTTTTCCAGACAGGAGAATAATCATGGAGCATCGTCGGATATACGGGGGTATCGTGGCAGCCGTGTTGCTGTTCATCAGCGGGTGCGGCAATTCGGGAGGGGAGCAGCAGGACACGCAGGCCGCGGCGGCCGCGGCGGAGGAAACGGCCAAGGCGACGTACGGCAAGATCACGGAGGTGTCGATGGACGCCCAGCTCAACGCGGAATACGCCGAGAAGGGAGAAAAAATTTTCAACGTGGTCTGTTCAGCCTGTCACAAGCTCGACGAGCGGTATGTCGGTCCGGAACTCGGAACGGTGTTCAAACGGCGCACGCCGGTGTATATCATGAACATGATGCTCGACACCGAAGTCATGCTCGAGAAGGATGACACCGCGCGCTGCCTGTTGCAGGAGTATTTGACGAAGATGCCGAGCGCGCAGGTCAACGAGACCGACGCCCGGTATGTGCTCGAGCATCTGCGTGCCGTCGCGGAAACCCGCTGACAGACACAAAACGAATCCTGAACACCACTAATCTCACGCGATTCCGCGACCCATCCATCCCTTCCACGCAGGAGGTTGTTCCATGAATCCAGGATTGTTTCCACGTTCCGTCGTAGTCGCCATCGTCATGGTCGCGGGCACGCTGTTCGTCGCATGCAACAGCGCGAAGGACGCCGGCGCCGCGGGCGACGCGGCGTCGCGCGTGTACGTCGCGCCCGGCACCCATGACGAGCTATACGCCTTCATGTCGGGCGGCTTTAGTGGACAGATGTCCGTCTACGGTCTGCCCAGCGGACGCCTGTTCCGCGTCATCCCCGTGTTTTCCCAGGATCCCGAAAAGGGCTGGGGCTACACCGAGGAGACCATTCCCATGCTCAACACGTCCTTTGGCTTCGTGCCATGGGATGATGCGCATCACCCCGAATTCTCCATGACCGACGGTGTACCCGACGGCAGGTGGATCTTCATTAACGGCAACAACACCCCGCGCATCGCGCGCATCGACCTGACGACCTTCCGCACGACGGAAATCATCGAAATTCCCAATTCCGCGGGAAACCATTCCTCGCCGTTCACCACGGAAAATTCGGAGTACGTCGTGGCGGGGACACGTTTCAGCATTCCGATGTTCGAGAACCAGGACGTCCCCATCGAAAGCTACAAGGAAAACTTCCGCGGCATGCTGAGCTTCGTCAGCGTGGACAAGGAGCACGGGAACATGGACATCGCATTCCAGATTCTCATGCCGGGTTTTGACTACGACCTTGCCCACGCAGGGAAGGGGCCGTCGGCCGACTGGATGTTCTTCTCCACCTACAACACCGAGCAGGCGCATACCATGCTCGAGGTGGAAGCGAGTCAGAACGACAAGGACTTCATCGCCGCCATCAATTGGAAAAAAGCCGAGCAGTATGTCGCGCAGGGCAAGGCGAAGAAAATGCCGGGCCGGTATGCACACAATGTGTACGACGAAAAGTCCCACACCGCCACCTCGACGATGAAGGACGGGGTGCTGGTACTCGATCCGAAGGACTGTCCCGACATGATCTACTTCCTGCCCACGCCGAAATCGCCGCATGGCGCCGATGTGGATCCCACGGGTGAGTACATCGTCGGCGGCGGGAAGCTCGCGACGGTGATCCCGGTTTTCTCGTTTTCGAAAATGCTGAAAGCCATCGACGCGAAAAAATTCGATGCCACCGTGCATGATATCCCGGTTCTGAGCTATGAGGCCGTGCTCGCGGGCGAGGTGGAGAAGCCGGGCCTGGGACCGCTGCATACCGAGTTCGACAACGACGGCAACGCGTACACGTCGATGTTCGTCTCCTCCGAGATCGTCAAATGGAGCCTGAAGGATTTCACCGTGCTCGACCGGGTGCCGACGTACTATTCGATCGGTCACTTGATGATTCCCGGCGGCGATTCGAAAAAGCCGTACGGGAAATATGTCATCGCGCTCAACAAGATCACCAAGGATCGCTACCTGCCCACGGGGCCCGAACTCACGCAGTCGGCGCAGCTGTACGACATCACCGGCAGCAAGATGAAACTCCTGAGCGATTTTCCCACCATCGGCGAACCGCATTACGCGCAGGCCTTGCCGGCCGAGCTGATCAAGGAGAAATCGGTGCGGGCATACAAGATCATGGAAAACACCCATCCCCATGTGACGCTGGGTGAGAAGGACACGCGCGTCGAGCGCAGCGGCAAGGTCGTGCGCGTGTATATCACCTCGATTCGCTCGCATTTCAAACCCGATGTCATCGAAGGCATCAAAGTCGGCGATGAAGTGTATTTTCATCTGACGAATCTCGAACAGGATTGGGATACCCCGCATGGCTTTGCCATCAAGGGCGCGCGGACCGCGGAACTGCTGGTCATGCCTGGTGAAACCCAGACGATCAAATGGCTGCCCGATCGTCCCGGCATATTTCCGATGTACTGCACCGATTTCTGTTCGGCGCTGCATCAGGAAATGCAGGGCTACGTGCGCGTGTCCCCCGCGGGATCCAGCGTCGCGCTGAAACACAACGGACTCAAGCAATAGCACATCCCGACGCCGGCCGCGGTCCCGAGGAACGAGGGGCCGCGGCCGCGGCGCGGGGAAAGGAACGAACGCATGGACCGCACATCGCGCCTGCTGCTCGCCACCGCGGCACTGCTCCTCGTCGGAACATTCGTGCTGCCGCTCTGGCAGATCGAACTCGAGGCACCGCAGTATCCCGAAGGGCTGGGCATGAACATCTTCCTCCACACGGTGGAAGGCGCGTCACCCAACGATCTCGAAAGCATCAACAATCTCAATCACTATATCGGCATGAAGCGCATCGAACCGGATTCGATCGCCGAACTGGCGTATATGCCCTTCATCATGGCGGGGATGATCGTGCTGGGACTCGGCGCCGCGGCGTGGGGACGGCGATGGACCGCGCTCGCATGGGTGCTGCTGTTCGCGGTGCTCGGAGTTGCCGGCATGATTGATTTCTATATCTGGGAATATAATTACGGTCATGATCTCGATCCGAGGGCGATCATCAAGATTCCCGGTATGTCCTATCAACCGCCGCTGATCGGTTCGGAACAGATCCTGAATTTCATGGCGCACTCCTATCCCGGCATCGGCGCGATGATTGCCGCCGTGAGCGGAATGCTGGCGGCATGGGCCTGGTGGCGGTCGCGGCCACGACCACCGCGGGCCGGGAAGCTCCAGCGACTCGACAATGATCTTGGCAGAAACGTCTCCCCGAATTGATCACATGAGGAACGCAATGGCGATGAAATGGAGAAGTTCGATCCTGGGTATGGCCGTCGTCTGCATGGTGCTGCTCGCCGCCTGTTCACCGGGTCCGCGAGATATCGACCTCGGCAAGGAGGAATGCGCGCATTGCAAGATGACCGTCACCGACGCACGCTTCGCGGCACAGCTGGTGACGAATACGGGAAAGATCCATGTCTACGATGCGGTGGAATGCATGGCCGCCGCGGTCAACGACAACACCGTTCTGGAGGAAGACATCAACAGCATCTGGGTGATGCGTCACGACGCTCCCGGCACATTCATCGACGCGGCCAAGGCATGGTATCTGCGCCATGAGGACATCCGCAGTCCGATGGGCATGAACCTCGCCGCCTTCGAGACCAAGACGAAGTACGCGAGCGAACAGCAGCGTATCGGTGGCGAGCTGTATCGCTGGACCGGCGTCCGGCTGCTGGTCGCGAAAGAGTGGTGAGCATGACGCGGTTCCTCTTCCTGCTCCGCGGGGGGCTGATCCTGACGCCGGTGTTTCTGATGCTGGCCGTCCCCGCGCAGGCCGCTATCCATCATGTGCGTCCGGGTACGCGGATCGCCGACGCGGTGCATGCCGCCGCACCGGGGGACCTGATCCGCATTCATGCGGGCCGTTACGACGAGGGGTCGATCGTGATCGACAAGCCACTCCGGATTCACGGACGTGGCACGGTCGTGATCGACGGCGGTGGCACGCAGGGGATCTTCCTCGTGCGCGCCGACAGCGTGTGGATCGCGGATCTGACACTCCGGAATACCGGATACAGCTATACCGAGGACCGCGCCGCGGTCAAGGCCACCAGTGCGCGATTCTGCCGGTTCGAGCGTCTGCGGCTCGAGGACACCTTTTTCGGTATCTATCTCGCGCGCTCCGCGCGCTGCATTATTCGTGGAAACACGCTCGCGGGGGAGGCGCGGCGGGAATCGGCCTCGGGTAACGGCATCCACAGCTGGTACAGCGATTCGCTGTTGATCGCGGACAATCACACCGCGCGGCATCGCGACGGCATTTATCTCGAATTCACCCGGGCGAGTGTCATCCGCGGCAATGTCAGTACCGGCAATCTGCGATACGGACTCCATTTCATGTTCTCCGATGACGATGTCTATCTCGACAACACCTTCACGCGGAATGGAAGCGGCGTGGCGGTGATGTACTCGCGGCGCATCGGCATGCGCGGCAATCGTTTTCACGACAACTGGGGCAGTGCGTCGTATGGACTGCTGCTCAAGGACATCAGCGACAGCCGTATCGACTCGAACAGCTTTGTCGGGAACACCACCGGTGTGTACGCGGAGGGGGGCTCCCGTCTGACCGTGACGCGCAATGAATTCCTGCGCAACGGCTGGGCCATCCGCCTCATGGCCAACTGCACGGGAAACACCTTCGCGACCAACAGTTTCCGCCGCAACAGCTTCGATGTCGCGACCAACAGTACGCGCAATGAAAGCTGGTTCACGGGAAACTACTGGGACTCCTATCGCGGCTACGATATCGATCGCGACGGGATTGGCGATGTTCCCTACCGTCCCGTCCGCATCTTCTCCTACATCGTCGAGAAGAATCCACCCGCGATCATCCTGCTCAACAGCTTCTTCATCGCCATGCTCGACGTCACCGAGCGCATCTTTCCGACCGTCACACCCGAAACTCTCAAGGACGCGCGTCCCCTCATGCGCGAACCGGATGGAAGGGGCACACCCGCATGATCGGCCTTTCAGACATCGTCAAATCCTTTGGGCGCGAACGAGCGCTCGATGGCGTCAGTATTGATTTTCCCGTTGGGCGGATGACCGCGTTGCTCGGACCGAACGGATCGGGAAAGACCACGGCACTGAAAACGCTGCTGGGGCTGGTACGTCCCGACCGCGGCACCGTGCTTTGGAACGGCGCCGCGCCAACCGACGAGCGCGCCGTGCGCGAGCACATCAGCTACATGCCGCAGATCGCGCGTTTCCCGGAGAATCTCACCATCCGGGAATTCCTCGCCATGATCGCCGATCTGCGACCGCGGCAGCCGACACGAACGGAGGAGATGCTCGCGCGCTTCGAACTGGCCGATCTGCTGCCCAAACCGTTGAAGGGGTTGTCCGGCGGCACGCGGCAGCGCGTCTGCGCGGTGATGACGCTGATGTATGACGCGCCGGTGTACATCTTCGACGAACCCACGGCGGGCCTCGATCCGCTGATGGCCCGTCGTTTCAAGGACGCCGTCGCGCGCGAGAAAGCCGCGGGCAAGACCATTATTTTCACGTCCCACATCATGGGCGACATCGAGGAACTCGCCGATCACATCGTATTCCTGCTCGAAGGCGCGGTGGTGTTCGACGGCACGCTCGACGCACTGTACGCGCGCACGGGAGAGCACGCGGCCGAGGATGCCATCGCCGTGCTCATCGCGCGCGCGGGAGGCAACACGCGATCCGGGATCGCGCCGTCGGCATCAGACGGCAATCAGATCCGTTTTTCCGATACAGTCATCGATCATCACGCGGCTGCGGATGCGGGCGGGACCCGTCTTCGGGAGGTACGCGCATGATCGGCCGGCTCGTCAAGCATCAGTTGCGCAACGTTCTGCGCAGCCGTTGGGTCTTCGTGCTCACCGGATTCTTTCTCGTGTTCACCGAGGCGATGTACCAGGCATCGGGATCCGCCGCCGGCATGGAAGTGACATTGATGAGTGTCGTGCTGATCATCCTTCCCCTGTTCAGCATCGTCTACGGCACGATGTACGTGTACGGTTCACGCGAATTCCTCGAAGTGCTTGCCGCCCAACCCTTGCGGCGCCGCGACATCTATTTCAGCTCTTGGCTGGTCGTCACCGGCGCGATCAGCGGATGTTTCCTTGTCGGGAGCGGCGTACCCCTGCTCGCGCATCGCATCGGAGACGGCGCAATGGGCGGTCCACTGACGCTGCTCGCGAGCGGACTCTTTCTGACGATCATCTTCACCGCCATCGCCTTCGCGGTCGCGATCCGCGTGCACGACCGCACGCGCGGCATGGGGGTGGCCCTGCTGCTCTGGTTCTTCTTCGCGCTGCTCTACGACGGTGTCGTGCTGTTCGCGTTCTATGCGCTGGCCGATTATCCGGTCGAGCCTCTCGCCCTCGCATTCAGCTTCCTCAATCCCGTCGATCTCGCCCGCATCCTGCTCACCCTGCAGTTCGATGTGTCCGCCCTCATGGGCTACACCGGCGCGGTCTACCAGCGATTCTTCGGCGGCGCGGTGGGCATGCTGCTGTCCGCGGCCGCGCTGACGGTGTGGACCGTCATTCCATTGTGGATGGGAAAGCGCTTTTTCGCGCGGACGGATTTCTGATCGGCGGGGACGGACTTCCGGGACATCGGAGAAAACGAAAAAACCCCGCGCAGGCGGGGTTCTTCCGTTTGGTCGAATTCGAAGGACGGGTTATTTGCATTCGCAGACGGTCGGCTCGCCCCACACATTCTCCGCCATATTGAACACACTGCGCAGCGGCTTCACCTCGGCATTGTTGTCCTGGAGCAGCTTCAGTGGCAGTTCCGCCACCGCGGTATTTCCCAACCACATTGTCGGCGTGATGAACACCAGCATGAATTTCCGTGTCGAGCCCGAAGCGAGCGGGTACACATGCAACGCGAAGATGTTGCCCGCTTGGGCGAGGAACGCCGGGCCCCGGTAGCTCTGCACGATGCTGTCGTGGACGGCGCGCGCGGACCATGCGCTCATGATCCCGCCGCGCCGGGAAGGGAGAAATTCCCTCCCGCGCGGCAACGATCCCCCGAAAAAAAGACAACGCCCCGCGAATGCGGGGCGTTGTGTCAGTACACCCAACGGGATTCGAACCCGTGTTTTCACCGTGAAAGGGTGACGACCTAGGCCTCTAGTCGATGGGTGCCCAGTCTTTAAATATAGTGAAAGAATGCTGTTCTGTCAAGAAATCCATTCGCGAAAATCCGGGGGATCCGGGTGGAATCGCGCATTTCGTCAATGCACCCGGCCGAGGATGCTCTGCAGACGCAGGCGCCAGACCATGGTCACGGCTTCACGGACGATTTTCTTCGACATTTTCGAAATGCCCACACGACGGTCCATGAAGATGATCGGGATCTCGTGGATGCGATACCCTTTCTTCCAGGCCTTGAAGCTCATTTCGATCTGGAAGGAATAGCCGTTGCTGCGTACGCGGTCGAGATCGATGGCCTTGAGCACCTCGACGCGGAAACACTTGAATCCGCCGGTGGCGTCGCGGACAGGAAGTCCGGTGACGATGCGCGTGTACTGGTTCGCGAAATAACTGAGCAGCAGCCGCTTCATCGGCCAGTTGATCACGTTGACGCCCTGGATGTAGCGCGAGCCCAGCACCAGATCATACTCTTCGATGGCCTCGAGAAAGCGCGGGAGGACGTCGGGCGAATGCGAGTGGTCGGCGTCCATTTCGAACACGTAGTCGTAGCCGTGCGCGATGGCGTATTTGAACCCCGCCACGTAGGCCGTGCCGAGACCCATTTTTCTGTCCCGCTCGAGAATGTGAATACGCGGATTGTCCGCCATCATGCGCTTCACCTCGGCGGCGGTGCCGTCGGGAGAATTATCGTCGACCACCAGAGTCTCGAGCCGTGCGTCCTGCCGGAGAATCTCCGGGATGATGGTCTGGACGTTCTCCAGTTCGTTGTATGTCGGTATGATGACGAGCGCGCGCTTCATGCGTTCGGGTATATCCGCCCTCCGTTGCGGGAATAGATTGAGGAATATGCGGAGTTTTCGGGAGATGTCAAAGAGGAGGAAGGCACAAAGGCATCCACCTCGGGCTGACCCGGCATGACGAGATGTTCACTGCCCTCCGCTCCTCGCATTTTGCTATATTGATCTTTCCCCATTCGCGAGAGGCAGCAGAAAATGAGAGCGATTGTTCCGATATTCCTGGCCATTCTGTGCACGGTGACGGTGCGGGCCCAGTGGGCCGATCATGTGGTGATCAGCGAGTTCGCGACGCGCGGCGCGGCGGGCAATGCGTCCGGAGAGTTCGTCGAACTCTACAATCCGACCAATCAAACCGTGAATGTGTCCGGCTGGAAGTTTGAATACCGGTCGGCGTCGGGTACGTCCTACAACCCGCTGGTCACGATCCCCGAGGGGACGGTGATGCCGCCGAAGTCGTACTACCTGCTGGTCTCCTCCACCTGGGCCGCGACGCCGACGGGGGATGTTTCCTGGAGCGCGTCGGGTCTCGCCGACAACGGCAATATCCGCATCAGTACCGCGGCGGGCGTCCCGGTCGACCGTGTGGGATTCGGGACGGGGAATGATCCGGAAGGAAGCACGGCGCCGCATCATGGCACGACCGCCAACGACAACAGCGTCGAACGCAAGGCGTCCGCCACATCCACCGCCGCATCGATGGGCGCGGGCGGGCCGGAGGAATTCAGCGGGAATGGCTGGGATTCGAACAACAATGCGGCGGACTTCGTCGTGCGGACCGGCGGCAGGCAGCCGCAGAACTCCGCGAGCGGGACCGAACCGCTGAGCGCGGATGGATCCGGCAGCGCGACGGTGCCGGAACGCACGTACAAAGCCGGCGAGGCCTTCGATCTGGCGATCACCTTCGCGCCGGATCCGCTGTTTCCCATCACCGCGATGAACATCGTCATTCCCCCGGTCTTCGTCTGGTCCGGCTCGACCGATGACGTGGAGGTGGATGGTCGATTGCAGACCGAGTTGTCCGTTATCGGCGACACGCTGCGGCTCGCGCCGCTCGCGTTCGCCGAGAGCGCGGCGACGATCACGGTGAAGGGCCTCACCGCGCCGGCGAGCACGGGCAACTATGTCGTGCCCATTCTCACCCGCGGCGCACAATACTTCCTTCCGATACAGAGTTCTCCGACCGTCGCCGTGCGCGGTGGACCCATCCCCATCGCCGAGGCGCGGGAAAACAACGCGAGTGGCGTGCCCGTCAAACTCGGACAGCTCGTCACCGTCAACGGGATTGTCACGGTGTCGAATCAGTTTGGTTCGCCCGCCTACATCCAGGACCACACCGGCGGCATCGCGGTCTATGACTTCGATTTCTCCGATTCCGTCCGCATCGGGGATGAAGTGACGATCACCGGCACCCTCACGCATTTCAACGGCCTGACAGAGCTCGAACAGGTGCGCATCGATACCATCGCGTCGAGCGGCAACGAGGTCGTACCCGTCCATGTCGGCATCGATGCCATTCTCAATGACGGGGTCGGAGGGAATGAAGCGTACGAAAGCATGCTCGTGCGCATCAACGGGGTGACGGTGAACACCACGGCGTGGACTGTCACCGGTTCGGGCACGAACTACAAACTTTCCGACGGGTCCGCGCAGCTCGATGTGCGCGTCGACAACGACGTGCCGTATGCGGGACAACCCGCTCCGGGTGGCAGCTTCGATATTATCGGGGTGGTGAGCCAGTACAAAACCGCGGCGCCCTTTGCCGGCGGGTATCAGCTCATGCCGCGCCTGGCGGCGGACATCATCGCCACGGGACCACGCATCGTGAGCATGCCGGTGGAATGCGACATCGCCGCCGATCGCATCGACCTGTGCTGGAACACGGCGGTCGAGGCCGACGCCCGCGTGCGCTATGGCATCGGTGAGCACTTTGAACTCGGGACGGCCGAGGGCGGGGACGCAGGCACCGAACAACGTGTGACCCTTGCCTCGCTGGACGCCGGCACGATCTACCGCGTGCAGGCATTCTCCGTCGCCGGCGGTGACACCAGCTTCGCGCAGCCGATGTATGTCTGCACCGCATCCGCCACGTCCACCGGTGTGATGAATGTCTTCTTCAGCCGCGCGGTCGACAACACGCTGTATCCTCCGCTGCCCGCGCAGGGCAATGTCGCACTAGCCAACAAGCTGATGAATCGTATCGACGCGGCACGGCACAGCATCGATCTCTGCTTGTACAGCCTTAGCGGACAGGTGGGTGACGATATCGCCGAACGCCTACTCGCGGCGAAGACTCGCGGCGTGCGTATCCGTGCGATTTTCGAGACGGACAATTCCAACACCAATGCCATCCGCACCCTGCGGAGCAACGTGCCGGCCATCGTCGACAACTTCGACCGCGTGAACGCGGGCGCGGGATTGCAGCACAACAAGTTCGTCATCATCGACGCACGCGACCGTTCGAGCGACACCGATGACTGGGTGATCACGGGGTCGTGGAATCCGACCGACCCGGGCACGAACGACGACGCACAGAATGTCATCGAGATCCAGGACCAGGCCCTGGCCGTGACCTATACCCGGGAATTCGAGGAGATGTGGGGAAGCGGCACCGAGACCGCCAACAGCTCCGCAACCCGCTTCGGCGCGCGCAAACTCGATAACACCCCGCATCGTTTTGTCATCGGCGGCGTGCCGGTCGAGGCGTATTTCAGTCCGAGCGACATGACCACCAATGCGATCGCGAACGCCGCGCGTGGGGCACGGACCTCGATCTATTTCGCCACGCTCACCTTCACCCGCGATGATCTCGGACGCATCATGACCGACCAGCACGCGGCGGGGGTGACCGTGCGCGGCCTGCTGGACAACAACAGCGATCAGGGCAACGAGTACGACTTTCTCCGCACGGGCGGCGTCGACGTGCTTCTGAAAAAAGGATTCACGGGTCTTTTGCATCACAAATACATGATCGTCGACGCGGACGATGCCACGGCCGGCGCGGCGCCGTTGGTGGTGACGGGCTCGCACAACTGGTCGAATGCGGCGGAGTTCTCCAACAACGAAAACACCCTCGTCGTGCACAGCCACGCGATCGCCGTGCAGTACCTGCAGGAATGGTTCAAGCGCTATGTCGAGGCAGGCGGCACCGGTGCCATTGTGCTTGCCGCGGATGTACCGCCTTCCGCCAACGCGTTCGCCCTCGCGGCCTTCCCCTCGCCGCTGCGCGCGGGCACGGCCCTCACGCTGCGGGTGGATGGGGCACCGGCGGGTCCGCTCGAGATTGCGATGTATGACATGCTCGGCCGCCGGGTGCGCATGCACGCGCTCGACGCGACGGGCGGCAGGCAGCTGGTCCTGCTGCCGACGGCGGGACTGCGTCCGGGCTCCTACATCGTGACCGCCAGCGACGCACACGGACACCGCACGCAGAGGCGAATCATCGTCTGGTAAATCGGCCGGTGCGGCTGCCTTGGGACCCGCGCGCTTCCGTCGCGCGGCGGTTCGGAGGTGATGCGCATGTCGCAACGCACGGCCGCGCGCTGTGCGCTTGCGGCGGAGCGCCGCTCCCGGATCCGTGCTCGTATTCGTGCGCGAATCCACCGGGAACCAGATTTGCCACGAAGAGTATTACCGAGTCTGTTCGATCCTGTCTCATCCCATTATAGTTCGGAGTCCTGTCATGCCGGCACGCATTCGCTTCGCGGCCCTGCTCCTTGTCGTGGCGCCGCTGTTCCTGTTCGCTTCCGATGCGACGGTTGATTTTTCCGCCCACCAGCGATGGAGTACACTCATGCAAGGCGACTACGAGGAGCAGTGGAAGGCCGTCGACGAGGCGCTTCGCAAGCGGCTGCCGAAAACCGCGCTCGAGCTGGTGGAGAAAATCCATGCGCGGGCGAAAGCGGAGAACAACCGGCCGCAGATCATCAAGTCCATCGCACATCGCGTGGCGCTGCGGGCGATGACGAATGAAGAGGATGAAGTTGTTCTGATTCAGGATCTGGAAGCGGAGATCGCCGCGGCCGAACAACCGGTCAAGGCCGTGTTGACCTCGATGCTGGCGGACCTGTACTGGAACCACTATCAGATGAACCGGTGGCGCATCAACGACCGGACGCAGGTGGCGGATACCGCGTCGGCCGATTTCCGGACCTGGGATGCGGGACGTTTTTTCGACACGACAAAAGCGTTGTATCTCGATGCGTTGGCCCCCGCCGACCTGCTGCAGCGTTCCGCGCTCGAGGAGTATAAGGATATTATAGTCCGGAATAATGACGGCGCCACCTACCGTCCGACGCTCTACGACATCCTCGCCCATCGGGCGCTGGATTTCTTCCGCAACGACGAAGTGGCCCTTCCCGCGCCGCAACAGGATTTCGAACTGCTCACTCTTGACGCATTGGCTCCCGCCGCCGCATTCGCATCCGCGCGCTTCACATCACCGAATCCGCGCAATACGAAGTTTCTCGCGCTGCGCCTGTACCAGGACCTGCTGCGCTTCCACCTCCAACGCGGAAGCGCGGAGGCGATCGTGGATCTCGACCTCGCACGATTGGAATTCGCGCGCGCCGAGACGCGGCATGAGGAGAAGGACACGACCTACTTCCAGGCGGTGGCGTCTCTCGCCCGCACCCATGCATCCTCACCGATTTCCACGCTCGCGGGCGAGGCGATCGCGCGGTATTATTTCGCGCATGATGACTACGTAAAGGCGCTCGAGACCTGTGACCGTGAAATCGCGCGGTTTCCGGAGTCCCGCGGCGCGGTGGATTGCCGCTCCCTCCGCTCGCGCATTCTCGCCAAGCAACTCTCGCTTGAAGTGGAAATGAGCACGCAGCCCGACCGGCCGTTTCTCATGAGCGCGGGATATCGCAATGTCGCGCGGGTTTATTTCCGTCTCGTGCGGCTCAACGCCGACGAGGACGATGACCGGCTGTTGATGGGAAGACGCGACGTCCAGCTCCGCGACCGCCTGCGGGAGCTGCTCAACCGCGGCGCGATGCAGTCCTGGTCGCAGGATCTTCCGCCACAGACGGATTACAAATCACATCGCGTCGATCTGCAGGGGCCGTCACTTCCCATGGGCGTGTACATGCTGCTGATGTCTCCCCGCGAGGATTTTTCGCTCTCGGAGAACGCCATGGCCTATGCCTGGCTGCGGGTGACGCGGCTGAGTCTCGAGGACATCGACGGCGCGGGCGGGGCGCATCACTTCTGGGTCACCGATGCGGTGGACGGCAAACCCCTGCAGGATGTCGAAGTCCGTCTCTTCACCCGGCGCTGGAATTCGAATGACTACGGCTATGAAACAATCGAGCAGGGACGGATGCTCACCGATGATCAGGGACTGTTCGTGCTCGAGCCCGGCCGCTTCCAGGATGGCGTTTCGTTCCGACTCGCGCGGGGACGCGATACGCTCACGGTGCGCAATTCCTACAGTGCCCACGAGCGGGGACGGGACAAGACGCAGCGCCGCACGCTGTTCTTCACCGATCGCGCGATCTACCGGCCGGGTCAGACGGTGTATCTGAAAGGCGTCATCACCGAGGGCAATCGCGAACACGGCGATTACGCGGTGATGAAACACGCCACCACGACGGTGACCTTCCTCGACGCCAATCATCAGAAGGTGCACGAAGCGGAATTCCGGACAAATGAGTATGGTTCCTTTAACACCACGTTCACCGTGCCCGCGGGCGTGCTCACCGGCATCATGTTCATCCGCAATGAAAGCGGTTCGGTGAATGTGCGCGTGGAAGAATACAAACGTCCAAAATTCGAGGCGCGTTTCAAGCCCGTCGAAGGGGAGTATCGTCTGGGCGCCGCGGTGCGCGTGACCGGCGAGGCGAAGGCCTACGCGGGATCGAACATCGACGGCGCGACCGTGAACTGGCGCGTGGTGCGCCGCGTGCGCTTCCCGTACTGGTACTGGTGGTGGCGTCCCCTGCCCCAGGGCGAGGAGCGCGAGATCGCGCACGGGAGCACGACCACCGACGCCGATGGCAGCTTCGCAATCGAATTCACCGCGCTGCCTGATCGCGCGGTGGATCCGAAGACCACGCCGGTATTCACCTACGAAGTCACGGCCGATGTGGTGGACATCAACGGCGAGACGCACAGCGCCGCGACATCGGTCAGCGCCGGTTACACGTCGATCGTGCTGTCGATGGAGGTGCCGGAGACGGTGGACGCGACGCGGCAGCAGAACCTGCGGCTATGGACACGCAACCTCGGGGGACAGCCGGTCGCCGCGACCGGCACGATCCGCGTCGAACAGCTCGCCGCCCCCGCGCGCGTGCTGCGCGCCCGCGCACTCTCCGCGCCCGACAGCTGGGTGCTGAGTGAAGCGGAATTCACGCGCGCCTTCCCGCACGATGTGTACCGCGACGAGGACAAGCCCGACACCTGGGATGTTCGCCGCGTGATCCACGACCGCGGTTTCCGCACGGGTACGGAAGGAAGCGATTCCTTGCTGCTGCAGGGGCTTGCCCCGGGCAGCTATCGCATCACGATGCAGGCGAAGGATCCCGGAGGTCAGGATCTGGAAATCCGGAAAACCGTGACGGTGTATCGACCCGACGGCGCGGTGCCATCGATGCAGCCGGTATTCTTCGTCGCCGACAAGACCAAAGCCGAGCCGGGCGAGGAAGCCCGCTTTTTCTACGGCAGCGCCTATGATGACGTGTTCATGCTGTCGCGTACGGCTCTGTATGCCCGGCCGCCGGTGGACGCGTGGCAATCGGGCGATGCCGGACAGCGGGCCTTCCGCTACCGCATCGAGGAACGGCACCGCGGCGGCTTTACCGTGCAGGTGTTTTTCGTCAAACACTATCGGCTCTATCAGCAGAGCGTGTTCGTGAACGTCCCCTGGTCGAACAAACAGCTCACCCTCGAAACCGCGACCTTCCGCGACAAGCTCACGCCGGGCGCGCGGGAGGAATGGCGCATCACCATTCGCGGTCCCCAGCGCGACCGCATCGCGGCCGAGGTCCTGGCGTCGATGTACGATGCCTCGCTCGACGCGATCACGCGGCAGGATTGGCCGGGATTCGGTTGGCCGAGCTACGGTTCGTACAACCGTGTCTCCAACTACGGCTTTGGCGGGAATAGCGCACAGCTCTACCAGGACCTGTGGAACAAGACGCTTGCCGGCTGGCCGCAGTACTACGACCGGTTGAATCTCTTCCTCCTCGGACAGTACGGCGGCCGGTATGCCGGAAGACGGAGCATGCTGCAGAAGTCCGAGGACATGGGTGCTGTCGATGAGGGAATGGAAATGGAAATCTCCGAGGCGTTGATGGCGCCGTCGGCCTACCAAACGGATGAAGTCGCGATCGTTGCCGAGCGGCCGGTCGTGGACAAGAATGTGACGAACGCGAAAGCGGCCGTGACGGAAAATGATCTGGACGGCAAGGGCGCGGGTGACGACGGTGATGCCGGCGGACTCGATGCCGTCAAGGTCCGGACGAATTTCAACGAAACGGCATTTTTCTATCCTGACTTGCGCACCGATGCGGAAGGGAATGTCGTGTTGCGCTTCACCGCGCCCGAGGCGCTCACGCGCTGGAAGCTGCGGCTGTTCGCGCATACGCCCGACCTGAGAACCGGGTATCTGGAAAAAACCGCCGTGACGCAGAAGGAACTGATGGTGCTGCCCAACATGCCGCGTTTCCTCCGCAACGGCGACCGTGTCGTGTTGATGACGAAGATCAGCAATCTCTCGAGCACCGCGCTCAACGGAACAGCATCGCTGATGCTGTTCGATGCCGTGAGCATGCAGCCGGTCGACGCACGTTTCGGACTCACCGATCCGGGACGTCCGTTTTCGATGGATGCCGGCCGTAGCGCGACCGCGCAGTGGGAGATCCGCGTCCCTGACGACGTGTCGGCGATCGTGTACCGCATCGTGGCGAAAGCCGGTGATTTCTCCGACGGCGAGGAAATGGCACTGCCGGTGCTGCCGAACCGCATGCTGGTCACCGAGACCCTGCCGCTGAATATTCGCGGCGGGGAAACAAAGACCTTCACCTTCGACAAGCTGCTCCAGTCCGGTGCATCGACCACGCTGCGCCAGCATCAGCTCACGCTCGAGATGACCTCGCAGCCCGCGTGGTACGCGGTGCAGGCGCTGCCGTACCTGATCGAATACCCGTACGACTGCGCCGAGCAGGTGTTCAACCGGTACTACGCCAACGCGATCGCGGGACATATCGCACAAAGCAATCCGAAAATCGCGCGCGTGTTCGAGCAGTGGAAAAACAGCGACGCGCTGCTTTCCAACCTGCAGAAGAACCAGGATCTGAAAATGCTCCTGCTCGAGGAGACGCCCTGGGTGCTGCAGGGCAAGGACGAGAATGAGCGGAAGAAGCGTATCGCCCTGCTCTTCGATCTCAACACCATGGGCAACAATCTCGAGCGCGCGCTGCGCACGCTCGAGAAGGCACAGGCGAGCAATGGCGGCTGGCCGTGGTTCCCCGGCATGCGCGAGGACCGCTACATCACGCAGTACATCGTCGCCGGCTTTGGTCACCTCGCGGCGCTCGGGGTCACGCCGCACGATGAACGCACGAACCGGATGATCCGCCGCGCGATCAATTTCATCGACACACGGATGTTTGAAGACTACCAGGAATTGAAATCGCGGGAACGCAGCTTCGATGAGAAAAAGGATTATCTCGATTATCTCGCCGTGCAGTATCTGCACGCGCGGAGTTATTTCCTCGCACAGGAAATCCCCGACCGATTTGACGAGGCCGTGGATTTCTGGCGCGGACAGTCCCGCACGTGGTGGACGCGGCGGGGACTGATGACGCAGGGACAGATCGCGTTGGCGTTGCATCGCTGGCAGGAGCGCGAAACGCCACAGGACATCATCCGTTCGCTGAAGGAACGCGCATTGCAGAGCGACGAAATGGGCATGTACTGGAAGCACGAGCGGGGGTGGTTCTGGTATCAGGCGCCGATCGAAACGCAGGCATTGATGGTCGAGGTCTTCGACGAAGTGGCCGCGGATGCGAAATCGGTCGAGGAGCTGAAGATCTGGTTGCTCAAGCAGAAGCAGGTGCAGGATTGGGGTTCGACCGTCGCCACCGCCGAGGCCTGCTATGCGCTCCTGCGCCGCGGCAGCGATCTGCTGGCGGCGGACAAGCTCGTCGAGGTCACCATGGGCGGCCAGCGCATCGATCCGAAGGCCATGGGTGCGAGTGTCGAGGCGGGCACGGGACATTACCGCATCGACTGGCGCGGCGGTGACATCCGTCCCGAACAGGGGACGGTGGTCGTGCGGAAGGAAGATCAGGGCATTGCCTGGGGCGCGGTGTACTGGCAGTACTTCGAACAGCTCGACAAGATCACTCCCGCGAAGACTCCGCTGTCGATCGAGAAAACGCTGTACCTACAGCGCACCACCGAGAAGGGACTGCTCCTCGAACCGATCACGGATGCGAATCCCCTGCATGTCGGCGACCTGGTGAAGGTGCGCGTGACCGTGCGCGTCGACCGCGACATGCAGTACGTCCATCTCAAGGACATGCGCGGGTCGGGACTCGAACTCGTCAATCAACTCTCGGGCTATCAATGGCGGGGCGGTCTGGGATTCTACGAAGCGCCCAAGGACGCCTCGGTCAATTTCTTCTTCGGCTGGCTTCCGAAAGGCGTGCACGTGTTTGAATATCCGCTGCGCGTCTCCCATGCCGGTCGCTTCTCCAACGGCATCTCCGCGATTCAATGTATGTACGCGCCGGAGTTTGCCGCGCATACGGCGGGCATCGTGATCACGGTGGAGTGAGAGATGACAAGATGACAAGATGGAGAGCACATCGTCATCCCGAGTAGCGGCACGCGACGAAGGAGCGTGATGCGTATCGAGGGAGCGTGATGCGTATCGAAGGAGCGTGATGCGTATCGAGGGACGAAAAGCGTACAGCATACAGCGCGACCCTGCCGAAGGCGGGGTCGCTTCCGTCAGGGTCGCCTACGACAGAGGCGCTACATTTGGTTATTCATGCGCGCGGAAATCAGTGCTTCCGCGAAATCGCGGAAGGCACCATTGCCACCACGCCACGAGCAGATATACTGCGCGATGGCGCGCACCTGCGGCATTGCGTCGGCGGGAGCGGCGATGAGACCGGCCTCGCCGATGACGTCCATGATTCCGAGATCGTTGACGTCGTCACCGATATAGGCGATTTCCTCATTCGAATATCCGGTATCCAAGCGGATGCGCGCGAGTGCGGCGGTTTTGTCCTTCACCCCGAGGTAGAGGTGGTTGAGCTTGAGCTTTTCCGCGCGGCGCTTGACATTGAGCGATTTCTCGCCGGTGATGATGCCTGACTCGATACCCAGCACGCGCAGGCGTTCCATGCCCATGCCATCACGGATGCTGAACCGCTTGACCGCTTCGCCGTCGGCGCCGTAATACACGCCCGTATCGGTCAGCACGCCGTCGTTGTCCGCCAGCACGAGTCGGATCCGTTTCGCGCGCCGCGCGAATGTTTCAGGAGACAGATGCTGGATACTTCCCAGCACCTCGGGCAGGATGGAATTCTTCGGGAGGATACTCATGTGTTAAAAGTAAGAAAAACCACGAAGACGCTAAAACGCAAAAAAGACGCGAAAGATGGTTCATCTCGTGTACGCAGGCGCAACGACGACGAAGGAAAATATTCGCGTCTCTTGTTCGCGTCTTCGCGATTTCGCGGTTGTCTTCAGTTCTCCACGATGAGGGATTCGACCCAGAATACCTCGCAGGCGCCGTCGCCGGTGTCGTCGCGGGTGGTCGAGCTGACCCAATGCCAGCCGTTGGACATCGTGGCTTTGACGAGGGAGCCCTGCATGCGCACGATACTGCCGCGATGCACCTCGTCGAGGGCATCGCGCACCGATTCGTTGGCGGGGAGGATATGCACGTTCGCACTGCTGCGTTCGATCTCGCGGCGGGGGATGGGCTCGAGTCCGTCCGGTTCCCATTTGTACCAACGGTGCCCCTGCGAGATGTCGAGTTTTTCGTAGACGAAGGAATCGGACATGCGCCCCCATCCCAGTGCGAGATCGACGGGAGAGAGTTCCGCTGCCTTCCCACTGTGGTATTCCTCGCGCGAAAGCACGACGGCGCTGATTTCATAATCGGCAAGCGCCGTGATCATGAAGTCGCCATGCAGCCAGGGCGTCGCGCGTGAGGGGGGTGTCTGCACGGGCATTTCGGGACACAGTGCGCCGGGTGCGCGCTCGATGACCGGGTCGGGCCATACCAGCCAGACCGCGACCGCGACGAGGAGAATCAAGGATGTCCAGAGTCCGATGCGTGCGGGTGCCCCCATCATTCCGTCACGCTCCGTTTCTTCGCCGTGCGCCGCTCCTCGAGAAAGGTATCGAGCTGCTCCGCTTCCTCCGCCGTGTGCGCGACATTCGGAATCGTCACCACGAGTACTTCATTCTCCTTCGGTGCTCCCGGATCCGCCACATCGAACACGCAGCGTACACGGCCATCGATCACGAGCGCGGCTTGTCGTCCCCTGCTGCGTGCGAAACGGCGCCAGCGCGAATCCTCCGCGGCGAGCAGCGTGATCAGCAGGTCGTACTGCTCGTCCCCCGCCCGTTTGACCTGAAGCCGCGAGGTGGCCTTTCCCGTCACGACCGGATCGCCCAGGCGATATTCCTCTTCGTCGGCGTCGAGAAATTTTGCCGCCAGCGGATCGTCGGTTTTCACCTCGCGCACTTCCAGGTAGTCGGAGAAGACCGGCCGCGAGGAGTGGGAGGAGCAGGCGAACAGCAGGGCGAGGGGGAGGAGACAGAGATGTGCGAGTTTCATGCGTGGTCCTATTTCGGATTGTCGGATGGGGAAATGTAGTATTCGGCGGGGAATCTGGCAATGGAGGTCAAAAGGTCAAAAGGTCAAAAGGTCAAAAGGTCAAAAGGTGAAGGGGTGGAGGGGTGGAGGGGTGGAGGGGTGAAAGGAAGAGGCCGCCCGGGGTGGGCGGCCTCTGGAAGGTCTGCGTGTCGCGGTGTCAGGGGTTGTCGGTGTAGGCGTCGATCGGGGGACACGAACACATGATATTGCGATCGCCGTAGGAGTCGTCGATGCGGCCGACGGGAGTCCAGACCTTCTGGGTCCGGACATAGGGAAGGGGAAAGACGGCGCGTTCGCGGCTGTAGGGATGCGCCCAGGTTTCGGCGAGCGCTTCGGTCGCGGTGTGCGGGGCGTTTTTGATGGGATTATCCTCGGCATCGATGGCGCCGTCGATGATTTCCTGGATCTCCTTGCGGATTTCGAGTAGGGCCGAGGCGAAGCGGTCGAGTTCGGCCTTGCATTCGCTTTCGGTCGGCTCGATCATCAACGTACCTGCGACGGGGAAGGCGACCGTCGGTGCGTGGAAACCGTAATCCATCAGGCGCTTGGCCACGTCGATGGCTTCGATGTGCGCGTCCTTGAACGGTCGCAGGTCGAGGATGAACTCATGCGCCACGCGGCCGTTCTCGCCTGCATAGAGGATCTTGTAGTCCTTTTCCAGCAGGGCCTTGAGATAGTTGGCGTTGAGGATGGCGAATTTCGTTGCCATGGTGAGGCCGCTTCCGCCCAGCATCTTCATGTAGCCGTAGGAAATGGGCAGGACACTGGCGCTGCCCCAGGGCGCGGAGGACACGGCACGGATGGCTTGCGTGCCACCGGTGCCGACCACCGGGTGGCCGGGAAGGTAGGGCGCGAGATGCGCGGCCACGGAGATGGGCCCGACACCCGGACCGCCGCCGCCATGCGGGATGGCGAAGGTCTTGTGCAGATTGAGGTGGCAGACGTCCGCGCCGATGAGTGCGGGACTGGTCAGTCCGAGCTGCGCATTGAGATTCGCGCCGTCCATGTACACCTGTCCGCCGTGTTCATGGATGATGGCGCAGATTTCCTTGATCGAGGCCTCGAACACGCCATGCGTTGACGGGTAGGTGACCATCAACGCGGAAAGGGTTTCGCTGTACTGGGTGGATTTCGCACGCAGGTCGGAAACGTCGATGTTGCCGCGTTCGTCACAGGCCACGATCACCACCTTCGCTCCGGCCATCACCGCGCTGGCGGGATTCGTGCCGTGGGCAGAGGAGGGAATAAGCACGACGTCGCGCTGGGGCTGGCCGTTGGCGATGTGGAAGGCGCGGATGACCATCAGTCCGGTGTATTCGCCCTGCGCGCCGGAGTTCGGCTGCAGCGAGGTGGCCGCGAAGCCCGTGACCTCGCTGAGCATGGCCTCGAACTCCGTGATCATCTCGTGATAGCCTGTCACCTGCTCGGCCGGGACGAAGGGATGAATGGACGAGAACGCCGGCCACGTGACGGGCAGCATTTCGGTCGCGGCATTGAGTTTCATGGTGCAGGAGCCGAGAGAGATCATCGAATGCACCAGCGAGATGTCGCGGTTCTCGAGACGCTTGATGTAGCGCATCATCTCGGTCTCGGAGCGGTTCATGTTGAACACCGGATGCGTCAGATACGTAGGCGCGCGATCGAGTCCGTCGCCGTAGGCAGCGGGATCGGCGAACAGGGCGTCGTCGACATCAATGCGCTTGCCCGCGACCGATGCGAAGACGCCGAGGATGTCGGCGACGTCACGTTCGTCGACGGTTTCGTCCACCGATATTCCGACATGGTGTTCATCAATGATGCGGAAGTTGATCCCGGCGTTCTCCGCGGCGGCGCGTACCGCCGACGCATCGGCGTTCACCAGCAATGTGTCGAAGTAGCGTGTGTTCAACTGCGCGAACCCGAGGCGTGCGAGGCCGCGGTCGATCGCCGTCGCGGCGCGATGAATGCCGGCGCCGATGGCATGGAGCCCTTCCGGACCATGGTACACGCCGTACATGCCGGCCATGATGGCGAGCAAGGCCTGAGCGGTGCAGATGTTCGAGGTTGCCTTTTCCCGCTTGATATGCTGCTCGCGTGTCTGCAGCGTCATGCGATACGCCCGCGTGCCGTGACGGTCGACGGAGACGCCGATGATGCGTCCGGGCATCTGGCGGATGTAGGATTGCTTGGTCGCGAAAAATGCGGCATGGGGACCGCCGAATCCCATCGGCACGCCGAAGCGCTGTGAATTTCCGACGACGATGTCCGCATCCATCTCGCCCGGCGGGGTGAGCTGCGTGAGCGCCATCAGATCGGTGGCGAATACGACCATGATGCCGAGGGCGTGCGCGGCGGCAACGATGTCTCGGTAGTCCTCCACGCTCCCGTTGCCATCGGGGTATTGCACGAGCACGCCGAAATAGGAGTCGTCGAGGACGGTATCCCGGAGTTTCCCGAGCACGACCTCGATGCCCAGTGGTTCGGCACGCGTGCGCACGACATCCACGGTCTGCGGGAAGCAGGTGTCGGCGACGAGGAATGTATTGCTGTGCTTCCGGCTGGCGCTCCGCCGGACAATGCTGTGCGCCATGATCATCGCCTCGCCCGCCGCGGTTCCTTCGTCGAGGAGCGAGGCATTGGCGATTTCCATTCCCGTCAGGTCGGCCACCATGGTCTGGAAGTTGAGTATGGCTTCAAGCCGTCCCTGCGAGATTTCGGCCTGGTAGGGCGTATAGCTGGTGTACCAACCGGGATTCTCGAAGATGTTGCGGCGGATCACGCTGGGCACACGGGTGCCATAATAGCCGAGCCCGATATAGGAGCGGAAGATCTTGTTTTTCGCGGCCTTCTCCTCGAGCATGCGGAGATAGCTGTGCTCGCCAAGCCCGTCGGCGATCGCGAGTGGGTCGTGGCGGCGGATGTCGGTGGGGACGGTCTGGTCGATGAGCGCATCGACCGAGTCGACGCCCAGGACGCGAAGCATTTCCTGTTCCTCGGCGAGACTGGGACCGATGTGGCGGTTTTCAAACGGCGTTTCGTGGAGATGGGTACGTTTCATGATGGGGCCGTAGTGGGTATGAGGTGCTTAAAGCGAGGAAAGCGATGCGCCGTCCTCTTTCGATTGCAGATAGGTGAGCGCCCGTGCGGCGGCGCCTTGCTCGGCGGCTTTTTTATTGCCACCCTTGCCGTCACCGACCGGCACACCGCCGACCTGCACTTCGACGGTGAACACGGGATTGTGGTCGGGACCGGATTCGTCGATCGTCACATACCGCGGCGTTCCGAGTCCCCGCGCCTGCGAATATTCGAGCAGCCGGCTCTTGTAGTTGTCGTCGACGGTGATGCGCGCGCCGCCAAACACATCGAGCAGATGCCCGGTGATGAAGGCACGGGCGGCGTTGTATCCGCCATCGAGATAGATCGCGGCGACAAAGGCTTCGACTGCGTCGACGAGGATCGACTCGCTGCCATCGGCGATCGATTGATGCGCGCTCGGACTGAGCAGGAGGAAATCCTCGAGCCGCAACCGACGCGCGCAGTCGGCGAGCGCGAAGCGGCTCACCAGACGCGAGCGCATTTTCGAAAGCTGGCCTTCCTCGGCGCTTGGAAAGGCGTGATACAGATATTCGCCCACGACCTGGTTCAACACCGAGTCGCCAAGAAATTCCATGCGTTCGTTGGACTGGAACTGGCCGGGGGGACACAACTGCAAATAGGAGCGGTGGATGACCGCCTGAAGGAAGTATTCCTTGTTCCGAATCGGGTAGCCCGTGCGGCGGGTGAATTCGGCACTGTCAAGGGTCGCGAACGCCGAGAGGGCAAGCCGCTCCTCCTCCTGCGCGGCAGGAGGAGGAGTGGATGTCGTTCGTCTGGGAGTATTGCGCTTTGCCGCTAACGAGCGGAGAAATTTGAACATGTGTTCAATCGTTCACATCAGGCGTCCGTATACTTCCGGAACAGCAATGTCACATTGTGACCGCCAAAACCGAAGGAGTTGGACAGGACGACATCGACCGTGTGATCGATGGCGGTCGTGGGGACGTAATCGAGATCGCACTCGGGATCGGGGGTGCGGTAATTGATGGTCGGATGGACCTTCCCGGTATGGATCATCAGCGACGAGACAATCGCCTCGACCGCGCCGGCCGCGCCAAGCAGGTGGCCGGTCATCGATTTGGTGGAGTTGATCTTGAGTTTCGGAGCGTATTCTCCGAAGACGGTTTTGATCGCCGCCGTCTCGTTGCGGTCGTTATAAAGCGTCGAGGTGCCATGCGCGTTGATCACCTGCACATCCTCGGGTTGGAGACCGGCGTTGCGCAGTGCCGCGCGCATCGAACGCACCGCGCCCTCGCCGCCAGGGGCAGGCTCGGTGATGTGGTAGGCATCGGCGGTGAAGCCCATGCCCGAGAGTTCGGCATAGATCTTCGCGCCGCGGCGTACGGCATGGCCGAGTTCCTCGAGTACGATGATCGCGCCACCGTCGCCCATGACAAACCCGTCGCGCTCCTTGTCGAACGGACGGCTCGCGACGGATGGATTCTCGTTGAAGGTCGAAAGGGCGCGCGCGGCATTGAATCCCGCGACCCCCATCGGACAGATGGCGGATTCGGCCCCACCGGTGATCATCACATCGGCATCGCCGCGTTCGATCAGCATCAACGCATCACCAATGGCATGCGCCGATGTGGCGCAGGCGGAAGTCGTCGCGTAATTCGGTCCCTTGAATCCATGCTGGATCGAGACATGACCGGCGGCGATGTCGGAGATCAGCATCGGGACGAAAAACGGACTGATGCGTCGTGGCGATTTTTCTTCGAAGAACAGGTTCTGCTGATCCCAATTCGTCCACATGCCGCCGATTCCCGAGCCGATGATGACACCGACACGTTCGTGATCGACATTCTCGGCCGTCAGGCCGGCATCCTCGATCGCCATCGAGGCCGAGGCGACGGCGTAGTGGGTGAATTTGTCCATGCGTTTGACCGCCTTCCGGTCGATGAAGTTCTCCGCGTCGAAGCCCTTCACCTCACAGGCGAACTTGGTCTTGAAATCGGTTGTGTCGAACGCCGTGATGAAATCCGCGCCGCTCACACCGGCGAGTGCGTTGTTCCAGAATTCCTGCACGGAGTTTCCAATCGGATTGACCGTGCCGAGGCCGGTGACAACAACTCGTCGTCTATTCATGGAAGACCTCCAAAATGGATTCCCGTCCCCGGAAGGACGGGATGATGAACATTCAGTAGATACGGGGCGTCGGCGATCAGCCGAGCTTCTCGGAGATATATTTCACGGCGTCGCCGACGGTGGTGATCTTTTCCGCGTCTTCGTCCGCGATGGTCAGATCGAATTCCTTCTCGAATTCCATGACCAACTCGACCGTGTCGAGGGAATCGGCACCGAGGTCGTTGGTGAACGACGCGGTATCGGTGATCTGGCTCTCTTCGACGCCGAGCTTGTTGACGATGATCTGCTTGACTTTCTGGGTGACATCTGCGGACATGGGGTCCTCCGGTAATGTGGGATTGTGTTGATGAATATGATACGATACGGTCTTTTTTCTACATGATCATGCCGCCGTCGACATTGATCACCTGGCCGGTGATGTAGGCCGATTTGGCGGAGGAGAGGAACACGACGGTGTCGGCGATCTCGTCGGGCGAGCAGCCACGGCGAAGCGGGATGACCGACAGGAAAGCGTTGCGCTGCTCCTCGCTCAGGACATGCGTCATCTCGGTCTCGACATAGCCCGGGGCGATGGCGTTGACGTTGATGCCGCGTCCGGCCAGTTCTTTCGCCGTCGATTTGGTCAGGCCGATGAGGCCGGCCTTCGATGCCGCATAGTTGGCCTGGCCGGCGTTGCCCATCACTCCGACGACGGAACTCATGTTGACGATCTTGCCCGCGCGTTGGCGCACCATGATGCGGGCCGCGGCACGGGTCATGATGAATGCGCCCTTGAGATTCACCGCCAGTACCTTGTCCCAGTCGTCATCGTTCATGCGCAGCATGAGCTTGTCGCGCGTGATGCCCGCATTGTTGACGAGGATGTCCAGCGATCCGTAGGCGGCGTGCATGTCCTCGACGGCCTTGTCCGCCGCCGCGCCGTCGGTGATGTCGACCGCGTAGGCGTCGATCTTCGCCCCAGCCGCTCGCATCTCCGTGGCGAAGGCTTCGAAATCGTCGGGAAACACGACGTCGAACACGGCGACATTGGCGCCCTCCGCGACGAAGCTGCGCACGATGGCACGGCCGATGCCGCGGGCGCCCCCGGTGACGATGGCGTTGGCTCCTTTCAACAGACTCATAGCGTGTTATCCTTCCATGGGACAATACGTCCCGGTAATATACGTTATTTCAGTGACAGTAACTCTTCATGTGTGCCGGCAGTGACACAAGCGGCGTCGGGATCGATGCGCTTCATCAATCCCTGCAGCACGTTGCCCGGACCGCATTCGATGAAACGGTCCATTCCGTCGGTGCGCATCCGCTCCATGCTGCCATGCCAGAGCACCGGACTGGTCACCTGGCGAAGCAGGTTCGCGCGGATCTCCGTGGCCTCCCGCTCCGGGAGTCCGGTGACGTTGCTGTAGACCGGGAAGCGCGCATCGCTGATCGGAGTGGCGTCGAGCACCGCGCCGAGTTCATCCTGCGCATACTGCATGAGCGGAGAGTGAAACGCGCCGCTGACCGGGAGCTTCTTCACCAGTCGCACGCCCTTCGCCTTGAGCAGTTCCATCGCGCGATCAATGGCGTCGATGCTGCCGGAGATAACGATCTGTCCGGGAGAATTGAAATTCGCTGCCTGCACGATCCCGGCTTCCGCGGATTCGTGGCATGCCTCCTCGACCACATCGGCCTCGGCGCCGATGACGGCGGCCATGGTCCCGGGCGAGCGGGTGCCGGACTCCTGCATGAGTTCACCACGCTTCCTGACCAGGCGAAGGCCATCCTCGAAGGTCAACGCGCCGGCGGCGACGAGCGCGCTGTATTCGCCGAGCGAATGTCCCGCCGCGGCATCGGGCGTCACGCCCAACAGCTCGGCCATGATCACGCTGTGCACGAAGATGGCGGGCTGGGTGTACTTTGTTTGCTTGAGTTCCTCGGCCGGACCCTCGAAACAGATGCCGCGCAGGTCGGTCTCCATGATGTCGTTGGCGAGGTCGAAGAGCGCGCGGGCACGGGCATGGTTTTCATACAGGTCCTTGCCCATGCCGACATATTGGGATGCCTGTCCGGGGAAGAGTAATGCGGTGTTCATCGCGGGTCCTCCTCTGCTCAGATTGACCAACGCACGAGCGAGGCGCCCCAGGTGTAGCCCGCGCCGAAGCTTGCGAGTACGATATTGTCGCCGCGTTTGAGATGGCCGTCGGCGTAATACTCGGCGAGGCAGCTCGGGATGGTCGCCGCCGTGGTGTTCCCATAGCGGTCGATGTTGACCATCACGCGCTCCATCTCGAGCCCCATGCGATCGGCGGTGGATTGGATAATGCGCATGTTCGCCTGATGCGGCACGAGCCAGGCGATGTCCTTCGACGTGAGGTTGTTGCGCGTCATGATGTCGACCGACACGTCGGCCATGCCCACGACGGCGACCTTGAACACGGCCTTTCCGTCCTGGGTGATGTAATGCATTTTATTCTGCACGGTTTCCATCGTGGCGGGATGCGCGCTGCCGCCGGCTTTCATGTGCAAGGCTTCCATACCCGAGCCGTCGAGGAAGTTGACCCAGTCAAGCACGCCATACCCTTCTTCCTGATTCGGTTCGAGCAACACGGCTCCACCGCCATCGCCGAAGAGAATGCAGGTATTGCGATCTTCCAAGTCCATGATCGAGGTCATCTTGTCCGCGCCGATGACCAGCACCTTTTTGTGCGTGCCCGCGGTAATGAATTGCACACCGGTGGCGAGCGCGAAGAGGAATCCCGAGCAGGCGCCACTCAGATCGAAGCCCCAGGCGTTTGTCGCACCGAGTTTGTGTTGCACGAGCGCGGCGGTGCTGGGGAAGAACATGTCGGGGGTGACGGTTGCGATGATGATGCACTCGATCTCTTCCGGACCGATGCCGCGCATCGCCAGCGCGCGGCGCGCGGCTTCGACGGCGAGGTCGGAGGTTGCGCCGTGCTCGAGCCAGCGGCGTTCGCGGATGCCCGTGCGGGCGACAATCCATTCGTCGGTTGTGTCGAGGTACGATTCGAAGTAGCTGTTGGGGACGACCTTCTCAGGGGCGTAATGCCCGACAGCGGTGATGGCTGCGGTAATCATGCGTACTGCCGTTCCATGTCAGGTGGTGGATTTCGTCGAGGCCATGGCCTCGCGGATGGTTTCATTGACACGACGGTCGACCATGGCCTTCGCGGCGAAGATCATATTCATGATCGCGCGGGGCGTGGAACTGCCGTGTCCGATAATGCTGATGCCGTTGACGCCAAGCAGGGGCACGCCCCCGTATTCCTGGTAATCCCAGTCCTTGATCATGCCCTTGAAGGTGCCGGCGATGAGTCCGACCCAGAGCTTCTTCATCAGACCATGCGCGGCATAGTCGAGGAATTTGCTCTTGAGCAGTCCGGGGAAGGACTCGGCGAATTTCAGAATGATATTGCCCGTGAAGCCGTCGCAGACGACCACATCGGCGGTTCCCTTGAGAATGTCCCGTCCCTCGACATTCCCGATGAAATTGATCGGTGCCGATTTCAGCAGCGGGTAGGCCGCGATACTGGCATCGTTCCCCTTGCTCTCTTCCTCGCCCACGTTGAGCAGTCCGACTTTCGGCGCCTGCCGCTTCATGATCAGATCTGTGTAAATACTACCCATGATGCCGAACTGCGCGAGATGCGACGGCTTCGAATCGACGTTGGCGCCGGCGTCGATGAGGAGCACCGGACCCCGTTGTGATGGAAGGAACGTCCCGATCGAGGGACGTTCGACGCCAGGCAGGCGGCCGAGGATCAAGGTCGAAAGGGCCATCACGGCGCCGGTGTTGCCCGCGCTGATGAATCCGTGCACCTCGCCGTCGCGATGCCATTCCAACGCGCGGTACATCGACGAATTTTTCTTCGTCTTGAGCGCCGACGCGACCGAATCCTTCATATCGACGATATCATCGGTATGACGAATGGAGACATTGGGGGGCACGTCTGAGGGGAGCACGGCCCGGATGGCTGCTTCCTGTCCCACGAGGAGAATCTGGAAATCACAGCGTGGGTCGCGGGCACAGTCAAGCGCCCCCTGCACGACATTGCCAGGGGCGAAATCCCCGCCCATTGCGTCCACGGCGATGGTAATCACGACAGGCGCCTGTATTCGTTACCGCGCACGCGGCGGCGATCAGACTTTCGGGGTGATGATCGAACGTCCGTTATAGTACCCGCAGTTCGGGCACACGCGGTGCTGCAGCTTGGTTTCGCCGCAGTTGTCGCACGTGGCGGTGGGCATGGCTTTCGCCTTGTAATGCGTGCGGCGCTTCGCGGTACGCGACTTCGAATGACGATGGGTTGGATTGGGCATGACGGTCTCCGAAAACGGTTCCAGTATTTATTGATCGAATTTCAGCGATTTCAGTGTTTCCCAGCGCATATCCACGCGCTGTGATGCATCAGCGATTCGCTCGACAGGGATGGCCCGCGCGCAGCGCGGCGTGCCGTCTTCATTCTCGCCGCATACGCGGCGCATCGGGATGCAGAGCAGCGCGGCCTCGCGCACATCGTCGGCGAGATCCGCAACCGGGTCGCCCGTGTCGATCGCGCGGATATCGCGATCGTCTTCCATTCCGTCGGCGGAATTATCATGCACGAAGACGATGCGAAAATCAGTATCGACAGCAATGGACACCGGCTCGAGACAGCGGTCGCACGGATACATCGCGGTAGTGCGAACAAACACGTGCACGGCCACTTGATGATGCGTCTTGTCGACGTCCACACGCACATCGACGGACGCGCCAAACTCCGCCGGCAATTCAATGTCCGCGGGCGCGACGTCGAAGCGCAACTCATGCACGCCGTCACTGAGTCCGGCGAGGCGTACGGGGATATGTTTCTGCTTCGAAGTCATCGCGGACGATCCAAGTCATGCAAGGTATGGAAAAAAAAGCACGCAGGCAAGTGTGGACGCGCGGGGCATATTGCGCGTGCGCGAGGAATTGCGTATCTTTCCATGCTCCAAATGGTGAGCGTAGCTCAGTTGGTAGAGCATCAGATTGTGGCTCTGAGGGTCGCGGGTTCAAGCCCCGTCGCTCACCCCCTCAAACAAAGAAGGTCCCGCCTCACAGCGGGACCTTCTTTGTCTATTCCTTCCT
This sequence comes from Bacteroidota bacterium, assembly GCA_034002405.1. Lineage (GTDB taxonomy): Bacteria > Bacteroidota > Ignavibacteria > SZUA-365 > SZUA-365 > SZUA-365. The sequence goes on along the minus strand of JAVFAS010000007.1, from coordinate 31,043 downwards.
CCCGACCCCCTCTCCTTTCAGGAGAGAGGGAATTTCAATACTTCGCTTCGCGTGCCTTCGCCGCGGCGTCCCAGGTGGGGACGACATTCTTGACGAATTCCGCCTTGACGGACTTCATTTTCTCCGGATCGAGACCGATGTAGGCTTGTGCCTTCGCCTTGGTCGAAATATCGGGGAGGGGAATCTCGTCGGTGTACCCGCGCTTGGCGAGGATGCGCACGAGCAAGCGGCGGGCCTGCTCGGCTTTCTCGATCGACGCGCCCAGTGTGCGCGCCGCTTCGACCGGCGAGTGGAAGCCGAGACCGTTGGCGGCGGCGACCCAATCCCAACGCCACTGCGACTGGCGGATCAGCGTCAGCACCGGCTCCATGTCCTTCTCCGCCGCGCCCTTGTCCCAGGCGAATTTCGCCTCGATGTGGGCCTTGGCCAACGCGCCTTCGGCGCGCATGCGCAGCTCTTCGATCTTGTCCTGCCGCTCGTAGACGTCACGAATGAGGTTGGCCTCGCTTTCGCGGTGACAGACCTGGCAAGATCCGGCGACGTCCTGCAGCGGCGACATGATCTTGTGATTGGTGAATTTCACCCCGCCTTCGCTGCGGTACGGCATGTGGCAATCGGCGCAGGAGACACCACGCTTGGCGTGAATGCCGGTCATGTAGAGTTCGTAATCGGGGTGCTGTGCCTTGAGAATCGGCGTGCGGCTGAGCGCATGCACGAAATCGGTGTGCGGCGAGACTTCGTCGTAATATTTCTCCATGTCGTCGGCCGAGAAGCCCTTGTCCCACGGGAACGTGAGATACTTCTCTTCCTTGCCCTTGAAATAGTATTCGACATGGCATTGCGCACAGACCAGCGTGCGCATTTCCTGATGGGTGGACTGGTTGATGTCCTTGCCCTGGCGCTGGAAGGCTTCGATGAGGGCGGGACGCGTGATGCGCAGGTTCATGGTCTTCGGGTCGTGGCAATCCTGGCACCCGATGTTGTTGACGATTTCGGACCCGAGGTTGGTCCAGGTATCCTTGTAGAATGCACCCGGCCCCCGGATGTTCATTACGCGCGGCACGTCGGTGCTCTTGCAGCTCCAACATGTGGCGGGCTGCGGCACGTCCGTGCGCAGCGTCTGGCGGATGTCCTCGATGGCATGGTAATGCCCGCGCCCCTGATTGTAGTCGCGCGAGAACGCATAGCCCGCCCAGAGAATCACGAGATTCGGGTATTTATCCAGGTAATCGATCATCTGGTTGCCGCCATGCTTGCTGAGGAAGTCGCCATCGGCGGTGCGGGTGTAGGTCTCGTACTCTCGGGGGTAATTCGCGCCCCAGATTTCATTGCGCGGTTCCCACTCCTTGATCGGCTTGGCCTGCACGAGCAGGTCGGCCTCGCCGCGGCGCTCGATGATCGAGGCGCCCAGCAGGCCGATCAAAAAGACGATGATCACGGTGCCGAGGAAGATCGTCCATCCCAGCCAGGGCTTCTCCTGCACGATGTCCATGATGCGTCGTTTCATTGCGTTTGTTCTCCTTGACGGATTGCGGATGTCTTTGTCGTTTACGATGCTGAGTCGGTTGCTTCGAATTACTCTGGCGGTTGGCTGTTGGCAGCTGGCCAAAAGCCAAAAGCCAAAAGCCCACATGGCCCATGCCACCGATCCTCACGCGTGGCAGGGACCCCGCGTCCGCGCCTACTCCTCGCGCTCCCCGCGCTCCTCGAGGTACGCGCGGATCCAGTCCGGCGTGACCGGCGCGAGCCGCGGTACGCGTGCGTACGGGGTGGAGGCGAGGCTGTTGACGCGGCCGTGCGGCACCTCGCGGTGGCACTCCCAGCAGAGCAGTCCCTCGCCCGCGCGGGCGTTCATCGCCGTCAGGCTGCCCGAGGATACCTTATGCACGAGATCCTCGTGGCAGCGGATGCAGTTTTCCTGCACCACCGCGACGCCGGCTTCCTTGATCTGGATGACCTGCGGCTCGAGGCGCAGGGTGAACATCGTGGCGTGCCGCATGCCATCGCTCGCCTTGAAGGCGTAGGTGCGGAAGAAGTTATCCTGCGGCACATGGCAGTCGTTGCAGGTGGTCACCCGTCCGTGGCTGCCGCGTTGCCAGGTAGCGTACTGCGGCGCCATGACATGGCAGTTGACACAGGTGCGCGGGTCGTCGGAGAGATACGAAACCGCGTTCGATACATAGAAGATGAACGCGCCGAACCCTCCGAGGATGCCCAGCACCAGGATCACCGGCAGGCGCCACTGCGGCGGGGGAATGAAAAAGCGGATGAGACGTTTCATGATTTCTCTTGCGTGACTGAAACGGTCTGTCTTGAGAAGAATATCAGATCCGGAATTCCTTTCAGAAATTCACCGTGGCCATCAGGTAGGCCCAGTTCGCCGTGTCGGTGTTTCCCCAGCGTACCGCGCGGTCGGCGTCGCCCGAGAACATCGAATAGCCGAGCGTCATGCCCACGGCCTTGGCGATGGCGAATTTCGCGGTCAGGTCGATTTCCGTGCCGATCGCGGTCGACTTGTCCGCGAACACGCTGCCGGCGTCCGCTGGATCCGTGACCGTGCTGAACAGATGCACATCGGCGCCGAGCATGAGGCCCTCGACCGGAACGAGACTGACCTGGGCGATGATATCCTGCAGTCCGAACCCGGAGGTGTGCGACGGGATATCCGTGAAGAAATCCATGAAGCCGTAATACTTGTGATTCGTCCCGTACAGCGTATGGAAGGCACCGTATTTGGTATCGTCCTTGGGATCAACTCCTGAAAGCCGGTCATAGCCCGCGCCGATGCGCAGCTTCGCCAGGTCGGGGAAGGAATAGCCGAGGCGCACGCCGACCATGTTCGCGCTGATGTCCTGTGACAGCGATGCGAATTCGGAAACAAGCGTCCGGTCGCCCATCTGCATCGCGGCGTCGACTTCGTAATCGAAACGGCCGAGATGTCCCCCGGCGTACACCCCCGCGGTCATGCGGTTCTGAGTGCTGTTGTAGGTGTACGTGGCTTCTTCGGGATTGTCATAGAGGAAAAACGCCTGCGCGGTATACCGCGCCTTTTCGGGCACCCACGCAGCCCAGGCGCCGGCGAGCACGCGGTCGCGGATGTAGGGCGACGCCGGACGGCGCGCGACGGCCGCGCCGATGGCGTCGAGACGGAAATCACCCACGTTCATCCGCAGCACGCCCGCGTCGAAACTCTGACCGAGATAGCTCCAGTCGATCGCGCCGATGAAACGCTCGTTGGCGTAGGCCAGCGCCTGGCGGCCGAGTCTGAATTCAAACAACCCGTCCGCGAGTCCCTTCACCTCGACATAGCCCTGCCGCAGATCGAACTCAGGTGCGCCCACGTTCATCGTGCTCCGTGTCGCGCCGAAGCCGCGGGCATCCTGCAGTTCCGCCACCACGCGCACCTGCTCGTTCACCGTCGCGGTTGCCTTCAGCCGCATACGGAGCAGGTGAAACACATCGTGATGCTGATCCTCGATAAAATTCTTGTCATCGAATTCGCTGCGCTCGCGCAGCTGTCCCGAAAACTCGATACTCTGCGCCGCCAACGGTCCCGCCGCCAGCGCGCCCAGAAGAATCAACAGAGGGAGACGTTTCATGCATGTGCTCCTGTATAGTGGATAGTGGTGTATCCAATGCGCTCTTCCTCCCCCCTGGGGGGCCGGGGGGAGAGGTCATCTCCCCCGCGTCGTATCCAATGCTTTCTTCCTCCCCCTCTCCTTCCAGGAGAGGGGGCCGGGGGGAGAGCTCACATCCCCGTGGAGGCGTCCTCTGCCGGCGCGCTGCCCTGATTGTGCTGGTAAATCGGATTGTTGATATCCTTGATCCGTCGCGAAAACTCCTCCTCGGTTACGCTGCTGTGCCAGTTGCCGGTGAGCATGGCCAGGCCCGTGACGAGCAGGAAGATGCCCGCCACGGCGGCGGCCACCCAGGTCGGTTTGAATTCGAAGCGCGATTTGCGGGATGTCTTCAGCTGCAGCGTGTCGCGCACGGGACACGCTTCCACGCAGGCCATGCAGGAGGTGCATTCGTCCGACATAACGACCTTCACGCGGTCGACCGCGATGCGGTTGGGACAGACTTTCGCGCACTTCGCGCAGTCGATGCATGATTCCTCGTTGCGGGTGATGCGAAACGGACTCAGCAGTCCCGTCAATCCAAGCAGCGCGCCGTAGGGACAGAGATAGCGGCACCAGAAATTCCGGATGACCAGCGACAGCGCGACGAGAATGCCGAGGACGATGAGCGAGAACTGCGAGATGTCCTTAAAAAAAAGAAACATTTTCACATCCGCAACTCTGTTGTAGGGACTGCTCAGAAACTGCTCGAGTGCGAACACGTCCATTCCGAAAAACACCACCCAGACGAGAAACGCGAGCATCAGATATTTGAGCGAGCGGAGGGGATAGTCGAGCCAGCGCCAGACACCGAAATTTCTCCCGAACAGCTTTTTTCCGAATTCCCCGATGTTCTCCGACAGCGTCCCGACCGGACAGAGCCAGCTGCAGAATGACTTTTTCACCAGCACCGACATGAGGATGATGGCGAGGAGGATGAACAGTCCCGCCGGATGCACGGGATGCACCGTCCCACTCAGGAACAGGTAGTACAGACTCATCAGCGCGGAAATGGGGAGAAACCCCTCGACTCCCGGGGGACGCGAGAGCGCGATCGCGCCGCTGCCTTCATGCCAGAAAAACCAGAGCGTGAATTCCACCCCGATCCAGAGGCAGAGGAGGATGAAGGCGAACTGTATCCAGAACCGGATCTGCTGTCCGTTGCTCGGCGGACGTTTCTCGATGTGCTTCTTCTCTGTCATAGGTGCGGACTTTCGTTCGTCGTGGGAAGCGGGTGATGATCCCGGACATCGCGGGAAAAAACACGAGATGTCCGAAATAAGAGAACTGCATTCAGTTGCGTTTCATGTATTCGCGGACAACATCGGCGATCTTCTCGCGCGAGGCGGGAAGCAGGTCGGCGAGGCTGTCCGAGGAGAGCATCTCGCGGATGGTGTCGCGGACCATGCCCCAGCGATCGTGCACCGGACACGGTTTCCCCGTGCCGCAGCCCGGAAATCCCAGCACGCAGCGCTCGAAGAAATCGAGTCCGTCGATCGCCTGCACCACATCGATCAGGCGGATTTTCGACGGCGATCGCTCCAGCGTGAAGCCGCCGTGCACGCCCTTGAAGGACGTCAGCACGCCTTTCTCGCTCAGTGACTGAAGGATTTTCGCGAGGAAATGGACCGGGATCGAAAGCTCGGACGCGATCTCCTTGATCCCCACCCGGCGATCAGGCTGCGTCGCGATGTACAACGTCGCCTGAATCCCGTATTCACATGCTCTGGAAAAGATGATGGACATGGCACCTAATATCGACTGTTTTGTCGATATTAAGCTACGGCAATTTCCTCTCGAATGCAAGCATCCATCGTCATCGGGTGAACAGTTCCTCGCCGCGTTCCTCGTCCACCATGCGGAACGCGCCGTGCTTGAGCGTGACGGCAAAGACGCGGACGGGATGATTTCATCTGTTTCTTCCGCTGTCTATATTTCCGAGCGGCAATTCAAACATCGGACAAGGTGGTCATGAATCCCATGCTCGCGTTCGCGCAATCCACGCTCCCCGACATCACCCTCGCGGTGCTGTTCCAGAAAGGGGCGATCAGCCTGCTGGTCGGCGCGCTCGTCGGCATCGAGCGCGAGCGATCGCAGGAAGAGCATCAAAAGCTGTTCGCCGGCATCCGCACGTTTCCGCTCATCTCCCTGCTGGGCTTCCTGTCGGCGTTGCTGGGACAAGCGGTGCAACCCTGGCTGCTGGGTGTGTTGACGGCGGGCTTTATCGCGATGGTGGTGGTGTCGTATTTCCTCGAAGCGCGGACGGGATTCCATGGCGCGACCAGCGAGGTCGCGGCCATCATGGTCTTCGTGCTCGGCGTTCTGGTGTTCCACGAATTCTTCACCGTCGCGATCGCGACCAGCGTGGTGCTGACATTGTTCCTCTCCCTGAAGGCGCCGCTGCAGCGCCTCGTCGCGCATGTGCAGGCGGAGGATATCTACGCGACACTGAAATTCGCGATCATCACCGCCATCGTCCTGCCGATCCTGCCCGACACCACGTTCGGACCACTTGACGTGCTCAATCCGCGGCAGGTGTGGTACATGGTCGTGCTCATCGCCGGGATCAGCTTCCTCGGCTATGTGATGGTGAAAGTGCTCGGCTCGCAAAAGGGTCTGACGCTGACGGGCATCACGGGCGGACTGGTTTCGAGTACGGCGGTCACGCTGTCGTTCTCCCAGAAAAGCCGGGAAGTGCCGGAACTGGGCAAGACCTTCGCCTCGGCGATCGTGCTTGCCTGCTCGATCATGTTCCCTCGCATCCTCGTGGAAATCGCGGTGGTCAATCGCTCGCTGTTGACATACATCTGGCCGTACCTGGTCATTCTCACCGTCAGTGGCGTCGGCGCGAGCATGCTGCTGCTGTTTGGCAAACGCAAGGATGCCACCACCGACGTCGATCTGAAGAATCCGTTCGAGCTGATGTCCGCGATCAAATTCGGACTGGTGTTCGCGCTGATCATCTTTGTCTCCAAGGCGGCGCAGGTCTATCTCGGATCGGGCGGTGTGTTTCTGGCGGCCGGTCTCGCGGGACTGACCGATGTCGATGCCATCACGCTCTCGATGGCCAATCTCTCCAAATCCGCCATCAGCGAATCGACGGCGTCCATCGCCATCCTGATCGCCGTGGTGGTGAATACCGTTGTCAAGGCGAGCATCGCGTGGACGCTCGGCGCCGCGGCCCTCCGCCGCTACACGCTCCCGGGCTTCGGCATCGTGCTGCTGACGGGACTGGTGCTCATCGGAGCGCTGTTGCTATAACGCGGCATGTGACCGGATCAGTCGAGGGAGTAGGTTTTCCGAACGATCACGGAGTCGCGCATGTCGTGCGCCTCGAACGTCTCCCACCGCGATGCATAGATCGCCGTGAGCACGCGCTGGAGGCACGTCCCCTCACCCAGGGAATTGCGTCGGATACGATGCGAGCGCACCCGACCGTCCCGTCCGATGGCAAGCTGTACGGTCACCGCGCCGTCACAGCCATCACCGGGTTCGGGGAGGACTTCGAGAATTTGTCGCGGGGGCGTGCCCGGACCGCTCGACGCGGTGAATGTCCCGCCGCGTGTCCCCGCCCCGGGAATCGCCTGTGACCATGTTCCAACCGATGCATGCATGCCCCGGGTGTCCCCTTCCAGCGACAGGTCGTCGAGCGGCAGGTCGGCCAGCGGCGCGTCAATCGGTGCGGAAATACCGATCCCGGGTCGCGGTGGCAGCGGACCGGCTTGTTGTCGCGTGCGGGGTGGAAGCTGATGGTCGGAGACGATGACAAGGGATTCGGCGCTGCGCACGACCTTCTCCGGCCGCTGTGTCACGCGGATGGGGAGGAGACCGAGGAGAAGACACAGTCCGAGACCGACCACCAGCCCTGTCTCCAGATCCCGACGCGTGTGTGCGTGATGACGAAGGATGCGTACTGGTTTCATGGCGCGATGTGGAATTGGCATGACCGCTCGCGCTCCTCGTCGCGGATGTGATCCCGGAGCCGGACGCGCAACTCGTAGGCGCCGGCAGGGAAGGCTTGCACATCGAGCGCCGTGTGAATGGGGAGATTGACCGTGTCGGTACGATACCCGGTCGTCGTGCGTGTGTGATGGTCGGCATGCAAGCCAAGGGTGGAAAGCAGCGACGACCAGAATCCACCGCCCGTCCGCCCCCCGCGCGTGGGAGCGATACTGAACTCCAGATCGAAATCCGTCCATCCCTCCGCATCCCGCCCGAGATCGTAGATCTCGAAATAAAGAACCGGCTGTTCGGATCTTGATATCCGATATGAGGGATTGGGAACGATGGCCCGGCCATGGCGGCGCAGGGGGGCGGGGCGTCCATCGTCAAGACGGACCTCCCGCGCCAGAAGAATATCACTGAGAGCGGGCCGCTGGTCGAAGCGCCCGGTCGAGAACGGTAGACGCAGGACCTGGGCCGCGCCATCGCTCGGGCGCAGCCATTCGATCGAACAGAGGCCCGAGTCGGGTGGGCTGAAGAGTGTGTGGCAATGAATCAGGGTCGTGTCCATCACGCCGGCGTTCCGGTCACGGATCTCGGGTGGTGGCATCAGCGAATCCCGTGCGGCGAGCGTTCGCCGGCCCTGCGCATCGAGCAGGAAAAAACCAAATTGATAGCCCCCATCACATGCACGGGATGCGGAATCGCCCGCGGGGGCGTCTGTCGCGCCGCCGGACGGAATCATCACGACCGCGGACGAAACAAGGAGATCGACATCGCTGGTCCGAGTGCTCTCCAGACAGCGGAAGCGAGTGATGGCGCAGGGGATGTGCAAGGCGGGACGCCGGTACATCGGATTTCCCGCCCAGACCGTCGTCCTGGCGAGATCCTCATACAGCCGGGCACCGTCAATGCCTCCCTGGGTTCCATCACCTGTCAAGGGCATGCTGAAGCGGAAACCGCCGGAATTGTACTCGTCGGTGAAACTCATCACCGCATCATTGTAAAACCAGAGTTCGGTTTTATTCAGGCGCGGGCCCCCGACCTCGATTTCGGGACGCAGCCGGAGGACCTGGTCCGGGAGTCCGAGTCGAAGCGTAGTCTTGCCGCGGTCGCTGCTCCATCCCGCTTCGCCCAGCAGTGGACGCGAGAAAAGCAGCTCCGCATGCGCGATGCGCGCGAAATGCTCGAGCTCGGCTTCATTCTCCGCCGTCAGATAGAGCGGGTCCGCCGTATTCCAGAACTCGCGGAAGACCCGTACCAGCGCAGGGGCGGAATGTCGGCGGATGTCGTCTCCGTGTTTGTACCTGAGCAATTCGAGGGTGCCATCGAATTCGTATGCCCGCCGCTCCCGCGCGGTCATCAAGCGCCAAGCTCGCGCGAAGCCCGCGCGCGCGGCCGCGAAATCTCCGCAGCGGTATTGGATCAGAGCATGCCCGAGTTGGATTTCCTTCTCCAGAGGGAAGGAAGACGCGGCGTGGCTCACCGCGGCACGCGCGTGTTGATCGGGATGCACCGCGGTGAAGAGAAGGACCAACTGGCGGGCGGCGTCGGCGTTCTCGGGGTCGTATCGCAACGCATTGGTCAGACATTCGACCGCCCTGGCGAAATCGTCCCCCGCCGATGCTTGCAGGGGAACGAGCTGCGCGTCCGTCCGCGCGATGCGGTCATACTGGAAATTCGATGCTTCCTCATCGCCGATCGATCCGATGATATAGTCGGTCAGATCGCTTTGACGATTCACATACACCTCGGGGGTGCGGACGAGGTTCGCCGATTGCTGCCACTCACGGAAGCGGCGTTCGGCGATCACGCCCAGGCGATACCACGCTTCCGCGTTCGTGGAATCAAGCACGAGCACCCGTTCATACGCGGCGACGGCGCTACGCACGGCGCGATACTCGTACAGACGGGCAAGAAGCAATCGTGCCTCCACATGAGCGGGATCGCGCAACACCGCGCGTTCGAGCAGATCCGTCGCGAGCATCCGTCCTCGGATCGATCGTTCCGCGATCAGCGACCGTGCCGTCGCGAGCAGCGTTGCAACCGACCGCGGATCCCGAGCGGCCTCCTCGCGTGAATCCCGGGTGTGGTCCCGTGCATCCTCCCGCGCGCCGGGCGGATGCGTCTGCGCGGAGACCGCGAGTGGAACAAGGAGAACAAGGAAGAGGAAGAAGCGGAAGGGGAGAGCAATGCACGCTCGGTTCCATGCGACACCCATGGCGGTCTCCCGGACAAATTCACGAGAATGAGAGCGAATACGCCGATATTCTCGTGTATACGGAATGCCCGGGCGGATGTTACACGCTGGCTATCAGCCATCAGCCATGATTACGGCAACAGCGCGCGGAGCAGGCGTTTGCGCAGATCGAGGGTGCGGAATTCGTTCCAGGCCACGGCGACACCGAGCAGCAGTGCATGTTTGTGGGCTTCGCGCGTGGCGAGGTATTGCAGGAGAGGGGCGGGATTGAGGCGTTCGTGCAAGGGACGCGAGGACTGCCGGACGTCGAGTCCACTGACGAAATCCGTGATCATGTCGCTTGCCGCCTGGCCGTCCTGAAGCTCTCCGAGATAATCCTGCAGCACAACCACCTGGCGGATGGCCTTGCGTCCGCCGGGACCAAGCAGCTCGGTGAAGCACTCCATCGTGTAGCGCAGCTTCTTGCACTGCATGCGCAGCCGGTGCAGCAGGTCGATCGATGCGCGTTCGATGAAGGGCTCGAACGCGAGCACGTCGGTGTAGCGCCGGAGCATCAGCTCGGGCGCGATATGGGCGATGCGGCGGGGAACCCCGGGAATGATCTCCGGATCCGGAACCGCGCCCGCTCCGGGGGTGTCGACGAATTTCCGGAAACTCTCGCGGAATGCGAGGTACGCTGGGGTCTCGAGATGCGCGCGCAGCGCGGCAAAAAGGACCATGCGCTCTTCTTCCCATGCCGCCAGCAGCGGGGCGAACGAGGCGGCGTCGTCGGTGCGGAGCGTGGCGGCGTAGCCACGCATGTGCATGAGCAGGACGTCGAGATCACGGACATATCCCAGCACGCGACCGAGCTGGCGCAGCGGCTTGCGGAACTTCCGGATTGATCGGGGCTCGAAGGCCCCATCGAAGATCTCGAAGGTCGAGCGGAGGCGGCGCGTGGCCACGCGCATCTTGTGAACGATTTCCGGGTCGGTGTCGATGTCCGGCTGCGCCTCCCGGCGGAGAAATTCCTCGAAATACATGCGCAGCACTTTCCGTCCCGCTTCCGACGACGAATCCTCGGGCAGGATGCCCGGCATCTCCGGTGACTTCGCGTCCGCATCCACCGCGACCGACGCGTCGCGACGGGGGTGCCGTGTCGTGGGCCGCGGCCGGGCGGTTTCGTCGGCATCGAACATGCGCAGGCCCACGCGCTCGTAGGTGCGGCGCCAGTAGCGGGTCCGGCTGGGGGAAAGTCCCACCATGCGCGCGATCTCGTCGGTCTGGGCACCGTCGGCATACGCGAGCAGCAGGGTGATGCGGATGCGGACCTGCTCATCCGTTTCATCGGCCGCACGCCGTTCGAGCGCGGCGCGGTCCGCCTCCGGCAGGACGAAGGGATGGTCCGCCGCGGCGCGTTCCGCGGCGGGACGGCGGTGGACGGGCGGCGCGAAGTCGGTGTCGAACATGGTCATCCCGTATTTGCGGAACACGCCCCGCCAGTACCGCACGCGGCTTTCGGACAGGCCGACCGCGGTGGCGATTTCCCGGGTGTCGCCACCGTCGTCATAGGCGAGAAGGATGCGGGCATTGCGCCGGCGTTCGTCATCCGCCGCGGTGTCTTCCGCGAGGGCGAGAATCCGGGCGCGCTGGAGGTCATCGAGCAGCATGGTCATTCTTTCCGGCTCCACGGGCGTGCATGGCAATCAATAAAAAAATATACTGATTTCCCTGAATTGCTCCCTTCTTTCCCTTTGCCTAACTTTCTTCCATGCAACACACATCCCCAGTGCAGGAATGATCGAACGAGGAGGAACCGTGAAACCGTTGATGTTCGTCATGTTTGCCATCACCATGACCGGTGGAACGCTGCGCGCGGCGCCGGGTGGCGATGGTGTCTTTCCCTATGCCGCCGAGACCCATGTGCTCGACAACGGGTTGCGGGTCATTCTGATCCCGATGTCCGGAGGCGGCCTCATGTCCTATTACAGCGTCGTGCGCACCGGTTCGCGCGACGAGTATGAAGCGGGAAAGACGGGCTTCGCGCATTTCTTCGAACACATGATGTTCCGTGGCACGAAAAACTATCCCGCCGCGCTGTATGACCGCACCGTCACGGGCATGGGTGCCGACGCCAACGCCTACACCACCGACGACCTGACGGCGTATCATCTTTCCTTCGCGGCGGAGGATCTCGAGACGGTGATCAAGATCGAAAGCGATCGCTTCCAGTATCTCGAGTACGCCGAGGTACCGTTCCAGACCGAAGCGGGCGCCGTGTACGGGGAATATCGGAAGAACCGGACGAGTCCGTGGGAGGTGCTGTTCGAGGCGCTGCAGGCCGCGGCGTTCACCAAACACACCTACGGTCATACGACCATGGGCTACGAAGCGGATATCAAGGCCATGCCGACGATGTATGCCTACAGCAAGGAATTCTTCAACCGCTATTACCGGCCCGAGAATGTCGTCCTCCTGCTCGTCGGCGATTTCAAGACGACGGCGGCGTTGGAACTGGTCCGGAAATACTACGGCGGCTGGAAAACCGGATATGTCCCGCCGCGCATTCCGGTCGAACCCCCGCAGACCGCGGAGCGCCGCATCACCGTGCGGTATGACGGACGCACACTGCCGCTGCTCGCGGTGGCGTACAAGGGTCCGCGCTTCGACGTTTCCGACCGGACGATGGTGGCGGGCACGCTGCTCGAGGATCTGCTCTTCGGGGAGACCAGCGACATCTACAAGAAGCTGGTGCTCACCGAACAGAAGGTCCAGTCCATCGGCGCGGATTTCGGCTTCAACCGCGATCCGGGGCTGTGGACCGTGTACGCGGTCGTGAAGGATGCCACCGACCTGTCCGCCGTGCTCGGCGAGATCGACCGCGCGGTGGAGACCTTCCTCGCCGGCCCACTCCCGGCGAAAAAACTGGAGAATCAGAAAAAAAGACTGAAATATTCGTTTCTCATGAACCTCGACACGCCGGACAAGGTCGCCGGGCGCCTCGCGCGCCTGGTCGCGATCACCGGGGGGGTCGCGGTGGTCGACGAACTCCATGCCGCCTATGACGCGGTGACCGCCGAGGATCTGCGCCGTGCCGCGGAGACGTATCTGACACCCGCGCGACGCACGGTCGCCACGCTCACGGGGAGGGACTGATCATGACACGCACCCGGTTCCTTCCTTTTCCTGCCATCATTGCCATGGGACTGCTCATGAGTGCCTGCGACGTGCCGTCATCCGAACGCACCGTCCTTCTTCCGGTCACCGACGATCCGACCATTTCCATCCGCGTGTGGTTCAAGACCGGGTCGCAATGCGATCCCCCGGGAAAGGAAGGTCTCGCGCTGCTGACTGCCACGATGCTGACCGAGGGCGCGACGGCGACGCGTGGCTATGAAGAGATCATGGAGGCGCTGTATCCGCTGGCCGCGGGCTACGGCGCGAGTGTCGACAAGGAGATGACGGTCATCAGCGGCCGCGTGCATCGCGACAATCTCGAGGAGTACTACCCGCTGTTTACCGACGCCATCCTGCATCCCGCCTTCCGCGAGGATGACTTCGTTCGCATCAAGACCGATATGCGCAACGGCATCGAGAAGTCGTTGCGCTACGCCAACGACGAGGAACTGGGCAAGGCGGCCTTCTTCGACTTCGTCCATGCCGGCACGAAATACGGGCATCTCGATGCCGGGACGATTTCCGGGCTCGACGCGATCACGCTCGACGACGTGCGGGCGTTTTACACGCAGTGGTTCACCCGCGACAACTTCGTCCTCGGTCTGGGCGGCGGCTACGACAACACCATCGTGCGCCGGCTCGAGAATGACCTGCGGACGCTCGTCGAGGGCCGGCCGCAACAACCCGACCCGCCCGCCCCGGCACCGATCGACGGGTTGGAAATGCTCATCGTCGAAAAGGACTGTGATGCCACGGCCATCAGCTTTGGCTTTCCGATCACGGTGCAGCGCGGGGACGAGGATTTCTTCGCGCTCGCGCTGTTCAATTCATGGTTTGGGGAACACCGGAATTCCTCGTCGCATCTCTATCAGGTGATCCGCGAGGCACGCGGAATGAATTACGGGGACTACTCGTACATCGAGATTTTCCCCAACGGAGGCCGGCGGCAGATGCCGCCACAGAATGTCGCGCGCCGGCAGCAGCTGTTCGAAGTGTGGATCCGTCCCGTGCAACACGCGCATCGGCATTTCGCCCTGCGCGCGGCGATGCGGGAATTGCAGCGGGTCGTGGAGGACGGAATGACGCAGGAGCAGTTCGACCTGACCAAACGTTTCCTGCACAAATACGCCCTGCAATACGCGACGACAACATCGGAGCGGCTCGGCATGGCGATGGACAGCAAGTTTTACGGCATCGATGCCGACTATATCGCGCTCTTCCGGCGGAAGATCGCGGCGCTCACGCGCGAGCAGGTCAACGATGCCATTCGCCGGCACCTCCAGGTCGCGAACGTGAAATTCGCCGTGGTCACCAGCGGCGCCGAGGCGTTCCGTGACGCGCTGGTGGCGAATACGCCGAGTCCGGTGGTGTATGACACTCCGAAACCGGACGACGTGCTGGAAGAGGACACGCACATCTCGAATCATCAACTGCCATTCACGACGGAGAAGATCCGCATCGTGAAGGTGGACGAAATGTTCCGGTAGGTCCGTGCCATGATGGATGGAAACCTCGATCCCCTCACGACGCAATCACCGCGCACCCTCTTCGAACGTGTGCGCGCGCTCGGGGAACTGACCCTTCCGGCGGACGCCATCGTCGTCGCCGACCGGCGCCTTCCGGCGCGCTTCCTCGATCGATTCGATCATCCGATCCTGGTCGATGCGGGGGAAAAGCTCAAAACGCTGGCCGGGATCGAGCAGCTCGCCATGACGGTGTTGCAGCGTCGCTCGAGCAAGCCGTTGCTGCTGGTCGCGGTGGGCGGGGGCAGCATCGGTGACGCGGTGGGATTTCTCGCGAGCATTCTCTGGCGCGGCGTCGGACTCTGGCATGTTCCCACCACCATGGTCGCCATGGTCGACTCGGCGCATGGCGGGAAAACCGCGGTCAATCTGGGGAATGCAAAAAACCAGCTCGGGACGTTTTATCCCGCCGACCGTGTCTTTCTCGTCGAGGAATTCCTCGACACGCTTCCGTTGACCCAGCGTCGTGATGGCATGGTCGAAATGCTCAAGGTGCTGTGGCTCGGCGATGCCAGCAGCGCGCGGGCGCTCGATGCGGCTCAGGTCGAGCACCTGACCTACGCACCATTCACGGAAGTGGGTGCATTGCTTGCGACGATGATCGTGCACGCCGTCGGTCTCAAGCAGCGTATCGTGGAACAGGATCCGCGGGAGACGCACGGGCTGCGGACGGTGCTCAATTTCGGCCACACGCTCGCGCATGCCCTCGAGCTGACCACGCATCTGAGTCATGGTTCCGCCGTGGCCTGGGGCATGGCCGCCGCGCTCCGTCTGTCCGAACGGGAGGGGATGCTTCCGGCAACCGCCGGTTTCTGCCGGGCGACGCTGTTCCCGTTGCTTGTTCCCTTGCCCGAATTGCCGTCCGATGACGTGCTGCATGCCGCGATGTCGCGGGACAAGAAGCGGGAGGAAAATCACTTGCGCTCGGTGCTGCTGCGCGATCTGGGCGATCCGTTGGTCACGACCGCGATCAGCGCGTCGGATTGGACCACCGCGCTGCGGGAGTCCCTCGTTTGGTTTTCCAGCCTGCGCGTGCGGGTACGGTGCGTCGCGCCGCGTCCCGCCCCGCTGCATATCGAGGCGAGCAAGTCCGAACTCAACCGCGCGCTGGTGATCGCCGCGCAGCGCATGGGGCGCACCACGATCATCGGTCGCAGCGAGGCGGACGATGTGCGCTGCATGCTGCGCGGACTGCGCGCGCTCGGGTATCCCGTCGAGGATACGCCGCGCGGGTACGTGGTCGACAATCTCAATCGTGATTTCGATGCCATTGACGGAGAAACGGATCGGACTCTCTTCGTCTGCGAGGGCGGGACGACGTTCCGCTTTCTTCTGGCGCTGTGCTGCACGAGTGTCCGTCCCACCAAGCTACTGCTTTCTCCGGCGCTGATGCAGCGTCCCCATGACGCGCTCATCCGTTCCCTGCGGAGCGCCGGCGCATCGATCGAGTCGTTTCACGACGGATCGGGACAGGGCTATGTCGTACGCGGGTGGCGCGACCTGCCGGGCATGTTCTCGATTGACCCGTCGCAGTCGTCACAGTTCGTCTCCGCGATCGCGCTGCTCGCGGTGGGTGCGGAGCATCCGTTCACGATACGCCTGCTTGGCGAACCCGTGAGCCGGCCGTATCTCGACATGACATTCTCGCTGCTCGAGCAGGCGGGCGTGGAAATCATCGCGCATGGCGACGTGATCGCGGTGAATCAGACCGAACGCCTCAACACCAAGCTCACACTCGAGATTGATGCCGACGAGAGCTCGGCCGCGGTGTGGAGCGTGGCGCGTTTTCTCGGGCACCCGATCGAGGCGGGACAAAAGGCACGTATCCCGCGGCAACCGGATGGTGCGGTGGAGACCTATCTCGCGGCGTTGCGCGAGGCCCGCCGCGCACCACGGACCATCGATCTCTCGGCGGTACCCGACCTCCTGCCCGTGCTGTCGGTCGCCGCGCTCACCGCGGCGCATCCGGTGACCTTCACCGGCGCGGCCCATCTCCGTATCAAGGAATCGAACCGTATCGACGAGTTCGCCGAATCGCTGCGCGCACTGGGTGTGGACGTCGAGCCGCGTCCCGACGGATTGGTGCTGCGTCCCGCACCGGTACTGAAACCGGAGGCAGTCTTCCACACGAATGGAGACCATCGACTGGTGATGGCCGGGATGCTGCTGACGCTTGTCACATCGTCCGAAATCGTGCTCGACCGCCCCTGGTCGGTGAGCAAATCCTATCCGCGGTTCTGGGATGACGCGCGGCGGGCCGGCTGGTCGCTGCGCGCGGCGGAGTGACGGGCGGCATGCGTCCCCGTCTGCTCATCCTGACCGACCGCTATCCCATCGATGCCGCACGCAGTCCCGCCGCATGGATGCGCGACCACTGTGCCGCGCTGGGACACGTCGCCGATGTCGAGGTCGTCTCGCTCGTCCGTCTGTTTCCCCGTCTGAAAAACCTTCTCCTCGGGGGCTATGACCGTCGATGGTTTCGTCTCATCAGCGCATTGCCCGCGACGGAATCCCCGTTTCCACACGTCATTGTTCATCATCGCCGCTGCCTGACCGTACCCGACCGGCTGGGCTGGCGGGTGAATCCGTTGTTGCTGCGCGTGCAGCAGCGCCGGTGGCTCGTCCGGCACGTCGGGGAATTCCAGCCCGATGTCATTCTCGTGCATTACGTGCATGCCTCCGCGGCGGTGGCGCGATCCGTCGCGCGGCAATGCGGCATCCCGCTGTGGATCGACGAGAATGAAACCATCGCCCCGATGCCGGCGGAAGGACAGCGATCGCTGCACGACTGGATCATCGAGCAACTCGCCGGGGCGGATGCCGTGCTGGCGCAGTGCGGCACGCAGGAGCATGCGCTTCGCGCGCTTCTTCCACACGGCGTGATCCATCGCATTCCCCTCGGCATCACCGGGAGCCCGCCGCCGACGGCCGCGGCCCCGCCGCCACCGTTCGCGTTGCTCTGTGTCTCGCGGCTGGACCAGAACGCGAAGAATATCGTGCCACTGCTCGAGGCGGTTGCCCTGCTGCGTGCGCGGGGCGCCGCGGCGGTGCGGCTCACGATCGCCGGGGATGGGTACCAGCGGCGCGGGCTCGAACGGCTCGCCGCCGATCTCCGGATCGATGAGGTCGTCCGCTTCACCGGATGGCTCGCGCCGGCGGAACTGGAGGTGCACCGCGGGAGCATGCACGCCGCGGTGCAGCCCTCGGAACACGAGTCGTTCGGACTCGTCGCGCTGGAGGCCGTCGCCGCGGGACTCCCGCTCGTGGCGGGCGCGCGAGCCGGCGTGGTGCCGGATCTCATGGCGATGGGCGCCGCCATCGTTCCCATTCCCGCGGGGACGCCCCGGGCCATCGCGGGCGCAATCGAGGAAATTCAGCTCCGATACTCGGAATTACAGCGCCAGGCGATCGAAGCGCGGGGACGCGTGCAGGAGCAATTCTCCTGGCAGGAACACGCGCGGATCCATGCCGCATTGCTTCGCGCCCTTCCTTCCCGATCCCGACATCGCGCGGAACGAAACGGCCGCCATGAGGATGGCGGCCGTGGATGAATCGTCTGGCTCGTGCGACGCCTGCGTCGCGGGGCGTGGTGGTCGTCGTTCCTGCTCAGTCCGTCAATTCAGTATAGAGCGGGAATTTCGCGCAGTACTCCTTGACCGAGCCACGGACGCCATCGAGCACGGCCTGGTTGCCGACATTGCCAATGACGGTGTCGATCATCTCCGCGACGAATTGCATGTCCGCTTCGCGGAAACCGCGCGTGGTGATGGCGGCCGTGCCGACACGGATGCCGCTCGTGACGAAGGGCGAACGGTCGTCGAAGGGCACCATGTTCTTGTTGAGCGTGATACCGGCCGACTCCATGGCATTTTCGGCTTCCTTGCCGGTCACGTTTTTATTGTGCAGGTCGATGAGCATCAGGTGATTGTCCGTCCCGTTTGAAATCAGGTGGAAGCCCCGTTCGACCAGCAACGCGGCGAGCGTGGATGCATTCGCCTTCACCTGCTTCTGATAGGTCAGGAAGGGCGGCTGCAGCGCCTCGCCGAAGGCGACGGCCTTCGCCGCGATGACATGCATGAGCGGACCGCCCTGGATTCCGGGCATCACGACGCTGTCGATGATTTCGGACATCATCTTCACGCGGCCGGATTTCGGTGCGACAATTCCGAATGGATTCTCCCAGTCCTTGCCCATCATGATGATGCCGCCGCGCGGACCGCGCAGGGTCTTGTGCGTCGTTGACGTGACCACGTGACAATGGGGGATGGGGTCGTTGAGCAGCTTCGCGGCGATCAATCCGGCGGGATGCGCGATATCCGCCCACAGGATCGCCCCGACCTTGTCCGCGATGGCGCGGAATGCCTTGTAGTCGATATTGCGCGGGTAGGAACTCGCACCGACGATGAGCATTTTCGGTTTCTCGCGCATGGCCAGATCCTCGACCTGGTTCATGTCGATCATGCCGGTGTCCTTGTGCACACCGTACGGAATGATCTTGTAGAGCTTGCCCGAAAAGTTCACCGGCGAACCGTGCGTGAGGTGGCCGCCATGCGCGAGATCCATGCCCATGACCGTGTCGCCGGGCTGGACGAAGGTGAAATACACCGCCTGGTTCGCGGTCGCGCCCGAATGCGGCTGCACATTGGCGTATTCCGCGCCGAAAAGCTGCATCAACCGTTCGCGCGCGAGGTCCTCGGCCTGGTCGACGTATTCGCAACCGCCGTAGTATCGCTTGCCGGGATATCCCTCGGCGTATTTGTTCGTCAGCACGCTGCCCGTGGCCTCGAGCACGCTCGGGGAGGCATAGTTTTCGGACGCGATCAGCTGCAGCTTGGTGATCTGCCGGTTTGTTTCTTCGTTGATGATGTCGTGAATGCGGGGGTCGGTGTGTGCGAGATGGGACATGATCAGACTCTTCGTAAGTGAACGTACTCCGTATCCGGAATACAAAACTTACGAAATGTCTTCTGGGGAAAAAAGAACGGGCCATCCGAAAGGACGGCCCGTTGGAGATGCTGAAGCCCGGAAGCCGCGCGTGCGCGCGATCAGCGGAGAATGGAAATCTGGCGCATGTCGCTCACGCGCTCGCCGCCGAATTCCGCCGCGAAGCGGACGAAATACACACCGGCCGGAAGCGCGGCCGAGGCGGATTGCACATTCCATTTGGCCACATGGCGGCCGGACTGCCGTTCCATGCCGTCGGCAAGCGTGGCGACCAGCTGTCCCATGGTGTTGTACACGGCGAGATGCACGGTGGCGGGCACCGCGAGCGTGTAGGGTATGCTGATGTCCGTGCCGACCGAAGCAGGATTCGGATAACTCTGTCCCAAACCAAACGTCGCGGGAAGGAGTTCACCGGGCTGCGCCGCGGAATAGGCGGACGTGCCATCGGTGTCGATCTGCTTGAGGCGGTAATACACGAGGTTGTCCGCGCGTGCCGCCGTGGGCTCGGGGTCCACCCACGTGTAGTCGTGGGCGTCGGTGGTGGTGCCGTGGCCGGCCACGAATCCGACGCGCTCGAAATGCTCGCCGTCGCCACGTTCGACCTCGAATCCGAGATTCGAGGTCTCGGTCTCGGTGCGCCAGGTCAGCAGCATGCTCCCATCGGGCCGTGCCGTCACGTTGAAGGCCGACAGTTCGACCGGAATGAGCAGATCGATCACCTGTTCGGTCGAGTCGTTGTTGTTGAGCGTGAGTTCGGCATTGAAGATGGCCGTGTGGTTGACGTTTTGCTGGTACGGGAAGGTCTGATACGCCTGCACGTCATACAAACCGAGATTCACCGTGCCGTTGACCGTGGCGCCGATGGTCATCTGGTAATACATGAGCTCGAAGAACCCATCGTTGAGAGGCTGTCCCTGACAATCCAACGCGGGTGTGAAATACTGGTCGGAGACCGGGAGCGCCGAGTTGGGATTGCCGGAATGCGCATGCTGGTTGAACCATGCGGATGAACCGAAGGCCTGACTGCGGTAGGGACTTCCCCAATACCCGGTTTCGTAGCGCTGCCCCACGCCCTGGAGCACGAGTTTCGCGGCCGTGTACGTGAAGACGATGCTGAATCCGCCAATGCGGCCGAAGTTCGGGGCCCACATGTTCGTGCGCGGCTTCATTTCGACCGCCGCGAGCAGCGCGCCGCCCTGGCCCTCATTACAGACAGGTCGCACGCGAATGATGATGTTGTCCGCGGATATGATCTGCGCGGTGAGTGGTGTCGACCACGAAATGGCTATCACAATTGCCAACAGCGTCGCGGAATTGCGCATAGAGGACCTCCGATAAACGAAAATGTACTTCGCGCCAGTATATGATTTTTTTTCGTCACTTGCACTCCCGGAGCAGGGAAAATTCTCACGCGTTTCCCTCGATGCAATTCGGAGAACGCATATCCGACGGAACTCCGGTCTTCCGTGCGCATTCTTCACCATCTGTTCGGATTATTCACACGAATTTGATGGAATAGGGCATTTTTTCCTGACCGAACCATGTTCACGCTCTCGGCGTGATTTTTGTTCTACGGGATGGGAAGCGATCAAATGCTCTCTTGTCTCGATAGAATCGCGACCTCTCCGAGTCCGAAGAACCGATATTTCTACAGCGTGGTCACGGTATGGAACTCGACAGCTACCTTGGACCGAATTCCGCGTTTACCTCCCTTCTCGAACATCCCGAATTTGAATTCAAGCTCTTTCGTCAGCTGGGCATGTCGTATTATGGCGCATCCACGCTTGGAGAGTGTCTGACCGCCGCTCGGGGCATGGAGCAGTGGGATCTGAACGGCTGGGCCACGAAATGGGCCGATGTCGCGGCGGAGGTGTTCCGGTTGGGAGAGGTCGCGCTCGAGCGCCGGCATGAATCCAGTGCCGGGGATGCCTACCTGCGCGCGGCGAATTACTATCAACTGGCCGAATTTTACGCCATCGTTTCCGGGGCCGATCACCAGCGCCTCGGCCGTCTGGCCGAAGAGAGTTTCGCACAGGCCCTGCGACTGCTTCCCTGGGGCGGCGGGAGCGTGACGATCGCGGAGAACGAGCAGACACACCCGGCCTATTTCCTCTGTCCCGATGACTCGGGCACGCCGCGCCCGACGATCATGCTGGTCACCGGCTTCGAGAGCAGCGCGGAAGAACAGTATTTCTGTCACGGCCTGACCGCGCTGCGTCGCGGATACAACGTGCTGCTTTTCCAGGGACCGGGACAAGCCGGTGCACTGCGTGGCGACAGGGATTCCCGGCTCCGTCACGACTTCGAGATCCCGCTGCAGGTGGCGCTCGATTTCCTTCACGACCGTCCGGAAGTCGATCACGATCGGATCACGCTCTTCGGAAGCGGCCTCGGAAGCTATTTCTGCACGCGCGTCACGGCATTCGACCCGCGCGTGAAAGCCCTGATCGTCAATCCTTCCTTCATCGAAATGCAACAGCTGCTGCGGGAGATGATCGGTCCCCGCGCGCTCATCGTCGATGTGGAAATGCAGGCACTCGGCGAGATGCCACCCTCGCTCATGCGCGGCGATGTGAAACTGCTCGTCGTCAACATGTGCCGCCGCCTCGGCGTGACGCGGCTGCAGGCCCTGCTCCAGGAAACCGAACCCTACACGGTCCGGGACCTTCTCTACCGTGTCCATTGTCCCGTCCTGTCGGTGCGCAGCGAGGCCGCGCATGCGGAGCTGAAACGGCAGGGCGACCTGTTCTTCTCCGGCATTCGCGCCACCGACAAGTCGGAAGTCCACCTGCCCGGCATCCACCCGACCGATGCGCATCACTATTTCAGCAATCTCCCCCGTCTCAATCAGGCGGTGTTCGACTGGCTCGACGAGCGCTTCCAGAACGCGTGAGTGTGCGGATTGCGGCGGGGACGACGCGCCCCCCGCATCCCCTGACCGGATGGTGTTCCCTCTCACGATGATCACCATCCGGACGATGATCGCCCGGGCGATTATCGCCAGATGGTTTTCCGGAACAGCACGAGCACGGTAAAGATCTCGAGCCGACCCAGCAGCATATTGAAAATCAGAATCCATTTCCCCGGAATGGGCATCCACGCATAATGCTCGATCGCGCCAACGCCCGCGAGACCGGGGCCGACATTCGCCAGACAGGCGACGACGGCCGTGCCGGCCGTGACCAGATCGGTCGTGAACAGGGAAAGCAGCAGGGCGGAAAAGACGGTGAGGGTGAGGAACAGGATGAAGAACGAGACGATGTTCCCCACGCGCGCTTCTTCCACGGGGACGTCGCCGATCTTGATCGGTCGAATGATTCGTGGCTGCGCCATCTTGATGATCTCACGCCAGCCCGCCTTGAGATTGATCATCACGCGGATCATTTTCATCCCACCGCCCGTCGAACCGGCGCAGCCGCCGAAGAACATCAGCACCACCAGCAGCAACCGCAGCGTGTTGGGCCACAGATCGAAATCCGCCGTCGCGAAGCCGGTGGTCGTCACGATCGACACGACCTGGAACGCCGATTCCCGGAAGCTTCCATAGAGCGAAGCGACCTTCTCTCCCTCGTGGTGGACGTGCGAGACGAAATCCTCATAGGGGGCCGGGGCGTTGCGGAAGTGCGTGCGCGTGCTCTCGGCCGACGGCAGTCCCTCGATCTGCAGGGTCAGCGTGGACACCAGCACGGCGGCGATGATGACGCCGGCATAAAAACGGAATTCCCTATCCGTTTTGAAGAGCGAGAAATTTCCGCGCAGCGCGTTGTAATGCAACAGGAAATTGACACCGGCGAGAAAC
Organism: Bacteroidota bacterium; assembly: GCA_034002405.1. GTDB lineage: Bacteria > Bacteroidota > Ignavibacteria > SZUA-365 > SZUA-365 > SZUA-365. The sequence goes on along the minus strand of JAVFAS010000007.1, from coordinate 7,862 downwards.
ATGAAGACGATGGTGACCCAGTGTACGAGTTCGCTGTCGAAAAATCCCACGGATGAATTCTTCGTACTGAATCCGCCGGTGGCCATGGTCCCGAATGCGTGACAGGTCGCATCGAACCAGTCCATTCCTCCCACCATCAGCAACAGCGTCTGTACGAGCGTGAGCAGGGCGTACACGCCCCAGAGGATGGTCGCCGTCCGCGCGAGCCGCGGTTGCAGGCGCTCGGTGGTCGGACCGGGCACCTCGCCCTTGAACATATGATAGCCGGAAACCCCCATCGCGGGGAAGATCACCAGCGCGAGGGTCACGATTCCCATTCCGCCGAGCCAATGCGTGAGACTGCGCCAGAACAACAGGCCCCGCGGCACGGCTTCGATGTCGCGCAGGATGGTCGATCCCGTGGTGGTGAAGCCCGACATGATCTCGAACACGGCGTCGGTGAAGGCGAGCAAGAGACCGGAGACGGTGAGGTCCCCCATGCCGGCGGCGAACCAGACCGCGAACGGAATGGCGCCGAAGACCGCGAGCACCATCCACCCCAAGGTCACGATCGCGAAGCCCTCGCGCACGTTCTGCGCCGTGCTGCTTCGACGCAGCGCGGCCGCGATGGCGCTGCCGAAGAGCAGGGCGGCGAGAATGGCGATCCAGAAGCCTGAAAACGCGGGGTGCGACAGTCGTGCCATTGCGTCGGATCCCGGTGTGTCGAACCACGCGATGGCGGCGGGAACCGTCAACGCCAGGCCCATGACCTGCAGCAGCCGCGCGACGCCATACAGGACGGTGCGTTTATGCATGGCCCGATATCCCGATCGGATCGCTGGCGCCGAAGAGCTTGCGCACCTTGCGGATGCCCGCTGCCCGTGTGAAGACGATGACGATGTCGTCGGGGTGCAACACCGTGTTGCCGGTCGGGACGATCATCGCACCGTCACGCAGCACGGCACCCACGATCGAGACGCCGAGCACGCGTTTCCAGCTGTCCTTGAGCGCGCGGCCGGCCACCGGGGCGTGTGCGGTCACCCGCAGACGCAGGACATCGATGTCCGATTTCTGAATGTGCAATGCCGCGCTGACATACCCCGGGAAGATCGAGTTGAGGATGCCGTTGGCGGTCTGTTGCCGGGGATTGATGATGTGATCGATGCCAATGGAAAGAAACAGGTCGGTGTGCTGGTCGTCGGTGACGATGGCGATCACTTCGCGCGCACCCTCCGATTTCGCGAGGAGGCATGAAAGTACGTTTTCGTCGTTGTGCTCCGCCGCGGCGATGAAGAAATCGGCGTAGCGGACGTTCGCCTCGTTCAGCACGTCGGCATCATCACCACGCCCATGCAGCACATCGATTCCCTGCAACCTCGAGGCCGCGATGTTTCCGTGTTCAAGATCCGGATCGATGAATGTCACGCTCTCGACCACGCGGCGGATTGCCTGGGCGATGTTGATCGCGGTGTGCGTGTCGCCGTAGACGATCACCTTCCGTTTGGCCGATGCATCGATGCTCACGAGCCACAGGACGTCCGCCAGCGCTTCACGCGGAAAGACGAACAGCGGCTTGTCGCCGGGGAGAATCGTGTCGTCACCCCGCGGAATATGCACGACACCCTCGCGGATGATGGCGACCACGAGCAGGCGTTCGCCTCGCGGGTCGGTGCGCAATTCGGCCAGATGACGGTTGGCGATGGGCATGCCGGCGGTGATCAGATAGCTGCGGAGCAGGACACCGCGCTGCGCGAAATCCTGCGCGTCGATCGCATGCGGGGTCTCGATGAGATTGATCACCGCCGAAAGCGTGTTCTCCTCGGGATAGATGACTTGCGTGACGCCGAACAACTCCGGCTGCAGTCGCGCGAAATCGGCGTTTCGTATCCGCGCGATCCGGTGCGTCACGTCATATTGCTGCGCGATCATGCACGCGATCAAATTCACCTCGTCGACGGGGGTCGCGGCAATGAGCATCTGCGCGCCGTCGAGGCCGGCATCCTCGAGATCCCGCGGATTGCTGCCCGAACCGCGGACCACGCGGAGATCCAGCTTGTCGCGCAAGGTCTCCGAACGCTCCCGATTCGGCTCGATCACGGTGACGTTGTGTCCCTGTCCCTGAAGCTGCTCGGCAAGACTGGTGCCGACCAATCCGGCGCCGATCACGATAATGTTCATGGTCGCTGTTCTCCGTTCGGCTTCTGAGATGCGGTTGCGGTGCGCTGGCCGAGGCAAACGGTGACAATATACTCCGATGCGGGTGAACATGCGACATCCATCGCGGAGTGACATCCATGGCCGTGCATCATTCGGCGGTGCGCCGTATCTTCCCCGATCCGAACAATCGCAGGACACTCCCATGATTACCGAGAAAATCGAACAGGCTGTTGACATCCTCCGCGAGAAGAACATCGATATGTGGATCACCTTCGTGCGCGAGAGCGCGACGATGCCCGATCCGGCGATCGACATGGTGGTGGGCCAGCACGCGACCTGGCAGACGGCGTGGATCATCACCCGCGACGGCGAGACGATTGTCATCGCGGGCAGTCTCGATGTCGCGGGTATCCGTGACGCCGGGCGCTACCGCACGGTGATCCCCTATGTGCAGGGCATTCGTGAAGAACTGCTGGGCGTGCTGACGAGAATCAACCCGCGGCGCATCGCCATCAATTTCTCCACCGACAGCGTCATGGCCGATGGCCTGACCCACGGGATGTACCTGCTGCTCACCGGCATGCTGGAAGGGACGAAGTTCGCGCATCGCCTGGTGTCGTCGCAGGAGGTCTTTTCCGCCCTGCGGGGCCGGAAAACGGAGAAGGAGGTCCGGTATATCAAGCAGGCGATCCGCCTCACGCTCGACATCTACGACCGCGTCACCGGCTTCCTCGCGCCGGGAAAAACGGAGCAGGATGTCGCGAATTTCATCCTTCGCGAGGTGAAGCGCCATGGGGTGGAACTGGCGTGGGACCGCGATCACTGTCCCGCCGTGTTCACCGGTCCGGAGCATGCGGGCGCGCATTATGGTCCGACCAAACGCAAGATCGCGCCGGGGCACGTCCTCAATATCGACTTCGGCGTCAAGGTGCATGGCTACTGTTCCGACCTCCAGCGTACCTGGTACATCCGGCGCACGGGCGAAACCCGCGCACCGAAGGAAGTGCAGCGGGGGTTCACCGTGATCCGTGATTCGATCCGCCTCGCGGCGGATGCGCTGCAACCGGGTGCGGTGTCGTGGAAAATCGACGCCATCGCGCGTGACCATATCGTCGCGAACGGGTACCCGGAATACCCGCATGCGCTCGGACACCAGGTCGGCCGCGCCGCGCATGACGGCGGCGTGGGACTCCTCCCGCGTTGGGAGCGCTATGGCCGGTTGCCATACGGGAAAATCGAGGCGGGACAAGTGTTTACCATCGAACCGAGGCTCCCGATCGAGGGCTATGGCGTGGCGACCATCGAGGAAATCGTCTGGGTCACGCCCGCGGGCGCGCGTTTCCTTTCGAAACCGCAGCGCACGCTCACGCTGGTCTGAGTGCCGCAACCAACCAGCGTTTCGTGCATCATACAGGGACGTAGCGAAAAGGAACCGTTCATGGCGATCATAAAAAAGCTTCTTCCCGTGTTTCTCGGCGTTGCCGCGGGCTATGCCTACTGGTATTTCATCGGTTGTAACAGCGGCAGCTGTCCGATCACCAGCAACTGGTATACCAGCGTCATCTATGGCGGCATCGTCGGCGCCACCTGGCTGCTGCCGACGCGCCGGAAAACCGATCCTGACATGAAGACCCCGAACACCACCGAGTCGTAATTTCCCCACAGAATCGTTACACCCACAGAATCGTTACAGGAGATCTCCCATGCCGATTTTCGAATATCGATGCGCGGACTGCGGTACGCAATACGACGTCCTGCACAAGGGCGCGGAAAATCCGGAAATTGTCGTGTGTCCCTCATGCGCCTCGCACGCCCACGTCAAGAAATTCTCCACCTTCGCCGCATCCACCGCCGGCGGGGCGTCCTCCGCATCGTCATGTGAAAGCGGAAGCTGCGGCGTGCCGTCCTACGGCTCGTCCTGCGCGAGCGGCATGTGCGGCCTGGGCTGATCCGGGAAACGGCCGTGCGCCGTCATTTCCTCCATTGGCCGCGAAGCTGATCCATCTGCTGACCCCACAGAACGTGCACCCCATGCGCCCCCGCCGTGCGCATGGCGATGCCGCGCGTGCGGTCGATCCGCCAGCCGTCCTTGACGGCCGCATTCGCCATGCCGCTCTGGGAGAGGAATCGTTCGGCGTCGCGTTTCGTGCGGAAGGAGAGCACGGCCGCCTCGGTCGCGCGCGCGCCGTCGCCCACGGTGACATGGTGCAGGTCGAAGCGCTCGATGCGGTCGAGCCAGGGTGCCCACTCGCCCAGCACCCCCTGCACGGCGAGCGGACCCTGGATGAAGCGCAACGTTTTGTTCGCGGTTGAGAACGGGGCGGCGGAGAAGGGCGCGGGCACGCGGTAGTCGGCCTCGCGGATGCGTGCGAGCAATGCCTTCGCCGCCGTGGTCGCCGCGCTGCGCGTTTCCGCGGCGCGATCGTAGGGAACGATGGACACGAGGTATTTCCCCTTGGCGAAGAGAATCTGTTCCGGCGCGACGCAGTGCCAGCGCACGCCGGGCAATCCGGGAGCACAGCGGCCCCGCAGGGTCGAAAACATGCCAAACGCCGCGCGCGGGGATTTCATTTCATAGATATCGACCTGAAACTCGTGTTTGTCGCGGGTGCAGCGTTGCGCCACGACGCGGGTGAAGCCATATTCGAGGTAGATCTCCGCACCGCCGTTGATGTATCCGTACAGTTCCCGCGCGGCGTAGGTGTCCGGCGTGCCGATGGTCCATCCCCGCACATCCCCGGATTTCAACCGCAGCGGGGGCGCCGCCGACACCAGGGTGGATGTGCCCACGGCAAGGAGCATGACAAGGGAGAAGATGCGAATGTTCATGACAGGTCCACGGTGACATGGGAGATACGCGAAAGATCGGCGATGCCAAGTCCATAGCCCGCGGCCAAGTCCATGAATGCCGTGCCGCGCGCCGAGGGGGCTTTTTGCACGCCGGTTTCCATGCGCTTGGCGAGGACGATTTCATACCCGACGCGATCGACGGCGACCGGATCGCTGCCGGCCAGGATACGGTGATAGGGAACGATGAACTGCGGATTGGCACCCGGTCCGCCCTGATAGCAGCCGATCAATCCATCCACGATATTCAGCACGGTTTTATCGCGCAGCGGAGGGAAACACGGCACCTGTGCGCAGGTCTCGCCCCAGAGCTGCTTGTGCAGGCGTCCGGTGTTCGAGATCGCCCCGTAGGCAAGATTCTTCAGGCAGAGCGTGACGGTCGGACCCGCATTCTTCAGAATGGGTATGTTCACGATTTTCGTCACTTCCTCGGTGACGATGCGCGAGAAGTAGGAATGCTTGCCTTCGTTGATCATGTACGGCAGCGTCTCGGCGTCGTAGGATTCCTCGCAATCGGCCCAGTACGACCAGGCGCGATCGATACGCGCCTCGCCGTACAGCGCGCCGCTCGCGTCGCGGAATGCGCCGCTCGCATCCTTGCACTCCGTGCCGCGGATGCGGATGCCGGGGAAGCGTTCGGCGGTGAATCCCGCCTCGTGCAGTTCGAACTCGCGGCGATCCCAGATCATGATGTTCGCGCGGGGAATGCCGGCGGCCTCGAGCTGCGCCACCGCGGCGGCGGTCACCGCGACCGAGGTGGAGAGCAGTGCGCCCGCGACGGGATTGACCTTGAGGCCGACCATGTCATCGGGCGAGACGAACTGCCGCCAGGCGTCGCGCACATCCGCCTCGCCGGTGAGCTCGCGCATCGCGCGCGCGAGCATGGCCTCGGCGCGCGCGGCGACCGGCGCGCCATCCACCACCGAACCCGCGTCGAAGACGTCGACCACGCGTCCGGGATAGCGGCCGGGCATGGACGTCGCCGTGCGGGGAAATTTCAGCGCATCCGCGATATTCGTCGCCGGGATGTCGTCGCCGGCGGGACGGCCCGCGCGCGAGAATGCGGGAAGCATGGTGGTCGCGGCCGCGCCCGCGGCGAGGGAGGTCAGAAAGCGGCGTCGTCCGGCATCGTGTGATCGCATACGAGGTGCTCCGTTTTTGTTGCTATGTACATATCCCGCACCCCAGATGCAAGACGCCACCGTGTGCGGATGTGCGGCACGGCGGGACGCGTCCCGGGGACGATGTCGGGAGGGAAGGACCGGACCGATGAAAACGGAAAACCCCGCCGGTGGGCGGGGCTTTCTCACGATGCTGTGGGTCGCCGGACTGGCGATCGCGGAACCGCGTGTCCGCTCAGAGTACGCGGGCGGCTTCGGCGAGCAGATCGCCCGAGTAGTTGGCCCGGCCCCAATTGCGTACGAGCGCGGCACAATGGCGGGCGACGCGACGGTCGGAGTCGAACTGCGCACGGCGTTCGACGGCGAAGCGGCCAAGTTCCGAGTCGAGATGATACAGCGTCAGCGCGGCGAGGATGCGGAACGACGCCTTGTCGTCATGCTTGAGTGTTTCCATCATCGGAATCACGGCATAGCTGACATCATACGACGGATAGGATTTCTTCAGCTCGATCAGCGTTTGCATGGTGCCGGCGCGCACCTCCATCGAACCGCTCTCGAGGTTGGCGAGGATATTCTTCTCGATCAGCTGCTGCTGGCGCTCGGTGAGGGGACGCGCGTCCTGCGCGGCGGCATTGGCGAGCGGAAGGGTGATCATGGCCAGGACCAGCGCGAAAATGGAAAGAGTCTTGTTCATCGTGTCTTCTCCGTGTATGGGTGATCGTTCAATTCCAACAACTGGCCGGGTCTACGGGAGGGCGGTGCGGGAAGTTGCGGTGGCGCGAAAATAAATCCTTCAACGATTTTATTTCGCCGTCCCGGGCTTCGCCGCGGTCCGGTCGGCGAAGATGACGGCAAACGGCGTATCGCCGTCCCAATGCCGTGCGATGCGGGCGCATTGCCGCGCCACGCGTCCCGACGCATCGTAAAGCGCGCGCCGCGCGACGGCGAAGCGCGCGCGGTCGCCGCCGATTTTCTGCAGGGCGACCGCGGCGAGGATGCGCAGTCCGTCATCCGCATGCTGGCGCATGATACCCATGACCGGGATCAGCGCTGGTTCCAGCGGAAACTCGGGATGCGTCACGTGGAGATCGATGAGTAGCTGCAGCGCGTTGGCCTTGACCTCGGTGCAGCCCGTGGTGAGATTGTGCAGCAGATTTTCCGTGATGCGCGTGATCTGTCGTTCGTCGAACGGTGCGTCGACCGATCGGGCCGGCAGCGCCGCGGGAATCAGCAGGAACAGCAGCACAGGAATGATGCGGGTGAACATTCTTGCCTCCATGCATGAAAAACGGGGTGAGAGAAACACGCTCAGCGGTACGTCCTTCACGCACGGTTGTTGCGCCCCGAACGCGCAATCGCGCACGGTACCGGAATTTTGCCCATGCATGGCGTGTGCCGGAACAATACACCGCGGCACGGCATCGGGGAGGGAAGCAGGGGGGAGAGCCGCCGACGCGCCGCTCAGGGTTGGCGTCGGATGATGAAGATCGGTGGGGTCGCGCCCTCGGTGGTGGTGAGGATGTCCCGTCCGTCACGGCGGTAGCAGACGGCCTCGGCCTGCGGGAGTCCGGGCGTGGGGATGATGCGCGGCGCGGTGGCGAGGGCGGAAGAAAGAGAATCGGGGCTGGATGTCCGATATTCCAGCACGGCGCCGTAGGTACGCAGCGCGAGGCGGGTGCCCTCCGGGTGGAGATCCGCCGCGGTGATCATGCGGAGCAGGGAGAAGTCGAACGGCGGCCGCACCGACGCGATGCGGTC
>JAVFAS010000006.1:51062-106579 GCA_034002405.1 Bacteroidota bacterium | reverse complement strand
GCTGTACGCCGATGCGCATTCCGAACAGTTCATTCCCGATCCGCTGCATGTGTCCTACACCGTGACGAACACCGGGACGGTGGCGCTGACCGGCTGCGAGGCGGCGATCATCCTGCCGCCGGCGTTCATGCTCGCGGGCTCGGACAGTATCCAGCGCTTCACCGCGCCCGCGGGCGAGCCGGGCGGACCGGTCGCCGACGGCACGATCCCGCCGAACGCATCGTGCACGCGCTGGTGGCTGGTCACGCCGACGCAGGCGCTGGCGGATGCCGATCCGAAGCAGATCCGCTGGCAGTGGCGGAGCGCCGAGCAGGGAACGGCGATCGGCTGCGCGTGGACGATCCAGGTGATCCCGGGCAGTCCGGCGGGCATCGAGCTCACGCCGCTGCACCTGTCCTTCGAAGCCGAGCGGGGCGGCGCGCTTCCCGCCGAGCAGGTCGTCCGACTCCGGACGGGCGGGGGACTCGCCATGCCATGGACCGGTCAGCCGTCCGCATGGTGGCTGGACGCGCAGCCGGCGAGCGGCAGCCAGTCCGCGCACATCCGCGTGCGTCCGACCAGCACGCAGCTCGGCGAAGGCGTGCACGAGGCGGAACTCCGCTTCACCGCCACGCCGACCGGCCGTCATGTCGCGGTGACGTACGTCATACGGAAAAGCACGGGAGTGAATCAGACCCCCGCATCGGAATCCTTCACGCTCGAGGCGTGGCCGCAGCCGGTCCCGGGCGGAACGGACCTGCACGTGCGCATTGGCGGGAGGCCGGGCGAACGCTGTCGCGTGACGCTGCACGACCTGCTCGGTCGTGCACGGATATCGCGCGAGGTGGAGGCCGGCCGCTCCGTCTCGCTCGATCTCGCCTCGGCGAGCCTACCCGCCGGCGTGTACCTCTTGCGCGCGGTCGCGGGCGATGGCGCGCAGGTGTCGCGGATGGTGAGCGTGGTGTGGTGATCCGGGAGCTATCGTGACATATTTTCCGGGAAACACGCGCCCTCCCGCGCATTTTCTGCACGGGGGAGGTTTTTTTCGTATATTCCGCCATTCACAGGGTAGTACACCGTTTGCATCCATAGCATGGAGACACGCATGAAAGACCTCCTCGATTATTTCAAGGCGAATGACGCGCGGTTTTTGAAGGAATTGGCGGATTTTATCGCCATTCCCAGCATCAGTGCCGATCCGGCGCATCAGAAGGATATCACGGCGACCGCCACCTTCGTTGAGAAACAACTCAAATCGGCGGGAATGAAGAACGTCAAGCAGTTTGCGACCAAGGGAAATCCGGTGGTGTACGGAGAGTGGCTCGAAGCGAAGGACGCACCCACGGTGCTCGTCTACGGTCATTATGATGTCCAACCCGTCGAACCGGTGGAACTGTGGAAAACCCCGCCGTTCGAGATGACGATCAAGAGCGGGAAAATGTATGCCCGCGGGACAGCGGACGACAAGGGACAGGTCTATATCCTGTTCAAGGCGATCGAGGCCTATCTCAAGGTGCGCAAGCAGTTACCGTTGAACGTCAAAGTGATCGTGGAAGGTGAAGAGGAAGTCGGTAGCACGAATCTCACCGAGTTTATCAAGAAGCATCGGGCGATGCTCTCCTGCGACAGTATCCTGATCGCGGATACGAATATGCTCGGGAAGAACCAGCCGAGCATTACCTATGGTCTGCGGGGACTGACCTATCTCGAGGTGTCGGTCACGTCGCTCAATGGGGATCAACACAGTGGCACCTATGGCGGTGGCGTGGCGAATCCGATTCAAGTGCTCGCGGAAATGCTCGTCAAGTGCAAGGACCCGGTCACCAGCAAGGTGAAAATCCCGGGCTTCTACGATGACGTCCTCCAATTGACGAAGAAAGACCGCATCGAGCTCGCGAAAATCCCACATAATGATGAGGTGTATGCCAAACGTCTCGGCGCGACCAAGGTGTTCGGCGAAAAGGGATATACAACAATCGAGCGCACGGGCGCGCGTCCCACCTTCGAAATCAACGGCATCTGGGGCGGCCACACCGGCGCCGGTGTCAAGACCGTGCTACCAGCTTCCGCACATGCGAAAGTCTCCATGCGCCTTGTCGCGAATCAGGATCCAAGCAAGATCGCGAAGCTCTTCATCGACTATTTCAAGAGCATCGCACCCGATACGGTGAAAGCGGATGTGAAGCTCTTCGATAATAATGGTCATGCCGCGCTGACGCCGATCAACTCGCCGGGGATGAAGGCCGCCGCGGCTGCGATCAAGAAAGTCTACAAGAAGGATCCGTTTTATACCCGCGAAGGTGGCTCGATTCCGGTCGTCGCCGATTTCCAGCAGCTGCTGGGTGTCGACGCGATTCTGCTCGGCTTCGGACTGCCCGATGACAACCTCCACGCACCGAATGAAAAGATGGACCTGAGCCAGTTCCGCGCGGGCATGGCGACGACGGTGTACTTCTTCGAGGAGTTCGCGAAGGCGAAATAGCCTGAGCACGCGTTCGTGAACGCGTGCTGTCTCCAGTCGCGCACGGGCGCAAGTAAGAGACCGAGAACGTGAAAGAGCATGAGACTGAGTACGAGAACGTTTTACAAGTATGTGAGACGTTCTCGTACTCGTTTTCGTGAGACGTGGTCGTTCTGGGGGAGATATTTCTGCCGATGAGGAATTTTTATCGCCATTCGGGTGTCTGGCGGCTGTACATGGGTTTTCACATGCAGGCTTGCCCGTTCGATCGGGAAAAATTGGTGAGCAATGTGTAGAAATATGTTCGATGTAGTTTTTTGGTATGGACATGGGAGGGTTGAGGATGGGCAGATTTCTGGTGATCCTGTTCTTCGCGCTGTTGATCGAAGCAGAGGCGCAATGCAACAAGGATACAATGCCAATCATTCCCGTACCGGCGGTTGCACTTCGCGATTCCGGTACGTGCATCGTGACGGCCGGCACGCCGGTGCAATGCGACGCTGAATTCGGAAACGAGGCTGCGATACTGGCGGAATTGCTCGGTTCCGATCCGTCGTTGCCTTCACAAGGGCAAGGAGTCGTCGAATTCCGCCGGTCGGCCGTGGCGATGGGAGACGAAGGCTATTCGCTGAGCATTTCCACGGAGGGGATCCGGATTGAAGCATCGACCACGGCGGGGGCCTTTTATGCCATGCAGTCCTTGCGGCAATTACTGCCGGCGGGCATCGAGCGGGGGAGTCGTTACCGCGCATGGAGACTCCCTTGCGTGTCCATCACCGACAACCCCCGCTTCGATTGGCGTGGTATGATGATCGACTGTAGTCGGCATTTCTTGCCGATCGCCGACATCAAACGACTCATCGAACGCGCCGCATCGCTGAAGCTCAATCGTTTCCACTGGCATCTGACAGACGATCAGGGGTGGCGTCTCGAGATCCGCTCCTATCCGGAATTGACACGCGTCGGGGCCTGGCGCGATCATGGTGCGGTAACGTATGGCGGGTACTACACGCAGCAGGAAGTGAGGGAAATTGTGTCCTTCGCCGCAGCACGGCATATCATCGTGATTCCGGAGATCGATATGCCCGGCCATACGACCGCGGCCCTCGCGGCGTATCCATGGCTTGGCTGCAACCAGACTGCGCTCCCCGTGCCGCGCGAGTGGGGAATTTTCCCGACCGTGCTCTGCATCGGCAGGGAATCCACCTACGAATTCGTCGAAACAGTGCTCGCGGAGGTCGCGGACCTCTTTCCCTCGCCGTGGATACATGTGGGTGGTGACGAGTGTCCGCGCGATGCGTGGGACACCTGTGATTCATGCACGGCCATCATTACGAGGAACGGACTTCCTGGCAGCTACGCCCTTCAATGGCATTTCACGCGTTGTCTCGAGGGGATGCTCGCCCGCCTGGGCAAGATTCCGATCGGCTGGAATGAAATCATGGCCGGTGCATCAACCTCGACGCTCATCCAAGCTTGGTATGATCTTGATATTGCCCTCGAAGCAATGGATGCGGGATTTCAGGTCATCTGTTCGCCGATCGATCCATGCTATCTGAATTACACCGAAGATATCAATACACTTGAAGCTGTGTATCGATTCGATCCGCTGGCCGGACGGACGTGGCCTGACGGAGGAAGCGGACTTATCGGTGTGGAATGTTGTCTCTGGACAGAAGGCATGCCGACGCCGGTCGAAACCGACTTGCATCTGTTCCCCCGCCTCGCTGCGTTCGCCGAGGCGGCATGGAGCGAAACCACGAGCAAGGACTGGGATTGTTTCCGTGCGCGGCTCGCCGTGCATGGCGGACGTTGGAGGTGCGAAGGTCAGAAATTCTCGGAGAGGGCGAATGTCGTGTGGGATGATGGAAAACCCCTGACCGTTGTCGCGATCGAGAGAAAATCGTCATCGACGTCGCGCCACGTTCTCAGCGACTCGGCGGTGGGCCTTCCCGTGGTTGTCTTCGGCGGCGAAGAAGTATCGACGCGCCGTCTTGGCGTGCCGCGAATTGTTGGTTTTGATGCGACGTCGTTCGACGCCGAACCGGGATTTTCACCCGAACGCCACCGGGCTCGTTTCGCCGTGATCGGAATATCCAAGCGTACCAATTCCTGGGCTGAACTCACCGATTCAACGACATTCGACGGACTCGTTCACCTTCACACCTTGCCGACTCTCCGCGAGGGAATTGTCGCGCGAAGCCACCCGAATCCGCTTCGATTCGACGTCAATGAGACAGCCCTCACCTTGCGACTTACGCTACCGGAGGCTGCGTTGGTGAACCTTATATTGTACGATATCCTTGGCCGTGTCGTGCACGATCGGCGAATGAAACATGTGCCCCACGGCACGACGGACATCCACTATCCTGTTGGATCGATCGGCGCCGGGACCTATTTCATGCGGATTTCGGCGCTCGGCGAGGAGATCGTTCACAAGATCGTGCTGATCCGCTGAGCATGGGGTCGTTCACGAGATCGTGATGATCCGCTGAGCATGGAACCGTGTCACCTCGCGCCACGCGATGTACGATCCAGTAACCAGAAATACCGATGCGAATATCGTTATATCACGAATCCGTCGTGGCATCCGGACGCAACGCGAACAGCATCCAATGTTCGTTTCCCCGCCGGGTTAAAAAAACCACTCCGTCACGCTGTCCGCCGAGCTTTAGCGTTTTCCTTACCACTTCCGAAGTTTCGGGAAATCCGCGCTTTTTTATTTCGGTGGCGGGACCGAATCCGAGTTCGTCCGCGAGACGCTGCAATGCGCGGCGCTGATATTTCGCGGCGTGCAGGATGCGGAAGCGCTGATGCCATGATGATGCGGGCGCATCGTGACGCGACCATGCATACGCGATCCGCGGATCGATGGGCTCGCACCCCTGCTCGCGACAGTACTGCGCCACGGCACCGGTGCGAATGATCGCGGCATGCGGCTCGATCAGGGAGGAGCCCGGAGGGATGTTCGCCATCGGCATCGTCTCGCGAGGGGACAACGCGGCACCCGGGATCCATCGCGCGCCGCTGTCTGCGTCGATGGCGCAGAGCGACGGGAGATCGAGATTGCGGTGCAGGAGAATTTCCTTGCACTCTCCGCCGGCGGCGACGGTGGCGACATTCCACCCCGGCGGGGCGTCCGACGCGGGCGCGACCTTGACCAGCACGGAAAGGTGCTCGGGAAGGGATTCGAAAAAGGAGAATGGGGGAGAGGAGTCTTCAATATTGGTGACCCGCCGTGACCTGCCCCGGGCGTCGTCCGCGTCGTGTGTCACACCGCGCCGCGCGGGATCGGCGAACACCGCGTCGATCCGCTCGAGACGCACGGCGTCACGCAACTGCTCGGCGCGACCGCGGAGGACGACGGCGTTGCGTACGCCGGCGAGCGTGAGGTTGTGGGCGAGCAGGCGTGCATGCACGTCGTCGGCTTCGCAGCACAGCAGCAGGCGTGCGTGCGCGGCGAGCGCGACGCTGTCGGCACCGATGCCGGCGGCGATCTCGAGCACCACGGCGTGCGCGGGCAACAGCGCGGCATGCAACGCGGCGGTGGCAGCCGACGAGGCCATTTCCAGCGCCGCGGGTGTCAGCAGCGCGTGTTCGGGAAGGGCGCATTTTCGTGCGGCGCGTTCCTGCAGCGCGAACTGCCGCATGCAAGCCGCGAGGAGTGCGGGGGGGAGGTCAGGCCATTGTGCCCTCAGTGCCGTTTGTATTCTGAGCGAATCGGCGTATTTTTTCGTTTGCTCCCGATACGCCGCACGGATTTCGGTAGCAAGGCCCGAGGAAAAAAACGCGATATGTTCCCGGTCGAATCCCTCGCGCATGTCCGTTCTCGTATGAATCGCTGCAGTGGGTGCTCGGTCATCGCTAAACTACGATATTCCGCTGTTTCTTCCCCGTGCCGTCCCGTCTACCGCCATAACACTCAGAGACCATGAAGCGTATCGCGACTGTCTGCTTTCTGTCGGTGCTGTCCCTGCTCATGATACTTCCCCCCGCGCACGCCCAGAAGAAAACCGGCGGCGTCCGCGGCATTGTCACGGACTCGCTCACCGGCGAGCGCCTGTCCCTGGTCAACATCTACTTGCCCGAACAGAGCGTCGGTGCGGCCACCGATGCCAACGGATTTTTCTTCATCGGAAACATCCCTGCCGGAAATCATCACTTTCGCGCCTCGCTGATCGGGTATGCTCCGATCGTGGAGGATTTCGTCATCGAGCCGGGAAAAATCCTTACCCTGAATTTTCGGCTTTCTCCCGCGGTTCTGGAAATGGAGGTCGTCGAGACCACCGCCGACCGGCGTATCCGCTACGATACGGAGATCAGCACGCAACCGATTTCCGCCGCGGAAATCTCGGTGGTGCCGAAGGCCGTCGAAGCCGATCTCTTCCGCACCATCGCCGTGCTGCCGGGCGTGGTCGCAACCAGCGATGTCTCGAGTCAGTTCTACGTGCGCGGCGGCGGAGGAGACCAGAACCTGATCATCCTCGACGGCATGACGATCTACAATCCCTTCCACGCACTGGGGATTTTCTCCATCTTCGACGCCGATGCGATCAAGGAGGCGGAGATCCTCAAAGGCGGTTTCCCGGCGCAGTGGGGCAACCGGCTGTCGTCGGTGATCAACATCCGCACGCGCGAGGGAAATAAAAACCGGTTCTCGGGCAAGCTCAACGTGAGCCAGGTCAGCGGCAAGGCCTTGCTCGAGGGGCCCACGCCATGGGATGGCTCGTGGATGTTTTCGGTGCGCAAGAGTTTCTTCGATGAAGTGTTGCAGAAATTCGTGCGGCAGGACACGCCGTTCGATTTTTACGATGTGATCGGTCGTGCCAATGTGGCCACGGGAGAAAGCGGGCGCCTCTCGCTGCATACCTTGTTCAGCGGCGATCGCATCCGTTCCGATTCCTCGTTTGATCCGGAATATGAATGGAGCAACGCGGCGTATGGCATGAGCTGGTTTCAGGTACTCGAGAACAAATACCTGATCGAGACAACCTTCAGTTTCAGTAATTTCCGGGGCGAACTCAAACCTCGCGAGAATTCCCTGATCAATCCCCGACTCTCCGAGGTCAATGACGTCTACTTCAACGGATCGGTGACCTATTTTCGCGACAATGGCGACCAGTACGGCGCCGGATTCATGTTTCGTCTCCCGGAATATCACTTTGCCTTCGTGAACTCCGCGAACTACAAACGGGATGAGTCGAGGAAGAACAGCGAAACCGGGATCTGGTTCAAGTACAAACTCAAGCAGTTCCGCCCGTTTTCCCTCGAACTCGGGATCCGCTCCGACATTTTTTCCGTCCTCTCCACGAACAGCGCCGATGCGTTCGAACCGCGCCTGGGTTTCAGCTATGACGCATCGAAATCCCTGTCCTTCAAAGCCTCCTACGCTCGCGTGCACCAGCGTCTGGTCACCATCACGAACGAGGACGATGTCGTGTCGCTGTTCGAGACCTGGATCCCCATCCGCGATGATCAACCCTCGCAGGAAGCGGATCACTACATTCTCGGTGTCGACGGCGATGTGACGTTCGTCCCGGGCATGAATTTCAACCTGCAGGGCTATTACAAGGATATGCGCAACCTCGTCGAATACAATCGCGACAAGGTTGATTCGAGTGATCCGGATTTCGTGCGTGCCGAGGGTCGCAGTTACGGGATTGAAGCCTTCCTCGAGGAGAAGCATCCGCGATATTATGGTCTGCTTTCGTACTCGCTCAGTTTCACCGAGCGTTCGGTGGGCGACTACACGTACCGGCCGCGGTACGATCGCCGGCACAGTCTGAACATCATCGCCGGGTGGAAGCCGGGGGATGGATGGGATATCAATCTTCGCTGGGAATATGGCACGGGGCTGCCGTTCTCGCAGATCATCGGGTTCTATGACCGCCTGCTGTTCACGGGGTTGTTCGAAGGCGGCGGGTATATCGACGAGCGTGGCGAACCATATACCATGCTCGGGTCGAAGAATACCGGACGTCTGCCGTCGTATCACCGTCTCGATGTGAGTGTCTCGAAGGCGTTTCAATTCGAATGGGTGCGGCTCGTGGCCGAGGCCAGCGTGCTGAACGTGTACGACCGCAACAACATGTTCTACTACGATCGCACGTCCGGCGAGCGCATTGACATGCTGCCGCTGCTTCCGACCGTGAACCTGCGCGTCGAGTTCTGATGCGCGCCCCCCCACGCGCGATTGTTCCGCGTGGTGATGCTGTCACCGTTTTTCCGCTTCCGCGTGCCCATGGCGAAACATCGTCGTAATGATTTCCTGATCCCCCTTCTCGCGGTGGTGGCCGATTTCACGGCCATCATCGCGTCGTTTTTCCTCGCCTTCGAGATCCGTTTCGAAAGCGCGCTCACTGCGTGGATTCCGGTCACGAAAGGTTATCCGCCACTCGAGGCCTACGTGATCGGGGGACTTTGCATCGCGCCGGTGTGGGTATTCATGTTCAGTCGCCGCAAACTCTACCGCGCGCGACGAGAAGTGGATCTCACGCTCGAACTGTTCGCGATCATCCGCCAGGTGAGTTTCGGCATGCTGATCGTGCTCGGTCTGACGTTCTTCTATCGCGCCTTTTCCTATTCGCGCATCGTGTTCGTCTTCATCTGGCTGCTCGCCATCGCGCTGATCTTCATCGGTCGCGCGCTGGTGCTGGCCTATGAAAAACACTTGTATAAAAAAGGAAAAGAGCTCCGCAATGTCCTGATCGTTGGTACCAATCAGCTCGCCCAGTCCCTGGCGTTGCGAATCACGCAACGGCCAGTGCTGGGATACCGGCTCGTGGGATATATCAGCGACGGTGACGATCGGATCGAGAGCGTGACGACGACGCGGCTGGGTGCGTTGGACGATCTCCCCGCCATCGTGGTCGCGCAACGCGTCGAGACCATTCTTGTCTGCCTGCCGGCAGGGAAGACCGAGGAATTGGCGCGGCTTTTCAGCCTGCTCGAGGGACGCAGCGTGCAGATCCTCCTGCAGCCCGAGGTCATCGGGATCTCGCCCACGCGGCTCCGTGTCGAGGAGATGCTCAAGACGCATCTGCTGGGAGTCAAGGATATTCCAATGTCCACCTGGGGACGCATCGGCAAACGGACGTTCGATATCATCTTCAGTGCGTTGGTGCTGGTGCTCTTCGCACCGTTCGCGGGGCTGATCATGTTGCTGATCCGCATCGAGTCGGGACGACCGGTCATGTATCGGCAGCTCCGGGTCGGACTCGAGGGAGAGGAGTTCGAGTTGTATAAATTCCGTACCATGCGGGTTGACGCGGAAACCGAGACGGGACCGACGTGGACAAAACGCGGCGACCCGCGCGTCACGCGTATCGGTCGTGTGCTGCGGCGGCTCAGTCTCGATGAGATCCCCCAGTTCATCAATGTCCTCCGCGGTGAGATGAGCGTGGTGGGTCCGCGCCCCGAGCGACCGGCGTTCGTCGATCAATTTCGGAATTACGTCCCGAAATATCTTGAACGCCACCGCCTCAAGACCGGGCTGACGGGCTGGGCACAGGTCAATGGCCTGCGTGGTGAGGTGCCGATCGCGGAACGGACGCGCTACGATTTGTATTATATTGAAAACTGGTCCATGCTGCTGGACCTCCGCATCATCCTGAAAACCCTGTACGCCGTGCTCTTCGGCAAGGACGCCTACTGACCCATGATCGCTGCCTTCATCTTCTACCTGCACATCGTCGGCGCGGCGTATGCGTTCACCCGCGGTTACGTCGATCACAAACTCGCGGATGGATTCATGGCCGCTGCCTTCGTCGGCATCATTTTTTCGGTGGGTTGGACCATCGCCGGCTTCATCGTTCGCTTCGCCTTCCCGGAAAAGGGCGTGGGCCCATGGCTGGATCCGGATACAATTTCCTTGATCATCGTCACGCTGCTCGAGGCACTGCTGTACGGGATCTATTTTGTCAATCGCGGACGAACGTCGGCGACATCCTGAACCATGCCTGACCGGGGAAGCGGCCGTCGGTGACTGAACGTGAAAACGGGCATCTCGTACGGATGCCCGTTTCTCATGGTCGAAAACCGCGTGCGACGACGGGGAGTGGTCGCGACTTAAATGATCGTACTCGCGAGTTCGATACCCAGGCCTTCCCGGACGATCACCGGGAAATCATCGGTGAAATCGATCATGGTCGAAAGGTGGTCGCCATTGGGGGAGCGGTATTCCGCGTCCACTTCGATGATGATATCCACCAGTGGATCGAACAGATCGAAAAGTTCGTCATTGTAGGACGGTTCCTCCCAGTTGTCAAGTCTGGCGGACATCGAAATCAGTGGATTGCCCAGTTCGGCGATGAGCAGCTGGCAGAGGAAATGATCCGGGACGCGAATGCCCGTCGTGCTGCGCTTCGAATTGAGCACGAGATTGGGTACGAGTTTCGTCGCCGGCAGCAGCAAGGTGTACGGTCCGGGAACAAGCTGACGGATGACCTGATAGGCCGAATCCGAGATCTTCGCGTAATCGGAAATTTGCGAGATCGAAGACGCCACGAAGGTCAGCGGCTTGCTGTCGGGGAGATTGCGGATCTTGCGGATGCGTTGCTGCCCCGCCTTGCTGTTGATGTCGCAGCCGATGGCATAGACGGTGTCCGTCGGGTACAGCATCACCGCGCCGCGCTGGAGTTGGTCGACGACCTGGTCGATGAAGCGCATCTGCGGATTTTCCGGGTGGATGTTATACCGGGTGGCCATGTCCTTTTCTATCTCGCTGTTGGGACGGGAGTGGGAAAACCAGCGGGCGTGCCAATCATGACCGCCGCCGCGCAAAAAGCAGTTCCATTTCCGCGAGCTGTTCGATGGTGTTGACGCCGCGGATTTCGTCGAAATCCTCGACCACGAATGGCAGCATCGTGCGGCCCTCGCGCCGGAAGATCGCGAACACGTCGGGCAGGTAATACTCGCCCTGTGCGTTGTCATTGCCCACGTGTCGCAGCGCGTCGAACAGGACGCGATGGTCGAAGATATAAATGCCGCTGTTGATTTCGCGCACCGTGCGCTCCGCATCGCTCGCATCCTTGTGTTCGACAATCCGCATGATCGCGCCATGCGCGTCGCGAATCACGCGGCCGTACCCCGTGGCATCGGGCAGCACCGCGGTGAGGACGGTGACGGCGGCATGGTGGGCGCGGTGCACGGCAAGCGCGGCGGTGAGCGTCGAGAAGCGGGTCATCGGTGCATCGCCCGAGAGAATCACCACATCCCCATCGAAACCGTCAAGTGCCGCCTCGGCCTGCAGTACCGCATGCGCGGTACCGAGTTGTTCGGCCTGGACGGCCGTGGATACCGCGGGTTCGAAGGACCGCAGGTACGCAATGACGCTCTCGCGCTGATGGCCGACCACGACAACGATCCGGCTGCATCCGAGTTGACGGGCGAGGGCGACCACATGCCCGAGCAGCGGCGTGCCCGCGAGTTCGTGCATGACCTTCGCCTTGTCGGGATTGTTCATGCGCTTTCCCTGTCCGGCTGCCATGATCACGGCGGCGAGCGGTCGGGTCTGTTCGGCGGTGTTCATCGGGAATTGGACTGCGGGAAGTGGGATGGGGTCTCGGCGATTGTCCGCGATGGCATGGGTCGTGTCAGAGGATGGATTTGATCTGGTTGTGTTCGTCGACGAGAATGATGGTCGGTTTGTGCCCGTCGAGTTCGTTCTGCTCGTACTCGCCGTAGGTAATGATGATAACCTCATCGCCCACATGGCCAAGCCGGGCCGCGGCACCGTTGAGACAGATGGTGCCACTTCCCGCATCGCCACGCAGGGCATAGGTCTCGAAGCGGTTCCCGTTGTTCACGTTCACCACCTGCACTTTCTCGTACTCGAGAATGTCGGCGCGCGCCATCAGGTCGGCATCGATGGTGATGCTGCCCTCATAGTACAGTTCGGCTTGCGTCACGCGTGCCCGGTGGATTTTCGATTTGAACATGATGCGTTTCATGACTCTATCGTCTCGGCTCGAAGTATCGTGTTGTCAATCAGTCTGGTTGTCTCGACGTTCGCCGCGATGGCCAACAGGGCGGGACGCGAGGAGATTTCGTCAATGTCCGCGAGCGTTTCCGCATCGACCAGCGCGACATAGTCCACTGATACGTTTCCACTGCGCGCAAGTTCCGCATGTACCAGTGATCGGATCGCTTCCGGGTCTCTTCCGCCCCCGGCGACATACTGCTCGGCAAGACGGAGGGAACGGGAAATCGCCAGCGCCTCGGAACGCCCGGACCTCGAAAGATACGTGTTTCTGGAACTCATTGCCAGTCCATCCGGCTCACGCCGGGTGGGAACGATCACCAGGGAAATATCCATGTGCAGATCCCGGACCATACGCCGGATGAGCAGCGCCTGCTGCGCATCCTTCTGGCCGAACACGGCGACATGGGGCTTGACCATGTGAAAGAGCATGGTCACGACGGTCGTCACGCCGCGGAAATGCGTGGGACGGAAGGCCCCTTCAAGCACGGCGCTCAGTTCATCCACCTGCACCCAGGTCGATGCTCCGGGTGGGTAGACCTCGGCCCGGTCCGGAACGAACAGGATGTCACATCCGGCGCCTTCCGCCAGTGCGGTGTCGCGCGCGAGATCGCGCGGATAGCGCTGGAGATCCTCGCCCGCGGCGAATTGCGTGGGATTGACGAAGATGGAAACGACGACAGTGTCGCAGGATTCGCGGCAGCGCCGGATGAGATCGAGATGTCCCTCGTGCAGGAAGCCCATGGTCGGGACGAAGCCGATGCGCGCACCCGCCGCGCGTAAGCGGTCGGCCTCGCGCTGCATTTCGTGCACATGGGTGATGTGAAGCATGGCGGTCGGTCCGGTTAGTGAGATGACGACATCATTGCCAGAACACGCGGGGACGGCGGATCAGTTCGTGCCCATGTGCCGCAGCAATTTCCCGAGCGTGTCGCGCATGTCCTTGCGCGGGATAACAAGATCGAGGAAACCTTTTTCGAGAAGGAACTCGGCGCGCTGGAAGCCCTCGGGCAGATCGCGTCCGATGGTCTGTTTGATGACTCGCGGTCCGGCGAAACCGATCAGCGCCTTGGGCTCGGCGATATTCACATCCCCGAGCATCGCGAAACTCGCGGTCACTCCTCCCGTCGTGGGATCGAGCATGATCGAGATGTAGGGCAGGCCCGCCTCGTGCAACGTGGTCAACCGTGCACTGGTCTTCGCCATCTGCATGAGGGACAGCGCCCCTTCCATCATTCGTGCGCCGCCACTGGCCGAAACGATGATCAACGCGCAGCGGTGTTTCACCGCGCGATCGACCGCCCGGGCAATTTTCTCGCCAACCACCGATCCCATGCTGCCGCCGATGAATCCAAAATCCATTACGGCGATCGAGACCGGAATATCCTGGATCTTGCCCATGCCGCTGCGCATCGCGTCGAACATGCCCGTACCGCGCACGGTGGCCTCGATGCGATCGGCATAGGCCTTGCTGTCGCGGAACTTCAACGGATCGGTGGAGCGCATCTTCCGGTCCGACTCGCGAAAACTTCCTTCGTCGAGCAGCAGGTCAATGTATTGTCCTGCCGAGACGCGGAACGACGCCTCGCAGTGAATGCAGGTAAACAGGGCGGAGGCGAGCTGCTTGCGATGCATCATTTCGCCGCAATGATCGCATTTCACCCACGAACCGTCGGCGACCTCGCGCTTCGACGTACTGCCTTCGATGTTGCTCTTGCTGCGTTTGAACCAGGACATGATATCGATCTCCGGGTGTGGTCGTGATCAGAGAAATGGATTCTTCGCGTGATGCACCGCAAACTCCCGCACGTACAGCGGTTCACAGGTTTCCGCGTCGGAGGCGCCATCGGTGGCGAGCAATCGGACGCCAAGCGCCGCGACCGCGCCGGCGTCGAGGCAGGTGCCGGGGTGCGCGGGCAGCGGAAAGCGATCCGGCGCCGCCGCGTGTACCTTTGACGCACCGTCGCCGCGGAGCACGGTGCCGTCTGGAAGCAACGCCGACAATGTGGCCGCGTCAAACACGCGGACGGGCTCGACCGGGCGCCAGCGCGGACCGTCCAGCAGATACGTCGCCGCATACACATCATCGCGTCGCGCATCGAGGCAGATCGCGAGCATCGTTTCCCCGTGTGACGGACTGTGCCGCACGGTCCACTCCGCGGCCGCGTCGAGCGTCGGTACAAGGCGCAGGGGAATGCCGAGTCCGAGCGCGAAGCCCTTTGCCGCGGCCATGCCGATGCGCAACCCGGTGAAGGACCCGGGGCCCGCGGACACCGCGATCGCCGTCAGGGCCTCCATCTCGATTCCCGCGCGGTGGACGACGTCGCGGCAGAGCGGGACGAGCAGCGCATCGTGCACGCTGCCGCGATCAACCATGATCGCCGCGCGCAGCAGACCCGTGCTGTCCGCAACCGGGGAGGCAGCCGCATCCCTCGTTGTGTCGACGCCGGGCGTGGGCTCATACACGGCGACCCCGAGTCGTGCGGTGGCGGTTTCAATGCCGAGGATCATTCGTCCACCGTCCATTCATCCGGAGAAAAAAGGAGACTTTCATCTGAATTATTCACCCGTCGTATTTCGAAGCGGCGATGCGGCGCGTCGGTACCGTGCCAGGCACCGACTTCATAGCGGGGAAACGGAAGGAGGGGCACGGCGCGCTCCGCCCATTCGACCAGCACCGTCCCGTTCCCGGCGAGGATCTCGTCCAGGCCGATCTGGAGAAAGTCGTCAAGCGATGCGAGCCGGTACAGGTCGCAGTGTGTCACGCGGCGCGAACCGGTGTATTCGTTGATGATCGTGAAGGTGGGACTGTTCACCTGCGCGGCGCAGTCAAAGGCCTCGCACATGCCGCGGATGAACGCGGTTTTTCCACACCCGAGATCGCCGCTGAACGCGACCACGACCGACGGTGGGAGCGTGGCGGCCAGCTCGCGTCCGGCCGCGCGTGTCTCCTCTTCGCTGTGGGTGTCGAATTGTCGGCGCATGTCCCGCGTCAGACCCTCGGCTTGAGCGTGATCACCGGCAGCACCAACTCCTCGAGCGACATGCCACCGTGCTGGAAGCTATCGCGATAGTAGTTGAGATACTTGTTGTAGTCGGTGGGATAGACGAAGTAGTAATCTTCCTTGGCGATGACATAATTGGTCATCATGCCACGCTTCGGGAGCTTGTACTCTTCCGGATTCCGAATGTACATCGCCTGCCGCGCCTCGGCCTTGACGTTGCGACCGTATTTGTAGCGCAGGTTGGTCGAGGTCTCCCGGTCCCCGAGCACCTTGCTGCCGCGCAGACAGCGGACGCTGCCATGATCGGTGGTCACGACAATGGTGGCATCGGGGGTGCGCGCGATCTGACGGAACATGCTCAGCAGCGAGGAATGGGTGAACCAGGTGTTGGTCAACGACCGGTAGGCCGATTCGTCGGGGGCGATTTCCTTGAGGATCGGATAATCGGAGCGGCTGTGCGCCAGCATGTCGACGAAATTGACAACGATCGCGGTCAGATGGTTTTTCACGAACGCGGAGATGTTTCCCACCATCTGCTTTCCGAATTCCGGGTCGATGATCTTGATGTACTTGAGGTCGTTGCGAAGCCTGATGCGCCGGCGCTCGAGCAACTTCTCGAGAAATTCCTTCTCGTATTTGTTCATCGAGTAGTCATCGTCGTCCTTGCTCGCCCACAGATCGGGAAACACCCGCTCGATCTCGCTCGGATAATACCCGCTGAAAATCGCATTGCGGGCATAGGGGGTCGCCGAGGGAAGAATTCCGAGATAAAAATCTTTTTCTATGGTGTAGATGTCCCGCAGATGCCGTTCCATCACCAGCCACTGGTCGTAGCGCATGCAGTCGATGACGAAGAAGAAAACCGGACCCTTCGAATCCAGATGGGGGAGGAGGAAGCGGTCGACCACCTGCGGCGAGAGCGTGACGTCGTCGTCGTCGACCCAGTCGCGGTAGTGTTTCTCGACGAACTTGCAGAACTCCTGATTGCACTCCTTCCGCTGGGCGTGCATCGTCTGCTCGAGACCGAGCTCGGGATGGGCGTCGAGTTCGACCTCCCATTCGACCAACTTGCGGTAGACCTCGGTCCATTCCGTCAGGTCGAGCGGGCCGAGCAGCTTCATCGACACTTCCTGGAATTCGCGGATGTAGTCCTGCGACGTTTTCGCGCGAACGATGCTCTTGCCCTGGAGGAATTTCTTCGTGACGAGGAGAATCTGGCTCGGATTGACGGGTTTGGTCAGATAATCACTGATTTTCTCCCCGATGGCCTCTTCCATGACCGCTTCTTCCTCGTTCTTCGTCACCATGATGATCGGAAGATCCGGCTGGGTCTCCTTGATGACGGCGAGGGTCTCGAGTCCGCCGATCCCCGGCATGGATTCATCGAGAAACATCAGGTCGACGGTGTGGTCGCGTACGAAATTGATGGCGTCCTCGCCGTTGGTGACCGTGCTCACCGAATAACCACGTTGTTCGAGCAACATGATATGGGGCCGCAGGAAGTCGACTTCGTCGTCCACCCAGAGAATATGGCCATTGTGTTCAGACATGGGATCCGATCGTTGATTCAGGAAGAGTATTTGTCCGAATCTTCAAAGTACGAAAGCACCGCAGGGGAAACAAGGCGGAAGCTGGGTGCCATGGTTGCTTCTGGCACGCGATTCCAATAGATTTCGCCATGTTCCTGCTCGCATTCATCTGTTTTCTCATTCTCCTGCTGTCCTTCCTCGCCTCGAGCATCGAGGCCGCACTGTTTTCGGTCACGCAGGTGCAGATCGAGCGCATGATCGAGGAGGGGAAGTCCGGCGCGATCCGCCTTCGCGCGAACAAGGAGAATATCCAGGAATCCATCGTCGCGGTGGTGATTCTCAACAATCTGGCGAATATCACCGGGTCGATTTTCGTCGGTGCCATCGCGAGCGAAGTGTTCGGGAGCCTCTGGGTCGGGGTGTTTTCCGGCATCCTGACCTTCGCGATCGTCCTGTTCGGAGAGGTTGTTCCGAAAACCATCGGTGAACGGAACGCCGCGGATTATGCGCGGCATACCGCGCGGTTCGTGTTCCTGCTGCGTCTGGTATTCAAACCTCTGATCGTGCTGATCAATCTGCTCATCCGTCCCTTCGGCCTGACGACGGAGGCAAACGCGCGTCTGGACGAGGATGAAATCACCGTGCTCGCGCGACTCAGCCACCGGCACGGGAACATCCTCGAGAGCGAGAGCCAGCTCATCCGCCGCGTCTTCCAGCTCGATGACATCCTCGCGCGCGATATCATGACCCCGCGCACGGTGGTATTCGCCCTCAAGGCCGCGCTGCCCCTCGCGGAGGCGGCCGAGGAACTGTACCGGGCGCCGGTGAGCCGCATTCCGCTGTACCGTGAAGATCTAGACGATATCGTGGGCGTGGCGCATATCCGCGATCTGCTCGCCGCGCTGGCGAAGGGGAAGGGGAAGAAAACACTGGAAGATTTCGCCGACCCGGTGAGTTTCGTGCCCGACACGGCCAGTGCCAACCGCCTGCTCGAAACCTTCCTGAAGAATCGCGAACATATTTCCGTTGTTGTCGATGAATATGGGGGAATGGCGGGTGTGATCACGCTCGAGGATATTCTCGAACAGCTGGTCGGCGAAATCGTCGACGAACACGACCGCGATGTCGATCTCCGCGTGCGGGCGCGTACGCAGAAGGAACTCCGTCGCGTCCGCCCCCATGCCGACAATCCATAGACACGCATTGTATCGCCCGCGGTTACAGGCTGTTGGCTTTTGGCTTTTGGCAGGAGATCGTCACCCCGAGTAGCTTGGACCGGCCGCCGAAGGCGGACGGGACGAGCGTATCGAGGGGCTTTTGGCTTTTGGCTCTTGGCTTTTGGCAGGAGATCGTCACCCCGAGTAGCTTGGACCGGCCGCCGAAGGCGGACGGGACGAGCGTATCGAGGGGCTTTTGGCTTTTGGCTCTTGGCAGCAGATCGTCACCCCGAGTAGCTTGGACCGGCCGCCGAAGGCGGACGGGACGAGCGTATCGAGGGGCGGTTGGTACGAATCGGCTGTCCCTCGATACGCGTCACGCTCCTTCGTCGCGTGCCGCTACTCGGGATGACCGAGTTGCTTTACAGCCAACAGCCAACGGCCAACAGCCAACAGCCAACAGCCAACGGCCAACAGCCAACGGCCAACGGCCAACGGCCAACGGCCAACAGCCAACAGCGGTTGAATTAACGGTTCGTGTGTCAGTACGCGGTGGGGGCGCTGTCGAGAAAGACGCCGGAATGGAAACGGTAGGCGATCCCGCCGCTGAAGACCATGTGCTTGGCGATACCGATGCCCGCGAAGATCTGCATCGGACCCGCGTATCCGGTAACTCCGAGGGTGAGTTTTACCGCACTGTCCTCGAGCGAGACCGGGGCTTTCTGCGGATCGATGTCGTAGCCGATTTCTTCCCGGATGTTCTGCGGCAGGGTGAAGGTGTAGCTGCCTTCGGACGACAGTTGTTCGTAGGAAAATCCTGCGTATGGCTCGATCCAGGCGAAGCGCCGGCTGGCGTGCACGTTGACCGCGAGCAGATCGGTGGTCGCCTCGAGCTTGGCCTTGGTATAGCCGACCTCGTTCTTGATGGTGCTGTGTTGATAACCGATCTGTACGGCCGCGTGGACCGGTGCGTCCGGGATCCAGTTCGTGAACGCGTGCTTGAACGCGATGCCGAAGAAGGAGAACTTGCCGATGTTCTCATCGAAGACCACCGGGGGTACGTAGCGCAGTAACATCTCGGTGCTGTAGAACGATCCGATCGTGAGCTGCGGCACGGCCGCGATGACCATGTCCTGATTCGTGCCCGGTGTCAGGGAGAGCTGGCTCGGGAGCCGTTCGAGCGTGGCACTGTCAATACCGGATACATTGTTCCGAATATATTCCTTCGGAATCGTGAAACCGCTGCCCGCCCCGCCGAACACCGTGGCGGTGCGTACCCGTGTCTCCAGCTCACCGGCTTCGGCCGCGCCGCGGAGTTGCAACTTGAAATAGTTCAGCTGTGCGACACGCAGCCATTCGTCGGAGAGGACCGGATGCGGGTTCTGCTTGTCCTCGAGCGGCAACACCGCCGTGAACTCCCGCTCGTCGTCAAGCACCCAGGCCATCATCGTACGGACGGAGATGTCGAAGTAGAGTTCGTTGTGCTTCGGCACGGTCGCACGGTTGTAGAAACCGTCATTGGCGCCGAGGTTCGAGACGATCACGAGCGGACTCATGAACCCCGTGGCATTCGCGGTGAACAGTTCGAGGGAATAATCCTCGAGCAGCGCCTTGGTGTCGATCTGGAATTGCGCGTGCGCCGGGGTGACGAGGAGGAGGAACAGGAGTGTGAGAACGGGAAGCCGCATGCGTCGCCTTTCGGATGGTGAGACCGCTGCCATCAGATGTTGAGACCGATGCCCAGGGTGAGATTGTCCTGAATGCCGAAGCTGTATTCAGCCGTGAGATCGAGCAGGCCCAGCAACGATACCGCGCCGCCGAAGGCGAAGCGCAGGTTGCGCCGGTGGAAATCGAGATCGATCGCGACGGGATCGCCCTTCGGATCCTCCGATATGTAGGAGACATCGATGGTGTAGGATTCGTAGCCCAATCCACCGAAGACGGTCACGCCGTTGAAGAACACGCTGGCCTGCAGCAATCCCGCCAGGCTGTTGCCGTCGACCACGTCGCCGATGGTGAAGGTCTGATAGCCGGCAACGACGGCGAGGTCGAAGGGAACATCGAGGTAATGGGTCAGCTCGTGCTTGATGCCCGCGCCGTAGAAACTGAATTTCCCGATCTTGTCATCGAAGCTCGAGGGAGGAAGTCCGCGCAGGATGATGTCCGTCCCCAAGAGCGGACCGAAGGAAATCTGCGGCATCGCGGTCACGAAGGTCGACAACCCTGTCCCGTCGGGAAGCGTGATGTCCGGATAGGTGGATGGATCGTCGGACCGGATGGTCGCGCCCTCGCCACCCACCACCGTCGCTGTCTGGACGGATTGAGGATAGCCCTGGGAAACCATCAGTTCCGGGAGCATCGCGACGAAACTGCGATCCGCGTCGGGAATGTAGGTGGAAATGAGTTTCGCGCCGATCCATACATGGAAGCCCGTATCCACCCGCGCGGTGTGGGAGTAGCCGCTGTTGATCGAGTAGCCCACCGCATCCACTCCGGGACGAAGATAGTCGCGCGCGAGTTCCTTCACGCCGAGTTGTTCGATCAGGTCGTTGAAATTTTGCGCCTGTGCGGGCGCCGGAGGGAACAGTGCCGCGGATGCGAGGAGGATTCCTGCCACCGCACGGACAAACGTCAGCCGTTTCGGGTTCATGGAACGTTCCTTTCGTTGCCGTCACGGGGCATCACGCCTTGCTATTCACGGCCTCGATGATCCGCCGGGTGATATCATCGATGGTACCGACGCCGTGAATGTCGATGAGAATGCCTTTCTCGCGGTAGTAATCCGCGAGCGGTTCGGTGGTGTCGTGGTAGATGCGCAGGCGACGCCGGATGGTGTCGAGTTCGTCATCCTGACGCCCACGCGTACTGAGCCGCTTGAGCAGCTCTTCCTCCGGCACGATCATGTTGAGCACCGCGCGAAGCTTCTCGCCCCCGTGCAGGATTTCCTCGAGGGAATCGGCTTGTGATGGCGTGCGCGGATATCCGTCGAGCAGAAAGCCCGGCGCGGTATCCGGCTGCGAGATCCTGTCCTGCACCATCGCCGTGGTCAGTGCGTCCGGCACGAGTTCGCCCGCTTCGGAATATCGTTTGGCCTCGATGCCGAGCGGCGTGTCGTTGCGGATGTTCTCGCGGAAGATGTCACCGGTGGATATGTGCGGGATACCGTAATATTTCGCAATGAATTGAGCCTGAGTTCCTTTTCCGGCACCCGGAGGTCCGAAGATCAGAAGCCGCATGTCTTCCTCGCGTGGGGTTGGTATGAACTGCGCATCGCGTGAGTGGGTAAATCGAAGTGAAAGTACGGATTTTCCGTTCCGGAACAAATCAGACCCCGGAGGTTCGAATTCTCAGCCTCCGCGGGTTCGAATTCTCAGCCTCCGCGGGTTCGAATTCTCAGCCTCCGCGGGTTCGAATCGCCGCGCGGGGTTCCGATTCGTGGCGCACGGCCAGTTGACCGCAGGCGGCGTCGATGTCGCGGCCCGAGCTCGCGCGCAGCATCACGGTTACCTGTTGCGCGCGCAGGCGCTGCGCGAATTCCTCGATACGCGCGCGGGAGGGAGAGACGAGCGGGAGTGGAAGACCCTCCGGATACGCGCTGGATATCGGATGAAACGGGATGATATTCACCTTGCTCGGGACCCGGCGGGTCAGCCGCGCCAGGCGACGTACGTCGTCCACACCGTCGTTGAGCCGGTCGAACAGAATGTACTCCCAGGTGATGCGCCGACGCGTCGCGCGGTAGTAGTACTCCGCCGCGGCGATGACATCCTCGAGCGGATGCTTCTTGTTGATCGGCATCAGGCGCTGCCGCAGTTCGTCGGTCGTGGCGTGCAGGGAGATCGCGAGCTTGATCTTTCGTCCCTCGTCGGCCAGGCGCCGGATGCCGTCGACCATGCCGGCGGTCGACAGGGTGATATGGCTCGCGGCGACGCCCGCGGTTTTTTCATGCGTCAGCAGTTCCACCGTGTCCATCACCGCATCGTAGTTGAGCAGCGGTTCGCCCATGCCCATGAACACCAGGTTGGTGATGCGAGCCGGGGTTCGTGCCTGCACGAGACGGTACTGACCGAAAATCTCACCGGCGTCGAGGTTGCGTTTGAGCTTCATCGATGCCGTCGCGCAGAACTTGCAGTCGAGGGGACAGCCCACTTGCGTCGACACGCAGAGCGTGCGGCGTTTGGGTTGTCCGGCGTCCTCGCTTTCGGATGGAATGAGCACCGTCTCCACCGTCCGGCCGTCTTCGAGGCGCAACAGGAATTTTCGTGTACCGTCCGTGCTCTGCTGCTCGCGCACCACCTCCGGATGTCTGATGCTGAATCGTGCCTCCAATTCGCCGCGCAGCGCGTTCGGGAGATTCGTGCAGTCATGGAAGGATGTCACGCCGCGATTGTACAGCCAGTAGAAGATCTGCTCGGCGCGGAACCGCGGCAGTCCCGCTTCGATGCATGTCCGCCGCAGGGCATCCATTCCCAGACCAAAGAGATTTCGTGGCGAAGTGCTCTGCGTTGCGTCCATGGCGAAATGTAACATTCTCCCGCGCCGCCGCCAATCGCAGGATTCGCGATCTCGCACGCGCTGGTTGTTCGTAGGTGTGACGATGCGCGGGCGTGGCGAAGGGGTGTTGGAGATGGGTTGTCGCGGGAGCGGCGTCATCGTACATTACAAGATTCGTCCGCTTCACGATTTCCGGAATTCATCCGCGTGCGCACACCCGTTCTTCCATTCCCGATCATTCTCGCGTTCCTGTTCCTCCGTCCCTGCGCGGCCTGGACGCAGGATGCGTCCCCCCTCGCAAGGGATACGGCGACGCAGGCCACGGGTGCGATCATGACCGACACCGCGGCGGGGGAATCCGGCACCGCGGCGGGGGAATCCGGCACCGTGGCGGGGGAATCCGGCACCGTGGCCGTGCGGCTGGACGCCCCGTCGGTGCCCTTTCCCGGATATGATCCCACGCGGTCGCGGTGGCAGTGGGGGCGCGTGGCGATTGTCGGAGGATTGCTGGGTGCCACGGTCACCGGGATTCACATTTATCAGCGCAACGCATGGTGGAGTGGGGAGCGGCAGCCGTTCCATTTCGAGAATGACTGGGACTACGCACTCAATGTCGACAAGGCCGGGCATTTCTACGGTGGAGCGCTGGGCGCGTTTCTCGGGCGGACGTCGCTCGAATGGTCGGGCGCGTCGAAGTCCGCCGCGCTCTGGGGCGGCTCGCTGATGGGGGCCTTGTTCGAACTGTATATCGAACTCGAGGACGGCTACGCGCGGGACTGGGGGTTCAGTCCCGGTGATGCCTACGCCGATATCCTCGGTGCCGGCTGGCCGCTGCTGCAGGAGTATGTTCCAGGATTCGAATATTTACATCCGAAATTCTCGTACTGGCCCTCGCAGGCCCTGCGTGACGGAATGCATGACGGCAACATGATCGACGACTACGAGGGCCAGACCTTCTGGATGGGCGTGCATGTGCATGGTATTCTTCCACGGTCGCTCAAGCCCTACTGGCCCGAGTGGCTCGGGATCGCGGTGGGCGTGGCCGTGCGCAACATGCCCTTGAAGGTCGACGGACAGGTGATCTACGGCAATCCGCTCGACCGGAATATCATCATCGCGCTGGACTATGACATGACGAAAATCATTCCGGGAGACAGCTGGCTGCTCAACGCGCTCAAGGAAGGACTCAACTTCATCCATTTTCCCGCGCCGGCCATTCGCATCGCTCCCAATTTCATCGCCTACGGGCTGTATTTCTGAACGGATGCCCGCGTGATCAGTCTCGTCATTCCCGCATTCAACGAAGAAAAGCTTCTTCCCCGGATCCTCGAGCAGTTCCCGTCGGCGCTGCGTGCCATGCATGACGTGGAGATCATCGTCAGCGACGGAGGCAGCGACGACCGCACCGCGGCAATCGCGGTCGCGCATGGCGCCCGCGTGGTCGTGCATGACCTGCCGCATCGGCAGACCATCGCCGAGGGCCGCAACCGCGGCGCGGCGGTGGCGCGGGGTGATCTCCTTGTGTTTCTCAACGCCGACGTTCGCGTCAGCGACCCCGACCGCTTTCTCGGCGAGGCGCGACGGCTTGCCGGACGCGCGGGTGTCGCGGGCATTACCTGCGTGGTGCACGTGTTTCCCGAGGAGGAAATTCTCGCCGACCGCCTCTTCCATCTCTGGCACAATGCGTACGTCCGTTTTCTGAATTTCATCGGCGAAGGCATGGGCCGCGGCGAGTGCCAGATTCTCACCGCCGGCATGTTCTCCCGCGTCGGTGGCTACAACCCCGCGATGGTCGCGGGGGAGGACTACGATCTGTTCCGTCGCGTGCGCCGGCACGGCCGCGTGGTCATGATGGCCGGCGTGACCGTGTACGAATCGCCGCGCCGCTTCCGGAAATACGGCTATCTGCACATCCTCTGGGGGTGGTCGCGGAATGCCCTTGCCGTGATTTTCCGCAATGCATCGTCGAGCGAGGAATGGGAGGCGGTTCGCTGAACGCGCGTCCGCGAATTCCCCCGCCGGGTATTCCATTCTCTTCCGGTTTTTTTATTTTATCCAAGGTCATACATGTTGCAATCCATTTGCGTCGTGTCGTTCCGGAACTTCCATCGAGGTGAGCCCATGCGATTTCCCATGATCCCGATCCGTTCGTTGCGCGTCGTCGTGCTGCTGGCGTGCGTGTTGATGCTTGCACCAGGATGCAGTGACGACGAGGATGATCCGACCAAGGTGGAGACCGTGCTGATCCCGGCCGGCAGCTTCGTCATGGGCGATGTGGTCGGCGATGGGGTGAAGGAAGAGCTGCCCACACGCACGGTGACCATCGATGCCTTTTATATGGGCAAGACCGAAGTGACGCAGAAACTCTATCGCGCGATCATGGGGGAGAATCCGAGCAAATATGCGGGTGATAACCGTCCGGTGGAGAAAGTCACGTGGGAGAAGGCGATCGCGTTTTGCAACGCCTTGTCGGAAAAACACGGGTACGAGAAATGTTATGCCGGAAGCGGCAGCACGTTGACGGTGGATTTCACCGCCAACGGATTCCGGCTTCCGACCGAAGCGGAGTGGGAGTACGCCTGTCGTGCCGGCACGACGACGTCGTATCACTTCGGCAACACGGAGGCGGACCTCGCACGTCACGCCTGGTATGCCGGCACGAACGACGGCCAGAGCAGCGACGTGGCGAGGAAGCAATCGAATCCGCACGGCCTGTACGACATGCACGGGAATGTCTTCGAATGGTGTTGGGACTGGTACGACCCGAATTACTATGCCGTGGGGGACACGGACAATCCGACCGGGCCAGACGCGGGTTCCGAGCGCGTGTGCCGCGGGGGGTCCTATTTTGTCATCGCGTTCGGCTGCCGCTCGGCGTTCCGCTCCAGCTCCAAACCCACGATCGCGGGACCGGACGTCGGTTTTCGCGTCGTGCGCCGTGCGAGCTGATGGAGCCCGCGCACCGTTTCGTGTCACCATGGTCGCATGGGTGACGGAAATTCGCATTGATTCCGTGCGCGACAATGCGTAGACTTTAAGTATATTCTCAATCGAGTACGATCATCTTCCGATAGAGGCTGGTGTCATGTTCAAACAGAAATTCTCGGTCGCAAGCGTCTTCGTCCTGCTTGTCTTCGGCATTTTCATGGGAACGCAGATCCGTGCGATTTCCGAGGACAACATTTACGAGCAGTTCAACAAGTTCAAGGACGTGCTCAACTATACCCAGAAGTACTATGTCGACGATGTGAAGGTCGGTGACCTGGTCACGCATGCCATCGAAGGAATGCTCAAGTCGCTCGATCCCCATTCGGTCTACATCAGCCCAAAGCAACTTGAAAAAGTGCAGGAAGATTTCAAGGGGAGTTTCGAGGGCATCGGCATCGAATTCCGCATCGTCAACGACACGATCACCGTGGCGAATGTGATCTTTGGCGGGCCATCGGAAAAAGTCGGCGTGCTCGCGGGAGACAAGATCGTCGCGATCGACGCCGAGACCGCCATCAAGTTGCAGAACGAGGACGTACAGAAGAAGCTCCGCGGCGAGAAGGGAACCAAGGTGACCGTCAGCGTGATGCGTTCGGGTATCAGCGATCCGGTTGATATCATCATCACCCGCGACAAGATTCCGCTCTACAGCGTCAATTCCTCGTTCCTGCTCGATGACGGGGTCGGGTACATGAGCATCAACCGGTACGCGGCGAACACCTATGATGAATTCATCGATGGCCTGCGTCAGCTCAAATCGCAGGGCATGACGAAGCTCGTGCTCGACCTGCGCGGCAATCCGGGTGGTTATCTCGAACAGAGCTTCCGCATGGCCAATGAATTCCTCAAGCGTGGTGAGAAAATCGTCTACACCAAGGGCCGCCGTTCCGATTTCGACGAAAACTACGTGGCGACCGGTGGTGGGGAATTCCAGGAATTGCCCCTGATCATCCTCATCAACAATGGCAGCGCCTCGGCGAGTGAAATCGTGTCCGGCGCCGTGCAGGACCATGACCGTGGCCTGATCGTCGGCGAGACATCCTTCGGCAAGGGCCTCGTGCAGCGGCAGTTCGAACTCGCCGACGGGTCGGCGTTCCGGTTGACCACGGCGCGGTATTACACGCCGAGCGGACGCATCATCCAGCGGCCGTACGACGGCAGCGACGAGGATTACTATCGCGAGGCCTACGACCGCGATGAGGAAGACAGCGAGAATATCGAGCATACCGAGGAGGCCGATACCACGCGTCCCCAGCACAAGACGGATGCCGGCCGTCTCGTGTACGGCGGCGGCGGAATCACGCCCGATTACATCGTGCGCTACGAGAATCTCAAGCAGTACGCCGCGCGCATGCGCATTCACATCTTCGAATTCACCACCGCGTATCTCGACAAGGAAGGCGCGAGGCTGCGCGGGAAATATGAAAAACCCGGGGCGTCGCAGTTCGTGCGTGACTTCCAGGTCACCGATGCGATGATGAAGGATTTCATTGCCTTCGGAACCGCGCGTGGCGTGGAATTCGACGAAGAGCACTATGCCGCGGACAAGGATTGGCTGCGCGCGTCGGTCAAGGCGCAGATCGCACGAACGTTGTTCGGCAACGAAGGACAGTTTCGTGTGCTGCTCGAGGTCGATCCCCAATTCCAGAAAGCCGTGACGCTGTTCCCCGAGGCAAAACGCATCGCAGGTCTGCGCTGAGCATCCGATCGTGAACGACATGCCGACACCGGAGAAACGTGGTTTCGCAAGAAACCACGTTTCGCATTTCATTTTCCTGTATTTCGCTGCAATGATCGGGGTGGCGTCCGCCGTCGCGCAGCCGTCGACCGTGCCCTGCGCGCCGTCCACCGCCAACATGCGGGTGTTTCAGGAGGGCGAGGAACTTGCGTACGAGGTGAGTTATCTCGGGATCGGCCTCGGTGCGATCAATACCCGGATCATCTCGGTCGATTCGACCAAGGCCGGGTTGCGCATCGCCACCGAATGTCTGATCCGCACCTATCGCGGCATTCCGTTCATCAGTCTCAATACCCGCTTTCAAAGCGTGGTCGGAGACTCGCTCCATACGACCTTCTTCCGCAACAAGGAATTTCTTTCCGAAGATTCGGTGTACAAATACATCGAATACACGTTTCCGAAAAACCGAGGCAGCGTCTACATCACCGAGACCGTCGACCGCCATCCCGAGTGGGCCAAGCGGGACACGATCGATCTCGAAGGCAAGCGCTGGCAGGATGGCCTCTCGCTCTTTTATTCCGCGCGCGCCTTCTCGCACAGCCGGCAGTCCTGTCGTGTCCCGGTGCTGATGTATTTCGACAAGGCGGTGACGAAGATCCGCTTTGGCGTGGCGGAGGAAGACGAGGACATCGATGCGTTCGACCATGACATCCGTTGCCGCCGGCTCGAGGGCGAGACCGGTTTTACCGGAATCTTCGGATTGACGGGAGGATTCGAAGGCTGGTTCAGCGATGACGCCGCCGCCGTGCCCATCCGAGCGAAAATGCACGTCTACATCGGCAGCGTGAACATCGAACTCATCAAATGGAAACGGAAGGGCTGGAAGCCGCCGCGCGCGGCGGGCTGACGCCGCGTACGCATCGACACGAATTCGAGAGGAGCCATGATTTATCCATTCGAAGGGAAATATCCCGAGATCCATCCCTCGGTATTCATGACCGAGGACGCCATCATCATCGGTGATGTTCATCTCGCCGAGGACGTCAACATCTGGTTCGGCGCCGTCATCCGGGGTGACGTGCACCGTGTCACCATCGGCGCGCGCACAAACATTCAGGACAACTGCACGCTGCATGAGACCTGGCGGAAATATCCGCTCGTCATCGGTGCGGATGTCACGGTCGGGCATGGCGCGATCTTGCATGCGTGCACGATCGAGGATGCCTGCCTGATCGGCATGGGCGCGACGGTGCTTGACAACGCACTGGTCGGGAGCGAATCCCTGGTCGCCGCGGGAGCGGTGGTCCGCGAGGGCTTCGAGGTGCCACCCGGTTCACTGGTCGCCGGCGTGCCGGCGAAGGTCGTGCGTGCGCTCACCGAGGAGGAGCGTGCGCGACTGCGAGCCTCGGCGACCAATTACCTGAACTACGTTCGGCGGTATCGCGCGCATCGCGACCTCGAGCGCGGGCTCGATTTTCATTCCTATCTCGAATACAAACGGACCGGACGGCTATGAGACTTTCCCTTCTGCACGACAGTGCGATGCTGCAGCGCATCGAAGCAGCATTGCGCGAGGATGTCGGCACCGGCGACATCACCACCGAATGCACCGTTCCCACCGACCTGCAAGGCGAGGGGGTGTTCGTCGCCAAGGCGAACGGCGTGCTTTCCGGACTCGAGGTCGCCGCCACGGTGTTTCATCTCGTCGACGAGGATCTCGTCATCGATGCGAGATTCACCGACGGCATGCCGGTGCTACGCGGCGCCGATATCGCGCGGGTGACTGGCAGTATCGCCTCGATGCTGACGGCCGAGCGCGTCGCGCTCAATTTCCTTCAGCGGATGAGTGGCATCGCGACGGCCACGGCCGGTTTCGTCAAACTGATCGAGGGCAGTGATGCGCGGATCCTCGACACGCGGAAAACCGTGCCGGGGCTGCGCGCCTTCGACAAGCTGGCCGTGCGACACGGACGCGGGAGCAATCATCGTTTCGGTCTCGACGACATGGTCCTGATCAAGGACAATCACATCGCTGCCGCGGGGGGATTGCGCGCCGCCGTCGAACTCGTGGTCAACCGCATGCCGGCGGAGCGCGGCATCAAGGTGGAGGTGGAGGTCGCGGATCTCAACATGCTCATCGAGGCGCTGGGTTGCACCGGGATCGACGTGATCATGCTCGACAACATGACCGTCGACGAGATGACCACGGCGGTGAAGTTGGTGCGGGCGCGACGGCCTGAAATAAAGATCGAAGCATCCGGAAATGTCAGCGAGCAGACCGTGCGTGCGATCGCGGAGAGCGGCGTGGACATGATTTCCATCGGCGCGCTGACGCATTCGGTACGCGCGCTCGATATTTCCTTCAACATTTCCGCACGGTAGCATCGCATCGTGTCGCCGCACCCCGACCCCACGCCGCGTCCCGACCCCACGCCGCAATTCATCCGTGACCGCCTGGATTCCGGCGAACGGCGCCGGCACGCGCGCGATGGCTATCGGCGGGCGGCGGTGCTGATTCCGCTGGTCGCGGCGCACCGGGACTGGGAGGTCGTGCTCACGCGCCGGAACGGAGACTTGCCGCATCATCGTGGCCAGATCGCCTTTCCCGGCGGCAGCGCCGACCCGGGGGAAACCTGCGTGCAGGCGGCCTTGCGGGAGGCGTACGAGGAAATCGGCCTCGATCCGGCGCACGTGGAGGTGCTGGGTTGTCATGATGACATCTGGACCCCGTCGGGTTTTATCATTTCACCAGTGATCGGCATTCTCGCGGGACATGGACCGTTCGCACCCAATCCCGACGAGGTCGCCCGGGTGTTTTCGGTCCCGCTGTCTTTTTTTGCCGACGAACAGAAGGCAGAGCGCCAGGTGATCCGACATGACGGAGTCGATCGCGAGGTGTATTTTTACCACTGGGACGGAGAGACCATCTGGGGTGCGACGGCGCTGATCCTTCGCAATTTTCTCTCCCTGCTCGGGTTGATCGATGATCGACGGCGGTCGATCGCCTGAACGTCGGCGCCGAGGTCGTCACGCGTCATTGCCGCGATAAAACGAACACCCGATCCGAAATACGGATCGGGTGTCGTGTTCTGGTCCGGTGCCGGGGACGAACTACTCGTCCATGTCGAAGGGATAGACCACCGAAGCCGTATACACCGGCCGGTCGTCCCGCTGATTCCATTTGACCAGCAGCGTCTTGCAATGCCGCGCGAGCCGCGCCGAACTGCAATGCAGCATGGTCTGCTGCACCGCGAAGCGACTCTTGCGGGAATCCTCGAATTCGTAGAGGGCAAGCGCCGCCATCATGCGCATCGGACAGTCATCTTCGCCCTTGAGCAACGCCATCAACGGGATGATCGCGTAGTCGAAGTCGTACCGCGGGTAGACGCGCTTGAGGTCGATGACGAGCTGCATGTACGATGCGCGCACCTCGGCGGAGGAGTGGGACAAGCCGGCGAGGAGGTTGGTCTCGATGTATTCCTGACGCTCTTTCGAGAGTGGGGGATTCTTGGACGCGGCGGACAGCGTATCGGGGATACCGGACGTCACGAGCAGCACAAACAATGCACAAATGAAGGACTTCATCGCGGCCTCCTGCCAGTATGGTCATGGAATTCTTTGCGGAGTGAACACGGCGGTATACGCGGGCACGTTCGCAGGGTTGCAGCGCATCGGGAACAATTTTCAGGGCAGTATTCCATGCCCTGTCGCATGCCGGAGCGGAACTCGCGAGGTGGTGCGGTGTTTTCGTGGTGTTTCTGTCCGCGATTTTCCGTATTTATCCATTTCACCTCGTCCATGTGTCCGACTCACCGAGATGAAAGCGATCGCACCACGTGGTATGTCCGTGCTCATGAATAATCTCCCGTCCCATTCCCGCGCCGCCGTCCGGGGCATCGCCGCGACGGTTGCCGCACCCGTCCGTCGGCGTTTCTTCCTCATGCTCATCGTGCTCGCGCTGACGGCTCCTCGAATCCAGGCCCAGCTCGTCATCCAGGAAGGAATCCCGCTCGAAAAGCTGGTGCGCGAGCATTTCATCGGTGCTGGCGCGCAGATCGGCAATCTCACCTACCGGGGATTTCCACGCTCGATCAGTTATTTCAACGGGAAGAACAGTAATATCGGAATAGACGAGGGGATACTCCTGACCTCGGGATGGGTGGGCTACGCGGTGGGCCCGAACAGTGTGGACGATATCACCTTCGCCGCGGGGGAGCCCGGCGACGTCGATCTCGCCGGTCTGGTGGGTGCCTTTACCTTCGATGCCTGCGTGTTGGAATTCGACTTCGTGCCGTACCAGGATTCGGTGACGTTCGAGTATGTATTCGGCTCGGATGAATACACCGAGTATGTCGGGTCGAAATTCAATGACGTCTTCGCCTTTTTCATCAGCGGTCCGGGCATTGCGGGGAAGCAGAATATCGCGCTGATTCCGGGCACGACCACCCCCGTTTCGATCAACAATGTCAATCACAATCTCAATCCCGCGTATTACGTCAACAACTATCTCGGGGCCACGGTCGAGTATGATGGGTTCACGAAGGTGCTCAAGGCCAAGGCCGCGGTGACGCCCTGCGAGACCTACCGGCTGAAGCTCGCGATCAGCGATGTGATGGATCCGTTCTTTGATTCCGGCGTGTTTCTCAAGGCGGGCAGCTTCGACGCGGGTGACGCGCTGAGCGTGATCGGCATCCGCGATGCCTACGAGAACGGATGCCAGCCCGGACTGATCGAAATCCTGCGCGGTGGTACGCTCGACAAGCCGCTCACCGTCACCTATCACGTGCGGGGTTCGGCAACGAATGGAACGGATTATACGACGGTCGGGACCACGGTCGTGTTTCAACCGGGACAGGATACCTACGTGATTCCGATCGATGCGATCGGCGATGGAATTCCGGACAATGGGGAGTGGGTAACGATTTACATCGAGGATCTCTGTCAGACCGGCCTGGTGCGCGACTCCATTCGCATACTCGAGACGGCACCGCTCGCGCTGCAACTCTCGGGTGATACCGTTCTCTGCGAAGGCGGATCGATCGAACTGGGCGCCACGGTCACCGGCGGATCGGGCGAGCTTCGGATGCGGTGGGATGACGATGCGGGATCGGTGCAGCCACGCATCATCGTCAGTCCCACGACCGATCGTGTGTATCATTTCACCGTTGTCGATTCTCTCACCGGCTGCACCATGACCGATAGTGTGCGCGTGCGGGTCGAAGCGCTGCCGGAAGTCGATGCCGGGCCGGATCGGTTCGTCTGTCCCGGTGAAACGACGAGTATCGGGACGCCAATCAACGGACCGGCCGGTCCGTATGTGGTGACGTGGTCACCCACGATCGGATTGAGCGATCCTGCCAGCGACGTCACGCTCGCCTCGCCGCCCGCGACGACAACCTACGTTCTGCATGTGCGCTCGGTGACAGGCTGCGAGGTGTTTGACACCGTGACCGTCACGGTGTCGGATTTCACGTTCGACGCCGGTCCCGATACACTCATCTGTCATGGCGATGACGTGCTGATCGGCAGGGAAGCGGAGAAGGGACGTCCGCCGTACACCTATGAATGGACGCCCGCGATGGGGCTGAGCAACCCACGCGTCGCCATGCCGCGCGCCTCGCCCGACGCCACCACGACCTACCGCGTCATCGCGCGCAGCGATGATGGCTGTCTGGTCGAGGACAGCATCACGGTCACGGTCAACCGCATCATCTTCGATGCGGGACCCGATCGCAGCATCTGCCGCGCCTCCACGGTGGTGATCGGTGATACGGCGGTGAGTCCATCGCCCCCCGTGCGCTACACCTGGTCTCCGGCCATCGGACTCGATGATCCATGGAGTCCCACACCCACCGCGCAACCCGCCAATTCCACCGTCTATACCGTCACCGTGACCGATAGCCGCGGCTGCGCGATGCATGATACGGTGCGTGTGATCGTCAACGACGTCGATGCGGAAGCGGGCGGCAATGTCGCGATCTGTCCCGGCGGCACCGTACAACTGCAGGGCAGCGTCCGCCGCGGACAGAACCCCTTCACGTATTCCTGGTCTCCCGCGGAGGGATTGAGCGATCCGTCGATACGCGATCCCCACGCATCACCCGCGACGAGCACCTGGTATGTCCTGACCGTGATCGATGGCAACGGGTGCGTCGATCGGGATTCGATGCTGGTGACGGTATGGCCGGAAACGGAGGTGAATATCCGAATCGAGGGGAGCGCCGTGTTGTGCCGTGGCGACAGCGCCGTGTTGGACGCCGGGGCGGGATATCAGTCGTATCAGTGGTCCACCGGCGAAACCACCCAGCGCATCACCGTGCGCGCGGCGGGACGCTACCGTGTCGCCGCGCTGTCGATGGACGGCTGTCCGGCGCGACCGGATACCATCGACATCGACGTCATCGACCGTCCCGCGCCGGTGATCACCGGACCGCTCACGGTCTGCGCCGGCGATTCGGTGCGCTACACCGTGGCCGAGGTTCCCGGCTCGGTCTACCTCTGGCAGGTCTTCGGTGGCTATATCCTTGACGGCAATGACACGCACAGCATCGGTGTGCGTTGGGAATCCCCCGGTTCCTATCGCGTCACGCTAGAGCAGATCTTTGGATCCGCGGCCTGTCGCGGCGATACCGCCATACTCGTGACCGTGTTGCCGGCGCCGGCGCCGGTCATCACGGTATCCGGCCCCGTATCATTCTGCGCGGGCGACTCGGTGCGACTCGATGCCCCCCCGGGCTTCGCGTCGTACGAGTGGTCCACCGGCGAGACGGGCGCATCCATCATCGTCCGTCGCGGCGGACGGTATCACGTCACCGTTCGCAACACGATCGGATGCGCCGGGACGTCGCCACCCATCGATGTGACCGTGTTCCCGCTTCCCGAACCCGAAATTGTCGCCCTGACATCCATGCCGGTCTGCGAAGGCGAAACCGTGCGACTGGGAGTGACGGAGGCCTATGCATCCTACGAATGGTCGAGCGGCCAGCGCACGGCCGAGATCACGGTCGACGCACCCGGGATCTTCACGGTACGGGTGCGCAGCGCCGAGGGCTGCGAGGCGGAGTCCGACACCTTCGCGGTGACCTTCCTCCCGCTTCCGCGTCCCGTGATCATCGCGGACGGGCCGTTGGAATTCTGCGAAGGCGACAGTGTGCGTCTGACGACGACGGAGGTGTATCAAACCTATGCGTGGACCAACGGCGACAGCACGCGCGCCGTGACCATTCGCGCATCCGGCTCGTATTCCGTTCGCGTCCGCAATGCCGAGGGGTGCGACGCGGCGTCACAGGTTCTGAATGTCCTGGTGCATCCACTCCCACCGCCGCCGGTGATCACGCGTCCCGGCATACTGCTCGAGTGCACGCCCGCCTCGGCGTGGCAATGGTATACCGAGGACAGTGGCGCGCTGCTTCCCATCGCGGGGGCGACGGCACGGACATTCGCGGGGGACGCCGGGGTGTGGTATCGCGTCCGCATCCGGGATGAACATGGTTGCGAGGCGATGTCCGAACCGTTCCGTTTCGACGAGGTGCTCGAAGCGGCATCGACGGTTGCGTTGCCAACCATCGCGACGGCGCCGGGAGAGGATGTGCGAATCACACTGCGGCTGCCGGAACAGCGGAACCTGCTGCTCGCGGGAGTGACGCGATTCGATGCGCGCATCCGATTCAACGCCAGCATGCTCGTACCGGTCGGTGCCACGCCGGTCGGGGAGATCCTCGCCGGTGAGCGGGTGATCACGCTCGCGGGGGCGTTCGTGACGGACACCGATATCCTCGCCGAGCTTCGCTTTCTCGCCGTGCTGGGTGACGCCGCCGAGACGCCGCTGGTGATCGAACAGTTCGCATGGGATCAGCCCAATGTCGCCATCACCCGTATCGACGGAGTGTTGCGCATGGCGGTGTGCGAGGAGGGAGGGGAACGTCTGTTCGATGCCGCCGGACGCATCGCGCTCGAACCCGGGCACCCGAATCCCTTCAACACGATGACCACCCTGACGTACGAGGTGATCGAACGCGGATATACGGAGCTGTTTATCCTTGACATGCTCGGGCGCCGCGTGGCCCGATTGGTCGGAGACGAAATCGAACCGGGCCGCTACCGCGTGTCCTTCGACGCGGGCGCGCTCGCCTCGGGAATGTACATCGCGGTGCTGCGGACGCCCACGGTGCTGCGGACGCAGCCCTTGCGATTGATCAAGTAGGTCGGACGACCTCGTGCCATCGTGATACCGCGCATCGTGACATCGCGATCATGCCGCGTGCGCGATCATGCCGCGTGGGCGAGGCGGAGGATGAGATTCCATTCCGCCGGCGTGACGGGCTGGACGGAAAGGCGGCTGCCGCGACGGAGCAGTTCCATACCTTCGAGCGCGGGGATGTTGCGAAGGGAATCGAGCGTGAGCGGCGCGGAGAACTCTTCCACGAACGCGATCTCCACCGCGTACCAGCGCGGCGTCACCGGGGTGGCCTTGGCATCGAATTTTGGATGGGCGGAATCGAACTGCGTCGGATCGGGCAGTCCCGTGCGGAGGATCCGCGCCGTCCCGACGATGGCCGGCGCGGTGGTGTTACTGTGATAGAACAGCACGTCGTCACCCGGTCGCATGGCATCGCGCAGGAGGTTGCGCGCCTGGTAATTCCGCACGCCATCCCAGAGGGTCTCGCCGTCCCGACGAAGATCGTGGATGCTGTAGGATTCCGGTTCACTTTTGAAAAGCCAGGAGCGCGCGGCGGACATAACGGATTCCTCATTCTTGGTTGGACGGGCGTTCGTGTATGATGATGGAACAGTTCGCCTGCCGACAAGGTTCAACCTCTTTTGTTTCCGGTCACGACCTTCCCTATTTTACACCCATGATCCGCGCCCTCGTCTGCGACCTCGGTAACGTCCTGCTTCACTTTGATCATCGGTTGATTGTCCATCGCCTGGCAGGGAACATGCCGACCCGTCGCATGGATGCGGAATTCGAGCAGCGCTTCTGGCCGACGGTGCATGATTTCGAGCGCGGACGGATCGATACCGACACGTTCCTTACGGACGCCGCCGCGCTCCTGGGATCGGACCGCGCGGTCACGAAAGAAGAGTTTCGCCTCCTCTGGGCTGATATTTTCTGGCCGAACGAGGAATTGATCGCGCTCCTGGCGGCATTGCGGTCGCATATCGCGCTCGTCCTGCTCTCGAACACGAATCCGCTGCATATTCAATTCGCGAGCCACCGTTTTCCCGCGCTGTTTTCGCTCTTCGATGCGGCGGTGTATTCCTACGAGGCGGGGACGGTCAAGCCGGACCCGGCGATCTACCAGACCGCGTTGGCGCGGGCCGGGGTGGCGCCCGA
Source organism: Bacteroidota bacterium (assembly GCA_034002405.1). GTDB lineage: Bacteria > Bacteroidota > Ignavibacteria > SZUA-365 > SZUA-365 > SZUA-365. The sequence goes on along the minus strand of JAVFAS010000006.1, from coordinate 69,972 downwards.
GCATACGCTGTATTTCGACGATATCGCTGCCTATGTCGACGCCGCCGCGGCGCTTGGCATGCATGCGTATCAGTACGTTTCCGTCGCCGCGGCGCGCGACGTGCTGCGCATGTACGATCTCGTCCCTGACTGATGCATCCAATCAGAGTTCCACATCCATACAGGAATGTCTGCATGAAAGAGTTTTTGTTTACGGTTGCGCTGCTCGTCGCCCTGTCCGGGGCGGTCGTGGCGCAGGATCTTACCAGCATTGATTTCCGTCTCCGCGATGTCGACGGCAAGGATTTTTCCTTTCAGGAATTTCTCACCGACGCGCGGGACGGCAAGGAGCGCGGTGCCGTGTTGATCAGCTTCTGGGCCATGTGGTGCGAGCCGTGCAAGCAGGAGATGAAGGCCCTCGTCCCGGTCTTCGAAAAATACCGCGAGCACAATTTCCACTACCTCGCGGTGAATCTTGACAATCCGCGCAGTCTCGCCAAGGTCAAGGCCTATGTGCGCGCGCAGAAGCTTCCCTACACGTTCCTTCTCGATCCAAACAGCGAGATCTTCAAGAAGCTCAACGGACAGGGGATGCCATACTCCCTGCTCATCGATCAGTCCGGCACCCTGATCGCGAAACGCACGGGCTTCAATGCCGGCGAGGAGAAGGAGATCGAGGAAGACATCCGGAAAATTCTGGAGTGACCATGCGCCATGCACTCCTGGGAATTTTCTTCGTCCTGCTCACGGTCACGGTGCAGGCACAGGGACAGTACTCGGTAACGAATTTCCTGCGCTATGGCAACGGTGACCAGGTTGTCGGCGGCGAACCGCGCGCCAAGGAATACATCGAGAATCAAACCAACGTGCGCCTGTTCTGGGAGGATTTCACGCTGGGATTCGAATATCTCTACGACGATCCTCCCGAATTCGGTCCGCGCGTCAACGAGGTGCGCAAGCGCTATATTGAATTTTCGCGCAAGGGACTCGAACTTCGCGCCGGTGACTTTTACACCTTGTACGGCAAGGGACTGGCGATGAATCTCTTCGAGAACCGCGGGATCAATTACGACACGCGGCTCGACGGACTTCGCGGCAGTTATCGCAATGATTTCGTGCATGCGATCTTCGCCGCGGGAAAGATGCGGTATTACGATCTGCTCAATGCCGAACGGATTGAATCCTACTCGGTCAAGAGCGGTCATCTCGAAATTACTCCGGTTGATTTTTTCCGTCTCGGCGGCAGTATCGTCGGCGTCGAGGGTGAATTACCCAGTGCGTTCGGTATCGACCGCGTGCACGCGGATATTCCCGAGTTCATGGCTTCGCTGCGCGGTGCCGGCTTCGAGCTCTTCGTCCAGCAGGCATGGAAACGTGCCTCCTTCCTGCGCCCGGTCGCGGGCGGGGGCTTCACATCCGGTGCCAGTGACGGGTCAGGCTTGTACGGCAGTCTGTCCTATACCGCGGATTTCGGACTCGGCGTCACGATGGAATACAAGGATTACCGCTTCGATGACGTCCGCGAGCATGACCGGGAGGCCAATCGTCCCTCACGCATGCTCCCGATGCAAAATCCTCCCATCGTGCACAAGGAGCATTCATTCACATTGCTCTCGCGCAATCCGCATGTCGTGGATTTCAATGACGAGATCGGTTTCCAGGTCGACGTCTTCTATGCGTTGACACCGGAGATCATGCTCAACCTGAACGGTGCGATGGCCAGCCGGCATTCCGGCTATCTCGAACGCAACGGCTTTCTGGTGACCTACGAGCGCGAGACCGCGTTCCTGCCGACGCTCGACGAGAAGTTCAGTCCCTTCTGGGAGCTGTACGGCGAGGTGGAATGGTATTTCGACGGATCGTCCTATCTTCGCGCGGCCTTCAACCGCCGCTACGACGCGCCGTACGAAGCCGGCCTCGCGCATCAGCAATCGAGCACGACCATCCCGCTGCGCATCGAGTACATGCTCGACGAGGAATACAGCATCGCGGGAAGTTTCGAACAGCAGTTTTTCCACGACAGCTTCAGCCGCGAGACCCCCGAGTACTACAACCAGTATGTGGCGTTGACCTTCGCGCGCGCCGCGCACTGGTCCGCCACGGTCCGCATGGAATACACCACCGACACCGCGGATCCGTCGGGCCGGGATTTCTGGCGCACGGTCGAGTTTGCCTATCGGTTGGGCAACGAGCATCTCGCGACGATCAGCTACGGCACCGAGCGCGGTGGCCTCGTGTGCACCAGCGGCATCTGTCGGGAGATTCTCCCGTTCGATGGAATCCGGCTTTCGCTGCTTTCGCAGCTGTAACAGGTTTTCTCTCACGCTGTCACCGGCCCGACGCGGGGCAGCCGGACGCATTCGCGTCCCGGCCTGCCGCGCATGTCCGGGAGACATTACGGATATCCCATGCAAAAAGAAATCATCATCAATGCCTCCGACAACTCGCAGCGCATTGCCATCATCGAGGACGGCCGCCTGGCCGAACTGTTCGTCGAGAGCGAGGAAAAGGAGCGGATGGTCGGAGATATTTATCTCGGGACCGTCGCCAAGGTGATGGATGGCATCCAGGCCTCCTTTATCGATATTGGACTTGATCAGGACGGGTTTCTCCATTATTCCGACGTCGGTGACGCCTTCCGCGAGTTTCGCGCGATCACGGGAGACGACGACGCGATCGATCGCGATGACGACGATGACGACGACGATGACGACGACGATGAGGCGGAAGAAAAGGGAAAAGGAAAACGGGGCGGAAGGCAGAAAGCCCGGCCCCCCCGGCGGCGGCGCCCGCCCTCGCAAGTGCAGCTGACCCGCGGCCAGGAGATCGTCGTGCAGATCTTCAAGGAACCCGTGGGCAACAAAGGGGTGCGTGTCACCACCGAGGTCGCGATTCCGGGCCGCTTCGTCGTGCTCATGCCCTTCGACAACAAGATCGGTGTCTCGCGCAAGATCGCGAACTTCAAGGAGAAGCGGCGTCTGCGTCGGTTGGTGCGCGGGATCCTGCCCGCCGGGTACGGTATCATCATCCGCACCGTCGCGGAAGGCAAGCCGGAGGAAGTGCTCCGTGCCGATCTCGAGGCATTGATCCAGACCTGGCGCGAAATCGAGCGGACGATGAAGAAAAGCCGTCCACCCGCACTGCTGTACAAGGACATGAACACGTCGTCGAGCACCATGCGCGATTTGTTCTCGGAAGATGTCACGCGCGTCGCGGTGGACTCGCGGAAGCTGTACCGCGATTTCCGTGCCTACCTGAATCTTGTCGCACCGCACAAGGTCGACGTGCTGCAGTATCACGGCGAGCGGATCCCGATCTTCGATGCCTTCGAGATCGAGAAGCAGATCCAGCAGTCGATGAGCCGCAAGGTGTGGTTGAAAAGTGGCGGCTACATCATCATCGAACACACCGAAGCGATGAAGGTCATCGACGTGAACAGCGGCCGCTACGCGGCGAAGCGCGAGCAGGAACTCAACTCCATGCGCACCAACATGGAAGCCGCCCGCGAGATCGCCCGGCAAGTGCGTCTGCGCGATCTTGGCGGTATCATCGTGATCGACTTCATCGACATGGAGCATGAGGACAACCGGCGCAGGCTGCTCGAGGAGATGCGTCGGGAAATGCGCCGTGACCGCGCGAAGTTCACCATTCTTCCGCTCTCCGATTTCGGGCTGATGCAAATCACGCGGCAGCGGGTACGCGAGAGCGTTCAGATGTCGATGAGCGAAACCTGTCCCACCTGCCTCGGGACCGGCCGTGTTCTTTCGCGTTCATCGATGCTGACGCAGATCGAACGCTGGCTCCGGCGCTTCCGCGCCACGAACCGGGATCTGCGCGTCACGCTCCAGGTGCATCCCACGATGGCCGCGTTCCTCAACGAGGGCACGTTCTCCCAGGTCGCACGACTCATGCTCAAGTACTTTGTCCGCATCCGCGTGGAGGAAGATGCCGCCCTCCCGATCGACGAATTTCGTGTGATCTCGCGCCGGAAAAACCGCGATATCACGCGCGACTTCCGCGAGTGATCTCCCGCGACGCACGCCGACGCCGGCGCAGGCCGCGCGGCCGCCGTAAGTGCTTGTTATCAAAGGTGTTCACTGCATCGCACCGCGATGAAGCGGGGTGGCATTCCACCCCGTTTTTTTGTATATTTCATGATTATGACAGCATGCTGTGTCATGTGCCTCACATGGGCGGGCTGGCCGGTGCACGGCCGTGGGACACGTGCAGGCGATAACAGGACCGGAAACTCTTCTATATCATACGATTGCCACCGGAGGACTTCATGAAATTTACCGCAGTGAGCAGCGACCTGCACAAAGCGCTTTCGAAAATCATCAGTGTCGTGCCCGCGAAATCGACATTGCCCATTCTCGAAAACGTGCTGTTCGAGCTGACGGGAAATGATTTGCGCCTGACCGCGAGTGATCTGGAGATTTCGATGACCGTGATCCTTCCCGTCGGCGGCGAATCCGACGGGCGCGTTGCGGTTCCCGCGAAAAAACTCAATGAGACCCTCCGTGCGTTGCCGAATGTCGATCTCGTCTTTACCGCGGATGATGCGTCGAACCGGCTGTCGATCAAGACCGATCAGGGCGAATACAAGATGGCCGGGGAAGGGGCGTCCAATTTTCCCGAGACCGAGGGGATGCAGGAGGATTTCGCCCTGCAACTCGAGACCGATCTGCTCAAGGGCATCATCGCGCGCACGGTGTATGCGGTGAGCACCGATGACCTCCGGCCGTCGATGATGGGCGTGCTTTTCCAGTGGAAGGGCGAGGAGTTCTTCGCCGTGGCCACCGATGGGCACCGGCTGGTACGCATCCGGCACAGCGGCGCGCTGGCGGAAGCCAACACCGAGGGGAACCGTGACGTGATCATTCCCGCCAAGGCGTTGCACATCGTTGCGAAGTCCCTGGGTGACGGACAGGTCACCGTGCAGTTCGGTCGCTCCCAGGTGCGTTTCGCCTTCAACGAGATGACACTCACCAGCCGGATCATCGACGAACGGTATCCCAATTATGAAAGCGTGATCCCGCTCGAAAATGACAAGCAGTTGACCGTCAACCGTCCGGCGCTGATCGCCGCCGTGCAGCGCTGTTCGATTTTCTCGAATGCCATCACCAACCAGGTGCGTTTCTCCGTCGGGAAGGACGAGGTGCGGGTATCGGCGGAGGATATGGATATCGGCGGCGAGGCGCGCGAGGTCGTGCGTGCATCGTTCAGCGTCGATGACGAACTGGAAATCGGATTCAATGCCCGCTACATCACCGAGGCGCTGCAGCATCTCGACAGCAGCGAGGTGAATTTCTTCTTCAGCGCGCCGACGCGCGCCGGACTGATTCAACCGAAGGACCAGGAAGAGGATCACGAAGTTCTCATGCTGGTCATGCCCCTGCGCCTCAACGCCTGATCATGATCCTGAACCGCATCAGCCTCACGAATCTTCGCAATCACGGACAGACAGACATCGAGTGTCCCGACGGGACACTCCTTCTCTTCGGGGAAAACGGGGCGGGGAAGACCACCGTCCTGGAAGCGATTGCCATGCTGTGCACGTCGCGCAGCTTCGTGACACATCTCGATCGCACGGTCATGCGGCGTGATGCGGGGATGTTTCGCGTCGAGGGACGCTTCACGAGCAGCACGACATCCCGCCGGGATGTCTCGATCCGCTATGACGAAACGACGGGCCGCAAACAGATCGAGGTCGACCACGCACCGCTCGGTGCGTCCGCCGAACTGATCGGCCAATTTCCCATGGTCGCGCTCTCGCCGCAGCATCGGCCGATCACCGCGGGTGGCCCGGCCGAACGTCGCGCGTTCGTGGACTTCGTTATTTCGCAGTTGCATCATGCGTACCTGCTCGACCTGATGGCGTACCGGCGCGTCTTGCGACAGCGCAATGCCCTGCTGGCCGATCATGACGGGCGTCCCTCCGCGCTCCGAAGCACGCTCGCCCCGTGGGATGCGACAATGGCGCAGACCGCCGTGCGCATTCTCCGGCACCGGTACGCGTTCGTTGACGCGTTCGTCCCGTACCTCCGCGAAGCGATGGACGGCATGATCCCCGAGCGCGAGGATGTGGCGCTGCGCTATCAGTCGTCCGTGGACATCGATCCCACGGATCCCAATGCCATCGCGTTGTATCATGCCGAACTCCAGCGTCGCTTCGACACGGATGTCCGCCGTGGCACGACAACAGCGGGACCGCATCGCGACGAGTTGGAGGTACTGCTGAACGGGCACGACATTCGCGCGCATGCCTCGCAGGGCCAGCACAAGACGGTGTTGATTTCACTGAAACTCGCCGAGTACCGGTATCTCGAAGCCGGGCTCGACGAACCACCGCTGCTTCTGCTCGATGACGTGTTCAGCGAACTCGACGACGACCGCCTGGCCAACGTGCTGCGTCTGGTCGGCGGCCTCGGGCAAACCTTCATCACCTCGGCAAGCCGGGCCACGCTGCGGCATTTTCCGCAGGATCACCCCGGAAACCGGACGCTTCGCATCGAGGCGGGCGTGGCGGAGGTCGCATGAGGACCGCGGCATGAAACGTGGGTGGAAAACAGCGACACTGCGGTCGGTCATGCACGATGCGATCATTCAGCAGGGCCTCGAGAGCGGGATCCGCGAGCAACGGATCATCAGCGACTGGGAGTCCATCGTCGGCATCGCGATCGCCCGGCAGTCGATCCCGCAACGCCTGCGAAACGGGATCCTGTGGGTTGCCGTCCGCGATGCCGCATGGAGGCAGGAATTGAGCTTGATGCGTCGCGAACTCGTCGCGAAAATCAACGCGGCGGTCGATGGAGACGTGGTAAAGGAGATTCGACTCCGATGACGCACTATCCATCCGTCCCCGAGGTTTCCGACACCATTGCCGCGATCGCCACGCCGCCGGGCACGGCGGGTATCGCGGTCATTCGTGTGTCGGGTCCCGATGCGATCACCATGGTCGGTGCCGTGTTCGACGGGACGGATCTGACCACGGCGCCGTCGCACACCGTGCACCATGGGTATCTCCGCGGTGTGGATGGCACGATGATCGACGAGGTGCTCGCCACCGTCTTCCGGGAACCGCGCAGCTACACGGGCGAGAACACGGTCGAGATCGGATGTCACGGCGGGGCCGCGGTGACCCGCGGTGTCCTACACAGCCTGCTCGCGGCCGGCGCACGGCACGCGGCGCCCGGCGAATTCACCCGGCGCGCCTTCCTGCGGGGACGGATCGACCTCGTGCAAGCCGAAGCGGTCGCCGACTTGATCCATGCCGAGTCTCGTGACGCCCACCGGGCATCGCTGCGACAGCTCGATGGCAGTCTCTCGGTGTATGTGCGGTCCATCCGCGAACGGCTGCTCGAAGCCGCCGCGATGCTGGAGCTCAACCTGGACTTCGTCGAGGAGGATGTGTCGTTTCTCGGCGCGGACGAGTTGCATGACCTGGTGCGGGACGCGGAAAACAGAATTCAGGATGCGCTTTTCTCGTATGGCACCGGCCGTTTGCTGCGTGACGGGGTGCGCGTCGCGCTGGTCGGGCCGCCCAACGTCGGGAAATCGAGTCTGCTCAACCACATGCTCGGATCGCAGCGCGCGATCGTGACCGACGTCCCGGGCACCACACGGGATTTTCTCGAGGAGTCGTTGCTGATCGGTGGTGAGCTGTTCCGTTTCATCGATACGGCGGGGCTGCGCCACACCGATGACAAGATCGAACAGGAAGGAATCGCGCGGACACGCGGCAGGGCGGAAGAGGCCGACGTGATCTGTGTGCTCAGCGAGACGACGGGCGGCCTGTCCGCGGCCGAGGACGTCCTGGCCGCGTTGTCGCCCGTCCGTCCCGAACAGCGGGTCCTGCGCCTCTTCACGAAATGCGACCTCGCCACGCCCGCGGCGGTGGCGGCGGTGTCGGATCACGGCATCCCGATTTCAGCGCTGACGGGGACCGGAATCAACGGATTGAGTGACGCACTGACCGATTTCGCGCGGAGTAGCATGGGAACGACGGAGCAGGGAGCGGTGCTGGTCACCAACGCGCGGCATGCCGACTGTCTCCGTCGTGGAGGCGACGCGCTCGGTCGGGCGCGACAGGCGCTGGCCGACGGCGCAACGGAGGAATTCGTGGCCGTCGACATCCGCGAGGCGATCGCCGCGCTCGGGGAAATCATCGGCGTGGTGACGTCGGATGACATCCTCAATGGCATTTTCTCGCGCTTCTGTATCGGAAAATAATTTCAATCACACTTATATGATGACCCACTCATGACCAAAGAACAGGTAGAACAGGCGCAGCAGTATTCCGAAACCAGTATCAAGGTGCTCGAGGGACTCGAAGCCGTGCGGAAACGTCCCGCCATGTACATCGGCGACATCGGTGCACGCGGTCTGCACCATCTGGTGAACGAGGTCGTCGACAACTCGATCGACGAAGCGCTGGCTGGGTTCTGCGACACGATCACCGTGACCATCAACACGGATGGGTCCGTGACGGTGGAGGATAACGGACGCGGGATTCCCACGGGTCCGCATCCCGTCAAGAAAATCAGTACCCTCGAAGTCGTGATGTGCACCTTGCACGCCGGCGGAAAATTCGACAAGCAGACCTATCAGGTGTCCGGCGGACTGCACGGTGTCGGTGTTTCGGTTGTCAACGCGCTCTCGGACTGGTGCGAGGTGGTTGTCTCGCGTGACGGCCAGCAGTTCATGCAGCGCTATCACCGCGGCGCTCCCGCGCATGACATCAAGAATCTCGGCAAGACCAAAAAGACCGGCACGCTGACGACCTTCCATCCGGATGGCGAGATCTTCAAGGTGATCGATTTCCGCTTTGAAATCCTCGAGGAGCGTTTGCGTGAACTCGCGTACCTCAACAAGAACATCCGCATCGCGTTGCGCGACGAGCGCTCGCAGGAGGAGAAGATCTTTCACTTCAAGGGCGGGCTCAAGGATTTTGTCGAATACATCGACGAGGCCCGCGAGTCACTCATCAAGAAACCGATCTATATCGAGGGCGAGCGTGACGGCACCCCGGTCGAACTCGCGTTCCAGTACAACAGCTCGTATTCGGAAAACATTTTCACTTACGTCAACAACATCAACACGATCGAAGGCGGGACGCATCTCGTCGGTTTCAAGACCGCGCTGACACGCGTGCTGAACAACTACGCCTACAAGAACGGCATCGCGAAGGAAGGCAAGACGACGATGTCGGGTGATGATTTCCGCGAGGGACTCACCGCGGTGTTGAGCGTGAAAGTCGCCGAACCGCAGTTTGAAGGACAGACGAAGACCAAGCTCGGCAACAGCGAAACGAAAAGCGTCGTGGAGACGATCGTGGGTGAGCAGCTCTCGCTGTATCTCGAGCAGAATCCCTCCATCGCCAAGCGCATCATCGAGAAGGCCCTGCGCGCCGCCGAGGCACGCGAGGCGGCACGTCGGGCACGCGATCTGACGCGGCGCAAGAACGCGCTCGATTCCTTCAGCCTCCCGGGCAAGCTCGCCGACTGCTCGATCACCGATCCGGAACACTGCGAGATCTATCTCGTCGAGGGTGACTCCGCGGGCGGGTCGGCAAAGCAGGGGCGCGACCGCCGCTTCCAGGCCATTCTTCCGCTGCGCGGGAAAATCCTCAATGTCGAGAAAGCCAACCTGCACAAGGTGCTCGAGAATCAGGAAATCAATGCGATGGTCTCGGCATTCGGCGCGGGAATCGGCCACGAAGAGGGCATCGATTTGACCAGTCTTCGCTACGGGAAAATCATTATCATGACGGATGCCGATGTGGATGGCAGTCACATCCGCACGTTGTTGCTGACATTTTTCTTCCGGTACATGAAAGCCTTGGTCGAGAACGGGCATGTCTATATCGCGCAACCGCCGCTGTACAAGATCAAGAAGGGCAAGACCGAGCGCTATGCCTTCGACGAGGACGAACGCGATGAAGTGCTGAAAGTGCTGCGCGGCACCAAGGTCGAGGCGGCCGAGGTGGAGGAACACGACGAGTCCGACGCCCCGGTCAGCGAGGAAACCATCGTGCTCAAAAAGGATGGCATCACGATCTCCCGTTTCAAGGGGCTCGGCGAGATGAATCCCGAACAGCTGTGGGAAACCACCATGAATCCGGAAACGCGCACCTTGCTGCGCGTCACGATGGAGAACGCGGCCGAGGCGGATCGACTGTTCCAGATTCTCATGGGCGACAGCGTCGAGCCGCGTCGGCAATTCATCGAACGCAACGCCAAATACGTCCGCAACCTCGACGTGTGATCACGAATCCTTCGGAGAATGCATGCACAAGGGTCTTTCGCTCCTTATCACGATGGTCGCCATCGTTGGCGTCCTCGCCGGTCCCGGCGATGTTGTCGCCCAGCGACAGCCCCAGGCGGGAGTGCATTCCGACCCTCGGCTCCGGTATGGCAGCGTGGTCTATGCGGAGGCAGCCTGCTTCCCGTCGGATTCCGCGGGGCTGGCACGTGTGGACGTCCTCGTCCGGGTGTCCTACGACTTCATGATTTTCACCCGGCGCGGTGGTGCGGATCCCGATTCGCAATACATCGCGTCCGCGGACATCATCGGCAATCTGCGACAAAACGGTGTGACCGTGCGTAGTCAGCATACCGTTATTCACGCCGCGGTCGCCGATTACGACGCGACCATTCTGCGCGACCGCTACCAACTCGTACGACAAACATTCCTTGTCGCGCCGGGGCCATATGACGTGCTGATGGAAATCTCCGACAAGGGATCCACGCGCAACAGCATCGTTCGGCAGCGGCTTCGGGCCGTGGCGCTCGACGCCGATCGATTCGGGATCGGGGCACCGATTCCCCTGCGGATGGAATCCCGCGACGGACGAGATGTCTTCAGTGTGCTCGGGTATGGCCGCACGCTGGCGTTCGCCGAGCGTTCGCTGGTCGGCGTTCCCGTGCCGCGCGATCTCGATGCGGCGTGGCAGGTGCGTCTGCTGCGGGCGGGTGACGATGAGGACAGCGCGGACGACCATCGTGCCGCCGAGGCGCGCGCGGGTGACGAGACCGAAGACGCAATGATGACGGGCGAGGTGGTGTTCGATGGCACCATCCAGCCGACCGCGGTGTTGACCGGGGCGGCTCCGTCGGGCGTGCCCGGCATGGTCCCGGACTTTCAGCTCCAGATCTCCGAAAACGCCCGAGGCGCGCTGGTCGTTCTCGAACTTCCGTTCCAGGAATTCGACGTCGGGCGGTACCGGCTCCTTGTGCGTGCCACGCAAGGGGATCGCACGGATACGGTGGTGATTCCGATCGAGATTTTCTGGCGCGACATGCCCTTCTCGATGCGTGATCTTGAATTCGCGGTCGATGCGATGCGCTTCATCCTCACGCGTGAGGAGTACGACGAGATGAAAAGCGGATCGGAGCGCGAACGGCAACGCGCCTTTCGCCGGTACTGGAACAAACAGGACCACACGCCGGAAACCGAGCACAACGAGATGATGGCCGAATACTTCCGGCGGGTCGATCAGGCCTATTACAAATTTCAGACATTGTATATCGGCAACGGCGTGCAGACCGATCGGGGGAAGGTGTACGTGCTGTTCGGTCCGCCCGAGGAGACCCACCGCATCATGGCGCTCGACGAACCCGTGACGGAAATCTGGGATTATCCGTCCATCGGGAAGACCTTTCGCTTCGTGGATACGAGCAGGGACGGAAACCTGCGTTTACTGGAGGAATGAATCATGCTCCCCATCATCGCCATCAGTATCGGAGATGTCAACGGAATCGGACCAGAGGTCGTGCTCAAGGCGTTCGACCGAACCGATCTCTTCGACCTCTGTCGCCCCGTGGTGTTCGCGCCACCGGGAGTGCTGGAATATTACCGTGAGCGGTTTGGCGTCCCCGTCGACCTCGCGGGCATTGACGACATCGCCGCGGCGCGCGACCGGGTCTTGAATGTCATTGCAACCGCGGGCACCTTCACCGCGGACGAGGTCGGGCGTCCCACCGAAGCCGGCGGCCAGGCCTCGATCACCGCGATCGAAGCCGCGTTCGCCGCGACGCAGGCGGGCACGGCCGAGGCGATGGTGACCGCGCCGGTGTCGAAAGAGGCGATGGCCATGGCGGGCAGTCCCTTCCGCGGCCACACGGAAATGCTCGCGTCGCTCTGCGGGACTCCCGAGGACGTGTTGATGATCCTGAGCAGCAACACCATGAATGTCGGACTCGTGACCATTCACGTGCCGATCTCCCAGGTCGCCGCCTTGATCACACGGGAGCGGGTGCAGCGCACCATCCGGCTCGCGCACCGCGCGATGCGTGAGGATTATGGGATCGAGGATCCGAAACTCGCCGTCCTTGGCCTCAATCCGCACGCGGGGGACGGGGGGTTGCTTGGCGACGAGGAACAGACCATCATCGCGCCCGCTGTCGCGGCGATGCAGGCGGAGGAGATCGACGTAGTGGGCCCCTTCGCGGCCGACGGTTTTTTCTCCGCCCATACCCAGCAGATGTACGATATCATCATCGCCATGTATCACGATCAGGGACTCGTCCCGTTCAAATTGCAGGCCATGGGCCGTGGTGTGAATGTGACCGTCGGCCTGCCGATTGTCCGTACCTCGCCCGATCATGGCACGGCGTACAACATCGCCGGACGCGGTGTTGCCAGCGCCGCGAGCATGACGGAAGCCATCTTCTTCGCGCGGACCATTGCGCTGAACCGCGCGTCCTGAACGCGTCGCGACCGCGCGCACCCAATGACCACCGGAGCAGTTCGATGATCGAATTCCACAATGTCCGTCTGTCCCTCGGAACGCAGGACATCTTCGATCGGGCCAACCTTGTTATTTCGGAGGGAGAATTCGTCTATGTGATCGGAGAAACCGGCATCGGCAAGAGCAGTTTTCTCCGTCTGTTGTACATGGACATGTTGCCGAGTTTCGGGAGGGTCCGCATCGGCGGATACGATTCCTCAACCATCACCCGGCATCAGATCCCATTCCTCCGTCGCACGATCGGCATCGTGTTCCAGGACTACCGCCTGCTCGAGGACCGGAACGTGTATGAAAATGTTGCCTTCGCGTTGCATGTCACCGGCGTGCGTCATCAGGTCATTGCGTCGAAGGTCCACCGCCTGCTCGCGGAGGTCGGTCTCACCTCGAAGGAATTTTCCATGCCCGACGATCTCTCCGGCGGCGAGCGGCAGCGCGTCGCGATCGCACGGGCGCTGGTGAACGATCCGGTGATCCTGTTGGCGGACGAACCCACGGGGAATCTCGATCCCGCCGCATCGCGGGATATTCTCGCCATCTTCGATCGCATCAACAAGCGGGGCACCGCGGTCATCATGGCCACGCACGATTACAGCATGCTTGCTCAGCGTCCGGGGCGCGTGATCAAAATCCAAAACCGGAATTTCTACGATGTGGTCTGATGACGGCGTCAGCTGATGTCTACCTCCGTCACGCGCTGCAGATCGCGGATACCGAGTTCGTGGTCTGCGATGTCGAGACGACCGGACTCAGTCCCGAGCGGAACCGGCTCACCGAAATCGCGTTGCTCCGCCTGCGCGGGAGCGAGATCGTCGACCGTTACAGTTCACTGATCAATCCGCGCCAGTTCATTCCCGCCGAAGTGCAGCGTCTGACCGGCATCACCAATGCGATGATCTACACCGCGCCCGATGCGATCGAGGTGCTCCCGACGGTGCGGCGTTTCATCGGGGACGCGGTCTTTGTCGCCCATAATGTTCGATTCGACCGGTCGTTTGTCGATGCCTCGCTGCACCGGGTCGGTCTGGAGCCGTTGCAGGTGCCGAATCTGTGCACCGCCCGGCTCGCACGCAGACTGATCCCGGATAAAAGCCGCAAATCCCTCGGGGCGCTGGCCACGCATTACAACGTCCGCATCCGGAACAGGCATCGCGCGACCGGGGATGCCGAGGCGACCGCGGTGATATTCCTGAAATTCCTCCAGCTCCTCGAGGAGGAATTCGACATCCACGAGACGGGAGAGCTGTTTTCCTTCCAGCACAAGCAGATCTATCGCGTCACCGGGGCGCCGAAGTATTTCACCCGGCTGCAGGAGAATCTCGCCGAACTCCCGCATCGCCCGGGCGTGTATTTTTTTCATGACAAACGCGGCGACATCCTCTACATCGGCAAGGCACGGGATCTGAAGGAACGGGTGAGTTCGTACTTCTACCACAATATCGGGCACACCGAGAAGATTCGCCGGCTCGTTCGCGGGGTGCATGGAATCACCTGGCAGGTGCTGGAGACCGAGCTTTCCGCGCTGCTTGCCGAATCCCGCCTGATCAAGCAGCATCAGCCGCCGTACAATACCCAGCTCAAACGCTACCGGAAGTATCCCTTCATTCGTATCGATACCGCCGACGAATGGCCGACGGTCAGCTGGTGCTATGATCTGGACGATGATGGCGCCGATTATTTCGGACCCTTTCGATCCCGGTTCGCCGTCGAGGAGGCGCTCGACAGCATCAACAAATTGTTCCTGCTCCGCGAATGCGATGGTGCCATCCATCCATCACCCGCGGCCACGCCCTGTCTGTACCACGACATCAAGCGCTGTGCCGCGCCGTGCGCGGCTCTGGTGTCGGGGGAGGATTATCGGAAGGAAGTGGATGATGTTGTCCTGTTTCTTCAGGGTGAGCAGGATGACGTACTCGACCGGCTCCGCGGACGGATGCATCGTCGGGCCGAGGACCTCGATTTCGAGGGGGCCGCGCTGCTGCGCGACCGTATCGCCACGGTCGAGCGCATCATCCGGCAGCAGCGGCTCATGGTGCATTCGGTACGAAAACAGAATATCATCATCGTCACCCTGGCGCGCCGCAGCAATCTGGAACTGCATTTGATCCGTCAGGGCATGCTCGCGGCGCAACTGCTCGTTGACCAGCGCGCCATGCCGTGGAAAACACTGCGTGCGCGTATCGAGGAGGTGTACTTCTCCCGTCAGGCGCGGCTGTTCGGGGGTGGCGTGGAGGATATTGACGAAATGCGCATCATCGCGTCGTGGTGCCTGACGCGACGGGATGAATCCTCGGTCGTCGATGTTGATGACGGGTCGTCGTTGGAAGAGGTGCTGGCGTTGCTTGCGAAGAGGGTCGCGGACATCACGACCGGAGAGGGTATCATGACCGGAGAGGGTATCATGACCGGAGAGGGTATCACGACAGATGGTCACGAACCGCGTTCGGAAGAAACCGCGTCCGAGGGCGGCGCCGCGCGGGGCAGCGCCGCCACGATCGAGTAGATCAGAACGGCCGGGACAGACGAACAACCAGTGCCGGGGATTCCGCGCGATCGAGCCGCCAGGCGGCACCAATGCGGAAATTTCCGTCGGCGCTGCCGAACGCCACACCGATATCGGATTTCCAGTCGTCCAGGAAATCGTCACCAGAGGCCGCGGGTAGTGCGCCGTGCTCGATGCCGGCCGCGGACACCGGGGTGACGGCACTCACCGAACCGGCGTCCGCGAAGAAGATCAGGTTCGTCGCCGCGAGCAGCCGGCGCGCCCAGCCCCGGGCATTGCCGACAATGGAACTCCGGACAATAAACTCCGCATTGACCAGCGCCATGCCGCCGCCCGCGAATTCCTTGAACCGGTACGCGGGCAGGGTGCCCGGGCCGCCGAGCTCGAACGCGCGTTGCCGTGGCAGCATCCCGTCGCTGACACCACCGCGCATGCGCAGGTTGAGATTGATATGGTCGCCGAGCGGCTGATAGCGGCGCAGATCGACGAGCACCTGGGAGAAGGCGAAGTCTCCCGCCGCGAAATCACCGGCCTTTTCGTATTGGATCTGCGCATCCCATCCATGGTCACGCACATCGAGATCGGCGAGTGTATTCATGCCGAGGGTGAGCACGAGGCTGTTGAGATTCCCGTCGTTGATGCGAGGATTCTGGCGGAACTGCTTGTCCCCGCCGAAAATCGACCAGTTGGTGGCGCGATCCATGCTCTCGTAGGTGTCATGCGCGTAGCCGATCGTTGCACGGAGATTCAGGTCTTCTTCTCCGCGATAGTACCAGGCGGCGGTGGCGGTGAAGCCGGCGCGTTCGAAATAGTCGAGAAAATCCTCGCGGGCGACGATCGCGGTGAAGGTGTTTTCGTCGCGGTCGAACGACCATTGGTCCTTCGAATCCGTCACGCTGTGTCCCTCCGCCCCGAATTCGAGAATCTGGTTTTCGAGATAGATGGGGAAGTAGAGGCCGAGGCTGTAGCGCCACGTATGATTGGCGAAGCCGTAGCCGAGGGAACCCGTACTCACGAGCCACGGCTTGCTGTGCCAGTACAGCCGTTTGGACTGCGCGAGACCAAGGTAGAGCCCTTCGACGCGATTGTAGCGAATGAAGGTCTCGTGCAGGCGGCTGGTGAGCGGAAACGACCACGGGAAATTCCCCGGGTATCTCTTGAAGAAGGTTTCGTCGATGTCGAACTGGTCCTCCATGTCGTCATCCGACCACCATTTCCAGTCGGCGGAAGTCCCATCCTCGTCGTCTTCCTCGTCCCAGGTTTCCCATTCGTCATCCCACTGCTCCCATTCATCGTCGCGATGGTCGCCGATGCTGCGTTCGATGGCTTCCAGCCGCATCCGCACATCGTCCATTCTGCGTTCGAGATCATCGATACGCTCGTCCCGTTCCGGGCTCTCCGCCCGTCCCTTCACGGTGTCGAGTTCTGTGCGGAGCGTTTCGAGCTCCGCTGCGAGCCGCGAATGCTCGGCGCGAATTTCCTCGAGCACCCGGAGGCTGTCCTGTGCGGCGGTCTCGACCTGTGCCGACAGAAATGCGCTCGGGAGGAGAAGGGCGCCCAGCAGCAGCAGGCCGGGAAGGAGGGTCGTGACGGACGGTTTCATGTGCGCGTACCTCGTTCGTGAAAATGACGGATGCCCGGTTCTACGGAAGGAAACGGGAATTGTTTATTCGGGACATCGGCGGCGGTAAAAAAAAAATCAGGCGTCAACGAAAAAAGAAATCCCGCGGCGCGTTTCCGCGCGGCGGGATCGAAATCGGACGTCCGGATCAATTCTCGACGAGCACGATCTTCACGTTCTGGGTCGCGGTGATCGGCACGCGCATGTTCTGCGCGGGAAGCATGATCACCTGGTCGGTGTTCAATTCCGCCTCGAAGCTGGTGATGATGCCGACGCCGGACGCGTACATGATCGTTGCCGTTCCGTTCCGCTTCCCGTTCACGCTCAGTTCCTGGTCACCGTTGACCATTTCGCCCTCGCTCTCCGCTTCGGATTCAAGCGCGATCTCGAGGCATTCGTGCCCGGCGACGGTCTTCTTCCCCTTGACGGAATAGGTACGTTCGGTCTCCTCGTAAATGAATCCACGCGTCTCGTTCCCGCTGGTGTCCATTTCCGTCACGTCCCAACTCGCGCCTTCGCGGATCTTCGATCCGTCGAGGCGTGGGAAAATGCCCGTGGCCGCGGCGAGCAGGCCGGCTCCCTCGCTCTCGATGGCGCGGATGCTGCTGTCGACATCGACCACCTCCCCGCTCCCGTTCATTTCGAAGATCACGCTCTTCCCGGCCATGTCACTCCCGAGGGTCTGCGTTCCGTTTGGTCCCTCGTTGATCGCCAGGGCGTTGTCGATCGTCACCTGCATTTTCAGATTGCCGTTGTCCAGTGTTTCGAGCAGCTGATAGGTCACGCGCATGGTCAGCTCGCTATTGAAGGTGCTCGTCTGGCCAGGTGCCTCCTGCAGGGTCATGTTTGTCTGTTCGATGGTGTAGGTGAACGGTGCGTCCTGCGCGAAGCGATAGGCTGCGTCCTGTGCCTGCGCCACGCCGGCGCAGAGCAGGGCGATCACCATGAGACCAAATAGGTGTTTCATGAAATCTCCGGAATCTTTATTGGGAGAAAAGTTCGAGCGTGATGTGGTTTCGAATCGAGGACGGAATCACACTGTTCTGATCGCCGAACACCGCGCGGGTGTTTTCCTGCTCTGTCGTGATGTCCATGAACACAGGCAGGCCCGAATCCACGGCGAGCACGAGCTCACCCGTGGTCACGGTTTCATCCTCGGTGAATTCCTCGACGGTCTCGAAAATGACTTTTTCCTCCATGGCCACGTTGCCGAGCCAGGACACCGTCACGCAGCGGATTCCCTCGCGATCGCCAATGTCACCCACGGTATAGGTCGTGGCGTTCGAAAGCAGACGGATGCCGGATCCACGGCCGACGCGCGGCAGATCCTTGCTGGGAAAGAGCGTGTCACGCCGGGTGTCGGTCCATTGCGCGCCCGCTTCGATCGGACGGAGGGGCAGCGCGGGGAAGAGGGCGGCCCGCGCGGTGAACATTGCATCGCTGGTGCCCGGGCCGAACAGATCCTGCACGTTCAGCGGATCCACCGCGGTGGTTGCAAGCACCTTCCCGCTGGGCGACTGTCGCACGCGGATGCGTTTCTTTGTCAGGACATTCTGGAAATCCAGATTCTGACGCTGGCTTCCCGCATCCTCTCCGCTTTCATCGACGATGGCGGTATCCTGCACGAAGAGGTATTCGAATGCATCGATGTCCGCGCGCTCGATGGTCACGGTGAAGTATCGCGTCGTGCGCCGGTCGATCTGTGTTCCGCGCCCGTCATTCGTCTGCGCGAGGACGGTGGTTCGTTCGACCTGTTTGAAGCGGTATTCCTTTCCCGGCGGAAATTGATACCGCAATTCGACCGTTTGCGCGGACAGCGCCGGGATGAACATGAAGAAGAGGAGAGAGACGTGGAGGTATCGAAACATGGATGTGTGTCGTTGCACTGTGCGAACATTCAATCTTTCAAGATACAAAACTCGGACGGTGAAACGATATGGAGGAATTTTTCCCCTCGATCGGGAATGGAGCGAAAGATGGTTCTACCCGATGGTCGCGCGGAGAGTTCCGTTCGGAGATTTCCGTGCGGAGAGGGATGGGCCTCACCCGGTCGTGAAGC
>JAVFAS010000006.1:0-50962 GCA_034002405.1 Bacteroidota bacterium | reverse complement strand
GCTCCGCGTCCGCCGTGCGCGCGAACACCTGCACGCCGGCGACCCAGGTCGAGAGGACACGTGTCGAGAGAAAACGGCCACGCGGTACCGTGAGAATGTCTTCGGAGAGTACCACGAAATCGGCCCACTTTCCCGCGGCGATGCTCCCGCGCTCGTTCTCGAGTCCCGCGGCACGCGCGGCCCAGATCGTGAATCCGCGTAGTGCATCCATTCGTGAGAGGCACTGTTCCGCGAACCATCCGTTGGTCCAACGTGCCGGCAGTGCCGGACTGGCCGGATCGGTTTGAAACGCGGCGTCGATATCTGCCTGCGATACCGGCATCCCTTCGGCGGTCATCCGGAATATCGCCGCGTACAGCCCCGCGATTGGGTCGGGACGCTCGACGGGGAAATCACTCCCCGCGGGTATCCATGCGCCGCTCTTGCGCAGTGATGCCCAGGCGTATGCCGAACGTACGCGCCGGGCGCCCAGTCTCGCCTCGGCCCAGGTCATGTCGCTCGTGCAATGCGTCGGTTGCATCGACGGTACCACCCCGAGCGAGGCAAATCGGGGGAGGTCGCGTGGTGCGATCACCTGGGCGTGCTCGACCCGAAGCGGAGCGCGGGGCGACGGGGCAGTGTCCAACGCGGCTTCGTAGGCATCGAGCACGGTCCGTACCGCGCCATCGCCGATGGCATGCACGCACACCTGCAGTCCCGCTTCGAGCGCGCGCATGGTTTCGCGACGGATGCTGTCCCCTGACTGAATGGCGATGCCGCGGTTCCCGGGATCATCGGCATATTCCTCGAGAAGAAGTGCGCCGCGGGAACCCAGTGCACCATCGGCATAGAGCTTGAGGCCGGCAAGGACAAGTTGTGTCGTGCCAACGACTTGCCGTCCGCTCTTCAATAACGACTCCCAAGTATCCGGATCGCTGTCGTCGACGTAGGCGACGAGGTGGAAGGGAAACGCCTTTTGCGTGATCAACAGGCGGATTGCTTCGATGCCCGTCGCCGTCATTCCCATGTCATGGACCCCGACGAGGCCTACGGCGAGACAGCGTTGTACCGCGGCACGATAGGTTCTGGCCATGGCCTCCGCATCGGGCGGGGGGATATGCGCGCGCACCAGTTCGATCGCCTGGTCGAGCAGAATTCCCGTGGGATCGCCACGCTGATCGCGGAGGATTTTTCCGCCCGGGGGATCCGGTGTCTGGCGTGTGATCCTGGCGAGCGTCAGTGCCCGTGAATTGACCCACACCGCATGACCATCCACGCGCGAGAGGAACACCGGGTGGCGTGTCGTGATGGCATCGAGATCCTGCGTTGACGGGAATCGTCGATCGGTCCATCGGTTCTGGTCCCAGCCCCGACCCCGGATCCAGGCACCCGGCGCTACGGAGGCAACACGGGCGCGGAGCAATTCGAGGACTTCGGTTTTATCTTCGGTCTCGTGCAGCCCGAGAATCGTGGATTCCTCCCCGAGCCCGTGCAGATGCGCATGGGCATCGATGAAACCCGGGTACACCGGTTTCCCCGCGAGGTCGACGACGCGGTCGGAAACATAGCCGTCGCGGATCGTTGCGTCGCTGCCGACCGCGAGAATTCTTCCGTCCTGGACGGCGAACGCCGTGGCACGACGAATGGAATCATCCATCGTCGTGATCCGGCCATTGAAGACGATCAGGTCGCAACGTTCCTTGGTGGTGCAGGCGCTTGTCAGGAGCATGGCGGTGAGAAATACGATTGGTGTCCGTCGCATCGCGGCTTCCGGCGGTGGAACGAAAGAAGTCGACTCGTAACCCAATATATCAAACAGGTGTCACATCCCACACTGGCCTGCGTTCCCGCGTTTCTCCCTTGACAGGCCTGGGATCGCGCAGTATTATTACCTTTTATACCGTACACGTCATTCAGCGCCCGCCGTGGCAGGAACGTTTATGACCCGCGTGAACATATTGTCGCTTCTCCTCTTCGTGTTCGTCCCGCTTCTGGTGCCGGCCGGCGCTACCGCGCAGTACTTCGGGAAGAACAAGGTGCAATACACCGACTTCGACTGGTACTACATCCGCTCGGAACACTTCGATGTGTACTTCAGCAATGACGGGTACAAACTGGCGGAATTCACCGCCCGTGCGGCCGAGGAAGCACTCCGTGGCATTCAGGAGAGCTTCGGCTATCAGATCACCGCACGCATCCCGTTCGTCATCTACAATTCGCACAATGATTTCCAGCAGACCAACGTGGTCGGCATGTATATGGAAGAGGGCATCGGGGGTGTCACCGAGATGTTCAAGAACCGCGTGGTCGTGCCCTTCGAGGGATCGTACGGGCAGTTCCGCCGCGTGATCCATCATGAACTCGTGCATGCGGTGATCAACGATATGTTCTATGGCGGCTCGCTGCAGGCGGCGGTGACCAATCGCATCCGGCTGGTGCTGCCGCTGTGGATGAATGAAGGGATGGCGGAATACCAGGCGCTTGACGGATGGGATACGAATTCGGATATGTTTATCCGCGATGCAGTCACCAGCAATTATCTGCCGCCGATTCCGTATCTCAGCGGATATTTCGCCTACCGCGGCGGCCAATCGGTCTGGTGGTATATCGCGGAGAAGTACGGGCGCCGGAAAGTGGGCGAGGTACTCAACAGCATCCGCGGTGCCCGCTCGATCGATCAGGGACTCAAGAAGTCGCTCGGACTGACGCTCGAGGAATTGTCCGAGCGGTGGATGAAGGAGCAGCGCCGGTTGTATTACCCCGATGTCGCCGTGCGTGAGTCCCCGAGCGACTACGCCAAACGCCTGACCGATCACACAAAGGTCGGCGCGTTTTACAATACCAGTCCGGCGATCTCACCCTCGGGCGACCGTATCGCCTTCATCTCCAACCGGGATGACTACTTTTCGGTGTATGTGATGTCCGCCATTGACGGGAGCGAGGTGCGGAAGTTGATCGAAGGGACGAACACGAACGATTTCGAGGAATTGCATCTGCTCACGCCGGGACTGTCTTGGTCCCCCGATGGCCGCTTCATCGCGATGTCCTCCAAATCCGGCGCCGACGATGCCATCAGCGTCATCGACGTGGAGAGTGGAGACTACGAAAAGCTTCCGGTCGCAAAGGACGGGATCTATTCGGTGCAATGGTCGCCGGACGGAAAGAGCATCGCGTATGTTGGCAACACGGCGATCCAATCGGACATCTGGGTCTATGATTTCGCGTCGAAGACCACGCGCAATCTGACGGACGATGTGTTTTCCGACGCGCAACCGTCCTGGTCACCCGACAGCCGGCATATTTATTTCACGAGCGATCGGAAGGACATCGTCGACGGTTCGACACTCCCCGAGAATTTCGACATGTTCGCGCATGACTTTTCGCAGATGGATATTTACCGCGTGGATATCGAAACCGGGATCATCGATCGCATCACCGATACGCCGACGGCGGAGGAATCCTATCCGATCATGGGTCCGGACGGCCGGTTGCTCTTCATCGCCGATCGCAACGGCATCAATAATCTCCATGTGCGGGAGATGGAGAGCGGAACGGAGTATCCGGTCACGAACTCCCTTTCCGGTATCTACCAGATCTCGATGACCGCGGATGGAAGCAAACTTGCCTTCGCGAGCATGTTCGAGGCGGGATTCGACATTTTCCTCTTGCGATCACCATTCGAGCGCGAGCGGATCGAGAATCTCCCGCCGACCGTGTTTCTCGAACGACGCATGAAGGAAGCCGCCGCGCGTGTGGCGGATGGGCAGGAGACCGTCGGGGAGGACGACACGACAGCGCATCGCGCGCAGGTGCCCGCGGCGGAGACGGTTGATCACAGCGACGACGTGGTGATCGCGATCGGCGCGCAGAGCAATGCGGTGGAACGTGACTCCACCGCTGCCCCTCCCGCGAGCGGAAAACGCATGCTGTTCGCGAACGATGTCGACGTGAAATCGCGTGACGGATCGGAACGACCATTCGCGGTGCGGAACAATCAGGCCGAGGACGGTTCGTTTATCGTCAACAAATACAAACTGAGTTTCACGGCGGATCTCGTCTATGGGAACGCGGGCTACAGCACGTTCTACGGCGTGCTGGGCACGACACAGATGGCATTCAGCGACATGCTCGGCGATCATCAGATCCTGTTCCTGACCAACCTGATCGGCGACCTGAAAAACAGCGACTACGCGCTGGCCTATTCCTATTTGCCGGGCCGTATCGATTGGACGGTGCAGGGGTTCCACAGCGCGCGTTTCCTGTTCCAATACACGGGCGGATTTTACGAGGATCTTGTCCGATACCGACAGTATGGCTTTGGACTCACCGCGTCCTATCCCATCGACAAATTCAACCGCATCGATGGCAGTCTCACCTGGATGAACGTGTCACAGGAGAATCTGGACAATCCCATGGTGCCGTCGAGCGGGGTTTCCCTCGTCGTGCCGAACATCGGTTACGTCCACGACAACACACTGTGGGGTATGTGGTCGCCGGTTCGCGGATCGCGTTCCGAGATCCGGCTGTTCGGGAGTCCGGGCCTTGGCAGCACTTCACTGTCATTCGCGTCATTGACGTTCGATTACCGCAAGTACTATCGCTTCTGGACGGACTTCTCCATGGTGCTGCGCGGATCGGGCGGCGGAAGTTTCGGTGCGAATCCGCAACGCTTCTTCCTCGGCGGTACGGAGAACTGGATCAACCGCACCTTCGAGAACGGACGCATCCCCATCGACAGCGAGGAAGATTTCGCCTTCCTCTCGGCGGCGCTGCCCCTGCGCGGCTACAACTACAACGCCCGACTCTCGACGCGGTATCTCCTCGGAAATTATGAGATCCGCTTCCCGCTCGTGAAGTATTTCCTGGGCGGCGTGCTGCCGTACATCCTGCAGGCGGTCAACGGTGCGATTTTTCTCGATGTTGGGGCCGTGTTTGATGACGTGCGCAGCTTCAAGGCGTTCACACGGGACGAGAACGACGAGATCATGAATCAGGATCTGCTGATCGGAACCGGCATTGGCGCGCGGATGTGGTTTCTCGGCTTCCCGTTGAAATTCGACATCGGCTGGTCGTACGACGGCAAGGGCTTCTCCGAGCCGGTGTACTATTTTTCCCTCGGCGCGGATTTCTGACGCAGCGCGATCACGGTTTTCTTTCTCCGCCCCGACGCCTATTTTTCGGGGCGGATTTTTTTTCAAGAGGAGAAACATGAGCGGGTATACAGTTGCGGTGGTCGGCGCCACGGGTCTCGTGGGTCGCACGATGCTCACCGTCCTCGAGGAACGGCATTTTCCAGTCACGCGACTGCTGCCGGTGGCGACGGAACGGTCGGTGGGGACGCCGATCCCCTTTGGGGGCGAGAACCACACGGTGTTGCCACTGTCAGCGGATGTCTTTGACGGTGTGGACATCGCCCTGTTCTCGGCCGGTGGAGCGGTCGCGCGGCAATGGGCACCCGTGGCCGTCGCGCACGGCGCGGTGGTGATCGACAACAGCAGCGCGTTTCGCATGGACAGCGACGTTCCGCTCATCGTCCCGGAAGTGAATGGCGACGAGTTGCGGGATGCCACGGCGCGCATCATCGCGAATCCGAACTGTTCGACTATTCAGATGGTCGTCGCACTACGGCCACTGCATGCGCGGTATGGAATCCGTCGCGTCGTGGTCTGTACGTATCAGTCCGTCAGTGGGGCGGGGAAACGGGGGGTGGATCAGCTGGAAACGGAATTACGGGGCGAAAACTCCTCTGTACGTGCCTTCGCGCATCCGATCGCGGGCAATGCCCTGCCACACATCGCGGCGTTCGACGACGATGGATTCACGACGGAAGAGCGCAAGATGATCGAGGAGACGCGGAAGATCCTCGGAGACGAACGGATTGCCGTCTCGCCGACCTGCGTCCGTGTCCCGGTGCGCTATAGTCACAGCGAAGCGGTGCATGTTGAGTTACAGACGTCGTTTGCACTCTCCGACGTGCGCGCGGCGCTCGAGGAGATGCCCGGGGTGATCGTGATCGACGATCCGGAAGCGACGGCGTATCCACTCGCGAGTATCGCCACGGGGCGCGACGAGGTGTTTGTCGGACGCCTTCGCCGGGATCCATCGATCGAGAATGGCGTGATCATGTGGGTGGTGTCGGACAACCTGCGGAAGGGAGCCGCGACCAACGCGGTACAGATCGCCGAACGCTGGCGGGCGTTGCGCGAGGGGTGAATCGACCCGCGAGGTGTCAGGGGCGGAGTTTGGGATTGTCGCGGTGCCGTGTCGCGTCGCGCCGTGTTTTCTTTTCCAGATTTTTTTCGAACGCGGTCGTGAGATCGATGCCGGTCTGGTTCGCGAGACAGATGAGAACGAAGAGCACGTCGGCGAATTCATCTCCCAGGTCGGACGCGTCCTCCCCATGCTTGAAGGATTGATCGCCGAATCGCCGCGCCATGATGCGCGCGACTTCCCCGACCTCTTCCATGAGAATGGCGGTGTTCGTCAGTTCACTGAAGTAGCGCACGCCAATGCGCCGCACCCACTCATCGACGGTTTGCTGTGCCTGTTCGAGGGTCATGCGTCGGCCATCGCGTCACGCCGTGGCGGAGAGATTCAACAGCGAGAGCAGTTCCTTTCGTGTCGGTGCCTCCGCGAAGCGACCGCGGTACTCCGCGGTGACCGTGCTGCTGTGTGTATCCTGAATCCCGCGCGCGGCGACGCAGAAATGTTTCGCGTCGATGATGACCGCGACATCCTCGGTGTGAAGGACCCGGGCGAGTTCCTCGGCGATCTGCACGGTGAGGCGTTCCTGCACCTGCGGGCGGCGTGCGAAGTAATCGACGATGCGGTTGATTTTCGACAGACCGATGACGGTCCCGGATGAAATGTATGCCACATGCGCGCGTCCCACGATCGGAAGGAAATGATGTTCACAGGTCGTGTGCAGGGAGACATTCTTCTCGATCAGCATTTCGCCGTACTTGAACGCATTGTCGAATACCGTCGCGGATGGCTTGTTCGCGGGATCGAGGCCGGAGAAGATCTCACGGACGAACATTTTGGCGACGCGATGTGGCGTGCCCCGGAGGCTGTCGTCGCGCAAATCCAATCCAAGCGTGCGCATGATTTCCGTGAAGTGACTCTCGATGACCGTGATCTTCTGCGCGTCGGTGAGCGCGAAGGCGTCCTCTCGCAACGGGGTGTCGATGGCGCCGGGAACGTGGTCGTCGCCCATGGCAATGAACTCTTGTGTACGCGAGTCCGTGCTGACGGGAGCGTCAGCGGTTTCGCGCACCAGGATATCGCTCTGGTCATGTGATGCGATCCCGTTGGTTTTTCGTGTGTCATGCGCGGTGGTCCGGCGCGGACCGTTGCCGTTGTTGCGGGCGAGCCCGTTCCCGTTCTCGGGGAAGGTGTTGATTCCGTTGCGATGCATGTCGAATCCCGGTCTATGTGAAACGCGCCCGCGGCTGCGAATCCATTCGTCGCGAGGACGCGCGAAGATGTTCGTGACTGTTCCACAACCGGAAGGGAAGAAATGGAGTTCCCGCGGACAAGGAAATCTGGAGGATTTCCGCGAAATTATACGATACAGCGGCAGACGTCGCGCGGCATCGAAATCCGCGTTTGTGCATCCAACTGCACGAAGCCGCCGGCGCGAACACGCAGCAAGCATCTCGAGTGCTCCATTCCGAATGACTGTTTCATTCGAGTCGAGTACTTCCGTTTTGTTTGGTCATCGCGTTCGGACTCATAAATATACCGCACAGTATCGACGGGAGCGCCATGCGCACGATTCATGTAATTATTTCGAGCTTGTTGTTTTTCTCCATGGTGACGGGATGTGGCGAGGACGAGCCACTGACTCCGCCAGACGATCACGTCGAGCCGGAGGGCATGGCCCTGTTCACCGGCGGAACGCGGACGGCGTCGATCTTTCAGGGCATTCCGACCGACACGCTGCACGCGTTCGTCAATGTCGCTTCGGACCTCTACCAGGTCCGCTTTCTCGACGAGGATGAAGAGTTGTTTGAGCTTCATGATGACGGGAAGACCTTTGGGTGGGAGATCGCCGATCCCTCGATGGTCGAAGTGCTGCAGGATGCAGGCAGGGAAGGGACATTCGAATTTCGTCTGCGGGGTCTGGCCACCGGCACGACCACGGTGCAGTTTGTGATTCTCCACGCGGGACACGCGGATTATCGGTCGGGTGCGTGGCCGTTGCGCGTGCATTGATGACCGATGATCACTCCGCGGTTCGCGTTTTCGGAGGTCATGCGCTTGCGTCGCGCTTCGTTGTTGCCCGTTCTGCTTCTCATCCTCGGATTCGGCGCACAACCATCGGTCGCACAGCCGGATGAGCGAGAGCGCTCGGCGCTTCGCGGCGTCGTGCTTGACATGGAGTCCGGACAGGAGGTGTCGGATGCGTATCTTTTCCTGCATCCAAAGGGACGACCCCGGGCGGGTCGCGATCTCACCGCCGGGTCGAATGGCAGTTTCCTGATCGAGGATCTGCCGCGGGGAGACTATGTCCTCAGCATCAACCGCACCGGCTACCGCGTCCAGATCCTGGAGGTGAGCGTGCGTGGGGACGAAGAGCGCAATGTGATTGTCTATCTTCAACCCCTCGTGTTCGAGACCGCACCGGTGGTCGTGACCGGTTCGCACATCCACTCCCGCATCGAGCCGACCGACGAACTCAGTTCGATCCTCCGCGGACGGGAGCTCGACAAGGAACTCGGGCTTACCCTCGCCGCGACACTGAAGAATGAAACCGGATTGGCCATGCGCGCGATGGGACCGGCGCCGGCGCGGCCGGTCATTCGCGGACTTGGCGGCGATCGGGTGGTGATGAGCGAGGACGGCGGAAAAACGACCGATCTCTCCGCGACATCGCCCGATCATGCGGTGACCATCGAACCCTTCGCGGTCGAACGGATCGAGGTCATGCGGGGTCCGCTGGTGCTGACCAAGACTCCGAGCACGCTCGGTGGTATTGTGAATGTCGTGCGACATGAAATCCCGCAGGATCGGCATGACAACATTCTTGGCGCCGTGGGACTGTACGGCGAAAGCGCGAACAGCGGGATGCTCGGCTCCGTGCATGCGGAAGTGCCCATCAATCCGCTCATGCTGCGCGCCGAGTTCAGCGCGCGCGATGCCGGCGATCTGCGCACGCCGGATGCCCGGTTGCGGAATTCAGACTCCAGAACTCTCGATTATGCGCTGGGGACCAGCCACATTCATGAGTCCGGTTTCACGGGTGTCTCGTTCCGGAATTACGCGCTGTCGTACGGCGTGCCGGGCGGGTTCATCGGGGCGCATCCCAACGGTGTCGATATCGAGCTGGAGCGACGTCAGGTGAATCTGCGCGGAATGTACGTGTTCGATACCGATCTCCTGCATGATATCTCCGTGTTCGTCAACCGCGCCTACTACCGGCACAAGGAATTCGAGGCGAGCGGACTGATCGGGTCCGAATACCGAATCGTGAACTGGAACACGGATCTTCGTGCCACGCATCATGCATCCGGTGCCCTGACCGAGGGCATGCTCGGATTGGATATGGAGCACCGCGATTTCTCGGTTGGTGGGTATGTGTTTACCTCCCCGGCCGTTTCTCTCGGTATCGCGCCGTATCTATTCGAGCGCCTGCGTTTCGGCGACCTCAGCATCGAAGCGGCGTTGCGCTACTCATTCAACCAGGTGACGCCGCGGCAGGAGAAACAGGACGCACGGATCGGTGCGATTCGAACGCGGCGGTTTTCCGCGCTGTCGGCGTCCGCGACCATTCTCTTCGAATTGACCGACATCGTACATATCGGTGTCAACGTCAGCAGGTCGAATCGCATTCCAACGGTCGAGGAGCTGTACTCCGAAGGCCCGCATCTCGCCGCGTACTCCTACGAAACCGGAAATCCGGATCTCGATCTCGAACGTGGAGTGGGAATGGAGCTTTTCCTGTTCCATCATTTCGATCGGATCTCCTTCAACCTGAACGTTTTCCGAAGCGATATGGAGTCGTACATCATTCCGCGGAACACCGGCAGGATCAATTATGCCACCTTCCTTCCAATCTACGCGACGACGGGGGTGTCCGCGGTGTTCACTGGTGCGGAAGCCCAAATCGAATGGCGTCCATGGAGCCTGTTGGCGGTACGTGGTGCGCTGAGTTATACCGAGGGAAGTTTCCGTGCGACGGGACACCCGCTGCCACAGATTCCGCCGTTGAAAGCCGTGACCGGTCTGGATCTTCGGTTTGGTGCCTGGCGTGTTGGACTCGAAACGGCGATGGCCGCGCGGCAGGATCGCGTCGACGAATTCGAGGACGCCACCGCGGGCTATGTGATCCTTAATGGATCCGTGCAGTACTCCTTCGCGACCGGATCTTCCGTGCACAATGTTTCCGCGGTGATGGAGAATATGTTCGATCAACCGTACCGCAATCATCTCTCCCGTATCAAGGCAATTCTCCCCGAAGCCGGCGTGAATGTACGCGTCACCTATCGTGTGTTTTTTGATTTCTGAAATGGAGACGGGATTCCGGTACGCGCGAATCAAAATGCGAATCCCGCCGCGACATCAAAACGGATGTGACCCGCGGCGACGCCGATCGAAGCACTGACGGTCGCATCACGGGAGACGGGGGCAAACCAGAGACCGCCACCCCACGAATCATGCCAATCCCGTGACTCCTCCCCCTCGAGAAACACCCGGCCGCGCTCCACGAAGCCGAACATCCCGATTTCGGTGGGGAGAATCACCTGCGTGCGGATCAGGGGAAATCGAAGTTCCATCCCGCCATGCACGACGGCATCCCCGGCGAAGCGGTTCATTTCGTATCCACGGGCGGATGCGAGTCCTCCGAGGAAAGCGGATTCGAAGTACGGGTACGAGCCCCACAACCGCTGTCCGCCCGCTCGGAGCGCAAGGGTGCAGGGAAACGGATAGTGCGACGAGAAATACATCGATGCGTTCGCGCTCGCACGGGTGAATGCGGTCGGCAGATCGAGGAGGCCCGGAAAGAATCGTCCCTCGAGATGCAAGAGGAATCCGCGCGTGGGCCAGGCCGCGCGGTCTCGTGTGTCCCAGCGAAGCGTGGCGTGCACGTCGGTCAGGGCAGTGGGGAGAGAGCCGAACGGCGTGATGATACCGAGATACAGCTGTTCGTCATCGAGGTCGCTGGTCACGAGACGCACGGCGGCGCCGAGGTCGGTTTCGAGATGCGGGAGGAGTGGAATCGTCACCCTGGGTCGCACGAAGACCTGCGTCTGTTTCACCGCATGACTGATCGATGGGTCGTTGGATGGGCGCGAGCCATTGCCGGCGCCAAAATAATTGATGACTTCGTATCCATTGATCCCGGCCTCCAACAACACCGCCGCCCCTGGAATGACGTTGCGAACATCAGCCGCCAGTTCCACGGTCCCGAGAGAACTCATCGGGGCGATCCCGGCGCGCAGGTCGAATCGCCAGGCGTAGGGATCGTGTCGAAAACCGTAGCGCGTGAAGCGCGCGCCGCCGCCGGCGAGGATGCCAAGATCGGCATTCCAGGCACCCATGAGAGTCGGAATCCATTCCGCCCCCCAATCCCGGAGCACGGGCTCGTAGCGCTCTTCAGGGGTACCGGGAACCGGTACCCGCGTGCGATCGAGAGCGGAGGATGGACCACGCATGATTTCCGTGTCGTGTCCATCGTCGTAGAAGTGGTTGGCCCGGGCATGGATCCGCAGTGGCAGGAATCCACGTGCGCATGCGTGGACGTGCGCGCTGTCGATGAAGGAATCATGTCCCTCACCGCCGATGATCCGCAGCTCGATGGCGTTGTCGGCGTGACCGCGGACGATGCAACGGTCGTCACCACCGTCGAGATGGATGCGGATCTCATCGGTCGTCGCCGCGGAAAAACGTCGGTGAAAAAAGACAGCCTCATCCGAAGTGCGTTTCCCGGGTTTCATGGCGCGCGCGCGCACCGTAACGTCACCACCGTCGTGACGCGTGATTTCCACCAATTCGTCCTCGTCGCTGCAGAAGAGCTCCGCCTCGCGATTCAAGAGTGCATACCACGCGCGCGCGGCGGCGGCAAGACCCGCGCGACGGTCGTGGAGAAGGGCCGTCATCCGCGCGCGTTCCGGTGGTTCACTGTGCCGGCCCGTCGTCGTATCCACGATGGGGGGGAGGGAATGCGTCGCCGCGTGCAGGAGCGAGTCGTCAAGTGCCGACAGCAGTTCGCCGACAACATTCGACCACACCGGCCAGTCAAGCGCGGTGAGAAAGCGGCGATCGAGATGACGTCCGCTGTAGGTGAGATATTGTAATTGGGGATACCGTGCGTCACAGCTCTCGATCTGTGGAATCACGATGGTGACGATCCAGGGAATCAGGCCGTCATAGACGCAGAAAGCCTGGTCGCGATCGCGGGGAATGGGCTGCCAGAAGTCCACACGCGCGTTGCCGAATCGTGCCCAGCGCCATTGGTCGGTGTGCCGGTCCCAGTCCCCCATGAAGATATCGAGCAATCGGGCTTTGAGATACGCGCGGGCATCGACACGGTGCTTCGTGGAGGACTGCAATTTCTCCAGCAGAGAAAAGGTCCCGACGACTTTCTCCGAACCGGCGAACGCGGCATCGTCACGCGCCCCCTCGTCGGGGTGGAGTTCGAGGAAGCCGAAGCGGCGGGCATAGGCGGTGCGAAAGGAATCGAGCCGGACGTCGTCGGGCAGGACCACCAGCTGTGGCGCTGCGTTGAGGACACCGCAGCCGTCGAGGATCGGTGCGGCGACCATCGCCGCGTAGGGATGCGCGGTGCTGATGAAATCCTGCAGCACATCGGCGACAAACGTGTTGCGCAACTCCTCCGGCAGGAGGCCGATCGGATATTTGTCCATGGACCGGAA
Organism: Bacteroidota bacterium; assembly: GCA_034002405.1. Lineage (GTDB taxonomy): Bacteria > Bacteroidota > Ignavibacteria > SZUA-365 > SZUA-365 > SZUA-365. The sequence continues at coordinate 38,105 of JAVFAS010000006.1, read as the reverse complement.
TTTGTACTGTCGCCCGTCACCACCCTGGAAGCGGAGCGAACGCGTCTGGAATCCCCCGCCCGCGCGGAGGGGTGTCAGTCCGCCCGCCGAACGCTCGAGATCCAGCACGGGGACGCGGACGGGCTGCAGCCACGGCGTGCGATGCAGGTCGCCGAAGAGCAGACGGTGAAGCGCCGACGCGGCGTATTGCCTGCCGGCGACGACGATGGTGTCGGATGCCGCGACGAGCGGTGCGCGCAGGGCGGGCGGTTGCTTGTGTACCTGCGCGGACAGATGGACCGTGGCGAGCATGAACACGATGAAGATGAACAGGCGCATCCGCGCAGCGCGGTGACCGTGCGTCGGGATGCACGGCGGCCGGCAGGGGGTGGGTGATGTGTGCGCGGTGTCTATCGGCATGTATTCCCGGAGTACACGATGAGAATATCCGTCGTGGTCGCGCTGCAATATACAAAACCGCGGGACTGTCGAAATAGTGTTGCAGCTGCGGTGTATGCGTGCTAATTTTCACGATGGGCAAAAACGCGCCGCGCTGCCAACTGGTCGTGAATCCTCGACCGGAGTGCGCAGCACAGGCAGCGTCGGGAACGTCACAAAGGAATTGCTATGAAAACGCTGTACGTTGTTCGACATGCGAAGTCGAGCTGGGATCACGAAGGCATCACGGATTTCGAACGGCCGCTCAACAGACGGGGCAGGAATGACGCGCCACTGATGGGCCGCGTGCTCGAGGAGCTGGCAGCGCAACCGGCACTGATCCGTGCCAGCGCGGCGGTGCGAGCGATCACGACGGCCCGTCTGATCGCCGAAGCGATGTCCCTCGCGCCGGATGAGGTTGTCGCCGATTCCGCGATGTATGGTGCCGGACCACTGGAATTGCTCGACATGGTGTCCGCATTTCCGGATGACGTTCGTGAAGCCATGCTGATCGGGCACAATCCGACGATGCATATGCTCGCGTACCGCCTCTGCGGTTTCGAGGAGGATAACCTTCCAACCTGCGGCATCGTCTGTATCGATTTTGATATGCCGACATGGGCCGATGTGCATGCGGTCCGCGGGAAACTCCGGTACTACGAATTTCCGAAAAAACACCGCTGAACACGATCCCGAGGAACATCCGATGACCTCCGCCGCATCATCGCTCCGCGCGCTCGCCGCCGAATACGTCACGCAATTGTTCGCCACGCATCTCGACGATCGCTATCGCTATCACAATCTCGCGCATACGCAGGATGTCGTGGCCGCGGTTGTGGAAATTGGCACCGCATCCGGACTCGACGACACTGCCCTTGAAGTCGTCGAACTCGCGGCATGGTTTCACGACACGGGAATCGTACGGCGGTACGCGGATCACGAACCCGAGAGCGCCGAACTCGCCGCGGAGTTTCTTCGTGCACGGCAGGTCGACCCGGGTCGCATCGAACGAGTGCGTCGGTGCATCCTGGTCACCGATACCCGCGTGACTCCGGTGACACTCGAGGAGAAGGTTCTCTGTGACGCCGACCTCGCGCATATTGGCGGGAAGCGGTTCTGGGAACGCGGCGACGACCTTCGGGCCGAACGCGCGTTGCTGCTCGGTCACCATCTCGACGATCGGACATGGCTGCGCGAGCAGATCGAATTCATGAGCCGCCGCCGCTTTCATACCGCCGCCGCACGCGACGCCTACGAGGAGGGACTCGAACGCAACCGGAAGAAACTACGCAAGCAGCTGAGAAAATTCGACGAGGCAGGCGAGACGGAGGACCGGAAGGGGAAGACCGAGGAGAAACAGAGCCCGATCGCCGTGGAAGAGATCCTCGGGAAAGGGGTTCGCGGCGTCGAGACCATGTTCCGTACGACATCCCGCAATCATGTGGAATTCAGCAGCATGGTCGACAGCAAGGCGAATATTCTCATCAGTATCAATACACTCGTGATCTCGGTGGTGATCAGCGTGCTCTTCCGGAAGCTGGATTCGAACACGTTCATGACCATCCCGACGTTCGTCTTTCTGGCCGTCTGCCTGATGACCATCGTCTTTGCCGTGCTCGCCTCGCGCCCGAAGGTCACCACGGGTGTCTTCACGCGGGAGGACGTCACGCAGAAGCGCGCCAATCTTCTGTTCTTCGGGAATTTCTATCGTGTGCCGGTGGATGAATTCGCGTGGGGGATGCGGGAGGTTCTCAAGGACAAGGACTATCTCTACGACAGCATGATCCGGGATTTCTACCACCTTGGCCAGGTCCTCGGTAAAAAATATCATTATCTCCGAATATCGTACAATATTTTCATGTACGGATTCGTGCTGTCGATCCTGCTCTATGTGGTCATGTTCCTCGTCTTTGCCGAATCCCCGGTCGAGCTGCTGCCATTCGGCGATTGAGGCTTACTGGCTCTCGGTGGAAAGCACGAATCGCAAGATTCGGTTATTGCGTGTATCCGCGACATACAGCGTGCGGTCGAAATACGCGATGCCTTCGGGACCGGAAAACTGGGCGGGGCCGCCGAATGCCTGGGTGAGAAAGCCGGAATTGTTGAACTGGAACACACTGTCCTTCGCGGCGTCGACAACGTACATGCTGCCCGCGTCATCGACGGCGGCATCTTCCGGACGGGCGAACAGCGATACGCGCAGGAAATCCAGATTCCCGTCACGCGCGGGTGTATAGTACGATTCCCATTGCGAGACATCCCCGGTCGTGCGCTGGGTGATCCACTGCGTGCGGAAGAGGGATTTTTCTCCTTGCTGCGTGAAGACGAAATCACTGGACGGACGCGGAAAGGTGGTAATACCAGTTGGCTGGGTCATCGTGGCGAGTCCGGTGCCATCGACGCTGAGTCCCGGCCACTCGACGCGCGGACGGAGTCCGTCCTGCGCATCGAACAGCATCACCGCATCATCCGGATCGACGGGGCTGCTGTTATTGGGTCCGGTGCGCGTGACGTAGTACGAATTGTTCGCCATCACACTGATGCCGGTATAGCGGCGATGGGGATTGAGTGGATCGAAATACACGCGGCGCACGGTTGCGTTGGCGATATTGTGTTGGGCCTCGACGAGATCGATTCGATAGATGGCGCCGAATGTCACCTGCCGGCCGTCGATGGTCGTGTCGAATTCGGCGCAGACAAGGACGTCGAGGCGATGGTCCTGCGTGATGGCGTCCGGACGGCGGATGGCACGGGAACTCCCGATGGCACGTCCCGCGAGATCGAGCATGGTGACACGATCCGCGCCACGCTCGGAAACGAAAATAAACGGTTCGAATCCGAGGTGGATGTCGGCGGGCTCGACAAACCCGTTCCACGCGGGCTGCAACTGGACGTAGGTCGTGTCGCCGTACACATCCGGCGGCGCGGTCGTGCCGAGATCCTTTGGATCGAACGTGTCGCCACATGCGGATGCAAGCAGCAGCAACGCAAGACTGGAGAGGGTGATGCCCAGGCGGGGAAGAAAATCGTTGCGCATGATTAGAGTCCCAATCGAACAGTGATGCGATGCACGGCGCCGAGACGGTCGAAATCCGCGAACGCGTAATCGACGCCGAGCCGAGCGACGCTGAGGGGCGCGTTGATTCCGGCACCAGCCGTGAGGCCCTCCTCATCCACATTGAGTTTGTAGCCCGCGCGTACGAAAAACAGCGAGTTCCACGCGTACTCCACACCCACGGCGACATTCTCGCTGTTGTCGTTCGGATGGTTGAGCTGGATGCTCGTGGTGAGGCGGTTGGTCTCGTCCTCGATGGGTTCGAAGGCGAAGCCGATGCGGAAGGTCGTGGGTGGCGAAAACTCCTGGAACGTGTTCCGCGCTTCGCCGCGCGGGAGGTCCAGCGTTCCCTCGGGTGAAACATTGTTACCGAAATTACTGACCGCCACCGAGAAGCGGGTTGTTCCCAGTCCCGTCCAGTAATACGTGCCGAGATCCACCATGAGTGCGCGTGTTTTCAACACGTCGATGGTCTCTTCGACGTAACGTACGGTCGCGCCGAAGCTGAACTGCGAGGTCAGCCGACGCGCAAAGGAGAGTCCGACCGCGATATCGCCATAGCTGAAATACCGTCCGGTACCGAATGGTTGTGTCTCGGTTCGGATCTCCATGTCATCGGTATGCAGCGAGGTGAAGGAAACGCCGACGGCATCATCCTCATCGATACGGTAGACCGCGCCCACGAATTCGTGTTGGAGATCGACCAACCATCCGGTGTGCGTGAAGATGGCCTCGTGTCCGTCGAACTGCACCATCCCCGCGGGGTTGTATTGCAACGCGGAGGCATCATCGGCGACCGCGATGAAGCTTTCGGCCATGGCCGCGGCGCGGGACGCGCCACCGATCTTCAGGAATTGAAGCGAGGAAATCCCCGCGCGCTGTCCGCCCAGGAGCGGAACGAGCTGTGCCCGCAGCGTCTGGGGCACGGTGAGGCCGAGCAGCACGAGGAGTGGAAGAATAGGGCGGAGCAGTCGTGTCATATCTTCACCGAGATTCCCAGGCGGACATTGCGGGGTGCGAGATAGCGTGCGGGATTGTACGGATAGGGGTTCAGGGGCGCCTGCAGATCCGGATACAGCGGGTCGTTGTATCCGCCCGGCGTCGGATCGCCGTATTCATAGGCCCGGCCCGTGACCGGATTGATGATCGTCGGATTCAACCCGTCAAATAGATTGGTCACCTCGAGCATGATGCCCATGTCCAGGCCCGCGAACTCCACATGTTTTTCGATGTTGCAGTCGACGGAGAACCAGTCTTCGCCGGACTCTCCATACAGATTGCCGCGGTCGGTGTCGTAGATCGGTCGCCCGGTCACCGGATCGCTGCCGACGAGCAGCATCGGCGTATAGCGCTTGCCACTCTGGTAGAAGCCGCGGATGTAGATATTCATGTCCTCGAACAAGCCGATACCCAGCGGATCGTTCCCCCTGGGAATGTAGAAACTCGCGCTGAGTGATGCCTGCAGCGGACGGTCCCAGATCAGATAGTTTTCCTTGATCGATTCCTCGAAATCGCCGCGCTGTACGAGCGCGCCTTCGTCGGGAGAAGAGCTCTTGCCGGTGGCGATGCTGTAGGAGACGCTGGCGGTTCCGCGGAACCAACGGCCGATGCGTTTCTTGAATTCGGCCTCGACGCCGCGCGTGCGCGCGTAGTCCTGGTTGATATAGGTGATGAAGCTCCCACCGGAAAAGCGCGAGCTGGCGATGCGCGCGGTCTTGGTGCTGACGTAGTCGAAAATATCCTTGTAATACGCGGTGACCGTCAGGACGTCGTTTTCGGTGAACTGTGTCCGCAGTCCGAGTTCGTACGCGACGGTCGTCTCGGGGTCCAGATCGGGATTGCCGAATTTCTGGAAGGTCGACTTGGCACTCACGGGATTCAACTTGGCGTAGACAAACTGCGGACGGGGAAGCTTGGTGAAATGTCCGTACGAGAAAAACAGGGTCTGATTATCCGAAATGGGGTGCGAGATTCCGAGACGCGGACTGAGGCGGGCCTTGAAACGCCGGCCGAACAAACCGAAGGTGTTGTCCATGTAGTCCGCCCGCACCTGGTCCGGGATGGTCACGACCTCGGGATTGTTCACCGCGTCGTCAACGAACTTGCCCGGCATCCACCAGTCGAAGCGCAGGCCGAAATTCAGGATCATGCCGCTGACATTGATGTTGTCCTGCGCATAGAAGGCGCCATGCGCGGGGTGCACGGTGTAGATGTCGTTGTTGAGCCCGAGTTCCCCCAGCCAGGGTTTGTAGATATCGATCACCTGCATCTCGCCGAAGGTCGCTTCGGTTCCTGCCTTGAATTTGCTGGTCTCGGAAAGGTTGCTGGTGTAATCCGCGCGGAGCGTGTAGTTGATCACGTGATGATCATGCCAGGTGAACCCGTTGCCCGTGTCCCAGAATCCATCCCCCGGAATGACACCGACGGACGCGCCCTGCTCGTTGTAGTATTCCACCGGGAAGGTGATCAGATCCTTGGGCTCCTCGTACGCGGTCCAGTCCTTGCCATTGGCGTCGGCACGGAGGTTCGTGAAGAAACGACTGAATTTGATTTCGTAAAACGAGGCGTTGCTGACCGTGTGCGTCCAGCTCAATGTGTGGAAAATCGTGTTGTGCGTATAGGTGTTCGCGCCGTCGAGGATATTCTGGAATTCGTACTGGTACCCGGGACTCGGTTCGACGTATTCGAGGTTGCTCTGCAGCGACTGGGAATTCTGGTTGATGCTCACCGACTGGTTGTAGGAATACCGCAATTTCATGGTGGGGGAAAACGCCCACGTGACCTTGCCGAGCCAGAACCAGTTGTTGTCCTGCCGCGGTGCGAAACCGGTGCCGCCGAAGGTGGAGGAGTAGAGTTGCGTGGCTTTCACCTCGCGGAAGTCGCCGCTGGGACGACCGTCACGGATCACCGGCGTCAGCCGGGTGAATCCATCCGAGAATCCCGCATACATGTTTCCGAACAGCGAGATCGTTCCCGGAAGATCAAGACCCAGCGATGGCAGCAGAATACCCGTGATGGGCTCGGGTCCACCGAATGACGCCTCGGTGATGTCGGTATTCCAATTCGACCGCGTGTCACTGTTGAAACCGAAATTGTCGCGCTTGTGCGCGAGATAGAGGGTGTAGTATTCCTCGGCCTCCTTCGTGGTGACATTCACCACCCCCGAGGTCGCCTGCCCGTATTCCGCGTTGAATCCGCCGGTGATCACTTCCAGCTCCTGGATGGACGCGGCACTGAGCTGCAGCCCGAAGCCGGTACCGGCCAAGGGATCCTGCACCGAGATCCCGTCGAGGAGAAAGGCGTTTTCATACGCACGTCCGCCGCGAATATGAATCCCTTCATCCGATTTCACCACCCCGGTCTGCTGCGCGACGACATCGGTCACGTTTTCGATCACCGCGACGTCGATATCCTCGGCCGTGACGGTGCGGGAACTCGCGGTTTGCTCGATGTCGAGCAGCGGCTTCTGTCCGATGATGACGACCTCCTCGCCCAGGGAAAGAATCGTCTCCTCCATCGTGAAGTCGAGACGGACCGTCGCGCCGGCTTTCACCGACACGCCGGTTTTCTGCACTTTTTTGTAGCCGATGAAGGAGAGTTCGAGGGTGTATTGCCCGGGATTGACGTCACGGATGGTGAAGCGGCCGTTCACGTCGCTGGCGGCGCCATAGTAGGTTCCCTTGACGAGCACGTTCACCCCGATGAGCGTCTCTCCCGTGCGCTGATCGGTGATCACCCCGGTGATCGTGGCTTTCTGTTGCGCCCGCGCCGCGGGGGCGGCGGGGAATGCGCAGAGGAGGCAGACGAGCGCGAGGGAGAGACGGAGAATCATGTCACCTGGTTTCATTTACATCACACCGAATTCATGGCGGAAGACAAGGTGGATGAGCGCGCCGACATTCCCGGCGGCATTGAAGCGATGCAGCGGGATTCCGAACAGGACAAAGCGGCGGTCACCACTGCGCACCGCGACCACGGGCTGGCCCTCCCAGCGCGTACTCTCCTCGAAACGATAGAGATTGCGTGCGTTGATGCGGCGGAAAAGATTGCGGATAAACGCAACCGGAACTCCTTGACTATCGCGAACCAGCGTCGGGTACCCCGGACTCTCGCTGTCGGCCTCGACCTGCGTGCCGGCGGGCACGAAGCGGATGGGCTCGGGACTGAGACTGTCCACGGGTGCGTAGTCGGTGATCCCGCCCCGTGGGTCGACCGCGCTCTCGGGAAACGCCGCGGTATACAAGATCATCCCGCCACTGCGCTGGTATTCCGGGAGCGCCACCTGCGCGACGTCGATGGTCGGGTCGTTGTCGGTGTACCAGAGCACGTACTTGAACAGCTTCAGTGTTTCGATGAAGGTCGGATTGGTGTAGGGCGGGAGGTACGTGCCGCGTGTCGTGGAACTGGCCCCGGTCTTGATGTCGAAGACATCGGCCCCGGCAAAGCGTCCGCCAAACAGCGTATCCACGATGGCCTGGTAGAAATCGGCGGATGCATCGGCGGGTCCGTAATCATCGACGATCAATAACTCCGTGGTGGGGAATCGCACGGTCCAGGTCCGGCTCGTATCGGGCATGCGGATGATGCGGCTGGTCGCGCCGGCGATGTCGACCGCGCGGAGGTAGAACGCGTTTTCTCCCGCGCGCAGACCATCCTCCGCGCGCAAGGTCAGAAATGTCGTTGTGCGCGGCAGTGATTTCCATGCCGCGTCGTCGAGGGTGTCGTTGAGGGCGTACTGGTATTCCCGGATGGTCTCGTCCCCGTCGAGATCGCTGCCGATCCAGGAAAACGTCGCCACGGGAAACGTGCGTTCGGGAACGTCCGACCCCTGCGTGAACCGCACCACGGGCGGCGAATTCTCGATGGGATACCGAAGTTCGGCGGGTGTCGGATCCGCGAGTCCGAAATCGATGAACGGTTCGCCGGCGTCGTACTGGCTATTGTCGTTTTCGTCGGTATAGGGTTCGGAACCGTAGGGACCATCGGCATCCCAGACCCCGTTGCCCTGATCATCGACGGCACGGACGGCGAACGCATAGGTCGTGTCGCTTCCGGCGAGCGAGAGCGCGAAGACACTGTCGTTGCGCGTCGTGAAGCGCCACGCCACCTGGTCAAAACTGATCAGGTAGCCGATGACAAAGCCGTCGGGATCGTCACCCCACCAGTGCACGTGCTGCCTGCTGGTGCTCGTGCGCAGATCACCATCGGGCGTCAGCGCGAGATAGGTCTCCGGTGGCAGATTGGTCCGCGGGGTATTCGGCGGCTCGGAACATGCCGCGAGAAATGTGAGCGTCAGGAGAGTAAGGACGTACGTTCGCATGGGATCCTGCTATTTCAGAAGCAGCATGTGCCGCGTGAATGTCTTGCCGTCCGCGACAAGCCGCGCCGTGTACACACCGGAGGCCATCCGCGCACCGTCCTCGCCGCGTCCATCCCACGAGGCGGTGTGATCACCTGCCTGCCGTTGGCCCTGTGCGAGCGTGGCCACGCGCCGCCCGATGGCGTCGTGCACGGTCAACAGCACATCCGACGATGCGGGAAGGTGGTACCGCAGTGTCGTCGCGGGATTGAACGGATTGGGATAATTCCGCGAAAGGAGGATGCCGGTTTCGGGGACGGCGGATTCAACCGCGAGCGGACGTATGCCGGTACGGAACCATAGCGGCCAGATCGCGGCGGGGATGAAGCCCTGCGGTGACCCGATGGGTGTCACGCCATCCGCGGCCATGGATTGATTGAAGACCACATCGATCGCGGGGTCGCTGACCACGAAGGAAAGCGTCGCGTCGTTGCCGGAGTAATTCGGATATCCCAAGGTGTTGTACGGGATCTCCGCGACCATCACGGGGTCTCCGTCGTGAATATCAAGGGCCATGACGAAGGCCGTGCCGTCGAGTTGGAACTGCGCGTCGAAGGCGATCACGGATGGCTTGTTCTTGGCGAATGTGGGATTCCCGAGATTCATCGCCGGATCCTGTGGGAAGATACGCTCGATGCGTCCAGTGCCGAACTGGTCCGCTACCCGATCCCAGACTTCCATGCGGTTGATGTCCCAGAAACCGTACGTGTATCCGGATATATCGATTTCGTTGTAGGTATCGAACAACAGGGTCCGGTCGTCGAGACTGAACTCCACCGCGTCCACGAAGCGCGCGGTATTGGGAATCTCGTCGCCCGTGTAATTGGGCGTGGAGACGGGGAAGGACTTCGCGCGTGGCGTTGGTCCGGAGATGTCGATCAGATACAGCTCGGGAGTGAAACTGATCGTGGTGACCGCGAGCAGTCGCGTGTCGCCACTGAGGGCGATGGAATTCCAGATCCCGGAATTATCGAGCATCTGTTCGTTGGGGTCACCAACCAATGAAATTGCATGAATGTTGAATTCGTCACTGACGAAGACCGCGACGGTTCCGTTGTCGGAGATACTCGGACGACTCCACACGGGGGTGAAGGAGATGGAACTGAAATCATTGTCATGGGTTGCCGGCGGTACCGCGATCCACAATGGGGCGGGGAACGATGGATCGGTGTTCGTGAACAGCATCCGGTCGATCCCGTCGACGGGTGGCAAGTCGCCCGGCTTGCCGGTCGGGTTTCCATCGATGATGCCGACCTGGTCGCAGGCGGTCGCGCAGGCGCCGGCCTCGGACGCACCGTACAGTTCCTGCGCGGCGCGGATGATCGCGAGGCGGTAGTCAATGAAACGTGCCTGGCGCGTGAGCTTGGTGGTCAGCGCATCATACAAGATGCGCTCGGCCTTCTCCCGGCCGATGGCCTGCGCGAGCAAATAGGCGCTGTGATTGATGATCCCGCTGTTGACATGCACGCCGCCGTTGTCCTCGGATTCGGACAGATGCTGATACTCGTTCATGTGTTTCGGCTGCCATGCGGGAATGCCCTGGATCGCGCCGTTGTGTGGGTCCTCCATGCTGCGCAATGCCCCGGTGGGGAAATTGGAGGAGGTGATCGTGACATCCTCGCCGAGCAGCCAGTCCTCGCGATCGACCATGACCGCGAAAATATCACTGAAGGCCTCGTTGAGCGCGCCGGACTGGTTGAGATATTCGAGTCCCGCCGAATGTTCGGTTACACCATGCGTCATCTCATGCGCCGCGACGTCGAGGGCCTTCGCCAGTGGTTCGAAATTCGCGCCGCCATTTCCGTACGCCATGATCTGTCCGTTCCAGAACGCGTTTTCCATCGAGCGTCCACCACTGGTCACATTCACCATCGAGATAATGGTGCCGCCCTTGCCGTCGAGGGAATTGCGTCCATGTGTCGCACGGAAATAGTCATACACCACCGCCGCGTTCGAATGCGCGGAAACAGCGGACGCATCGCTCCATTGATTATTCGCCGACGCGACGTGTGTCACGTTGACGATGTCGCTGTTGTTGGCGCTCAGCGTGGTGATCGTGCCGTAGGTCTCGTCGGGAAAGATCGATGCCGTCGCGTTGAACATCGGCCGCGATGCGTCGATGAGATAGTAATTTCCCTGATGCAGGTACGTGTCGAGCGTGCGCTGCTGGCCGTGCAAGTCGATCGCGCTGGATTTCTCGGGACCGTCGGCGCAGACGGCGTTGAACGCGCGCAACACGGTACCATCGCTGGCGTCAACCGTGACGTGCCAGCGCTCAAGGATATTCGGATGCAGTTCCACGAAATATGCGGCCCGCAGGCGCGCGCCGTCGTCGTACCAGCATCGCGTCGCGCGGTCGCTTCCATGATTCACGAGGAATTCGGAATGCGTGGTCGATTGCCGACCCACGGATCGGGGCGCGACATGGGCGTGGGCCGCATCGATGGCGACGGTCGCATCGAGGGTGAAGGTCCCGACGGTGGGATGGGAGTCCGGTGTGTATCGTCCGAGGAACAGGTCGAGGTCACCATTTGGCATGATGCCGAATCGCACGTCCTTGCCATGCACCGGAATGCCATCGCGGCGCTGCTGGTAGCGCAGATGTGTGCGTCCCTGCTCGTCGCGGTGTTCCGCGGTCAGAACGAAGGATTCCGCATCCGCGCGGAGATCGAGCACATCCGCGAAGGCGGTCAGGAAGGCGTGCACGGTACTGCCATGGATTCCGGTGCCCGCGGCGGTACTGCGCGAGCGCTGCAAGGGGGCGCCACTGATGAAGATGGGGGCATGGCTTTCGTCCCATTTCACCTCGAGCCGCGGAATCTCGGTCGCGAGCCGGTCGTAGGCGAGGATCTGGCCGATGCGAAGGCCGCGCCCGTGAAGTTCGGGACGACGCGCGAGGACGTCATTCGACTCCTGCCAGCGCATGAATTCCGCGCCGATCATTTCCGCCGGAGGTGTCGGAATGCTGTCGCGATGGGCATCGATGATGCGCTGCTTGAACGCTTGCGCCTGTGTCATGTCAGGAAGCAATATCGAGACACCGAGCATCATCGACAGAAGCAACGGGGTGAATCGCTGAACACGCATGGCCATCTCCATCTCTCTATCTATTGAAATCCATTGTCATCGTATCGTTGCAGTGGCCGCGATTGATTTCGTCGCGACCGCTCATTGTCCGGCTTCCCCATTCATGTCCGAGGGGGACTCGATCGAGGCGATCCGCGTCCACACCGACCGCCAGAGCGGACGAAGCGCGGGAGGGACGTCCTGATCCTTGTTGTGCAGGCCCGGCCACAGGAAGGTGAAGGTTTCATCGCCCTGCGTGATCCGTAGCGACGCGGTCATGTTGCCGGTTTCCTGCTGGCGCAGCACACGGAAATCCGTGGCATGTATTTCGGATACAAGGGTATGATATTCGTTCTCGGTCAGTTTCCCGACTGTCTGTTCGGAATCGCGACCGCGCGGAAACGCGGTCCACTTCGTGATGGTCCCGTCGGTCAGGATGCTGTACCCCGCGGACATGCCCGAAACGCCACCTCCGGAGGAAAGGTGAATTTCCAGCGGGGGAAATTCCTCGGTCCCGTGTGAGCTCGAACAACATCCGGCGACCATGAGCAGGACCGCGGCGAGCATGGGTATGAATGGGGTCGGATTGATCATGGGAATGGGAGGCAGGCGGGTGGGGACCCGCCTGCCTCGCGAGGATTATTTCATGATGGTCATTCGTGCCGAGCGCGCGGTGCCATCGACCGCCAGGCGGTAGATGTACGTTCCCGCCGGAAGTGTCGGCAGCACGGTACGCACGGTGTACGTCCCGGCATGCCGCGCGCCTTCGAGCAGTGTCGCGACCACGCGGCCGGTCATGTCGTGGAGACGCAGGGACACCTGCGACGCACGCGGCAGATCGAAGCTGATCGTCGTGCCGCTGCCGGCATGGAAGGGGTTCGGATAGTTCTGATGCAGGGTGATGTCATGCACCAGCGCGGGTACGAATTCCACGGACGTGACGACGTTGTCGAAATCGTCCTCGTCGCGCGGTTCCAGCTTCCAGTTGTCGAAGCCGAAATACATGATGCCCTGCAGGCCGGCGATCGTGGTGCCCGGTTTGAGATAAATCAGTCCGGTATCGGTCGAATCGGTCGTGTAGACATTGTCCCACGTGCCGGCGTCGTCGACGCGCACGTCGCCGGAACCGTCGGTGGCGAGGAACTCGCCGAAGTTGCTCCCCGCCGGAGCGTCGGCGTTGGTGGAGGTGACGGTCAGATTCTCGAAACGGACGAGCATGCCTTCAAACGGTTCGGCGTCGGCAGCACCATCGGAGACGACGGCATTCTCGAAGCTTCCGGTCTGCAGCAGTGTCGCCGCGGGCATGTCCACGTTGCCGTGATTCTCGATGATGACAACGTCCTTGAGCTGCGTGACGCCAAAACGCTCATCGACGGTGCCTTCGACGGTGATGTCATCGCCGGGATTGAGTCCTTCGTTCTTGATCGTGCTCGAATACAGTTGGATACCGCTCCAGGGATTGGTGTCATCCTGGATGAAGTACATCCCGATATTCGCGCCGGCGGTCAGCACACCGCGGGTACGTACGTTCTTGAATCCGGCGCTGCCCGAGCGGCCATCGTCGAAGGGCGTGTACTGGATGTCGCGGATGCGGATGTTGCCATCGCGCACAATGAAGAAGGGAACGGGTCCGTTCAGATCCGCGGGATACACCGCGACGTCGTCGTCATTGTCGGTGGCCTCGACATAGTACCACACGATATCGCCATCGGCCATGGCCGGAAGCGTCACGGTCGCGGTGGTCGTTCCCGCGTCGTATGTCATGTCGACACTCGTGGCGTTGCCGCCCGCGACTCCGTAGTACAGCTTCACGAGCGCGATCGTCCCGCCTTCGTTCGAGTCGACGACATCACAGGTGATCGTGACCTGATCGCTGCTGGTGGGAATGCCCAAATCACGCGTGAGCTTGCTGATCACGGGCGGATTGACGGCCGTCCCGACACCAACCACGTCACTTTCGGTGCGCGGCTCGAGTTTGTAGAAATTGAAGCTGAAGTACATCACGCCCGTCAGCGACTCGATGGTCGTGCCCACGGCGAGGAAGGTCTTTTCGGTCTGCGTCGGATCGTTGGTGTAGAGCGATTTCCAGGTTCCGGAGTCATCGACGCGCATGTCGCCGCTTCCATCATCGACAAGCACTTCGCCGAAGTCGCCGGACGGATCATCGGCGTTGCTGCTCGTCACGACGAGATCCTTGAACGTGGTCAGCATGCCTTCCCACTGCTCGGCGGCGGGGTTGCCATCGGTCACGGCGATGGTCTCGAATGTGCCGGTCGCCAGTTCCACCGGGGCGGGAAGCGCGACGGTGCCATGGTCGGTGACCAGGGTTGCATTGCCGACGGTGGTGACATTGAACCGTTCCTCGACGACGCCGGAAACCGTGACATCCTGTCCGGTGACGAGATTGCGGATGCTTTCGTCGCCACGTACCATCACACCGCTCCACGGCGCGGTGTCATCCTGGATGAACACCATACCGAGATCCGCGGTCCCCGCGACCACCGTGCCGCGCACCGTGACCGCGCCGCCGATCGCGCCGGAATTGCCGTTCGCGTACGGGGTAAATTGGATATCGCGGATGAGAATATCGCCATCCTTCACGTTGTAGAAGGGACGTCCCTTGATGATTTCTCCGGGGAAGACAACCGTTTCGTCGTCATCGTCGGTGGCTTCGACAAAATACCACACGATCGCGCCATCGGCCTGCGCGGGGATTTGCCCGCTGGCCTGCGTTGTCCCGGCATCGTAGGTCATGTTGACCCGGCCCTTCTCGACATTCGCATCGTTTTCATAGAGACCCCAGACCAGGGTGACCTCGGCGATGCTACCGCCCGGATTGCTGTCCACCACGTCACAGGTGACCGTGACCGCGTCCGCGGAGGTGGGAATGGCGATGTCACGCGCGAGATTGCTCACGACGGGCGGGAAGGATCCGAGCACGATGTCACCGGGATAGATCGGTGCGATCACGATACCCTGGCCGGAGCTGGTGATGACGCCGCGGATGGCGCTGATGGTGGTTCCCGGTGCGGGCGGTGCCCACGTCGGGTCGTAGCCCTGCGAGCCGCCCCGGAAGAAAATGCTCTGATCGTAAACGCCGATACTGTTGCCGTTGCCGTCGGTGATGGTCCACGTGAAGCGACCCGACGAGGTGTTCTGCGTGACGCTGCCGACCTTGGCACCTTCGATGACGACATACGCGCCTTCCCACTGCTGCGCGGAGGGAATCCCCGCGAGTGGATCGCCATTGACCAGATCGGTGATGTCGATCTTCGTGGGCGCGGGCCGCGCCCCGAGGTCATCGAGAATCTCGACCTGCACATCGGCATTCCAGCCGCCGCCCACGCCGATTTCGAATTGCGTGGTGGAGAAGTACTGCGTGACCACGCCGGTGAGACGGACGACAAAACCGGTGTCGATGGCCGTCACGAGGATGGCGTCGGCCGCCAGGGAATCCGAGGCACGCACATTCAAACCGCTCCACGGTCCACCCGCGGGATCGGTGAGATACAGCGTGAATGCATTGCTGAGGGCGAAGAGCGGGGGACCGCCCGCGCTCGAGCGCGGTGCCGCGATGACCACGCCCTCGACCGTGACGGTATCGCCGACGTGCGGGGAGTTCTGGATTCCCGCCGCGAGTGAATCGGGATGGACTTCCTGGATTTGCTGAATGGTCAGCGTATCCGACTGAATCTGTGCCTGCACCGCCGTGGAGGCGAACAGCACGAGAGCAAGAGCGGAGAATACGTGTAGAAACCGTCGCATGCGTGGTGCTCCGTAATGTTACTTGATAATGACAAACTTGCCGCGTTGAATGTTGCCGCTGTCGATGTTCTCGACGGTGAACAGGTACATACCTGTCGCCGTCGCCTGATCGCTGTCGGTGATCAGGTCCCATGCATGCTCACCTCCCGCGAAACGCTGTGTCCCGTCGGCGAATCGCTCGAACCATTCGATGTCGCTTCCGTCATAGCTCTCCCCTTCATGGCGGAGTGTCTTGACGAGGTCGCCGGTCATGGTGTAGATCCGGATTTCCGCGCGCGCGGGGAGATTCGCGAAATACAGCTTGCGCGCCCGCTCCCCGCTTCCATCCCACATCGCGGAGGCGTAGTAGGGATTCGGGTACGCGAAGGGCTCGCCACTCGCGGCCATCTCCGGCGTCGTGCCCGGGATGACCCGCCGTGCGTTCTGTAACCGGCTGCTTTCGAGGCTCTCGACGTTGTTGACCGGATCGCCGGAATCAAAGGCGGTCACCGTATAGATATACTGCCAGCCGTTGAGCTGGTGCGGAATATCGAGACGGTAGCGGTACGACACCGGATCGTCGGGCAGTTGCAGCGGCTCGGCGAGCCGGACCGCGCCGAAGCCGGTGTTATAAAAGAGTTCATTGTCCGTTCTGTCATATTCGCCGACGAGCACGAAGGCGTTGGAGAGAACGCGGGTGGGATCGAGGTCCGCACCGGCGTTGGTGCGGTACACGCGATACCCCTCGAAATCCTGCTGTCCCGAGATCGGGTCGACGGAGGCCTCGGCCCGGTCATCCCAGAGCACCGTGATTTTCTGGTTGCCCGGGATGACGCGCACGCGCGGGGGCGTGGGGGGCGCGGGGAGGACGTAACGCGTGAGCTGTCCGTCGCCATTGAGATCTTCGCCGGGGTCCAGCGTGTTGTTCCGGTTCTTGTCCTCGCCGTCATAGGCCTGTTGCGCGAAACGAAGCCCGCGATACAGGTTGCCGCGCGATCCCGGTGTGTCGTCGGCGGTGGGATCGTTGCCGTATTTCTTGGCGGCCACGAGGGCGAACACCACGTTCACGGTTTCACCGGGTTCAAGACGGCGGAAGGGACCGGTCGTGAGGAGGACCGAACGGTTGGAGGCGCTGCGTAAATTCGGATATTCCGTGATGGGAAGTCCGGTGGTCATTTTCTCGTAGCGCTCGCGGTCGTTTTCCGGACTGAAATACACCGGATCGGTCGTGTTCCGGAACTGCCAGGCGTTGAAGATCACGCGTGCGCCAAGCGAATCGCCACCCGCGGGGTTGGGGCCGAAGTACTGGATTGGATCGCTGCCCAGCACCGCGAGTCCGAGGTAGCTGTCGGTGAAGCCCGGATCGCCGTTGACATCGAATTCGTAGCACATGCGCAGCGAGTCGACGAAACCATTGCCGCCACGGTTGAAGAAGGCCGACCCGCGCGGGGGACTCAGGTTGGTATTGCGGACAACCATGTCGAGCCAGATTCCCACCTGCACACTGTCGAGCGCCTGCGCGTTTTCATTCGTGATGGTGTAGTTGAGAATGACGAAGTTCTCGGCGAACGAGAAGTTCCAGGCATAGGTCTCCATGTGGACGGCGACCTTCAGCGGGGTGTTGTGCTCCGGAATGGTGACGCTCGTGCCCGGAACGATCCGGTTCGAGTCGGTGAATGCCGCGACGAAATCCTGATGGCTGACCGCCGATGGGGAGAAGAAGCGCGAGTCGGCGAGCGACGATCGTTCTTCTGTCCGCGTTCCCGCGGCGTTGGTGTATTCGAAGCCCGCCGCGACGTCACGGACCGAACTGACGTCAACCGCCGCGGTGGAAACATGCGGACCCGTGCCGTCAACGAACGCGCCGATCCACAATCCTCCCTCGAATATGTGTTCGATGCCCGAACCGGCGGGGTACTCGCAGTTCGGTTGGAAGGGCCATTTGTTGAACCCGTGTCCGAGCGTTCCGAAATTCGACACCGTCAGTCGAAGACTGCCGACATTGGTGAATTTGCTCTCGTCGTCATCGAGGGCCTTGCGGAATGTGGAGGGTCCGTCGCCCTGTGATTGGGCGAATGCCACCTGTGCGGCGGCGAACAGAAGAAGGATGAATTTCCTCAAGACAGACGTCGTCGTGGTGATGAAGGTGAATCCGGAGATCCGTGGGGCGGGGAGCAGGGGCATTCACTGTCTCTACCGCCATGGCAAAGTAGATCGCAGGGGTGCAAAATGCAAAATCATGCTGTCAATAATCACACGATCCGGCTATATTAACACAATTCACACATCACGGGACGCCGTAAGGGCAGGATCCATGCAACTGTTCGAACTTCTCACCACGATCGCTTTCCTCACCATGTATGCCGGCAGCGCGTTGCGGGCGATCATCGCACCCGCATCCTATCGCGCCGCCGAAATCGCGTTCTACAAAAGCGGGAAACCCGCCCTGCTTGAACTCGCCGCGTTCGTGCTTACCGGCGTGGCGTTTGTATTCCTGCTTGTGCATTTCATCATCGAAATCCCGCGCGTCTCCCAGATCCTGCTCTATGGCATGGTCATTCTCTTCGAAATCATGCTTCCTTTCCATTTCCTTCCGTTCTTCCGCGATCGCATGGTCAGCACGCTGTCGGTGAAAACCGCGGAGAAATACCGGAGCAGCGGACTGACACGCCTCGGCATCGCGGCACTGATCATCCTGATTCCGCTGATCTACGGATCATGATCTACGAATCATAAGAGTACATTTTCGGGAAATCGCATCTCTCGTCCCGTCAGGGACGATGCCATCCCGCGGCATGCGCATGGAGTCATGCGCGTGGGTTCATGCGGCGGTCGGGGGAACGGATGCGGCTTGGTGCCGTGCGCGCCGACGGGGGGAGAGCAGCCAGGAGAGAAAAAATGCCATCGTCGCGATGAGGACGATCCCGGCCCCGGAGGGGACATCAACCCAATACGAAAGGAGGAGGCCTCCCACCGAGGAACCGACGCCGATCACGATCGACAGGAGCATCATGCGGTTGAAGCGGACCGTGAGCTGGTGGGCGGCGGCGGCGGGAGTCACGATCAGCGCGGAAACCAGCACCACACCGACGGCCTTGACGCTCAGAACCACGGTCAGGGCGATGAGCGCGAGCAGGAGATAGTGCAGGACGCGAACCGGCAGACCCATCACGGAAGCCACTTCGGCGTCGAAACTCAATGCGAGGAATTCCTTGAACAACGCGAGCACGACCGCGAGGACGATGGCGGTCATCGCGAGACTGAGCCACATATCGGTCGCGGTCAGCGCGAGGATGTTGCCGAAGAGATAGCTGTACACATCGACGTAGGTGTCCTTGAGAAAGCCGATCAGCAACACGCCCAGCGCCATCGTCGCGGCGAAAAAGATTCCGACCGAGGTGTCGTGTTTGAGATCCGTCCGTTCGCTCACCCAGCCGATGCTGAGCGCGACGAGCGTGGAAAAGAGCATGGCCGTGATCAGTGGATCGACGCCGAGCAGTAAACCGAACGCGACGCCCGCGAACGTGGAATGCGATATGCCCGCGCCAATGAAGGACAAACCGTTGAGCACCACATACACCCCGATCACGGCGCAGACGCCCCCAATGAGGATGGCCTCGATCAGCGCCCGCTGCATGAACGTATGCGACAGGAGTTCACTCATTCCCGTGCCTGCTCTTTGCGCACCACCATATGCGGCACCTCGCCATGTCCGAAGAGCACCGCACCGCACCCGTACATGTTTTCGAGCGTCGGTGTGTGGAGCACATCCACCGGCCTGCCGTGAGCCACGAGCGTGCGGTTGAGGCAGGCGACGGAGTCGACGTATTCGCTCACCACCCCGATGTCATGCGTGACCAGGACGATGGTCATGCCGCTGGCGCGATGCAGGTCGTTGATCCATTCGTAGAGTCCCTCCGACGAGGAGTGGTCGAGCGCCGCCGTCGGTTCATCGAGGATGAGCAGGGCCGGGTTGACGGCCAGGGCGCGTGCGATGAGGACGCGCTGCCGTTGACCGCCCGAAAGCATGCTGATCTGTCGCTGGGCGAAATCCTGCATCTGCACACGCTCGAGGGCTTCGAAAGCCCGCGCGCGGTGCGCGCCGGTGATCCGGCGGAAGATCCCGATCTGCCCGTACAGTCCCATCGTCACGACGTCGATGACTTCCAGCGGAAATGTAAAGTCGAGGGTTGCGTACTGGGGCACGTATCCCAGCCGGGCGCGACGCGGACCGAGATCGGCTGGATCGTACCCGAGCGTCCGCACACTGCCGTGATACGGACGCAACAGCCCGAGCGCGGTTTTGACCAACGTGCTTTTACCGGAACCGTTTGGTCCGATGATGCCCCAAAAGCTTCCGTGTGGAATACCGAAACTCACATGCTCGAGCGCGGGAAGGTGATCATACCGGACCGAGACATCGCGGAATTCAATGTCGAAGACAGGCGACGTGTCCTGCTGACCGCTCATTGCATCACCGAGGATATTTTCGCGAGGTTGTCCCGCATCATGTGAAGATAGCCCTTGCCGTCCGAGCAGAGTAAATCCAGTCGCACGACGCGCGCGCCGCTTTCCTGGCCGAGGAGGTCGGCGGCATGAGAGGATTTTCGCACATCCGCAAAAACGACCTGAACATCCTGTTCCTTCATCAAGCGGATGAGTCCCGCCATCGCGCGGGCGGAGATCTCGCGGCCGGGAAGTTCCTCGATTACCCCGGCTTCCTCGAGGCCATAGCGTCGCGCGAAGTAGACCCATGCGGCATGATCGCTCACGAAGCGACGGTGTTTCCACCTGTCCGCGATCGTGCGGAACTCCGTATCGAGCTGGCGCAGCGCGTCATCGAGCAGCGCAAGACGCTGTTCGATCGAATCGCGTCGAGCGGGGAGCAGTGTGATCAGTGCGGAAGCGATGCGATGGACGGCATTGCGCGCGATCACCGGGTCGAGCCAGAAATGCGGATTGCCGACTGCCGTGCCCCCGTGGGTCCCGTCGTGTTCCGCGTCATGCCCGTGTGCTTCCGCGTCATGCCCGTGTGCTTCCGCGTCATGCCCGTGTGCGTGATGGGCATGGTCGTGCCCGTCCTGCACGACGTCGACGCCATCGCTGAGCGTGAGCACGGGTGTCCGTGGATCGTGAAGATTGTCGAGCAACCGGTCGGCCCAGAATTCGAGTCCCGCGCCGTTGAACACAACCAGCGATGCCTGGCTGGCATCGCGTAACTGGCCGGGGGAGAGTTCGAAGGTGTGTGGATTCGCGGCGGGGGAGACGAGCACCTGCACGTCGATGTCACCACCGCCGAGCGTCGCGATCCAGTCGCCAATCGGTGCGATACTGGTCACCACAAGGGGACGAGTGCGCTCGCGCGGTGCATCGCAGCCCGCGAGGAGGAGAAGGAACAGGAAAGCGAGGGAGGTGATGGTCTTCATGGTCTGCTACCGCCGGACAAGATACATCGGTCTCCGGTGAATAGAAAACAGGCGGCGCCGCGCCGCGCCCGCGAGCACCGCTTTCATTTTCGCGGAATGGAACGTATTTTCCGGCTTGAGTCACTGCTTTCGCCCATACAAAATGTTGAGGACCATGCTCATGATTAACCGGATCACCTCGTTTGTTGCTTCCGGACGCAGGGGAGTACTGCTGTGTGCCATTATCCTGATCGCCGGTGGTGTCCCTGCCGAGGCACAGCTATGGACGTGGAAAAACCCGCTCCCGCACGGCGTCACCAACAACAGCGTGCAGCGCCCGCAGGACAATCACATCGTGATTGTCGGAGATCAGGGTCGGATTATCCGCTCCACCGATGACGGCAAGACCTGGTCCCTGACCGAAAGCAATACGACCATCTCTTTCCATGATCAGAGCTTCATCGATGCGGAGTATGGCTGGGCCTGCGGCGAGGACGGCATCATCTCCCGCACGACCGACGGCGGCCGCACCTGGCAACGACAGAACACCGGCACGACGAAACGCGTGTACGCGATCAATTTCTTCAGCCGCGAGGTGGGGTGGGCATGCGGCGTCGGCGGTCTGATCCTGCACACCACCGACGGGGGGAACCGGTGGATCGACAAGTCCTACGGCGAACCATTCTTTCTCCGTTCGATTTATTTCGACGATGACCGTCGCGGCTGGGCCATGGGATGGAACGGCCTCATGCTTGAAACCACGAATGGCGGGGATTCCTGGGCGCAGAAGGATTTCAATCTCCCTGGCAATCCCGAATACATCTACTATGTCAACGACCGCGTGCGCCTGATCTGCGGCGGGAACGGTCTGATGCTGAAAACCACGAATCGCGGCGAGAAGTGGAATATGATCGAGACGCCCACGGGCGTTTCCCTGATCTCCATGTTCTTCGTGGGCGACAAGACCGGCTGGTGCATCGGCAAGGGCGGCGTGATCCTGAAGACGGAGGATGGCGGCGAATCGTGGGAGAAGGTGGAGTCCGGGACGGATAAGGATCTGATGGACGTCTCCTTCAGCGATGCCGGAACTGGTGTCGTGTTGGGCGTCGAAGGCACCTTGCTGCGGTCCACCGACTGGGGCGCGACCTGGGTCTCCGTCAGCAAGGGACCGCGCGCCTCCTTCTACCAGATCGATTTCGAGGGACCGAACGGTCTCATCGTCGGGCAGGATGGCGCGATCCGCTACAGTGCCGACGCAGGCGAAAGCTGGTCCGACGCGAACGCGGGCGCGATCGAGCTCTACGACAACGCGATGCTCGATGCACGCACGGCGATCGCCGTCGGCTACAATGGCATGATCACGCGGACAGTCGACGGCGGCGCTTCGTGGACGACGATGCAGCAGGACAAGACCTTCCATCTGCTCGGCGTGGATGCGGACGGCCAGACCGCCATCGCGGTCGGTGCTGGCGGGAAGTATTGCCGTTCGATCGACGCGGGCCGTACCTGGTCGACGGGCAGCTTCCCGCAGGAAATCCGCATGCAGAGTGTCACGAGCATCGGTGACCGGTGCTGGCTCGCCGTCGGTGACCGCCTGAGCATGTACCGCTCCTGCGACGATGGTGCCAGTTGGGATGCGGTCGACCTCGCCGCGCTCAACCTGGATCAGACGGTCGACATACTTTCCGCGGCATTCCTGAACGGAAAGTACGGATGGGTCGCGGGCACGCGCGGGACCATTCTTTTCACCGATGACGGTGGGAAGACCTGGGGCAAGGGACGCACGGACCTCTATCTTCCGATGGCGGACATCGATTTCTCGGATGAACTCAACGGGATGGCCGTTGGTCCGGAAGGCACCGTGCTCGTCAGCAACAATGGGGGCCGCACCTGGACGAAACTCGATCGGGTCGCGGATGTCAATCTCGTGTCGGTCAAGGCGGTGGGGAAGAAACAGCAGTGGGTTGTCGGACAGAACGGGACGCTGCTCCGCTGTGACTGGTAATCGCCGAACAACGCGCCCGTCGCATGTGCAAACGCCCGGATCATCACGATCCGGGCGTTGTGCTATCCTCGCGTTCGCATTCGCATCGACATGTGCAAGGAGATGGAACGTCACCGGTCGCGCGGACTTTCCCGACACTGGGCTTTTTGCGATATTCCCCGAAATGCACTCCGCTCCACGCCGCGGTACCGACCGATGATCCGTATCACCGATCTCACAAAACGTTTCGAAGAAACAGTCGCCGTCGATCATATCACCCTGTCGGTGTATCCCGGCGAGATCCTCGGATTTCTCGGGCCGAACGGCGCGGGGAAATCAACCACGGTGAAAATGCTCACCGGCATGCTCCAGCCCACGTCGGGGACGGCCGAGATCGCGGGCTTCGACGTGCAGCGCTTCCCGATCGAGGTGAAGAAACGGATCGGGTACATCCCGGAGAGCGGCGCGATGTATGAGAACCTCTCACCAGCCGAGTATCTGGATTTCGTCGCGAGCCTGTACCATATCGACCCGGTGGTCGCGGAGTCGCGGTATTGCGAATTGCTCGATCTTTTTGGCATCCTCCATGCGAAAGATCAGAGGCTCGCGGAGTTCTCGAAGGGGATGAAGCAGAAAGTCCTCATCTCGTCGGCCCTGCTGCATCGACCGGAGGTGCTGTTTCTCGATGAACCGCTCAACGGACTCGACGCGAACGCCGCGATGGTGGTCAAGGAACTCCTGAAAAAACTCGCCGCACAGGGGAAAACGATCTTTTTCTCCTCGCATATTCTCGAGGTGGTGGAGCGCATCTGCACCCGCATCATCATCATCGACCGGGGACAGCAGATCATCGCGGGCACGGCGCGCAGCATTGTCGAGGATACGGATTCCGCCTCGCTCGAGGATGCCTTCAGCCGCATCACGGGCGTTCGCGACACCGAGGAGCTGACCAGCGAGTTCATGGCCGCGCTGGAGCGGGTATGATCGACCGCGGGTTGCGGCGTTTCGGAGTGGATCCCGTCCAGTTTCGGGCGTTGTTGCGCACGACGCTGAAAGTGGATTTCCGCGCGGGGATGATCAAGTCCACAGTGCGGAAACCGGGGAAACGACGGTTTCCGCCGATGCTGCAGCTCGCGCTCTTCCATGGTTTTCTCGGCCTCGTGCTCAGCGCGCTGGTGATCGCGAATGCGAATCTCTTTCTCACCGCGACACTGCTGATCGGTGTCGTCATGTTCTCGATCGCAACCTCGGTCCTGGTCGAATTTCAGGCGGTCATCATTCAGCCCGAGGATTATGAAGTACTCGCGCCGCGCCCGGTTTCCTCGCGAACGTACTTCGCCGCCCGGATGGCGAATCTGCTGGCCTATCTCGGCGTGACCAGTACCGCGATCGGCCTGTTTCCCTCGCTGGTGTACACCTTCCGCAATGGATTCCAGCCCCAGCTCGGTGCGGCGATCCTGATCGCGATTCTGGGCGCCGCCGTGATGGTCTCGCTGCTCGTGATTTTTTTCTACGTGCATCTCATGCGCGTCGTGCACCCGAAAAAACTCCTTCGGGTATTCAGTTATCTCCAACTGCTGCAATCCTTCCTCGTGTATGGGAGTGGGATGGTCTTTTCGATGATGCTCGACCATCGGATCATTCAAGACCTCGAACTGCACATGGAGGCGTGGATGCTGGTGCTGCCGCCGGTCTGGTTCAGCAGCCTGGTGCCGCTCGCCGCGGGCGAAAAGATCTGGCTGTCGCTCGCCGCGCTGCTGACCGGCGCGGGCGTGATCGCGCTCCTGGGAATGTATGTGCACGGACGCCTGTCGCTCGAGTATGCCGCGTTGCTTGCCCGGCAACGCGAACGCAGCGAGCGCCGCGCTCCGTCCACCGCGCACCGTCCGTCGAGCGTTCCGCTGTTCGGCCGTGGCGAGGCACGTGCCGCCGCGCTGCTGATTCGGAATCAATTTAAATACGATATTAAATTCCGGCTACCAGTGCTTGCCATCGTGCCGCTGACCATTCTGTACCTGCTGACGGGACTGAGTTCGGGAGGGGGCCTCGCCGATCCGTTCGTCTCACCCGCGGAGCACGTGAGCAAGACCACGCTGCTGTATTTCGCGTTGGCGTTTTTTCCCGTCCTGCTCATGGCGGCCATGGTGCGCAGCGACTCGTGGCAGGCGTCATGGATCTTCCATGCCACGCCGTCGGACAAGGGGAATCTCGTTCTTGCGATGAAGGACGTGCTCATGGTGCTGTTTGTCCTGCCCTACGTGCTGGCGCTCGGCATCCTGTTCGCGGTGTACTTCAACAGCATCCAGCATGTCGTGGTGCACGTGCTCATCCTCGCGCTGCTTTCCCATTGCATCATGCAGTTGCTGGTGATGGCGAACCCGCATCTTCCGTTCTCGCGTCCTCTGCGGAAGGGGGAACGCAGCAGCGGTATCTTCGTCGGCATCATCATCGCGGCCGTGGGGATGACCGCGACCATCAACCTGCTCGCGCGATGGATCTACACTTCTCCTGTCGGCACCGGCGCAACCCTCGTCTCCCTCGCCGTGCTGACCATCATCTTCGAGAAGCTTGCCGCGCGACGCGTGCGGAGGAAAGCCGCCGACTTCCAATTCACCATGTAAGCCCAACCATTGCACATTCAGGAGACCAGATCATGACTCGCAGACTTCTCACCTCCATCCTTCTCGTGTTCTTCCTCGGGATTCCCGCCGTGGCGCAGGATGCCGAGGAAACCCCGGATGGCTGGAACAATACGCTCGTCGCCGGCCTCAATCTCACGCAGGTGTCCCTCCATGACTGGACGCAGGGCGGGGAGAACACGCTCGCATGGACCATCTTCACCAATGGAATGTTCCTCTACAAGCAACCAGTCTGGGTCTGGAAGAATACGCTGAAAATCGCCTACGGCCAGACCAAGCTCGGCGACGCGGAGTTCGAGAAATCCGAGGATGAACTCTTTTGGGAGAGTCTCTACTCACGCAACATCGGGTGGAAAATCGATCCCTACGTCGCCAACCAGTTGCGGACGCAGCTCGCGCCGGGATACAAGATTCGGATGAACGAAGCGACCGGTATCGAGGAGCGCGTGCAGACCTCCGGCCTGTGGGATCCGGGCTACCTGATCCAGTCCGCCGGCTTTACCTACGCCGAGGGCGAGGTATTCTTCACCCGCCTCGGTGTGGCGTTCAAGGAGATATTTTCGTCCGAATACGGCTTCGCCGATGACCCCGACACGCCCGACGAAGTCGAGACCTTCCGTTTCCAGACGGGTATCGAATCGGCGACGGGACTGAAGGTCCATGTGATGGAGAACGTGCTCTATACGTCGCAACTCAACATGTTCTCCGCCTTCGACCAGATGGACGTCTGGGATGTGCGCTGGGACAACACGCTGTCGGCAAAGGTCAATTCGTATATCGACGTCTCGCTCAATGTGCTGCTCGTCCATGATATCGCGCAGACGCGACGCACGCAGATCAAGCAGGCGCTGGCGCTCGGACTGCGCTATTCCATTCTCTGATTCTCGCAGGGATACGGTGCGTCGCCGGTGCGCACGTCCGGTGTGTGATCAGCGGAGGATGGTGACCGGCCGCGTGTCCATGCGGATCATGCCGGTGGACGGATCGGTTGCCTGAAGACGCAGGTGGTATTGCCCCGCGGGAAGTGACCCGAGATCGATCGATTCGCTGTGCGTGCCGCGCGCGCGCTCCCACGGCGCGCCGCGGAAGCGTTCGCGTCCGAGTTGGTCATGCACCGTGCAGCGGACGATGGAGCGCTGCCCGATGGGACCGTCGAGTGTGTAGCGGATCGTCGAAGCATGACCTGACGGGAGTGGATTCGGAAATGTGGCATCGATGCCGAATGTCATTGGCGCTGCGTCGCGGAGCGGCGTCATGCCGGTCACGAGCGCGAACATCGCGCTGTCTGACAGCAGCAACGTGCGTGTCTGAAAGGGCGCGAGATCGAAACGGAATGCGCGGAGATCCTCGCCACGCAGCGAGAACGTCGAATCCACCATCAGGTCGTTGAGGTAGAGGACGTCATCTGCGAGTGGTGGTGCGCTGAGCTCCAACTTGTCCACGGGAACATCGAGCGTGACCGTGACCGGGATGTCGCGAAAGTTCGCGGCGACGATGATGTTCTCGTCGAGACCAGGCCGGAGAAACGCATAGGTGCCCGGCGTTCCGTGCAGGATGGGTGCGATGCGTGGGGAGCGCAGCGCGGGCCACATCGAGCGAATCGATGCCAACCGACGATAATACGGCAGCAGCGCGGGTTGCGGGGGCGATGTGAAGGCGATGCGGTCGCGCTGTCCCCGCCAACCAATTTCCTGTCCCGCATAGATCAAGGGAATGCCTGGCGCGGTGAACATCACCGCCGCACCGGGCATGCTCCGTGGCGGAGTTGATTGAAAGATCTGCGCGATGCGGTCCTCGTCGTGATTCTCGAGAAAACGAAAATACGACGCGTTCGCTCCGGTATGGTGGTTGTAATGGAGATTCGGGGAGTAATTGCTGGTGCGGCTGTGCAGCGCGGCAACATCCCCGTTCCCCAGCGTGCTTTTGATCTGCCCGTACCAACTCCAGTCATAGCCGGCATCGAGCGCGCCACCGCCGTCCGCGTAATTGATCTCGCTGCCGGGGCCGGTCCCGTCGGTCTCGCCAAGCAGGAAGACATCGGGCTTGTACCGTTTGATCTCCTCGCGGAACGGACGCCACCAGGTCGCCGCGCCGTAGCGTTCCTGTGGTCCCCAGTACACATCGAGGCGGAATCCGTCGGCACGCCGATCAACCAGCCAGTAGCGGTGCACATCCATCATGGCCTCGCGCGTCTCCGCGTTCGAGAGATTCAGATTCGCCAGCGTCCAGTTCGAGTAGCGCGCATATAACGGATATCCATGCTGTTCGACCACGCTCTGCCCGAGACCGCGATCGCCGCCGAGCACACGACTCTCGATGTAGCCACGATAGATCGAGTGACCGAGCCATTGCCGGATGTCCTCGACCCAGGGGTGGGAGCCGGAAACATGGTTCGGCGTCATGTCGAGAATCACGCGGAGGTCATTCGCCCGGGCGGAATCGATGAGCCGGTCGAAATCCGCGAGCGTACCGAGGGACTCGTCGACGTTGTAAAAATCGATGATGTTGTAGCCTCCGTTGAAGGCGTTGGTCGTCCCGAGGTTGTCCATGATCGGCATCAGCCAGATGGTATTGACACCCAGCTGCTTTATGTGCGGCATGCCATCGATGACGCCGTGCAGGTCACCACGGGAGGAAAATGCCGGAACGAAAATCTCGTAGACGATCGCATCGCGCACCCACGACGGGTTTTCGTCGACGCGGCCGAGCGTGGGATCGGCATCCTGAACGATGCGAACGTAGTTTCGTGCGATGCCCGCATTCGCATCGGGATCCCGTGCTTCGAGCGTGAAATAGTATTCGCCCGGCTTGGCCGGTGGCGCGAAACTGATGTGCGCGCCGTCATGATCCACGCCCAGGGGCAAGGGATTGCGATCATCCTCCGAGCGCCAGTGAAAGGTCAGCGCGTCCCCGTCTGGATCCGTGCTGGCATAGGCGTTGAGATTCACGGTCCCTCCGGAAAATCCGAGCTGAATCTCCGCGTGGGGTGCATGGTCGATGACACGGACCAGTCGCAGGATGCCGGATTGGATCGCCGCGCCGCTCGTGCGACCATGAGCGACAAAACGGTTCTCACCCTCGAGCAGCGACGCCTGCACGGCGAACACATTCCCGACAGGAACGGCGGGAAGCGTGTCCGTCTCGTTGCGCACGACCAGCACGTCGGTGATGTCGGGTCCGTCGGCGACGAACATGAGTTCCATCGCCGTCACGCGCACACGGGGATTGTCGCGTGTCAGCCACTGCAAGGGTGCGGCGCGGACGGTGAACGTGGTCGCGAGCGAACTGGCATGATCATGCGGCTCCCACGCGGCCACGGTGACCGTATGTTCGCCGTCCGTCATCGCGGGCAACGGCACGCGAAGGATGCCGGTTGCCGGGTCGTATGCGCTGCCGAAGGTCGCCACACGGACGCCATCGACCAGCACCTGCGAGGCAAGCGTATCGATATACTGTCCGGTCGCGGGAAAGACGTCGGCGATGAGTTCGGGCGTCGCGGTGCGGACAATGCTTCCCGGTAACGGCTGGAGGTGGAAGATGGTCGGGCGCCGGACGTGGATGATGCTGTTCCCGTACGATCCATTGGTGAGTGGATTGAGGGGATCCGCGAGCCAGCCCGTGGAAGCACCGTTCTCGTTGAATTTGTATTCGTACGCGCCATCGGGACCGGATCCTCCGCCGATGTTCAATCGCACGGTTTTTTCCCAGCTTCCATCGGATTGGCGGACCATGGTCCATCCGTTGCCGGGATTGATGCTTCCGCCACTGTTGTTCGCCCAGTTGTTGAATTCACCGGGCAGATGCACGAGAGTGGGATTGCCGTCGGGGAAATACCGGAAGGTGACGTCAACGCTATCCTGTGCATTGGCGCCGAACAAGCCGGCGAGGAACACGAGGGCGAGCAGGAGCGATCGCATGGTTGGGACTCGCATGGTGGGTGGTTGCCACAATATACGGTCCGCGACGGCGAAGCGAAAGACCGGCGGGGTGGAAGACATGCACGAAGGCGGGGGGAAAACACGCACGCCGACGGGGGGATGCTCCCGTCGGCGTGCGACACGATGGCGTGCGATCGGTTCAGCCGATCATGTTCTCCGGCGCGAGCAGGCGGTCGAGTTCCTCACGCGAGAGAAGCTTTTTTTCCAGCACCAATTCATAGACACCGCGTTCGCTTTCCAGCGCTTCCTTGGCCAGCACCGTGCAGGTCTCGTAGCCGAGCACGGGATTGAGAGCGGTGACGAGGCCGATGCTGCGTTCGACCATTTCGCGGCTGTGCCGCGCGTTGGCCGTGATCCCCTGGATGCAGCGATGGTTGAGCGTCTCCATGCCGTTCTTGAGCATTTCCATGCTTTCGAAAATGCTCTGGACGATGACCGGTTCGAAGACATTCAGCTCCAATTGTCCGGCTTCCACCGCCATGGTCACCGTCAGATCGTTGCCGACGACCTTGAAGGCGATCTGGTTCACGACCTCGGGAATCACCGGATTGACCTTGCCCGGCATGATCGACGACCCCGGCTGCATGGGGGGGAGGTTGATTTCATTGATGCCGGCGCGGGGACCGGAGGAGAGCAGACGCAGGTCGTTGCAGATTTTCGAGAGCTTGACGGCAAGGCGCTTGATTGCCGAGGAGTACATGATGAAGGCACCGGTGTCCTGCGTCGCTTCGACCAGGTTGCGCGCGGTGCGCACGTCAAAGCCACTGATGGCGCGCAGATGCTCGACGACCTTCTCCGCGTAGCCCTTCGGTGCATTGAGCCCCGTTCCGATCGCGGTCGCCCCCATGTTGATTTCGAGGAAGAGCCGTACGTTTTCGTTGAGCCGTTCGATCTCTTCCTCCAACGTCACGGCCCAGGCTTCGAAGGTCTGGCCGAGTGTCATCGGCACGGCGTCCTGCAACTGCGTGCGTCCCATCTTCAGGACGCCCGCGAATTCAACGGCCTTGCGCCGGATCGCGTCGATCAGCCGCGTGAGCACATCCACGATGGAACCATTACTGCGCAGCAGCGCGAGTTTCACCGCCGTGGGATAGGCGTCGTTGGTGGATTGCGAAAGATTGACGTGGCTGTTGGGGTGGACGATCTTGTAACTGCCCTTTTCATACCCGAGAATCTCGAGCGCACGATTCGCGATGACCTCGTTCGCGTTCATGTTGGTCGACGTACCCGCACCGCCCTGCACCATGTCGACGACGAAATGCGTGTGCAGACGTCCGTTGACGATATCGATGCACGCCTGCACGATGGCGTCGCACACGGGTTTGGAGAGCAGACCGAGATCGAAATTCGCCATTGCCGCGGCCTGCTTGACGACGGCGAGTCCCTCGATGAGCGTCGGATAGAAGCTGATGGGCACGCCGCTGATATTGAAATTCTCGGTCGCGCGCAGAGTCTGCACGCCGAAATAGCGTTCCGCCGGAACGTCGCGGTCGCCGAGCAGGTCGTGCTCGCTGCGTACGCGTCCGCTCTCGTATTGCTGGGCGATGTTGGCGACGTGCGTGGTGATCATCCGCATGCGACGGGAGATCACGCGTGCGACTCGCGATAGGACGCGGACGCCGATACTTCCATGCTGATCGAAGACCGCCTGGACGCGATCCTTCGCGAGGACGAAGACCGTGCAGTCGAGCAGCGCACGCGCGGAGCTCGCGTGCGGCGAGTCGTCCATCAGGACGCCCTCACCGAGAAAGTCATGTTTCGAAAAAATGGATATGCGCTTTTCCTCGCCGAATGGGGTGCGCTTGAACAGCTCGATCTCGCCTTCGTAAATGATGTAGAGCCGTTTGCGCTCCGCATTTTCGGCGAAAACCAGTTCCCCTTTCGGGATGGAGATGGTTTCGAATTCCGCGGTGAGTACTTCCTTTTGTTCGGGGGTGAGATCCTGAAAGAGTTCGATTGCCGCGATGAATTCATGACGCGCGGCGCTGTCGGGTTCGTGATGCATGTCTACTTCCTTTCGATGATGAACTGCGGTCCGGTTCCCCGGAGCATGTTCGGAAACTTACGAGGAATTGCCGCATCTTCCGAATTCACGCGCGGCGCGGGACGTTCATGGCGCGGTGAGGGACGTTCATGCGACTTGTTTGGGCGCGCGGGAATGGGGAAATTCCCGCATCCCTTCACAAGAGCGGAGCGCCGACATGCGCCTCTTATATATTTTCCCCCATCCCGACGACGAGTCCTTCGGTCCCGCCGCCGTCATGCATCAACAGCGCACCGCGGGACACGAGGTTTTTCTTCTCACGCTGACCCGCGGCGGTGCGACGAAGCAGCGCCATCGCCTGGGACTCTCCATCGATGCGATGGGCGAGGTGCGTCTGCGGGAAATGTTGGAAATGGAAAAAACACTCGGATTATCCGGAATGACCGTATGGGACTACCCGGACAGCGGCCTGAAGCATCTTGATCCCCGCATCCTCGAGCAGGCCATCCGGGAGCATGTCGAGACCGTGCGGCCGGACATCCTCGTCTCCTATGCCGTCCACGGCGTCAGTGGATTTCACGACCACCTCGTGACGCACGCCGTGGTCAAGCGCCTGTACTGCGCATTGCGCGACCGGGGGCATCCCTACCTCCGCCGTCTCGCGATGCTGACGCTGCCCGACAGCGGGGACCCGGTGTTCCTGCCCGCCGGATTCCGGATGAAGCAATCCGAATCCGGGGACATCAGCTGCGCGATCCCGCTCGATGCGGACGCGCGGGCGATGATGGTTGCGTGCCTGCGCTGTTACGCAACGTATCAGGACACCATCGCGGAATCCGGCGTGATCGAGAAAATCGGCGACACCGTGTTTTTCGAACTGTTCGGTGAACGGTACGATCCACCTCTCGTTGATCTGTGTGACGCATTGTCCTGAATCATCGAGGTGGTGCCCCGAGGCGCACTCTCCCAACAAACCCCAACCCGGATGGAAATGATGCGTGCGTATGCCCTGGCGCTCACCCTGGTCACGATGCTCCTGCTTCCGATCGCCCCGTCGTGGACGCAGGACGGGCGCTTCGAGATCGGCGGAGCTACCATTTACGGAAACATGCGTTACCCGGTACCCAACAGTATCTGGGGCAGCTGGGTGGGGGACACGGCGGGACGCGGGTCGCGGGATCCGTACGCGATCCCGACCGAACGATGGGAGCAGCTGCTCGATCTCGGACTGACCATGGCGCATTTCACCATCGTACCCGATCGGTTGGTCGAGGGTGCCGACAATGTCGCCCGCAAACTGAATCATGCCGCGTGGGTACGCGGCCTCTCTCTCTCTCTTAGCGATCCATTCCTGTGGGATTTCACACGGACCGAGCGGCGGTTGTCCCATCCAGAATCAATGGAGGACTTCGACCGGCGGAGTGGAGGTGAAGCGGTATTCAGCCAACGCCTGCACGCAGGGTATCACGGGAATGACCGGCACAACATGCAGCAGACGGGAAACAACGCCATCCGTTTCGCGGAAGGCCGCGACGATGGAGTGGAGGTAACGGGGTGGCGACGCGGAGGCGAGGTGTTCACCGATCGTGGTGGCACGAAGCCATCGGGTTTTTATGTCGTCAGCGCGCGCTGTGCCGTGCGTCCCGGTGATCTCCTCCCCGGCGGGGATGCGGTGTTCGAGGTCATGCTCACCGGTTCGGCGGGACACGTGCGATTACCATGTACCCCCGACATGCTCGCCGCGGCCATCACCCGCGGTGACGCGGCAGCCGGGCGACGCGATACCGTTGTGATCGAGGTCATCCTCGGTCGCGTGTGGTTTTCACGCGTGCCCGCATCAGAGGGCAGCGGGGTGCGTGTCAGCCATCGCGACGGACCGGGACCGGATCCCGGATTCAACGAGCGAACGCGGGCGGACGAGCCCCTGGAATTGACACTGCGGTTTCACGGCGGCGCGGATATCACCATCGACGCCGTGATCCTGAGCGACGAGCGCGCGTTTGCGTTCTTCAACAGCGGACATCCGGATCTGAAACCCGGCGAGGTAGGCCTCGCCGATACCATTCGTCACCGTATGCGGCTCTTGGGTGCGGACAGTACCGCGCCCTTTCCCGCGCTGCGTTTCCTCGAATTCTCCGAATCCCTTGCCTCGGATGGCAGTGACGTGCCGGCCCGGGCACTGGCGGCGATGTTGCGTGACATGGCCGGACGGGAACGTGTTCCCGTCCGTGCGTTCGTCTGGGCATCCGGCGCGGCGACGAAGGATCCCACGGCGATCGCTCGCAGCGTGGCCAGCATGCGCGGCCTCGTGGATGGACATTACCTCTATCCGTTCGAGGAAGGTTTTGCTGTGCGTCCCACCGACGCCGCGTATTATGACAGCACCTATTTCCCCGTGCCGTACGAACGGGGGGGGCAGCACACATGGTCCAATTTCCAGAGTCTGTCCGACTGGTTCCGTCAATTCGCGATCGCGCGAAATCGTTTCGGGATCAGGGAATGGATGCCCGCGTTGCAGACGCACAGTTGGCAGTTTCGCTCGGGGTGGCCAACCGTCGCCCTCGCCGATACCGGATGGCTGTATGAACCCGCCGCCGCCGAATTCCGCTTTCAGTGCAACCTCGCGCTGTGTCATGGGGCGACGAGCGTCATGCTGTATGTCATCCACAGCTGGCCGGGCCGGGCGATGAACGCGAACATCACCGCGCGTGATGATCCGGCGTATGGAGATATGGGCGCGATCGGATTGCTCGATCCGCACAACAACCAACCGCGGCGGCTCGACACCAATGGAGAGGACAAGTTCGACAGCACGCGCGCCTTCCTCCGCGGCAGTCTGCGGCCGCATGGCGAGATGCTTGCGCGCATGCGATGGCGGTACAGTGACGCCGCGCATCGCGGAATGCTCCGCGTTCAGGGCGGCGTGCTCGATACCGTCATGAGTTGGAGAGATGTCGGGACCAATGCCGTATTCGATCCGCCCGAGCGATGCTTCGTGGAAATCGGCGAGTTCCTGGATGCGGACAACAGCACGTGGCTGTTCGTTGTCAACAAGCGGGTGGATCCGGCGGGCGATCGACAGATCGCGTTGTCGCTGCGTGACCAACAGCAGACACTCGAGCTTTTCCCTGTGCCCGGCGTGACCGCCTCGCTCACACGTGATGGGGATGGACGCGCCATTCTTTCTCTTCCTCCCGGCCATGCAGCGCTGCTGCGCGTGCGCTGAGCCGTACCGCGTACGTTGCCGCGTCCCTTCCCGAACGGAGTTCGATTCCACCATGGATGGGGGCAGTCCTCCTCGGACGATCGGAATCGAAATCCCCGGACAGAGGCACAATCACATGTCCCGGATTTTTCGTATTTATGGGTCTCAATTGAGTCCCACCAGACGGAGTCCCGTCCATGTTGCGTCATGCCGTTACGATTGCCTGTCTCCTTGTTCTCGCCGCGATCGCGCCCGCGCAGACACTGCCGAACATCCACTTCGAGAAGTACACGCTGAAAAACGGGCTGGACGTGATTCTCTGCGTCAACAAGAAGATCCCCGCGGTGAACGTGAACCTCTGGTATCATGTCGGTTCGAAGAACGAAGCGACGGGGAAGACAGGCTTCGCGCATCTGTTCGAGCACATGATGTTCCAGGGCTCGAAACATGTCGTGGGGGAGTACCTCGCGCTCGTCGAGCAGGCCGGCGCGAATCTCCGTGCGGGCGGGGTCAACGGCACCACCAACACCGACCGGACGAACTATTTCGAAACCGTTCCGACGCATTCTCTCGAATATGCGTTGTGGCTGGAGGCCGATCGCATGGGCTTCCTCGACGAGGCGCTCACGCAGGAGAAATTCGCGAACCAGCAGGACGTCGTACGCAATGAGAAGCGGCAGGGCGACAACGCACCGTACGCTGCGGTGCAATATGCCGTGGCCGAACATCTCTACCCGATGGGGCATCCCTACGGGCACACGGTCATCGGATCGATCGAGGATCTCACGAATGCCACCCTCGACGACGTACGGGAATTCTACAACACCTGGTATGTGCCGAACAACTGTTCGCTGGCCCTTGTCGGTGATTTCGACCCGGACGACGCAAAGGAACTCATTCAGAAGTATTTCGGACCACTTGCTCCGGGAAAGCCGCGGTCGCGTCCGGGAGTGAATATCCCATTCCTCCCGCGAAACAAGACCGTGCGCATCCTGGATCGCGTTCCCCAGGCGCGTTTGCAACTGGTGTATCCCGTGCCGCACCATTTCACGCCCGAGGAGGCGTCGCTCGATTATGCGGCAAGCATCCTGGGCCATGGAAAGACCGCGCGACTGTACCGCACGTTGGTGCGTGACCAGCAGCTCGCGAGCAATGTGGTTGTCTACAACGCCGCACGGGAAATCGCGGGGGAATTCCATGTCATCGTCACGGCACGTCCGGGCGTCGATCTCGCCCGATTGCGTGCCGTCGTGGACAGCCAGTTCGCCGATTTCGCCGAGAACGGCCCGAGCAAGGATGAACTCGAACGCCTGAAGGTGGAAACGTCGATGAATTTTCTCGGAAGCCTCGAACGAATCGGTGGTTTCGGGGGCATCGCGGACCGCTTGAATTCCTACAATACCTATCTGGGAAATCCGGATTATTTCCAACGGGACCACGATCGGTACCAGGCCATTACGACCGCGGACGTGCGGCGGGACTTTCAGCGCTGGATCGCGGATGCCCACCGACTTGAAGTGTGGGTCGAGCCCGAGACCAGCGGTCGTCCGGACGCTGAGGAGTTCGATCGGAGCGTTCCCCCGTCGACCGACGGCCCCGTGGTCTTCGACGCCCCGCGCACCGAGCGCCGGACGTTGGACAACGGACTCGAGGTTGTTGTCAGTCCCCGACCTGGCCTTCCGCTGGTCAGCACGCGGCTGATCATCAAGACGCAGGACGTCAACGAATCGGAGGAAAAGGCCGGCCGGAGTACGCTGACCGCCGCGATGCTCGATGAAGGAACCATCACACGCAGCGCGTTGCAAATTCAGGAGGAACTCGACCGTCTGGGTGCGCGGATGAGTGTGGGTGGTGGGAAGACCGGTGCGAGCGTGTCCCTTTGCTGCATGACGGAAAAACTCGACGACGCATTCGAGATCCTCACCGACATCGTTCTGAATCCCGCCTTCGACGAGCTGGAATTCGAGCGCCAGCGGAAGATGACACTTGACGGACTGCGCCGCAGCATGAGTGAACCCGGGTATCTGGCCACACGGTTGTTCCAGCAAAAACTGTATGGCGAGGAGCATCCGCTCGGTCGGAGTTCGGATGGCACCGCATCGTCCATCGCCGCGATCACGACGGCGGATCTACGCGAAACCTGGTCGACATACTGGCGGCCGAACAACGCCACGCTGCTTTTCGTCGGCGATATCACGATCGAGCGGGCCGTGGAAATTGCCCAGCTCCATCTCGGCGCCTGGCGGGAAGGGAAACTCCCCATGACGGCACTGCGTCCGGCACCCCGTCGCAAGGCGCGGACCATCTACCTCGTCGACCGGCAGGGTGCGCCGCAGTCGGAAATCCGTATCGGAGCGGGAGCCCCGGCGCGGAAGGATCCCGATTATCACGCAATGCAATTGACCAACGCGCTGCTCGGGGGAGCGTTTTCGTCCCGTCTCAATCTCAACCTACGCGAGGATAAGGGATATACATATGGCGCATTCTGCCGTCTCGCGATGGCACGTGATCACGGGTGGTGGATGGCGACCGCCGGGGTGCAGTCGAAATTCACCACGGCATCGCTGCACGAATTCCGCAAGGAGATCGAAGGGCTCGCCGGGACGATTCCGATTCGACCCGACGAACTGCGAAACGTGCAGCGCAATCTCACGCTCGGATTTGTGCAGAATTTCGAGAGCAATGATATGGTCGCCGGCCAGCTCTCCTCGCTGCTCAATGACGACGCCCCGCTGTCCGCGCTGGCGGAATTTGTCCCGGCGATCGAACAGGGCTCTCCGGAAGCCGTCACGGCGATGGCACGCAAACACTACGGCTTCGATGGTGTGGTGGTTGTGATCGTGGGTGATCTCTCCGAGATCGAAGCACCCGTGCGCGCCCTCGGGTGGGGCGAGGTCGTCGTGCTCGACGCGGACGGCCGGGAACAGTGATCGCGATCCGCGAGAAGCGATCGGACGCCGGCTGAAACAAAGTACCGATCACTTTTATTTCCGACGGTCTGCAACAACGTCATCGATGCGCCGTACACGACGGTGCATAATATCCTCCTTCAAATGCCGCATTCTCTCATTCCACCAGAGTATTGCGGCATTTGAGCTATATGCGCAGATTATAACGGGTTTCGGGGAGTGACTTGCGAAATCACTGTGTGAATCTGACCATCAGCTCGGCGTAGGGCAACTGCGTAACTGCGACGGTGCACGTCGAGCCCAACCCACCATGTCTTTTGTTCGAATCCCTTGACAAAGGAATCAACCTGTGATACTTTGCGGACACACTTCATGCTGGCCTCCTGGTTGTTTGACGACA
>JAVFAS010000005.1:88190-107413 GCA_034002405.1 Bacteroidota bacterium | reverse complement strand
GGATCGACTTCCGCGAGATCCACGCCGCCGCCGGTGACTTCCGCCACGCGGTATCCTTCGTGCCCGGTCCACGGCAGTTCGCAGCGTAGCAGCACATCGAGCAGACGCCGCCGCTCATCCTTCCGCAGCTGCGAGAGTGTGCGCGCGGGATCCACGCCGGCGTGCGCGCAGAGCGCGGTCGCCAGCCGCTCGGGCAGTTCGCGGCGCAGCACGCCGTGCGCGGTACCGGGCAGCGTGTTGCGCAGGCGCTGCGTCCATTCTTCTTCGGGAATTTCCGTCCATTGTACGAGCAAATGTGCCTCGCTCCTGCGTGCGTCCCCCGCGCGCACGAGCACGTGCGAGACGTCGAGCACGGCGGGACCGCTGTATCCACGATGCGTGAAGAGAAACGCATCGCGCGCCGCGGCGGAACGCTGTGCGTCCCGCGCGGTGATCGACACGGGCATGGTGATGCCGGCGAGTGCG
Source organism: Bacteroidota bacterium (assembly GCA_034002405.1). Lineage (GTDB taxonomy): Bacteria > Bacteroidota > Ignavibacteria > SZUA-365 > SZUA-365 > SZUA-365. The sequence continues at coordinate 106,948 of JAVFAS010000005.1, read as the reverse complement.
TTGAAGCGCGGACTGTCGGCCGTCACCGGTGTGAGTGCCGCATAGGTGTCGTTCACTTTCAGGCCGAGTTTCCGGGCGAAAGCGAAGCCGCTGCCGTCGCTGCCGGTTTTCGGGACGGAGAGTCCCCCCGTAGCAACAATGACCGCGTCCACCCGCAGCGCGGGCGCGCCGGCGACGGCGACGGTCCAGCCGCCGTCGGTCGGTGCGATGTCCGTGACCAGGGCCTGCGCATACAGCTTCGTCCCCTGCGCCCGCGCTTCCCGCAACAATCCGTCCCGCACGTCGCGTGCGCGCTGCGAGGCGGGGAACAGCTTTCCCGTCCCGTCTTCTTTTGCTAATGGGAGATGAATCTCCTTTTCAAAGAAATGCACTTGTTCGTGCAGCGGCCAGCCGCGGAGGATCTTGCGCAGGGAATTGCGCGACGAGTCGGTCACGAAACGGGTTTCGTCGGATTCGGATGGCAGGATGTTGCAGCGTCCGCCGCCGCTGATGAGCACCTTGCGCCCGCCCTCGGCGGTGCGCTCGACGAGCAGGGTCTCCGCACCCGCGCGCGCGGCGAATACCGCGGCCATGAGTCCCGCCGCACCGGCGCCGATGATCGCGACGCGCGGCGCTCCGCCCGCATCGGACAGGGTGGCCACGAATTATCCCGTGCGCCGCATGCCCGCGGCGATGCCGTTGACCGAGACACGCAGCGTCTCGAGAAGTTCGTGGTGCGCGGACGATGCCGGCGACGCGCCGCGGTACCGCTGCAACATCGCGACCTGGATGTGGCTGATCGGATCGATGTAGGGATTGCGAAGCAGGATCGAGCGCCGCAGGGATGGATTGTCGTGCAGGAGGTCACCACCCGTGATGCGTGTGATCGCCACGCGCGTGCGATCGTATTCATCATGGATGGTCGCGAACAGCGCCTCCGCGCGCGTGGTGTCGTCACAGAGCCGCACATACTCGCGGGCAATGCCCATGTCGGCCTTCAGCAACGTCATCTCGATGTTTCCGACGAGCGTGCGGAAGAACGGCCAGTCCGCATACCAGGTATGGAAATCCCGCCACCGCATGCGTCCCTCATCGACGGCGCGCGCGACCGCGGTACCGAAACCATACCACCCGGAGATGATGCAACGCGACTGCGTCCACGAAAACACCCACGGAATGGCGCGGAGATTGCGCAACGAATCGGATTTTTTTCGCGACGGCGGACGCGAACCGATGCCGATGTGCTCGATCACGTCGATCGGTGTCGCCTGTCGGAAGAAGGGGAGGAAATACTCCTCCTCCAAGAGTGCGCGATACGCGTGCATCGCATCCTGCGAGATGGTCTCGAACTGTCGAAGCCGCTCCTCCGGTTCGAGACGGCACGGAAGAAACGTGCATTCCGCGGTGCCGCGCAGCACCGCCGACGCCGCCAGTTCGATACTGCGCAGGGCGATCCCCGGCATCGCGTATTTCGCGGAAATCATTTCTCCCTGTTCGGTGATCTTGATGCCGCCGTCCACCGTACCCGCGGGTTGCGCGAGAATCGCCTGGTTGAGCGGACCGCCGCCGCGGGACACGCTGCCGCCGCGGCCGTGGAAGATCACGAGCCGCACGCCGTGCTGCTGGCAGATCTCCTGCAATGCGATCTGCGCCTTGTACAGCTCGAAACTCGATGTCGTGTAGCCGCCATCCTTGTTGCTGTCGGAGTACCCGATCATGATTTTCTGCGTGCCTTCCCGCCAGGCGAGCTGCTGCGCATAGGCGGGATTGAGGAAGAGCCGCTCCATGGTGTTCGCCGCGCCGCGAAGATCCTCGATCGTCTCGAAGAGCGGTAGGATGTCCACCTGTGATTGCGTGATCGCGCCCTTGCGCACGGTCAACAGTCCCGCCTCGCGCGCCAGCAGCATCGCTTCGAGCACATCACTCGCTCCGGCGGTCATGCTGATGATGTAGTCGTTGCAGGCCTGTGCGCCGAAGCGCTGCTTGCCTTCGAGCAAGACGCTGAATTCCTCCAGCACCTGCAGCGTCTCTTCGTCGATGTCCTGCCGCCGCCCGACGATGGGACGGCTGTGGAGAATCTCGGTGGTCAGCAGCGCGGTTTTTTCGTCTTCTTCCATCCGGGCGTAATGCTCGAGGATGTCCGCGCGATCGAGCAAGGTGGCGACCGCCGCGCCGATGCGCTCGGAATGCTGACGGATGTCGAGTGATACGAGATGGAAACCGAATGTCCGCACCTTGTAGATCATTGGAAGGATCCGCGTTCGGGCGACCACGTCGGCGTGCTGCTGCACGAGACTGTCGTGCATGACCTGCAAGTCGTCGAGAAGCTGGCTCGCGTCCTCGTAGCCGTATCCCTCGCCCGCGAGCGTATTGCGCAGCTTCCACCAGATGCAATGAATCTTGACCCGGTAGATCTCCGATTGATCGCGGAGTTCCTCATCGCTCAGCTGTCCGCGCAGCGCCTCGCGGTCGCGCGCGAAGGAGGCGAGGAGTTCCGGACTTGCCGGGACGAGCTGCGTCGAATTGCTGAGGGAATTGAAAAGGACATCAGTATCCTTTATGTAGAGCTGAAGGATTTCCCGTCGGTGGAGTTCGAGCGCCATGCGCGTCACATCGGGAGTGACCAGCGGGTGTCCGTCGCGGTCTCCGCCAATCCATGATCCGAACCGCAGGATGATGGGGGCGGGATCGTGGATGTCGAAGATCTGCCGCAGATCATGATTCAGCGACGCGTACAGTCGCGGGATGGTGTCGTAGATGATGTCGCGGAAGAAAAACAGGCCGCGGCGCACTTCGTCGCGCACGGTGACGTGGTGCCGGCGCACCGCGTTCGTCTGCCAGAGTATGGTCAGCTCCGCGCGGAGGTCCTGCCGGATTTCCTCCTGTTCTTCGTCGGTCAGCGTGGTGACATCGCGACGCAGCAGCAGTTCCCCGATGCGCAGGATCTTGCGCAGCACCGTCTGCCGTGTCGCCTCGGTGGGATGCGCGGTGAACACCGGCACGAGATCGACCGAGTCGAGCAGACGCCGGAGGTCGCCGGCTTGCATGCCCTCGAGCGCCATCTGCTCGAGCACCTCGCGCAGCGATCCCCGCTGCGCGCCGCCGTCCTCGAGGGCATGGATGCGCTGGCGCCGGATACGGTGGATTTCATCCGCGGCGTTGACGACGATAAAGAAGAGGGTGAATGCACGAATGAGCGTGCGTGCGCGGACGGTTCCCAGCGCATTGACGATATCCCGAATCGTGGTTTCCGTTTCCGCGCTGGGATCGGTACGATAGGTTTTTGCGAGTTGCCGGAGCAGTTCGACGAGCTCGAAGAAATCCCGTCCTTCCTGTTCGATCAGCACCTCCCCGAGCAGCGTGCCAAGTTCGCGGATGTCGCGGCGCAGCGGCGCTTCCTTGTCTTCGTGCGGATCGGTCCGCGGCGTTCGTTCCATGGTGTCCATCCTTTCTTCGCGCTGAGGCCTACACACACATTTCGCGAGATGATCGTCGTTCAAGAAACCAATCCGCGGAATCCGTGAAATCCGTGAAATCCGCGTTTACTCCGCCCGCGCGGATCCGGTCAATTCCGCCTGGAGATAGCGTCCCGTATGGCTGGCCGCACAACGGACAATCTCCTCCGGAGTTCCTTCCGCCACGATGTATCCACCTTCGTGGCCGCCTTCGGGACCCATGTCGATGATCCAGTCCGCGGTCTTGATCACATCGAGGTTGTGCTCGATGACCACCACCGTGTTTCCTTTCTCGACCAACTGGCCGAGCACGTTGAGCAGCATGCGCACGTCCTCGAAATGCAGTCCCGTGGTCGGTTCATCGAGGATATACAGCGTACTGCCGGTGCCGACTTTCGACAGTTCGGTGGAGAGCTTGACCCGCTGCGCCTCGCCGCCCGAAAGCGTTGTCGCCTGCTGACCGAGACGCACATACCCGAGTCCCACATCGTAGAGTGTCTGCAGCTTGCGCCGGATGCGCGGAATTTCGCTGAAGAAATCGAGCGCCTCGGCGACGGACATTTCAAGCACGTCGGCGATGGATTTTCCGTGGAATCGCACTTCCAGCGTTTCCCGGTTGTAGCGTTTCCCCTTGCAGACCTCGCACAGCACGTAGACGTCGGGGAGAAAATTCATTTCAATCTTGCGGACGCCGTCGCCGTGGCAGGCGTCACAGCGGCCGCCCTCGACATTGAAGCTGAAGCGTCCGGCATTGTAGCCGCGGATTTTCGCTTCGGGGAGATTGGTGAAGAGGTCGCGGATGAAGGTGAACAGTCCGGTATAGGTGGCCGGATTCGAGCGCGGGGTCCGTCCGATCGGCGTCTGGTCGATGTCGATCACCTTGTCGATGTGCTCGAGTCCTTCCACGCCGTCATGCGGCAGGGTGGCCTGGATCGCCCGGAAGAAATGCTTCGCGAGCAGTGGATACAATGTCTCGTTGATCAGACTCGATTTGCCCGAACCGCTCACGCCGGTCACGCAGGTGAAGGTGCCGAGCGGCAGGCGCAGATCGACGTGCTTGAGATTGTGTCCACGCGCGCCGCGCAGTAGCAACGTGTGTCCGTTGCCCGCACGGCGCTGCTCCGGCACCGCGATGGCCTGCTGTCCGCCCAGATACGCCGCGGTCAGCGACCCCTTCCCGGTGATGCGCCGGAGCATCTCTTCCTCGGTCGCGCTGTTCGCCTTGCGCACGGTGCCGTTCGTGGTATCGGAGTTCTGTGTCTTCTTCTTGCCGCCATTGCTCCGCGCACGACCGTTCCCCTGTGCACGGAGCAACATCGCCAGCGTTCCCTCGGCAACGACCTCCCCGCCGAATTCCCCCGCGGCGGGTCCGAGATCGATGACATGGTCGGCGCTTTCGATCATTTCGCGGTCGTGCTCGACCACGATCACGGAATTGCCGAGATCGCGCAACTGCTTGAGCGATGCGATGAGCCGGGAGTTGTCCCGCTGATGCAGGCCGATGGACGGTTCGTCGAGGATGTAGAGCACGCCGACCAGCTGCGTACCGATCTGCGTGGCGAGACGGATGCGCTGCGCCTCCCCGCCCGAGAGCGAGCGCGCGGTCCGGTCGAGCGTCAGATAATCGAGACCGACATTCGAAAGAAACGACAGGCGCGACGTCAATTCCTTGATGATCTGCGCGCCGATTTCCTTCTGACGGGACGTGAGCCGGAGGGATCGCAGTTGGCTCAGGGCATCCCGGACCGAGGCGTGCGTGATATCGTGGATCGACCTGCCATCGATGCGAACGGCGATGCTTTCCGGCCGCAGGCGTGTTCCGCCGCAGACCGGACATTCCTTCGTGCTCATGAACGATTGCGCCCAGTCACGGATACCGTTCGACGTGGTGTTTTCGTAGTACTGCTTCAGACTTGGAATGACCCCGGCGATGCTGTGGTTGTATTGCGAGACACGGCCGTCGGGATGGGTGTACATGATGCGGTACTTTTCCTTCCCGCTGCCGTAGAGCAGGATCTGCATCGCATCTTCGGTAATATCGGACAACGGAGTATCGAGATCGAAGCCGAATTTTTCCGCCACCGCGTTGATCTGTGACCACCACCACGTGCGGCGCGGCTTCCCCATCGGAGCCAGCCCTTCCTGATTGAGGGATTTTCCGACATCCGGAACGATCAGATCGAGGTCGAATTCGCTCGATTCACCGAGACCGTCGCAGGCGGGACACGCGCCGTACGGAGAATTGAAGGAGAAGGAATTCGGCGCCGGTTCCTCGAAACTCGTGCCACAGACGGGGCAGGAGTTCTTCTGACTCATCAGAATATCCTCGCCGTCCGCGTCCACGATCACGACGCCTTCACCGAATTTCAATGCAATCTCGAGTGAATCGGTCAGGCGCGCGCGCGCGTCCGGATTCACCACCAGACGGTCGACCACGATCTCGATGTTGTGCACCTTGTATCGATCGACCTTGAGATCATCGACGATCTCGCGCATCGCGCCATCGATCCGCACCTTGGTGAATCCATCCTTCTGGATTTGCTCGAACAGCTCGCGATAATGTCCCTTGCGGCCGCGCACGACGGGGGCGAGCACCACGAGCCGCATGCCGCGCTCGAGGTCGAGCAGCCGATCCACCATCTGATCGAGACTCTGCCGCTGCACGGGTGAACCGTCCTTGTGGCAATGCTGCACGCCCGCGCGCGCGAAGAGCAGGCGAAGGTAGTCGTAGATTTCCGTCACCGTTCCGACGGTGGATCGCGGATTGCGGCTGACGGTTTTCTGTTCGATCGAGATGGCCGGACTCAATCCGTCGATCTTGTCGACATCGGGTCGTTCCATGCTGCCGAGGAACTGTCGCGCGTAGGCGGAGAGACTCTCCACATAGCGCCGCTGTCCTTCGGCGTAGATGGTGTCGAAGGCGAGACTCGATTTCCCCGAACCGGACAGACCGGTGATGACCACCAGCTTCTTCCGCGGGATGTCGAGATCGATGTTTTTGAGATTATGTTCCCGCGCGCCGCGGATGGTGATGAATCCGTGTTCCATCTCTTGTGAACGCCCGCTTCCTGCGATCGTTATTCCAATCTTCTAAAATGGGAAAACGCATCGTCGCAGCAAAACGGACCGCGCGGTGTCTGGTTGGTGCTCCGGGATCACTCCGCCACGATGAGGGGACGGAACTCTTCGAGGCCGGCCTGGATGAGTCGCAGGAGGTAGACGCCGGGTGGGACCCCCGTCATGTCGAGCAGTACCGAATGCGCACCCGCCTCGGCCGTGGCTTCGTCCACCTGGCGCAGGACTCGTCCGCGGATGTCATTCAGGATCAATCGCACGGGACCCGGCTGCGTGATGGCGTAATTGATCGTCGTCATCGCGCGGGCTGGCGCGGGAAAACTCCCGGTGATCGCCATCGCGGTCGGATGTGCGCGTTGCGCTTCGACAATCGGGGAGTATTCGAATCGCCCGTCCCGATCGATCTGCCGAAGTCGATAGCGCAGCACCTCCGTCCGCGGGGGAGAGACATCCCGAAATTCGTACGACCGCGGGCTGAACACCGTCCCGTTGCCGGGAACGAACCCGATGGTTTCCCACGCCGCATGCGGCAACGCGCGCTCGACTTCGAAGCCGAAATTGTTGAGTTCCGTGGCCGTGCGCCAGCGCAGGACCACAACGTCGTTTTTCACATGCGCGGTGAACGCGCGCAGTTCGACAGGGTTCGGTGCGAGACCGCCGTGTTCGATTCCGCTGAAATTCGTGGTGGCCAGACCGAGAAAGCTCACGGCCGTCCCGGTCATGAAATCCTTGTTGATGGTTCCACCCGAGGTCGAGGAGCCGTAGAAAAACCGCACATGCGTCGTGGGCGTGATGCCCAATCTCGCGGTGATCGCGGTCATGGGGACCTGAAAATCCAGATAATAATACCCGGATGTCCCGGCCGGCAACGTCCGCACGGCATCGGTGACCGGCGCGTTCTTCGCGTAGGTGTAGATCACATCCGTGACGACCTGGTCCGCGATTTCAACGTTCAATCCATTGCCCGACGCATTGACGGAGACGTAGCCAATCGGTGCACCCTCTCCGGCGGAATTGCTCAGGGCAACCACCCAGGCGCTTGGCGCCCACGTTCCGTTGCTTCGGTAGGGATCGGCCTTCAATTGCATGCGGAAGAACGCCGACGCGCCATCGCTTGCGACACTCACCGAGCTTGGCGTCGTGGTGGAGTAGATGATGTCCGTATACACGGGATTTTGGTCGCTGACATCCTGAATGAAACTTCCGGTACTGTCAGTGTACTCGATGAAGGTCAGCGGCCATGCGGAAGGTGTGTACTGTGATACTGCCGTGTCCGGCAGGATGCCGGCCAGCAGCAGTATCAACAGCAGACGGAATGCGGTCCTCCCCGGAGGATCGGAAACAAATACCATTGCGCACCTCTTATGTTCGAACAGAATGAACAGACCGTTCACTGTTTCACATGCCGGTCAGCATTCCCGCCGGTCCGCAGATCGATTTCCGGCTCTCTCCTTCCGGATATCGACATGCCGCTTCCCTGATTTCTCTCTCCATTCGCGAAGCAGCTCTCTCCTTCCGCTTCGTCCTGCCGGAGCCGGCGCTCCGTTGTCGATTCATCTCGCCATCTCCGGTCCTGTGAACCGAATCAGGCGATGCATCGGGTTGATCATGGGAAACTGTTATGGTATGCAATATACGCGCGTGAACGAGGGACGACATGAACGGCGCGTTAACATCGCATTACAGTTTTTTCAGATGCCGGAGGTCCGAAACAACCAGCGCGGCCCCGGGGCCGCGCTGTATGGAAACGTTTTGTGTATATCGGAGAACAAACTCTGCTTATCCGATTCTCTCGCCCTCGCGATCACTTGGTCAGGACCACCGGGTGAACCGTGCTGCCACTGGCGGTCTGGAGGATCAGAAGGTAGCGACCGCTGGCGAGACCATCCGCGTTGATTGTCTGCGCGTGCGTTCCTGCTTCGAGCATCGCACCATCGACCACGTTCAGCACTTCGCGTCCCGTGATGTCGAACAGGCCGAGATGCACCGGCGAGACCGTCGCGAGCGAGAAATTCACGGTGGTCGTCGGATTGAACGGATTCGGATAGGCGCTGATCAGTTCGACGTTTTCGTCTTTCATCTGAACCATGACGGTCGAGGAGTATTCCGTGCCGCCGTCGCGGTCGATCTGCTTGAGACGGTAGCTGATGCTGCCGTGCATGCCGGCCACCACATCGCTGAAGTCGTAACGTTTCGGGCTGTTGCTGTTGCCATGTCCCGCGACGAATCCGATGTTCGTCCATGCCCCATCGTCGTTGCGACGCTCGATCTCGAAGCCGAAGTTGTTCGTTTCGGTGGCGGTATTCCAGCGGAGATTGACGCGATCGGCTTTCCGGTACGCGCTGAACGACGTGAGTTCGACCGGAAGCGGGCTGGCGCCATTCGAGATTCCTTCGAGCGTGCTGTATCCGAGTCCCGCGAAATCCGCGGCCGTCGGAACCGAATTCGTGGTCGCGGTCATCCAGTCGATGTTGATGTTGTCGACATTGCCCGCGCCCGAGCTGCTGCCGGCATAGAATTTCAGGTTCATCGGTCCCACCGCGCCGAGGGTGTTTTCGAAAATATCACGCGGCACCTGGAAGTCCACATAATCATGCGTCGTCCCGGCGATGTTCTCCACGCGAGCCCAGCCGCCGATATTGCTGGCATGCGAACCGCTGCCTGTCGTCTGGTCGATGGTATTGGCGGCGTTGACGACATGGATTTCGCCTGCATTTCCCGTGAGAGTCATGTAGGTCTTCCCGAGCAATGACCCTGTCGCGTCCGAGATGAAGATGATGTAGGTGCCGGGAGCCCAGCTGTCGATATTGCTGACCTGCAGACGGAAGTACACATGCGCCGGTGTCGCCGCGAGCTGCACCGAAAACGGAGCGAGATCCGGATCGAAGGCCAGGTCGAACGCACTTTTGTTATTGCTCTGATCCTGGGGATCCTGAATCGCCACACCGCTCGCGTAGGTGTACCCGACCCAGTTCACGGAGGTCGTCCAGTCCTGCGCGCTGGCGCTCGAAACCTGGAGTGCACATAACAGGCTGAGAATTGCTGCGAATCGTGTCGTGTTCATTCGGACGTTGTTCATGTTCATTCGGGGGACGTTTGCGTTCTGTGTCTTCAAATCAGGTGATCTTTTCACCGACACAAGAATACATGCAAACACCGTGCCGATCGAAAAATCCTTGAAAACAGGCTGTTTTCGCAAGAATTTCCGTCTTACTCCCTGAACACGTCGTGGTACCGAACAACGAGTACCGCGACTGTTCGGATTACGAACAGCATTCAACTCATGAATATGTGGAATGGAATCAGCAGAGTGGGAGGAGATACGTCGAAAACGCGAATTGTGAAGACGACAAGCAGGAAATCATTCCCTTATTCGCATTCGCATGATGAATATCATGTCTTGATTCCCCAATTCCGCGATGCTTGAACGAATTTCGGAGTGCAGGATCAAGATATCCGGGGGGCAGAAGCGACGCAGCGAAATGAATTGTTCGGATATCGAACAAGCAAAGAGGAATCGGATCGGATCGTCCGACACGTCGGAATGCAGAACGCGCCACCGCCGCCCGCGCTCTGGATGATCGCGGGGAACCGATACGTTTTCATGGTGCGGAGGGCTCCGTGTCCGGAGTGGAGGTCTCGATATATGCACGCAGCTGCTCGATCAAACCGGTGATCTGCGCGCGGGCGTCATCGGGCGGATCGAGCGTGAGTGCGCGCTCGAGCAGCGCGCGGGCTTCGTCGAAACGACCGTCCCGCTGCAGGTAGGCGGTCGCGGTCATGAACAGATACTGCGGATTCTTGCCGTAGCGCCGCAGGCCGTCGGTCAGTTCGGCATCGCCGCGCGCACGGTCACCGGCGATATAGAGACAGCTGCCGTACATCCCATCGACACGGGGATCGCGGAATCCCGCGGCGCGGATGGCCTCGAAGATCGGAATCCCTTCTTCATACTGCTGCCCGCTGTAGCGTTCCGTTCCCGTGAGTACCTTCACCCCCGTCACACAGCCCGAGCGCTGCGCGAAGCGCTCAAGGCGCGGTTGCATCTCGCGGCTGTGTCCTCGCGTCACCGACTCGATGGCCATGACGGCAGCCAGCGAGTCGATCTGCGTGCGTGTGATGCCATAGTCGCGTTCCACACCACGTGTCCGCAGAGCGTCCGCCCGGTCGGCCAGTCGGGCAAGCATCCAGTCATGCAGCGCGAGATACCGGAGGGGTTCCGTGTCCGCACCCTCCACCGCATTGATGAGCAGCAGACGATACTGTTCGGGATAGCCGACGATCTCGATCATCCGTTTGAGGATCTCCCCTTCGCGGCGCCGATCGCCGTCATGCAGTGCCTGCTTCCGCAACGCCTCGTACCCACTCAGCGCATAGTCCCCGTACATGTGTTCATCATCCAGATGCAGGATGGATTCGAAGCGTGCGGTCGACGCGGCGACATTGACGTTCACCGCGATCCAGGGAACGACAAGCAGCACGGCCGCCAGTCCCGCACGCAGCAACGTGTCCACGGCCGGATCCCTCTCCGGTCGTTTGGTCCCGCCGCGATGCATCTCCACGAGAATCATGACCAGGATCGCCGCGAGCGGAGCCGCGATATCCCAGTCGCGCGCGAGTCCGAGGGAGGTGTTCGCAAAGAAAAGGAATAAAAGAAATGAATATCCGGCAATTAGTTGAAAACGCAGAGGATCACCGTCCGCCGCCTGCCGCGCGGGGCCGCCGGTCGGTCCCGCGGCGGACCCGCGCTTCCGTCCCGCCAGCCATCCGGCGAGCATGGTGGACGGAAGCAACAGCACGGGAATCGGTCCGAGAAGCAACAGGGCATTGACCAGATCCGCCAGATGATACGCCGACAGCAGCGTGTAGGTAAGCGTTCCCGCCGGGGTGTCGACCGCCAGCAGCGGCATGACGACGCGGCTGTCGGAGTGGTGGAATCCGAGCAGAAAATACAGGGCGAACGCTCCCGCCAGCATGCCCGCGAAACTCCATGCCAGCGCGCGCGGGGTGCCGGTGCACCGTCGCATGATCGTCCGGTCGCGAAGGAACAGGAACAACAGCGACGGCAGCAATGCGAGCGCCATGTAATGCGCGGCAACCGCGATCGCGTACAGCAGCGCCGCAGGCCAGACGGGACGCTCGCGCCGCAGGGCCGCGGAGGCGGCAAGCAGATACGCCGTTACGGCGAGGAACACGGGCAGGTACATTTCCGCGTAGCGAAAGAAAAGGATCACCGCGCCCGATCCAAGGAGCAACAGAAGGATCGGAAGACGCAGGCGCGGATTTTTTTCGATGGACATGACCGCGCCGAGCACGGGCGCACCGAGCAGTCCGAGCGCGAGGAAGGGAAACAGCGGGGTTGCGGGAAGCGTCAGTCCGAGGGCATGCATGACGGAGGGAATCATCTCCGCGAGGAGATGCAGCAGTCCGCCGGCCAGCGGGGCGGAATGCAGATTCCGCAGCATCTCGCTCGCATAGTGTTCCCGGGCCCCGATCTTGTAGACTTCCGCGATCAACGGACCCCCGTCTCCATAGTAAAACGTCTCCATCGGCCACAGCGCCACGGCGAGCAGAAGGAGGAGGATCGTACCCCACAGCCACCGCGTCGGACGCCGCGCGTCGGTATTTGCGCCGCGGAGGAGGAAGGCCGCGAGGTTCATGCTCACGGGTACCGCCAGCATGATGAGCAGCCAACCCATGTCGAGATGCCGGTGAAAATCAACCCCCCAGAGACGCAACTCGGACGGCAGCAAGGCGGCGAGACGCAGCAGGACGATGAGGACAACCACGCCGGCGAGCGGGGAGAATCGGACGGGGGAGCTTGAGTGGTCTGCCATGAATCCCTCGATGCATCGAAACAGGCAAAGCGGAATGTAGCATCCGCGCCCGCACCGCGCAACGCACCCCGGGATGTCAGGACTGGGAAGACGTCGTCGGGAAACAGATCGTAAACGTCGTTCCTTCTCCTTTCGCGCTCCGCACGGCGATTGTCCCGCCATTGAGACGCAGGTATTCACGCACCAGGCTCATTCCGAGGCCGATCCCTTCGAATTTCCGTCCGAGGCCGACATCCTCCTGCGAATAGCGTTCGAACAGATACGGGAGGTAGGTGTCCGATATACCGATGCCCGTGTCCTCGATCTCGATGGAGACGGTGGACGCATCGGGTCTGCACAGGCGCACGGCAATCGTGCCGCTGCGGGTAAACTTGTTCGCGTTGTCGAGCAGGTTGTCGATCGCCTGCGTCATGCTGTACTCGTCGAGCAGCAGCGATGGAACGTCGGCCGCGGCATGGTACCGCAGCGCGATTCCCCTCGAGGAGATGACATGCCGGAAATCCTCGATACGCTGGCGGAGAAACACATCGAGATCCATGGGCTTGGGGTGGATCGGCGTGTCGCCGGATTGGATGCGGGAAATATTGAGGATGAGATCCACCGTGCGTTCCAGCCGCCGCACGCCGGTCTGGATGCTGGCGAAGAACTCTCCGGTGTCCGCCTCCAGCTGTGACGCGAACTCGTCGCGCAGCAACTGCGTGTAGCCGCTGATGATATTGAGCGGCGTCCGGATCTCATGCGACACCGTGGCAACGAAGGCGTCCTTGAGACGCTCCGATTGCTCGGCGCGTTCCTTCGCCGTGATCAGTTCGGACTCGAAACGCCGGCGCTCGGTGATATCGCGCACGAAGGAGCAATTAAACTCCCTCCCTTCATAACAGAGGAAATTCGCGCTGATTTCGACGGGGATCATCGTGCCATCGGCGCGGCGGAACAGCGTCTCGAAACGGACCGCTTCACGTTCGCGCAGATTCGCCCAGTACTGTTCCCACTCCTGGAGATCGTGTGCGGGATTGAGATTCCCCGCCGACATCCCGAGCAGCTCGGCCTGCGAATAGCCGAGCAAGCGACAGGTCGCCTCGTTCACGTAGAAAAAACTCGCGTCGCGTCGCAGCCAGATCACCGATTCATGCGCATGTTCCATCGAGAACTGCATGAGCAGGAGCTGTTCCTCCACCCGCTTCTGGGTGGTGATATCCTTGTTGCTCGACACGATACCCCGGAAACTGCCGTCGGACTCGTACACCGGATGGCAGGAATGCGCGACCCAGCGCACCGAACCGTCGCGATGACGGATGCGAAAGCGCAAATGCGACGAGCGCAGATCCTCGACGACACGTTGCTTGTGATGAAAAAAGAGGCTTCGATCCTCTTCATGAACGAGTCGCTCGAGCACGGACTCCCCAAACATCAGCTCCTCGGCGGTGTAGCCGGTGACGGTTTGCACGGCCGGTGACGTGTAGACGATCTGGTCGTCCGGTCCGACCCAGAGAATCCAGTCACTGACCTTCTCCATCACCAGCCGCGGCAGCGATGGATCAATCCGCCCGGGACGCAGGCGCCGCCCATCGTGGATCACGACCAACGCGGAATCATTGCCGCAATGCGCGATGTGCAGCATATTGTCTTCTCCCGACGACGCCCGGAGATCAATCTGCGCGATCCCGCCCCCGCTCGCGATCCGTCGTATTTCGGATGCCGCCGCCGATCCAAATAGTTCGTCGCACACCACCCCGCCGGCCTCGGGAATCCGAGGCCAAAGTACGCGACACGGGAGATTGGCATCCATGAGCATCACCCCGCCCGCGTCCACACGCACCTGCATCGCGGCGACGGGAAGGATGCGCAAGACTTGCGTCAATCCGATTGTTTCCATATCCACCCACCTCGTTCCCGGATCCCGGACAGCATCCCCCGATGAGAACCTCTACCGGAAACGAAGCCCTTTCTGACTCTTCTGGCGATTCGTTCCACCAGCCGGGGCGACTCAATCCCCTCGGTGGATTAAAGCGGATAAAATATATCCGAATACCCGCGCCGGGCACAAGGGCAAAATCCGTCCCAGATGCGCATTGGACTTACGTTCGGTCCGGTTTTTTCGTATTTTTCAGGTTTGCACGGAATCGTCTCCCCACGCATGAGCACCGAAAACCAGGAGAATCCATACGAGCGCGCCTCGGGCCCCGAAACCGATGGCAACGACGCATCCGACGCGACGCGGGATGAGCACGCTCGCGGCGACGGGAGCGGCGACGCTCGCAGCGACGGGAGCGGCGACGCTCGCGGCGACGGGAGCGGTGGCAGCGACGGGAGCGGTGGCAGCGACGGGAGCGACGACGGTACGGATCACGGACCCGCGGTCGATGGAAAGAAGCGGGGAGGCAAGAAGGACGAGGCGAAGGAAATGTCCTTCCTCGACCATCTCGAGGAGCTCCGCTGGCGTGTCATTTACAGCCTGATCGGCATCGTCGTGGCGGCGGTGGGACTCTGGTTCGTCATCGAGCCGCTGATGGAACACGTCCTGCTTCGTCCCGCGATCGAATACAAGATGAACCTGCAGAATCTCCGACCGTTCGGACAGGTGTTGTTGTTCATGCAGGTCGCCATTTTCGGCGGCATCATCATCAGCATTCCCAACACCATCTACCAGATCTGGAAATTCATCGCGCCGGGGCTGTATCCTCACGAACGCCGCTATGCCAGCGCGGTCATCATCTTCACATCGTTTTGTTTTCTCACCGGCGTGGCGTTTGCGTATTTCTTTGTCCTCCCCGCCGCGTTGAAATTTTTCGTCGCCTTCGGAACACCGTCCATCGCCAATGTCATTTCGGTGGACTACTATTTCGAATTCATTCTCACGATGATGCTTGGCGCGGGACTCGTCTTCGAGCTGCCCATGCTGTCGTTTTTCCTCTCGCGTCTGGGCATGCTTTCGCCAAAAATCATGCGCCGCTACTGGCGGCACGCCATGATCGTGAGTGCGTTCGTGGCCGCATTGATCTCACCCGGACCCGATCCGGTGAGCATGTTGATGATGGCTATCCCGTTGGTCTTTCTCTACGAAGTCAGCATCTGGATCAGCAAGCTCAGCCAGAAGCGCCGCGGACCCCGTCGGGCATAACGAAATACAGGACTCCGTGTGAAACTCGACACCATCATCGCCCCTGTCGAAGGGGACCTCAGAAAATTCGAAGCGCACTTCCGCCGGGCACTGACCTCGAATGTCGGACTGGTGGATGCGGTGGTCCGCTACATGGTCAAGCGCAAGGGCAAACGCATCCGTCCCGCGCTCGTCATGCTCTCGGCCGAGGCCTGCGGCGGCATCGGCGAGGCCACCTTCCGCGGCGCGGCGCTGGTCGAATTGCTGCACACCGCGACACTCATCCACGACGATGTGGTCGACGACGCGGCGACCCGTCGCAACTGGCCGTCGATCAACGCCATCTGGAAAAACAAAGTCGCCGTACTGCTCGGTGATTACGTCCTCTCGCGCGGTCTGCTTCTCTCGCTCGAGCATGAAGATATTGCCTTCCTTCGCAGCACATCCACCGCGGTCAAGCGGATGAGCGAGGGAGAATTGCTGCAGATCCAGAAATCCAAGCAGCTGCGCAACGATGAGGAAACGTATTTCCGCATCATCGGCGACAAAACCGCCTCGCTGCTCGCCACCTGCTGCGAGATCGGCGCACGCAGCGCCACCGACGACGAAGACACGATCACGCGCGTGCGCGACTACGGCGAATTCATCGGCATCGCCTTCCAGATTCGCGACGACATCCTCGATTTCACCGGTACCGAATCCACGTTGGGAAAACCGATCGGCGGTGACCTGAAGGAAAAGAAATTCACTCTTCCGCTGATTCACGCCTTCGCGCAGGCACCGTCGTCGCGGCGCAAGGATATCCTCCGCCGCCTCCGGCGCGGCGTCACGCGGGACGACATTCAGGAGATCGCGCGTTTCGTCGAGGAATTCGGCGGCATCGCGCATGCTGTCCGCACGTCGGAGGAGTACCGCGACCGCGCGGTTGCGCAGCTTGCGCCGTTGCCGGAATCGGACGCGAAACGCGCGTTGCTGCAGTTGGCGGATTTCGTGGTGACCCGGAAAAAATAACATCAAACCATCCGCCGCACGCGGACCACGAAAACGCGAAGACTTTTTTGATTCGCCATGCCGCGGCGACGCGGCGGGCCTTTCCGGATTCCGGTCGATGCATTCCAAGGAGATGATGATGACACGATTTCGTTTTGTCGCGTTGCTGCTGTTGCTCGCCGTCTCGATGCAGGCGCAGTCGAAGGTCGAGAAAATCGAATTGATGGAGGATACGCCCAAACATCCTTTCACATTCGAGGAAATGTACCGCTTCGGACGGGTCAGCGACGCGCGGATATCCCCCGACGGGGCGCACATCGCGTACGTCGTGACGTATTACCGTCTCGAAACGAACACATCCAACAGCGACATCTGGCGCGTCGCCATTGACGGCGGCACACCTCTCCGGCTGACCGACGCCCCGGGCGCGGACGCGCGTCCCCGATGGTCCCCCGATGGCGGCAGCATCGCTTTCATTTCCTCCCGCGAGAACGGCCGGCAGATCTGGACGATGAATCCGGATGGTTCGGCGCAACGACGCGTGACGAACATTTCCACCGGAATCGACGCCTTTGAATGGACGCCGACCGGTTCGCATTTCCTCTATTCCTCCAGTGTGTATCCGGATTGTCCGGATGACGCCTGCAACCGCGTTCGCGACGAGGAGAAGGAAAAAAATCCGGTCAAGGCGCGGCGGATTTCGAAGCTCCCCTATCGCGTGTGGAACAGCTGGAAGGATGACAAATACAGTCACGTCTTCGCCGTTCCCGCGGCCGGCGGCATTCCGCGCGACCTCACCCCGGGTCCCTTCGACACGCCTCCGATCGACATCGGCGGGGGACAGGATTTCGTTGCCTCGCCGGACGGGAAGGAAGTCGCGTTCGTGAAGAACACCGATCCGTTCATCGCCGCGAGCACGAACAACGACATCTGGCTCGTCGGGATCGACGGCGCGAATCCGCGCTGCATCACTACGACGAACAACGGCAACGACAACCAGCCCGTCTATTCACCCGATGGCCGTTACATCGCCTACCGCAGCATGGCACGCGCCGGGTATGAAGCGGATAAATACGATCTGAAAGTCTACGACAGGCAGAACGGGAAGACCACCCTGCTGACCGACGGCGTCGACCGTTCGGTGGGCGAGATCCTCTGGACGAAGGACGGCAAACGCCTGCTGTTCACCGCGCAGGATGGCCCGTACATTTCGCTGTTCGAAGTCCCCGCCGTGGGTGGCGACGTGCTCCGTGTGCTGAAAGGCATGCTCGCGTTGCAATACGCGCACATGGATACCGTGATGACCGTCGAGCTCGGCACGTATCGTCACGGCTTCCAGTTGCATCCCGATGGCGAACGTCTGGTGTTCCTCGGCGAGCGGCAGAACTATCCCACCGAAGTGATGAGCATCCGCTACGACGGCACGCGTCTTTCCGACGTGCGCCAGCTGACCGAAACCAACAAGGCAGTGCTCGACAGCATCGACATGCCCGCGCCGGAAACCTTCACCTTCAAGAGCTTCGACGGCGCGGAAGTACAGGGGTGGATCATCGTACCGCCGGACTTCGACCCCGCGAAAACATATCCGATGATTTATCTCGTGCACGGGGGTCCGCAGGGCGTCTGGGCCGACAACTTCCATTACCGCTGGAATACCGCGCTGTTCTCCGCGCCGGGCTTCGTGGTCGTCGCCGTCAACTGCCGCGGCTCGCAGGGCTTCGGCCAGGCCTTCACCGACGGCGTCAACGGTGATTGGGGTGGCGCACCATACAAGGATCTCATGAAAGGTCTTGATTTCGTGCTGAAGAAATATCCCTTCATCGACAAGAACCGTCTCGGCGCCGCGGGTGCATCGTACGGTGGGTACATGATGAACTGGTTCCTCGCCAACACCAACCGTTTCAAGGCCATCTTCTGTCACGCCGGCGTGTACGACCTCACCAGCATGTATGGCGCCACCGAAGAACTCTGGTTCACCGAATGGGAATTCAAGGGCACGCCCTGGACCAACCAGAAAATGTACGACCGCTGGTCGCCCAGCCGCAAGGCCGGGAAATTCAAGACCCCGACGTATGTCTCCCACGGTCAGCTCGACTTCCGCGTGCCTGTCGAGCAGGGCATGCAGCTGTTCACCGCCCTGCAGCGCCGCGGCATCGAGAGTCACTTCCTGTATTTCCCCGATGAAGGGCATCTCGTGCTCAAGCCGCGCAACGCGCAGCTGTGGTACAACGAATTCCATTCCTGGTTCAAGAAACATCTGATGAACTGAACACCACCACCCCCGTCATCCCGAGTAGGTCCGCGCAGCGGACCGTATCGAGG
>JAVFAS010000005.1:85075-88090 GCA_034002405.1 Bacteroidota bacterium | reverse complement strand
GATGAACTGAACACCACCACCCCCGTCATCCCGAGTAGGTCCGCGCAGCGGACCGTATCGAGGCACGGGGAAATGCGATGAACTGAACACCACCACCCCCGTCATCCCGAGTAGGTCCGCGCAGCGGACCGTATCGAGGGACGATGGGCTGACACTGGTCATGATCTCTCTCAACGCCATCACGAAGGAATATCCCGGCAAGGTCCTGTTCAAGGACGTCTCGTTGCGCATTGGCGACAACGAGCGCGTATCCATCGTCGGCTCGAACGGCACGGGCAAATCCACCCTGATGAAAATCATCACCGGGGAGATGGAGCCGGATTCGGGAGAAATCGCGCAGTCGCGCAACAACACCGTCGGCTACCTTCCGCAGGACGGCATCGCGCACAGCGGACGCACGCTGTTCGACGAAGCCGCCACCGCCTTCGATGACATCATGGCGATGCACGACCGCGTCGATGAACTGAGCGCCGAAATTTCCCGTCTTGCCGCACAGCCCGCGCACGACGAGGAACACCTGCACCGGCTGGTCGAGGAGCTGGGCGAAATCCAGCACGTGCTCGAGCATCGCGAGGGCTACAACATCCAGACGAAGGTCGCGCAGGTGCTTTCGGGACTCGGATTTCACGAACGCGATTTCCAGCGGCGGACGGAAGAATTCAGCGGCGGCTGGCAGATGCGCATCGCGCTGGCCAAGCTGCTGCTCCGCGAACCGACGATCCTGCTGCTCGATGAACCGACGAACCATCTCGATCTCGAGGCGCTGCAATGGCTCGAGGAATATCTTCTCGGATATGAACATTCGATTGTCCTGATTTCCCATGACCGGCGTTTCCTCGACAACCTCGTCAAGCGCACGATCGAGATATCCCTCGGCAAGCTGACCGAGTACAGCGGCAACTACAGCTTTTTCGTCGATCAGAAAATCCTGCGCATGGAGCAGCAGCGGGCGGCCTACGAAAACCAGCAGCAGCATATCAAGCAGACAAAGCAGTTCGTCGACCGCTTCCGCTACAAGGCCACCAAGGCGCGACAGGTACAGAGCCGGCTCAAGATGCTCGAGAAGCTCGAACCCATCGAACTCGAGGACGAGGAGGGCGGCATTTCCTTCGACTTCCCCGAGCCGCCTCAGCCGGGGCGCATTCTGATGGAATTGAGCGGCATCGCCAAATCCTACGGCGCCCTGCATCTGTTCGAGAATCTCGACCTCACGATCGAGCGCGGCGACCGCATCGCCTTTCTCGGTGTCAATGGCGCGGGAAAGTCCACACTCGCGCGCATCATTGCCGGGATCGAGTCCTTCCAGCACGGCACGCGCAAGCCCGGCCACAACCTCGCGATCGGGTATTACGCACAAAACCAGGCCGAGGAACTGGTGCCACGGAACACCGTACTGCAAACCCTCGATCTCGTTGCCACCGGGGATGTCCGCAAGCGCCTGCGCACGCTGCTCGGCTGCTTCATGTTCTCGGGCAGCGACGTCGACAAGATGGTGGCCGTGCTTTCCGGGGGAGAAAAAAGCCGCCTCGCGCTTGCGAAAATGCTCCTCACCCCGTCAAATCTGCTCATCCTCGACGAGCCCACGAACCATCTCGACATGCGTTCGAAGGCCGTGCTGCAGGACGCGCTCTCCCGCTACGACGGATCCATGGTCATCGTCTCCCACGATCGTGATTTCCTCGAACCCCTTGTGAACAAATGCATCGATTTTCGTGACGGCCAGCTGCGCATTACTCTCGGTACCGTCAGCGACTACCTGCGCAAGCGCAGCGAGGAGCAGGAAGAGCACCGACGGCGCGACGTGGCCGGGCAGCTTGTCGAGAAAAAATCCGCCGTGCACAGTGACCGTGAGCGCAAGCGCGAAGAAGCCCAGCGCCGACAGGATCGCTTCAAACGCATCAAGCCGCTGAAGAACCGTCTCGACCGCGCTGAAAAAACCATCGCCGATCTGGAAGAAAAAAAGGCCGGGGTCGAAGCCGCCCTCGCGGACGAAACCACCTACCGCGACGAGGCAAAGGCAAAGGTCCTCACCCAGCAGTACCGTGACCTCACGGTCGAACTCGATTCCGCCTTCGCCGAGTGGGAGAGCGTGCAGGCGGAAATCGATGAATTCGACCGGGAACCGGATGGCTGATCACTGATGACGGATGTTCGTTTCGAGCATCAATGCTTTCCTCCCTCACTGGTTTTCAGGTAATACCCGTCATATCTCGTCCTGTCATTTTTCCATCATTCCATTTTTCCGTTTCCCTTTCTTCCGTTTCCCCCTCTCCCCCCATTTCCATTGCTTTTCCCCCCGCTTTCGTCTATGTTCCAGCGGACAGCCCGATCCGATTCCATTTTTTCCGCCTGAAGGGAATTTTTCCCTTCCCGGCGTGTCATACGGGCGACCGCGCTCCTTCGGTGTCTGATAATGAACAGGAACGATGTGCTCGAGGAAGTGAGTCAGGACATCACGCAGGACCACGCGCTGCAGCAGCGCATCCGCGAGGGTGACAATGCGGCGTTCGCGGAACTCTATTCCTGCCACAAGCAGGGTGTGTACCTGTACTGCACGCGCTTCCTCGGCGACCAGCCGGCGGCGGAAGACATCTTTCAGGAAGTGTTCATCAACCTTCTCGAGCGCGTGCGCGCCGGAAGTCACATCGAGAACGTTCAGGGCTACCTCATGCGCTCGGCACGCAATCGCTGCCTGAATGTCATTCGCGACCGGAAATATCCAAAGGACGTCGATGAACTCGAGGAAATTCTCCCCGGCGGTGATGTGGTTTCGGTGGGTGAATACGAGGACCTCGAGAGCGCATTGCAGCGGCTTCCGGCCGCCAACCGTGACGCGCTTCTTCTGTGCGAATATCAGGGCTATTCCTACGATGAAATATCCGCGATCACCGACGTGCCTGTCACCACCGTGCGCAAACGCATATTCCGCGCCCGGCAACGGCTACGCCAGATTCTCGGTCCTGACAAGAATCGGAACGAAGAGCAATGAATTTCGAAGAACAACTATCCGCCTTC
>JAVFAS010000005.1:76364-84975 GCA_034002405.1 Bacteroidota bacterium | reverse complement strand
ATTCTCTCGGCGTTTCTGCTCGGTATTACCCTTGTGACCGGTGGTTGGTATCTCCACGAATGGTTCTCGCCCGCGCCCACGGCGGGATCGTCCTCCGATGCAGAATTCACATCCGATGCACCATCATCATCTACCGAGGATGTATCCTCGGATGCCGTTCCCGCGAGCGCGTTCCGTTCTACCGGTATTTCCACCCCGTCCGCTGCGCACGCGTCGCCGACGCGTATCGTGTACCGCAATGTGGTTATCACGAGAATCGATACCGTCTTCATTCCCCGCACGGACGCTTCCACCGTGGCGGACGCCGTGACGCCGGGGTCACATCGCGTGGAGTATCGTCGCGATACCGTGCTCGTCGCGCTCATGCAGACGACGCAGGATCAGCGACCGATCACCATCATCGAACGTCCCGACGCCGCACCCGCGATCCCGCTCCCAAGCCGCTTCGAAATCGAAGTGCAGCGCGCGCATTTGACCACCTGGCCCTATATTGATTACAACCGCATCGGTGTCGAGCGCGCCCAGCAACATCTTTCGGCATCGGTGGGCTATGTGTTCAGCGACCATCATGCGGTGGGTATCACCGCGGGCGAGACCTCCTTTGCGATGGAATACTATCGCGTGGAAAACGACTCCCTGTTTCTGTTCCAGCGGCAGCCCGCACTGTTCTACGGAGCCGGATTCTATCGGTATGCACAGCCCCTGTTGCCCGGGCTCACCCCCGAAATCTCGCTGCTGCTCGGCGGCTGCGATTATGGACCCGTGCTCGGAGCGCGTCTCGGCGTTCGGATCGATGCCTTCGCACCGCTTTCCCTGCTCGTGGGCGTCAACGGCACGCTACTGACCTACCAGTACAAGGACAGGCTCTTCAACAGTCACAACCTCGGTCTCACATACGGCATCCGGTATCGATTCTGAACGATTCCCCGACACGCGCGCGACAGACACGCGGGACGAATGGCGGCCACGAAGTATCGGACCGTCATGTCCTGATTCCTGGAGTCCTGCTCCTCGCATGCATCATTGTATCCTGCTCTCCTCCCGAGGATGACAACGCGATCGTGATTCCCCCCGTGACCTGTGACGCCGCATGGCGCGGAGACACCGCGCGCATCAAGACCACCATCCGTTTCGAGGCCATCGTGGATACGGCCCGTTTCCCACTTCCGCGTTTTTCCGGCAGCGGACTGCGGCTGAGCCTCGTGTGCCTGCCTCCCGATTCGAATGCATTCCCATGGCTCGATATTTACTCGGTCTCCGCGAACTATCTCGACATTCCCGCGACGGGACTGCCGTTCGAAGCGGAGATCCCTCCGGCCTATTTCCGCGACTTCAGCTGTGCACGCATGGCCGCGGCCGTCATTCTCGTCTATCACGACCGGAACAAGAATGAACGCTTCGACATCGGGGACCCGGTGGTGGGCGCCGACGAACAGAGCCTCTATGCATTCGTGCAGGGTGATCTCACCACGGTTCCACCCGAATTCCAGTTCACCACCGTCGGTTCGAATGTCCTGATCCGTCTCGATCCCACGGGGCTGCCACGATTCCGCGGGTCGCCGGATTATCTCGCGACCATTTTCATCATCAGCGTTCGGGGCGAGGAGTCACCGTACTCCCTGCCGTACCCCTGGAACGTGTCGTCTCCGCTGTTTCCATGACGGAACGAGGAGCCCATATCATGCAACGACTCTTCCTCATCTTCATCCTCCTTCTTGCCGGCGGCACCGCCTCCGCACAGCCACGTCTCGAACTCCGCCTGTTCAAACCGAATACACCGGATTATTACTACTATCAACTTTCCTTCGCCACATTCTGCGGCGACAGCGTGATTTACGACCTTCGAAAACAGCAGCTGATCCTCGAGGAGCAGAACGGACGGATCGATACGAACAGCTTCCAGATCGACCGTTTCGCATCGCCGGACCGGAATTCCTGTTATGAACTCGTACTCGCCTTCGATAATTCCAGCACGGTCGCTGCCGATTTTCCGGCGGTCATCACGGCGGGACGCGCGTTGATCGATACGATGCGCAAGACCTGTGATCATGCCGCGGTGATTTCCTTCGACGACCGGCCGACACTTCGGACATTTCTTACAAATGACCGTGACGAACTTCGCGACGCGATCGATGCCATGGCGGTCAGCGGACGGCGCGCGCTCTACGACGGCATTAGCGCGGGCATCACGACACTGTACACCTCCGGGACCGCCCGCGTGCAGGCGGTGCTCGCCTTTACGACGGGGAATGACAACAGCAGCGGACGCGCACTCGACGATCTTCTCGCCGACGCGCGGCGATACGGTATCCGCATCTTTATCGTCGCGATGGGTGCGTCGATTCATGAAGCGCCGCTCCGGCAACTCTGTGAGGAAAGTGGCGGGGTGTTCTTCCGTCTCGACTCGGCCGCCGAACTCGTACCGCTGTATCGCACGTTCGCGGGTTTCATCGCACGGGAATTCGACGAGCACCGCATCACACGCCGGACGAATGACGTCACCATGCAGAACCTCCGCATTCGCATGCGACTCGAGGCCTGTACCGACAGCATCTGGGCCGAGCGCGTGTTCAATCCGTACCCGGTCGTCTCCGTACCACCCCCCGATCCGCTGCCGTCCGTGATTGATCTCGGACACTCGTATCCGAATCCCGTCTCCCGCGCGGCCACGGTACATTTCCGTTTCTCGCTCGCCACATCACGGATCATCCGCCTTGAACTCTTCGACCTGCTGAGCCGACGCGCGGCGATCGTGCTTGACGCACCGCTCGCTCCCGGGGAACACACCGCCGCATTCTCTCCTTCCACCCTCTCACCGGGACTGTACCTCTACCGGCTCTCCAGCGGGAATGAGATGCGCACCGGCATGTTGACCGTCACGGATTAATCCCGTCTCCATTTCCTCAGCACTTTCCACGTCCCGGGGGGAACGATGCCGTCCGTCGTGTGTCAGCGTCGTGCCGAGCGTGCGCGCGGCATGCACGCATACGTCATTCGCTCACCACTGGAGTTGGAGGACCTGCCATGAAACACGCGACGAACTGTCTTCTCGCCCTGCTGATGTTCCTGATCGGGAGCGCGGCGGCTGACGCCGGCGTTCTCTATGCCCGGCGCCCGGGCACGGAAACACCTGTCTATAATTTGCGCATCAGCAACATCCGCACGACGGTGAATATCACCGGCCAACTCGCGGTGACGCATGTGGACGAAGAATTCTATAACGAAAACACCATCACGCTCGAAGGATTCTATGCGTTCCAATTGCCCGAAGGCGCGAACGTCGACGGACTCTGGTTGTGGGTCGACGGCAACCGCCTGATTTTCATCGTCAAGAAGAAAGAGGACGCGCAGCGGATGTACGACAGCGTCGTGGTGGGCCAGCGACGCGATCCGGCCATCCTCGAATCGCTGGGAAACAACCGTTTCCAGCTGAAGGTCTTCCCGATCAATCCCCGCAGCTCCCGCCGCATCGAGATCCGCTACTTCCACACCCTGCCGATGACCCCCGACGGACTGGTCCACTATCGCTATCCGCTCAACCTCCAGGGTTATCAGACAGCACCGGTCGAGCGCACGCAGCTGCGCGTGAACGTCTCCTCCCTCCAGCGAATCGAGGAATTCCGGACAAACTTCGACCACAATCCCCTCCTGTGCCGGACCGTCCGACAAAGTGATTTCTCCACGCAGGTGGATTTCGGCCTCGAGCAGCAAATCTACACGGAGGATTTCGAGGTCTCCTTCCGGCCTGAAAACGCCTTCGAAGGATTTCCATCGCTGACCTATATCGAAGATGATGGATCCGAATATCCGTATTTCGTCTGCTGGCATCCGGTACGGCTCGATGAAGCCGTCCCGCAGCCGCGCGATCTGGTCTTCGTGCTGGACGCCTCGGGGAGCATGTACGATCAGCGACGGAAAACGGTCGCCGCCGCGGTGGCGGGCATTCTCCCGCAGCTGCGCGACATCGACCGTTTCCGCATCGTACTCTTCAGCGATTTCACCGTCACGTATCCCGCCGAGCCCACGCTGATGACCGCCTCACCGGAGAATATCATCGAAGGCATCGATTTCATCGAGCGCATGTACCTCACCGGCGGATCAACCAACTACCAGCGCGCCTTCCTCGCCGCGTTGGATGCGGATTTCCGCGACGATGCCGTGCGACGCATGCTGTTTCTCACCGACGGCATTCCCAACATCGGCGTGACCACGACGAACGGACTCCTGCAAACCATCCGTGAACACGATTCCCTGGGTGTGGGCATCTATCCAGTGATCATCTACAGCGACCGCATCGACCAACTCTACGACATCGCGGAGGATCGCGGCGGAAAGGTGACCATGGTCGAAAATGGTGACAACCTCACGACGGTGATCTCACGCATCATGCTGGAGTTGAACATCGGCGGGATTTCGAATCCGTCGGTGTTTTACGATGCCGGAAATGCCTACTTCGTCTATCCACATGATTTCAGTAGCGTGATGGGAATCGACAAGCTGGTCACCACCGGACGCCTGACCAGTCTGGCTCCCGGCGACGTCCGCCTCAATTACCGCGACGCCACCGGTCGGCAAGTCGATCTCTCGCGCACGGTGCACTTCGATGCCACCCGCGTTGACGTGCCGCAGGTCGCGTCCTATTGGGCGGCGTCGCATATCAACGCACTGCTGAAACGGTACGAGACGGAGAAAAACGAGGAGCTGAAGGAAAGCATTATCGCCCTCAGCATCAAACATCAGATTCTCACGCCCTTCACGGCCTTCCTCGTGCTGGAGACCAACGAGATCGATCCGCCGATCACGATCGGAGAAGCCACGCCGCCGGCCGCGGCACGGATCATCGTCGGACAGAATTATCCGAATCCCTTCTCGCCGTCCTCCGGAACCATCACGTCGATTCCCTACACGCTTCCCGCGTCCACGCCCGTGCGGATTGTCATTACCGATGTGCTCGGACGCGTGCTGCGCGTGCTCGTCGACGCGCAGCGCGGAGCAGGCGGCAATGTGGCGACATGGGATGGCCGCGATGACACGGGCCGGCTGGTCGCGCCGGGAATGTACTTCGTGCGGCTCCATGCCGCGGGAGTCACGCAGGTGCTGCGCATCACCGTCGTCCGGTAACAAACACCCGGCTCCGGTGTCTCTTTCCCGTGCTTCCCGCCGCCGTTCGTTGTTGGATTCGAGGGTGGGTTCGTTGAAACGCCGGTCCGTGACAGATGGACCGGCGTTTCCATTTCTTTTTCAGCTCCCTGCGTTTCTTCTGGTCCGTCACGATCGCCTTCCCGCTCCATGGACTGTGTTCCCGCGTGATGGATTCCGCGGGAGCGTCCGCTACATCCCCCAGGGATACATATTCCTCGGAACGCAATGTTCTCCCATCGTTTCGCTGGAAAGATCGATCGGGAATTCCATTTTCACTTCCCGTGCATCGAGCAGTGGCTCATCCACCATCACGGTGTAGGCCTGTGGTCGGATGCTCTCCACCACGATGTCCAGATCATACAGACAGTTACAGCGGCAGTTGGGACCGGTTTCCGACTCGACGATGCGGATGGTGCCATCCGTCACCGTCACGTCGGCATGAATTTGTTCCGGACAGCAGTTGAAGCCCGCATTGACATGTGTCAACGATAGTTTTTTCGTGGCGGGATCGTACGTATAGCGCAGACAGGCCGTGCCCGCGGTCGTGCCTGTCAGCGTACTCTTGCATCCCTCGACGCGAACCAGGCTTCCCGTCGGTTGCGGTTGCGCGGCAGGCGGCGCCTGCTCCGCGTCATCGCACCCCGTCACGAACAGACTCAGGGAAAAGACCGCGGTGATCAGAGCAATGTTCCACATGGGAAACTCCAGAAGGTGAATGCAGGCTGCATTCTACGGGAATTCCCGGACAGAATAAAGGGGAAATCGGAGCAACAAGAGCGAATAGACGGGAGGAATACCGGCGGGATCCGATTTTATTCTTGACATTCGCGTTCCCGTGTTCTACTTTCCCGGAGTCTGATACCACATCTGTCATCCCGTCGCGTCCCGGGCTCGCGCTCGGTCCGACGGTATCATGCACACGCACCTCCCCCACCATGGAAATCCGGCGGTGACCCGATCGCGCGCGCGATGGAAGGATCCCCGCAATCCTTTCCTTTTCAATGTATGGAGGACTCCCATGTCCGATAATTGCTCCGGTGTATCGCATGCCACGAGGCGAATCGTCATGCTCGCGTTCCTGCTCCTGCCGGGACTCGCGCTCGAGGCCCTGGCACAGCAGGTTCCCGCATCCCCGGCTGTCCCCCGGCAGTTCCATTATCAGGGATGTCTGACGGACGCGGCGGGAAACCGCATCAGTGGAACCAAGGACATCACCTTCCAGCTCGTCGATCTCGACACGAACCCGCTCAACACCCTTTTCACCGAGACGGCCGTTGGTGTCCCTGTCACCAACGGCATCTTCGAACACAACATCGGCAGCATCAACTCGCTCCCTCCCTTGATCTTCCAGAAACGCGTGGGAATACTGCTGTGGGTGGACGGCGAATCCCTGACCCCGCCCGTTCCGATCCTGCCGTCGCCGGTGGCGATGGTCGCACTGTACGCGGATTCGCTCAAGTACCCCGTCGAGCCCGGCCTCCATTGCTGGGACCTCGACGGTGACGGGGAACGCGATCCGATGGAGGATACCAACGGCGACGGTTCCTGGGACGCGCTCGACTGTCACGGTCCTGCCGGTCCCATGGGCACCGCGGGTCCCGCTGGTCCCGCCGGTCCCGCTGGTCCCGCTGGTCCCGCCGGTCCCGCCGGTCCCGCTGGTCCTGCTGGTCCTGCTGGTCCCGCCGGCGCGAACGGGATCAACTGCTGGGACAGCAACGGCAACGGCATCAACGATCCGGGGGAGGACACGAACGGAGACGGTGCGTTTGATGCCAATGACTGCAAGGGACCGAAAGGTGATCCCGGCCCGCCGGGCGGCAGCGGAAGCGATACGGTCATCGTGAAAAATCTCATTGTCGAGGGATGGTCCTCCCACGCAGGCAACGAGCATTTCCGCCGCGGTATCACGGTCGGCGGTCCCGACAGCGCCCGTGCGGCGCTGCGCATCGACTCCACCGGAGAGATCTACGCGCGCAGTCTGCATATCATCGATCCGCGCTTCACCGGCCTGTTCGATCAAAACAGAGTGGTGGAATTCGATTCCACCGGCTCGGTGCATCGCATGCCCGAGCGCTACATCACCATCAATCCCCAGGACCCGAAAAAATCCGACACCACCATTGTCACAGGAGAGCGGATCCGCACCCCGGTGCTCGAAATTTTCGATCCACGGAATCCCGACAGTCTCGGCGCCATGATCGCACGTGACGGCGAGGGATATTTCCGCAGCCTGCATGTGGTGGATGCGAACGGCAACCCGCTGGTCAATTTCAATCGCGACGGGACGTCCGAGCACAACGGTCTCGAGACCTATTACGGCGGAATCCGCGTGCTGCTCGAAACCGGCGAATTCATCGAACTGACACCGTTCGGGATCATCATGCCCCTGGTGAACGGAAATTACGTCCAAATCTCTCCCTTCGACGGCATCTCGATCAAGGACCCGAACAATCCGAGCAATCCCTATGTGTCGCATATCGATCCAAACGGCAACTCACTGTTCACCGGACAGAAAAACGCCATTGTCGAAACCCGCAGTTATGGCGTCCGGAAGATGTATGTCGAAGAGGCGACGGAATTGTGGTTCAAGGATCGTGGTACGGGGCGCCTCGAAAACGGCATGGTGGTCATCACCCTCGATCCGATGTTTCTCGAGGTCACCCATATCGACGAATCGCATCCGATTATCGTGAAAATCACACCGACGGCCGATTGCAATGGCATGTTCGTCGCCGAGAAAGCTGGCGACCATTTCGTGGTGAAGGAATTGATGCACGGCAGTTCCGATGCGACCTTCGACTGGGAAGTGAACGCCAAGCGCATCCAGTACGAACAGGTGCGCATGGAGCGTTTCGAGCCGGGACACGCGGAGGACATGCGATGACCGCCCGATTCCGCACCATCGCGCGTGTCACGCGGACGACACTCATGTGTTCGCTGCTCTCGGTGATCTTTTTCCCCGAACCCTCCGGCGCACAGAGCAGCATGAATTATTCCATTGCCTTCGATGTCATCGACAACGCCGGTGCATCGAGCACGACCGCATCCGCGGGATACCAGCTCCGCTCCTTCGTCGGACAGGCCGCGGTTCACACCGCCGCGCTCGGTGCGATCAACACGGTCGCTTCCGGCGCGGGCTGCGCCTTCTGTGAATCAAACTTCGTCATCGGTGTCGAGGCCGTGGCGTTGGCCGCGGTGATGCGCCTGTCTCAGAATTATCCCAATCCGTTCAATCCCACGACCACCATCGGCTACGTGCTCGAGCGGGAAGCCACCGTGCAACTCGCGGTCTACAATCTCCTTGGTGACAGGATCGCCTTGATCGTCAACGAGCGGCAAGAACCGGGAGAATATCACATCGACTACGACGCCAGCCCCCTCCCGGGCGGCGTCTACCTCTACCGTCTGCGCACGGAACACGGACAGCTCATGCGCCGCTTCGTGCTGCTCAAATAACCAGACGCCGAGG
>JAVFAS010000005.1:72374-76264 GCA_034002405.1 Bacteroidota bacterium | reverse complement strand
CGAGGTACCCCCCTTCTTCCTTGTTTCCCACCCCATCGCCGGATAAATTGACTGATTACGACACTTTGAACCAGAGGATACCGGCCTCCCGCCCATGACCTTTCTCAATCCGCTGTACCTCATCGCGCTTGCCGCGGCGGCGATTCCGATCATTCTGCATCTGCTGAACCTGCGCAAGACACGCGTGATCGAGTTCAGCACGCTCGCGTTTCTCAAGGAGCTGCAGCGCAGCAAGATTCGCAGGCTCAAGCTGAAACAATGGTTGCTGCTCGCCTTGCGCACGCTGATCATCGTGTTCGTGGTGCTGGCGTTCACGCGTCCCGCCCTGCGTTCGGACCTCGGATTCCTTCCGGGCACGACGGCGAAGAGTTCCGTGGTGATCGTGTTCGACAATTCGTACAGCATGCTGGCATCGGATTCGCGCGGCACGCTGCTCAAGCAGGCACGACAGAAGGCGATGGAACTGGTTTCCCTGCTCAAAGCCGGCGACGATGCCGCGCTTGTCCTGACCACCTCCGCTCCCGCGGCGACGGAACTCACCGCGGCACTCAACGCCGTACGCGGTGAAATAGAAGAAATCTCGGTCTCGTATGCGCACGGGGAATACGCCGCCGCGCTCACGGCCGCCGGTGCCCTGCTGTCGGGGAGCAGTAACTTCAACAAGGAAGTGTACATCATCACCGACCGTCAGCGCTCGCAATTCCCCAACACCGAGGACGCGGCAGTGCAGCGGATTTTTGATCCGGGCGTGAAGGTGTTCGTCCTCCCCATCGGAGACGACGAGGCCGGCAATACGGCGATTACCGCGGTTGACGTGAAGAACAGCATTTTCGAAAACGGTAAACCGGTCGATGTCGCCGCCACGGTGCGCAATGCCTCCGAGGCCGCGCTCAGCGATGCCATTGTCTCGGTATTTCTCGATGGGGAACGTGTCGCACAGAAAACCATCGACGTGGCCGCGGGGGGATCGCAGCAGGTTGAATTCAGTGTCGTGCCCAAGCAGCGTGGCTGGATTTCGGGTTTCATCGAACTCGAGGACGACGCCCTGCCCGAGGACAACCGGCGGTATTTCGGCTTCCAGATTCCGCGGACCCTGAATGTGCTGATGGGTCCGACAGGAGGAACGGACGTTCGCCTGGTTTCGCTCGCACTCGATCCTGCATCATCCGATCCCGATGTCGTGCGCAGTGTCGCCATCGATGCGCAGAGCTCTGGACAGCTGCTGTCGGCCAATCTCGCACGCTACGACGCCGTGGTGCTGTTCGGCGCGCAGTCTCTCTCCGACGCCTTTCGCCAGCGCCTCGCGTCCTGGGTTCGTGGCGGCGGAAGTGTCATGCTTTTCCCGGATGCCGATGGCGAGGTCGAAGACTGGTCAAGCGGATTGCTCCCGCGGCTCGGACTCCCCGGCGGATCGGGACGGACCGGCTCGCTCGGCGAGACATCCTCGTTCGTCAGCTTCGGCAGCATCGATTTTGACCATCCATTGTTCGTCGGAATGTTCGAGACGCGCGTGGATGGATCGCGACCCGAGGTCGAGTCCCCCCGACTGTACTCCACCGTGCGCCTTCGCGGAAACGAGTCCGCGCGGCAAGTGATCACCACCCGCGCGGGCGATGCCTTCCTCCTCGATGCCACCGTGGGAAAGGGACGCGTGCTCGCCTTCGCCGTCTCACCCGATGTGCGCTGGTCCGATTTTCCCTTTAAAGGTCTTTTTCTCCCACTCATGAACCGCGCGATGTTCTATCTCGCGGCGCGGGAGGACCATGCCATTGAATTGCTCGTCGGCGAGTCGATGGAAATCCCGATGGGAGACGTGCGGAGCGGGGAGCAGTTGTTCGAACTGCGCGGCGACGGTGATGCCATGCAGCGTATCGTGCCCAAGGCGCTGCCGTCGGGGCTCGTCTTTCCGATCGACGCGCCCACGCAGCCGGGACTCTACACCCTCGCTGCCGGTACCGAAACGCTTCGCGCCATTGCCGTCAATACCGATCCGGTCGAAGCGGATCTCACGCGCGCCGATGAACGCACGCGCCAGGATTTCTTCTCACGTCTCGGGATCGCACAGGTCTCCGAGCTCGCCCGGGACGTCGACGTCGCGCAGGCCGTCACCCAGTTGCGCTACGGCGTCGAACTCTGGAAGTACATGCTCGCGCTCGCGCTCCTCTGCGCCATACTCGAAATGCTCGTCGCCCGCGAACGCAAAAACAACGACGACGCCACGACACAACGGTAACACCCACCCGCTGGTCTGGCCACGAACCGTGTATTCCGTCCACCGCGCCCTTGACCCTTTGACCCTTTGACCCTTTGACCCTTTGACCCTTTCACTCTTTGACTCTTTGACCCTTTCACACATTCACCATCCCACACCCCCGTGACCGAAGACGACCCCGCATACACCGAAGAGAATCCCGATCACATCGACGAACCCATTGACGAACCGTACGTCGAAGAACCCATCGAAGAGGATGAGGAAGCACGGACATACGTCAAGCCGTCCGAGCGGATTTACGAAACAGCGAGGAAAACCGAACGGGTGATCCTTGTCGGCGTGTCGCGTCCTCCATCGCAGCTGCGCTACGAGACCGACGAGCACCTTGACGAGCTCGAACTGCTCACGGAAACCGCCGGTGCCGAGGTTGTGGAAAAGATTTTCCAGAATCGTTCATCGATCAGCGTCACAACATTTATCGGGAAGGGGAAGGCGGAATTTCTCCAGCAACGCTGCGAGGATCTTGACGTGCAGACCGTCATCTTCGACGACGACCTCACGCCGGTGCAGCAGCGCAATCTCGAGCGTTCGCTCAACCGGAAAGTGCTCGACCGCACGGCCTTGATTCTCGACATCTTCGCGATGCATGCGCGATCGAATGCCGCGAAGACGCAGGTTGAACTCGCGCAATTGCAGTACATGCTGCCGCGGTTGACGCGGATGTGGACACATCTTTCGAAACAGTTCGGCGGTATCGGGACGAAAGGTCCGGGCGAAACGCAGATCGAAACCGACCGCCGCATCGTGCGCGACCGCATCGCGCATCTGAAGGAGAAACTCGACCGCATCGACCGGCAGCGCGCCACGCAGCGAAAAGGACGGAAGGACATCACCCGCGTATCGCTGGTCGGCTACACGAATGTCGGCAAGTCCACCCTCCTCAACATGCTCACGGGATCGGACGTGCTGGTCGAGGACATGCTCTTCGCCACGCTCGATTCCACCGTGCGCGCCGTCGAGATCGAGGGGCGTGAGCTCTTGGTATCCGACACCGTCGGCTTCATTCGCAAGCTTCCCACGCGCCTGATCGCGTCATTCAAAAGCACGCTCGACGAAGTGGTGGAAGCGGATATCATCCTCCACGTCGTCGATGTTTCACATCCGTATTTCAAGGACCAGATCGAGGTCGTGCGCGACACGCTCAAGGAGCTGCAGGTCGACGAGAAACCCACGATCATGGTGTTCAACAAGATCGACCGCGTCGACAATCCCGGAACGATGGCCGGACTGCGCAGCGAATATCCGTACTCCGTCTTCATCTCCGCCGCGCGTGGCATGAACATCGGCGAGCTCCGGGCAGCGATCCTGCTCATGGCCGAGGAACAGCATCGTGAAAAGGTATTCGAGATCCGTCCTCCCGATTACGGCCTCCGCGCGGAATTCCATCGCGTCGCGCGCATTCTCGAGGAGTCGTACGAAGAAGATCACATCCGCATTCGCTGCGTGCTTCCGGCCGATATCGAGCAACGTCTGTTGAAACAATACGCCGACCGGTTGCGCGTGTTCTGACACACGAGCGATGCGCCCGCAACAAATTCCCCGCCGCGACGTCAGACACCGCACATGAACACGCGCCGCCTTCCATCCCGCTCCCATCCCATGCGTCGCGGCATCATGC
>JAVFAS010000005.1:0-72274 GCA_034002405.1 Bacteroidota bacterium | reverse complement strand
GCGGGCACAGGGTGTGATCTCCGGCACCGTGCAGGAAGAAGGCACCGGCGAAGCCGTGATCGGGGCGAATGTCCTGCTCGTCGGCACGGGCAAGGGCGCGGCCACCAATCGCTACGGCTATTTCGCCATTGCCGGTCTCACGCCAGGAGAATATACCCTCCGAATATCCGCTGTCGGATATCAGACCGACACACGTTCCCTGACGATCGGCGAACGCGACGACATCCGCATGCAGATCAATCTGCATGCCTCCGTGATCGAGCTGGGCGCGGTGAGCATTGAAGCGGACCGACAGGAAGGGGAAGCGCGGCGCATCAGCGCGGTCGACGTGCCGATCGAGCAGATCCTCCGACTCCCGTCGCTGGGGGGCGAAGTGGATCTGTTCCGCGCGCTGCAGCTGCTGCCGGGAGTACAGGAATCATCCGAACTGTCGAGCGGTCTGTATATACGCGGCGGGAGTCCCGACCAGAACCTCGTGCTCCTCGACCGCATGGTGCTGTACAATCCGTCGCATCTCGGCGGGTTTCTCTCCACGTTCAATGCCGACGCCATCAACAATGTCACGCTGATCAAGGGTGCCATGCCGGCCGAATACGGGGGACGCCTGTCCTCGGTGGTCGACGTGACCATGCGCGAGGGTGCGCGCGACCGCCTCCACGGCGCGGGCGGCATCAGCATGATCGATT
Source organism: Bacteroidota bacterium (assembly GCA_034002405.1). Lineage (GTDB taxonomy): Bacteria > Bacteroidota > Ignavibacteria > SZUA-365 > SZUA-365 > SZUA-365. Next base: position 71,588 of record JAVFAS010000005.1, on the reverse strand, counting down.
CACGCCTGACGCTGGATGGACCCATCAATGACGACATCACCTTCATGATCTCCGGACGCCGTGTCTACCTTGATTGGCTGGTCGATTTGATGACCGACGAGGCGGCCCTGAATTACTACTTCTACGATCTCGTCGCGAAGACCAATATCCGCCTCGGAGAAAACGATCGTTTGTTCTTCAGTGGTTTTTTCGGCCGGGACGTGATGGGCGAGCCGGGTGACGTCGATGACGACGACTTCAGTATCAGCTGGGGAAACAGCGCGGGAAATCTGCGGTGGACACACATTTTCGGCAGCAAGCTGTTCACGAACGTGTCCGCCGTGATCAGCGATTACCGCTTCAGTTCCGAGTTGGAGGAATGGGACAACACGCGCTTCAAGACGGTATCGGGAATTCTCGATTACTCCCTGCGCGGCGAGGTTGAATATTTCCACAGCGACGCCCACACCATCACGTCCGGGATGGAACTGACGCTCCACACGTTCACCTCCGAAGCCTCGGCGGAGGAGGAGGAATTCTTCGACTTCGAATCCTATCTCCCGACGCACCGCGGCACGGAGCTTTCGTTCTTCCTGCAGGATGACTGGAAGCTGACCGAGCACCTCCGCGCACAGCTCGGCGGACGTGCGTTTTATTTCGATCGTGGACCATATTTCCGTTTCGAGCCGCGTCTGGCGGCATTCTACACACTCGATAACGCGGTGACGCTCAAGGCGGCGTTCATCGGCGCCAATCAGTTCCTTCACCTCGTTTCGCGGAACGATCTCGCCCTGCCGACCGACATGTGGTTTCCGTCCACGGCATCCGTCGCGCCATCATACTCGCTGCAGTACGTGCTCGGCGCCAGCCGTGATTTCGCGGAGGGCATGTACAGCGCCTCGATCGAGGGGTATTACAAGACGATGAACAACCTGCTGGAATTCCGCGACAACGCCTACTTCTCCATTTTCGCGCCACTGGAAAACGAACTCACGCGTGGTGACGGACGCGGGTACGGCGTCGAGCTGTTCGTCCAAAAACGCAAGGGCAGTTTCACCGGCTGGGTCGGGTACACACTCGCGTGGACCGATCGCACGTTTCCCGAACTCAACGACGGAAAAACCTTCCCGCCACGCTACGATCGCCGGCACGACATATCCGTCGTACTCAATTACCGGCTCGGGGCACGCTGGGAATTCACCGCGACCTGGGTGTATGGCACGGGACAGGCATTCACCTTTCCCGTCGCCCAGTACCAAATGAACATGAGCGATCCCGTCGCGCTGCTCTACAGCGAGCGCAACGGCTACCGCATGCCTTCGTATCATCGACTCGACCTGAATTTCAGCCATTCCTTCACGTGGTTCGACTGGGACTGGAAGGCCAGCATCAATCTGTATAACACATACAGCCGCATGAACCCGTTCTCGCAGTATCTCGACTATGACTGGTACGCGCAGCGCTGGGAACTCAAGCAGCTGACACTGTTCCCGCTTCTTCCGACCTTCGGCCTGAGTTTCGAGTTCTGACATGAAACACCTCTGTCTCATTCTATCGGCTCTTTTTCTCCTGAATGCCTGCGAGCAGACCGTCGACACACCCGACTGGCCCGTGTACAATGAAACGCTCGTGATCGCCGCGTTTCTTCGAATCGAGCAGGATTCGCTCTTCACGCATGTGCGCGTGAACCGAACCCTCCCGTTGAACGTCCCATTCGACCAGACGCGGGCGATGGTCAACGACGCCGAACTGTGGATGGACAACGGAGGGGACCGATTCGCCGTGCCCCGTGACGAGAGCTATTATCCCTATGACTTCGATTTCAACTATGGCACCGTCACGCCACGCAGCACGAATGAGGATTTCACGCTCACCGTACGGCAGGGAGACAAAACCGCGTACGCCACGATTCAGACCAGCGAGGCCGCGACGCGATTCACGTCGGTCGATATTCGCCCCACCCCGGGTGAATACGACGCGTACACGGTGCGCTACACGATCCCCGCACCCGGATTGGACGCATACACGGAGTGTGTCGTCGAATATTATGAGGACGGGATGGGATACTGGTACGAAATGCAGCGCTTCACGCTTCCGCATCTCGCCAACCGTCCCGATGGCTTGCTCGCGGGTGATTTCATGATCTGGGTCTTCGGCCGCCAGGGACAGCAAACGCGCGTGCGATACACGCTGACGGTTCGCAACAAGGCGTACGAGGACTATGTCAATTCCCGGTGGAACGTGAATACCGGCGACTCCCCTTTCGATCCGCCGCAGAAGAATCCCCCATTCAACGTCACGGGCGACGGCATCGGCTTCTTCTGGTATGAGAGAACCGGCGCGCCCGTGGAAATCGAATATTGAATGCGTGGTCTTCTTCTCCGCTCGCGACCCGATCTTCATGGCATGATTCTTCACGGAACTTTTGGATGAACCGAGATGAATGACGATCGACCCGAACCCCGTGGCGGCACCCTCTACGTCGTCGCCACCCCCATCGGCAACATGGACGATATCACGCTGCGCGCGATCCGGATTCTTCGAGATGTCGATCTCATCGCGGCGGAAGACACGCGCACCACCGGGAACCTGCTTCGTCATCACGGCATCACGACCCCGACGATCAGTTACTTTTCGCACAATGAACGGCAACGCATTCCGCTGTTGCTCGAGCGCCTCGGCGAGGGACAGTCGATCGCCGTGGTGTCGGATGCCGGAACACCGGGCATCTCCGATCCCGCCGCGCTGCTGATCTCCGCCGCGATCGAGGCGGGTTTCGAGATCATTCCCATCCCCGGCGCCTCCGCGGCACTTGCCGCACTGGTTGCCAGTGGACTGCGCATCGACCGTTTTCATTTCGAGGGTTTCCTTCCGATCAAAAAGCGGCGTCGCACGCGCATCGCGGAACTCGCGACGGAGACGCGAACCATCATTCTCTACGAATCCGTCCACCGTCTGCTCAAGACGCTCCGCGAACTTTCCACCGCGATGGGGGAACGCCGTATCGCCGTTTCCCGCGAGATCACGAAAAAATTCGAGCAAACCGTCCGCGGGTCATTCTCCGACGTCATCGCCCATTTCGAGGCACACCCCCCCAAGGGAGAGTTCGTTCTCGTGATAGAAGGCACCGAGTCATCGTCGAAGTCCGACATCGACGAAGCCGAATCCTGATCCTCACCCCCCGCGTTCCGCCGGACGCGACACAAGGCTTCGCGTCTCACCCGCGGTCGATGCGCCGCTCCACGCGCGCGCGATATCGTCGCGGACGCACCCACCTCTTCATTTTCCCCCACGCAATCCATCCGACCACCTCTCTTCGCGATAAGCAGGCACGGTAGTGAAGAAAACTCACTATTTCCATGGCAAACTGCGAAAAAACGTGAAGATCGTTCACATTTACGAAAAAATTTTTTCGCCGCTATGTGAAAAATCCTCACTGTGAATTGACTTCAGCATTCTGATTGTGTACATTAGCACACGTTTTCTCTTACTTATTAACTATGTCCCAATAAAACAAACGATTGGACAGCGTATACTGTCTTCTCGTTTCCATCCGCACACGGAGGAACCATGAGATATATGCTCCATTTTCTGTTCCTGCTGGCTATTGTGTCCTTTGGCACCGTCCGGGCACAGGGCATTTCACAGCACGATTATGCTCCGGGGTACGGTCCGACAGGTGTTGCAGCCTCTGGAAGCGACCGGGATGACGCCGCGCGCCCCGCTCATGATGGGGAGAGCATGGCGAAAGCCACCGCAACGCTGGATATCCCGCCGGTCCAGATCATTCCGGTGATTGACGGAATCCTGTCGCCGGGCGAATGGTCCGATGCGGTGCAGATCAATCCCGCGAATCTGACCGGCACCAACACGGCGTGGATGAAGATCGATGCCTGCTATCTCCACATCGCGGCGAAGATTCCGACCACGCTGTACGGCGCAAACAACAATGCGACCATGCTGAACGTCTGGTTCGATCTTGATCGCGATGGTGTGTGGGATATCACCGGTGATCTGGATGGCAATCTGGCGTTACCGGCTCCCGGGCACATGTACACCTCGAACGTCGCGAGTTTCGGCTATGCCAGCCTGCCGGGGTGGACGCTGAGTGGAGGACGGCTCCGCTATCATCGTCCATGGCAGTCCGCCGGGGTAACCGTTCCGACCGAGCAGATCAACGTCGTCCGAACCTTCCCGAATGCCAGCGAATGCTGGATCGAAGCATCGATCGACTATCGGACCAGTCCGCTGCGTCTCACCGGCGGCACCACGGCCAACATGCGTATTCAGTTCTATCACGGCTACTACCTCTCGAATGGCTCGGGCACGGTGACCATCATGGCGCAGTGGCCGACGTTGAACGGATCCGCCTATTTCACCGGTCCGACACCCGCCGAGCTGGTCGACGTACTCCCGGCGGACGTGATCGCCCCGCCCGATGCGCTGGATATCGTTTCGATTGACGTTGAAGACAATCCGGTCTTTCATTCCAAGGCATTCGAGATCGGCGGACAGATGAACGCGTTGGTGGAGTACACCTCCACGGCGCCACCCGCGAATACCCCATACGTGGTCAATATCTACGGTCCGCATCCATCCACCACCCTCTTCGCAAGTTATAACGGAAACCTCACCGCCGCCCAGGCGAGCGGTACGGCGACCATTCCCATTGCGGTGACCATGCCGAAAGGATTCTACCGGGTGGAGATCGTTGTTGATGATCCCTGGGTCTGCGGGGTGCGAAAAATCGACGGGGCCGCGAACATTCTCGTGTTGTTGCCCGGAGAGACACCCTGCACCGTCTGGCCCGGTGATCTCAACCGTGATGATATCGTCAATTACGGAGACCGAGCCGCGCTGAATACCTACATTCACGATGCGAATCTCCGTTTTGACTGGCTGAATGGTCCCGGCCGTCTCGCACCGAAGTATCCCGAGGCACTCGCCGAGTTCGAGTGGACCGGCCAGGCCGCGGCGCCGTGGCTCACGCCGGACGGGTGTCACATGGATGCCGACGGCAACGGCATCGTGAACAACTTCGATTACATCGCGATCAAGATGAACTGGATGCGTTCGGTCGGTGATGTGAGCGCGAAGCAGGATCCCGGCAGCACACCGCTGCACTTCGGCCTGCATCAGAACTACCCGAATCCCTTCAACCCGACCACCGCGATTCAGCTCGCGGTCGCCGAACGCGCGGATGTGCGTCTGACCGTGCATGACATGCTCGGGCGCACGGTGGCGACGCTCGTCGACGGCACGCTCGATGCCGGCATGCATACGGTACCATTCGATGCCACCGGCCTGGCGAGCGGAAACTATTTCGCGACCGCGATCATGACCGGCATCGAGTCCGGCGTCTCGTTCCGGCAGGTGATTTCCATGACACTGAACAAATAATCCACCACCTGATCCCTGACCGCACGGGACCATCCGTACTTACGGATGGTCCCGTGTTTTCATTCTCCCGCGCAACACGCCCGTGGACTCGTCGCACGCGGCGCGGACTTGTTTCTCATGAAAAGATGCATAGATTGAGAACTCCTGACCGGAGAATCCGAAACAATCCTACCCCTATGTCCTCGACCATCGAATTCCTTCACGAGCCGCGATATACCGATACGGTGATTCTTTTCATTCTCACTCCCGCCGGCGTGCGTTATGACGCGCAGGATATCGGGAGCAACCTTTTCGGGACGGCGGAGTGGACGGACGAGCACCTGCTCATCGATGGACTCTCTCCCACGCATGGATTTCGCTACACGGACATTCACATCCATTGGTCCGACTTCCTCGATCTCGCCTTCCAGCATGCCGACCACGCGCTCTTCTATGTCGCGCACAAGCGGGCATTCAAGGAAATCCGGAAGGAAACCCTGCTCAGCCAGAATCCGGACCTCTACTCGTTTTTCTTTCACAAATTCTTCTGTCCCGCACGGACGGGAATGTCGCTCCCCGCGCCATCGTCAGACGATTCGCATCTCCGTTTGATCCGCTCCACGGTCCTGCCGCCATCCCGCGCATACGCCGAGGGAAGAGCGGAGAACACCCTACGCCCCGCCGCATCCGAGGAGAAGTCGGGCAATCGCTCCGCGGCGCCACGGACCACCCCGGCCACGCGACGGCGCACGGACACGGATTCGTCGCTCGTCGACGCACGCTATGTCGCCATGGATGTCGAGCAACTCTCATCGCTGCTCGAGCATCTCTCCGATGTGCTCGACAGCAGTCTGGATGAATTCCGTGAGATTCGTTCGCTGCTCGACAAGCGATAACCGCCGCGCCCCTCGTCTTCCCTTCCCCTCTTTTCCTTCATTTCCCTCATTTCCCTCATTCTCATCCTTTCCCTCATTCTCATCCTTTCCCTCGTTCCCTTTTTCCTCGTCGACGGCCTTCCCCCTTTCGCTTCTGAACACAGGAATGTATGTTATTGAATTCGTAGATCTGCCGGCATGTCACCTCGCATTCGTTCCATATCGCCGACCGGTATCCTTGCGCGCGCGTCCCGCGACTGGCGCGGTCGCACGCCCGTCGCGATCATGCTGCTGCTCTGCATCCTTGCATCGGCCTGCGAGCGCGAACGCATCATCGACCCGGGGCCCGACACCATACCACCGCTTCCCCCGACCGGATTGCTGGTCGAAGGCGCGCGCGACGGATACATATTCATTGGATGGATCAAGAACCGGGAGCCCGATCTTCGCGGGTACATCGTCCATCGCGCTGAATCGAAGGATTCTCACCGCTTCATCGCTGTCGATACGATCAGCACGAATTATCACATCGACCAGCAACGCAGTTACGACACGACGTATTGGTATTTCGTGACCGCGGTGGACGAACGTGGCAACGAAAGCGTGCCATCCGACACCGTCTCGGCGATAGCGCACAATCGCAACGCGCCCGACGCGCCCGCATATTTTCATGTCAACGGATACAACGACGGCCGGAAGCAGCTCCTGCGTTTGACCTGGTCCCCGGTGGACGAGGCCGACCTCGCGTATTACCGGATATACCGGTCGGAAACCCCGTTTGAAGATCCCACACCCGCGCTGCTGTTCGCCGAGACCGATGCCGCGTTTCATGACGACACCTCCGTGCAGCAGATCGGCCGCCGGTATTTCTACGCGGTGACGTCGGTCGACCGCGGCGCATTGGAAAGCCCGCGGTCGGAGCTGCGCTCCGATTTCATCGCATCGCGACCGGTGCTCGTGTCACCACTCCCGAACGGACAGGCCGCTCCCTATCCTCTCCTTCGATGGCTCCGGGTTCCCGAAACGGATGCCTATCTTCTGACGGTTTTACTCGCGGAAACATCCGGCGAGGTCTGGTCGCGTCTCGTTCGTCCGGCCGCGGGCGACACGCTGTCACATCGCGTTGACGGTCCGGCCTTGACCGTGGGTCAGACCTATTACTGGCGCGTGTCTTCTCTCACGGCGGAGAATGGCCTGCCCAATGGTGTTTCGGATGCCTGGCGCTTCCAGGTCCGCAACTGAGGCTGATTCCATGCGCATGTGGAAGCGACACATCCTTCCGTGTATCCTCGTGCTGTTGTTCCTGCCGCTGATGCTTGCCGCGCAAGGAGTCGCGGATCCGGGGGGAGTCACGAATCCGAACACGGACACGGATCCGAGCAGTGTGACAGCGGGAGCGGAGGGGACGCTCGCCTCCGATTCGTTGACGGGACCGGACTCCCCGGGTCACATCGCGCTCGCCTTCGAGCGCAACGTCAACACCTTTCTCTGGGATTTCACCGGAAGCTGGCACGGGGACGCCGGACCGTTTCGCATCCGCGCCGATGAACGCTTTCAGCGGATGTTGATTCGCACCGAACGGACATCCGTGAAGGACGAACAGGCATTCGGATTCGGCGCGGAACATGATCTTGCACCGGATCTTTCGATTATCGGCTCCTTTTCTTCTTTTCTTTTTTCCGACAATCGGGCACTGGCGTTGAATGATCTGTCGGTACACAAGGCCCAGGCCGGTGTGCGCTGGCGTCCGTTTCCGCAGCTGCACGTCGCACCCACCGCGGGCGTGAGTTTCGACAACCAACAGGGCATTGGGGACCATGGCCTGATGTATTCGGCCGATGTGCGTCTTCGGGATCTGACCATTGGTCGCACGGCCACGGTCGCGGAATGGTATTCCTCCGCGGAGTATATCGATCCACGCTTCCAGCAGGAACATCGTGGCGCGGCCGATTTCCTTGCGGGATTCGCCGAGGACGGACAGAATCACCTGCAGCTGCAGTTCCGCTCGCTGCGACGGGAGTTTTACCTTCCCTACGATTCCGCGTTGGACGCGACCCGCGGCGTGGCATATCCGATCGAATCCCGCGACGAGCAGGTGGTCACCCTCGGCAACACCTTGCAGTACCGGGTGTTCGATCCGCTGCGCATGATCGCCGGCGTCGATCTCACCCAGCGGGATATCACCCGTGCGCGCCCGCAGCGAAATCCGGACGATCCTCTCCCTTTTTTTGACGCCGACATCGGCGAGTTCCGTCTCAACGGCAGCCTCCAGTTCCTCTATGACAATGGTTCCGGGACGACGGGACAGCTGCGCATGGAGCTCAATGAACGCGACGAATTGCATGAAATCCGCGACTTCGACGGTGCGAGTTCCGTCAGTTTCGCGCGTCAACAGTCCCTCGAGCGCCAGAAAAACAACAGCATCCGCCAAACGCAGATCGGATTGCAGGTTGCGCACGCGCTATCGGACCGCGACACAGTCTGGTTCTCCGCATCGACGGTGAAGATGCAATACGACACGCCGAGCGACGAGAACCATGATGACCGCGATGAGTTGTTCGTGCTCGCGGGGGTGCGTTGGTCCCATCGTTTCAGTCCACGCTTCCTCGCATCCATCGCGACCGATTTCAACCTCCGACACACGGTATTCATTTTCTCCGAACGCAGCGCCAACAACACCTGGAACCGCGTGCTCCGGCTCGCGCCATCGACAGAATATCGGAGTGGCGCATCCTTTATTTCCCGCAACGGGGCCGAGGTGGTCGCGAACTACACGGTCTACGATTTCGAGAGCGCGGGGCAGTCCCAGCGAAGTTTCTCGTTGCGCCAGTTGACGCTCACCGATTCGACGGTGCTCCATCTGGGTGGAAACATTTGGAGCGAGCTGCAACTTCATTTCCGTTTCTACGAGCGCGGCGAATTGCACTGGTCGGCATTTACCCTTCGTCCGCTTCAATTCTTCGATGAACGCACCCTCGCATTTTCGTTGCTGCGACTCGGCGAGTCCGTCCGCGCCGCGGTGGGATTCCGACTGTTCGAACAGCGCCGCTACGGATACACGGCGTTGACCCGCCAGCCGGCCGGGACGCTGCGCAGCTACGGTCCGACGGCCAGCATGCGTCTTCGTCTCTCCGATGCGACGGACATTCTTGCCGAGGGGTGGTTGCAGTTCACCTCGGAAGACGAACGGCCCGTACGCACGACCACGAACATCTCTGTACGGATGCTCTGGAATCTGTGAGCGGGATTCCCTACCTTACAGACCCGCATCCCCACCGCAGGGCAGGAGACACGCCATCTGAGCGACGCGATATTGACAAAAACCATCAGTATTCCGAGCCTGCGCTCGAACATCCGTCTGGTCGAGCAGTTCATTCTCGAACTCAACGACGAGCTGCAGCTTGAGGAATCCGTGCTCGACCGCCTGATGATTTCGATCACCGAGGTTGTCAATAACGGCATCATCCACGGCAACGGTGCGAATGCCGACAAGCATGTCCATCTCCGCTGCGAGTGTTTCGCGGATCGACTGGATTTCTTCGTGCGCGATGAGGGCCCGGGCTTCCTCCCCGAAAACATCCCGGATCCACTCGATGAAACAAACCTTCTCAAGGAAGGAGGCCGCGGCGTTCTCATTATCCGGGCGATGATGGACACGGTGGAATTCCGCCGGCTCGAGTCGGGAATGGAAGTGTTCCTCAGCATTCGCCTGCCCAACGCGCACGCCTGAGTACTCCCGCACGAATTTCCACGAACTCTTCTTCAACGAATACACCCATGCCCCACCGTCAGTACATACCCGGCGATGAAGTTCACATCATGAGCATCCAGCGCTACATCGCCGAAATGGAGCGAAGTCACCCCGAAGCCAGCGGGGAATTCTCGACGCTGCTGCGCAATCTGGCGCTGGCTGCGAAAATCGTCTCGCGCGAAGTCCGTCGCGCCGGACTGGTCAACATCCTCGGCCGCGCGGCGGCCACGAATGTGCATGGCGAGGATGTCAAGAAACTCGATGTGTTCGCCAACCAGATGATCATCAATGCGATGGAAAGTGGTGGTCAGCTCTGTGTCATGGCCTCGGAAGAAAACGAATCCATCATTCCCATTCCTCCGGAATTTCCCTGCGGCCATTACGTCATGTTGTTCGATCCGCTCGACGGCTCCTCCAATATCGACGTCAACGTCACCATCGGCACCATCTTCTCGATCTTCCGCCGCGTGACGACAGAGGGTCGGGGCACGGTCGAGGATGTTGTTCAACCCGGCTTCAAACAGGTCGCCGCGGGATATATCATGTATGGGTCGAGCACGATCATGGTCTTCACCACGGGCGAAGGGGTGCAGGGATTCACACTCGATCCAACCATCGGCTCCTTCCTCCTCTCGCATCCGAACCTGACGATTCCGAAGCGTGGCCGCTTTTACAGCACGAACGAAGGCAGTCGCCGGCTCTGGGATGACGGATTTCGCCGCTACATCGATTATCTCCAGACACCGGACGACGCGAGCGGCCGGCCTTACAAATCACGATATGTCGGATCGATGATCGCCGATGTGCACCGTACCCTTCTGTACGGCGGGATTTTCTGCTATCCGGCCGACAGCCAGAATCCGAGTGGAAAACTCCGATTGATGTACGAGGCGAACCCGATGGCGATGATCATCGAGCAGGCGGGTGGCCGCGCCAGCGAGGGACAGCGTCGCATTCTCGATATCGTGCCGTCGGACATCCACCAGCGCACCCCCGTCTTCCTTGGGAGCGAAAACGATGTCCTCGATGCCGAGGCGTTCATCGCCGGAAATCGTTAACGGAATGATCTGTACGCAACGACTCTCCATTCTCGCTGCCCTGTGCTTCGCGCTCGTCACCCTGCTGACGACGGGACTGCATGCGCAGCGTTCCGCGGGTGACCGTGCCAACATCGATCCGAAATTCCTGGTCGACATGCCCGTGGCCGGGATCATCCCCACCACGGCGGGCGCGGTTGAAACATACCTCTACCCGAATGGCGGACTTCTCGCCGCGTTTACTTACGGACTGCTGCCGAATCTCAACATCGGCCTTTCCTTCGGCGGCACGAATCTGATCGGCAGCGGGGGCATTACCTGGAATAATCTTCCCGGCATCTCCGCACGCTATCGCGTGATGGAAGAATCGAATGTCAACCCCGCCGTCGTCGCCGGTTTCGATTCACAGGGACGCGATGGCTGGATTCCCTCGATGCGGCAGTATGTGATGAAAAGTCCGGGATTTTTTGTCGCGGTCAGCAAGAATTATCAATTCCATGGGACCATCAGCTTCCATGGAGGGGCAAACTACACGCTCGAACGAAACGACGAGGATTACGATCCGAATCTTTACATCGGCATGGAGAAATCGATCGGGCCGATTGTCTCCTGGCTCGCCGAATACAATTTCGCGTTCGACAACGATCGCAACAGCAAGGGATTCTGGAACGGCTCATTGGGTACAGGATTCAGGATTTCGACGAACATCGGCTTCAATGCGGATATCCTGTTCAAGAACCTCCTGACCTCCGAATTTCCGAATGACAAGGTCATCCGCGCGATTCGCATCCAGTACGTACGCTACCTTTGACTCGCTCCCGAACCGCGCGTGTGCTCCCGGATCTCTGCCGAACGCCGTGACCATCCCATCGCGATCGTCACCCGCGGTGTACACAGGTCGTCCCCTGGTGAGGTCACCACACTTCGCCTTTCTTCTGAGATTTCGCACCCGTAGCTTGAATATCCGGTGAAATAGAGGATTTTTTCACCGGGTTCGCGGACACGATAAAGGCATGAAAATTGTTGCATAGTAGAGAGCAACGTACTGTACCGATGAGGTGTGTCATGAAACGAATGAGAATATTTTTCCTTGCAGCTGCTTCCATGGTAGTGATGCTCGGCACGTCTGGCTGCTACACGCAGATCGCCATGCGCGACGAGTATCCACGCTACGAGGAATATGACTACCCCGAGTACTCCGAAACCTATGAAGACAGCTCGGGCAATCAGATCACGAACAATTACTACTACGACGGCTATCGCCGGTCTGGCGTGTACTTTGATTTTTATTACCCGCTTCGCTTCGGCTCGGTCTGGTCGGGATACTACGACCCGTGGTATTACACCCCGCCGTATTGGGGATACTATCACTCGTACTGGGATCCGTTCTGGTACGGTCCGTCCTGGGGCTGGTATGGTCATCATCACCATTACGCCGGGTACGGTGGCTGGTATGGGTACCCGTATTATAGCGGTGGTTCTTCCTACACCGTACGCACCGACGGCACGCGCATTCGCACGGGAGGGGTCACGCGCACGCTCGATACACGGACCCGCACGGGAGGGGTCACGCGTTCGGCAACCCGATCGACCGGTGTCACGCGCACCGTGGACGGCGCGACCGGCGTTCGTTCCACGTCTCCACGCACACGCAGCACCTACGATCGTTTGAATACGCAGACACGCGAGAACAACGCGGTACGCTCGAGGAGCTCGAGTACCAGCCCGACCCGGTCACGCAGCACGCAAAGCACCGCGCCACGCAGCAGTTCCGGAAGCAGCCGTTCGACCGAGGGTGTGCGCTCGCGCAGTGGCTCGACCCAGCGCAGCTATTCACCTCCCGCACGCGGAAATTCCGGATCCACCGAGCGCAGCTACTCTCCTCCGTCCCGCAGCCGGAGCAGCTCGGGATCGTCGTCACCCAGCTACTCACCCCCGTCGCGCAGCAGCAGCGGAAGTTCGGGATCGCGAAGCAGCGGTTCGTCGCGCAGCAGTTCCGGCTCGTCGAGTTCGGGCGGCCGAAGCCGTTCGCGGTAATTTCGAGCGAGACGGAACAGACACGAAGATGAATCGCGCAGCGATGCGCACGGACGCCGCGGCGACGCGGTTTACCTGGAGAATCTCATGAAACACACGATATATCTTGTCTTCCTTGTCCTTGTTATCATGGCGATACCCGCGGCGGCACAGGTGCCCGAGGACGCGCTCCGTCTGTCGCACAGCGGCACGCTGGTCAGTCCCCGCAGTGCCGGAATGGGCGGGGCGTTCATCGGTCTCGCCAACGACGCATCGGCGCTGTACTGGAATCCGGCCGGACTCGGCCAGCTCCGCGCCAGCGAATTCAGTATCGGCATGTCCAATGTCTCGATGAACAACGATGCCCATCTTGGCGCACTGTTCGGCGGAGGCAGCGGAAGTGAATCCAGCACCGCATTGAGCAATATCAACCTCGCCATCCCCTTTCCCGTGGCACGTGGAAGCTTCGTTGTTGCCGCCGGCTACAACAGATTGCTCGATTACGCCGGAACGATGCAGATGGATCTGTTCAACCCGATGAGTTCCATCCAGGCCTCGCTGTACAATGAGGATGAAGCACTGGATTTTGCCTGGAATCTTGGTCTCGAGGACACCCTTCTTTTCTCCTACCTCGACGAAGGCCAACCGGGATGGCTCGCGATCCCGGTCGCCAACCGCGTGCAGCAGACCATTGATGAAATCGAGGAGGGCGGTCTCAACCAGTGGAGCTTCGGTGGCAGCATCGAAGTCGCGCCGAACGCGCTCGTCGGCATTTCTCTCAACGTCCTCTCCGGACAGTACCGGTACGAACGCACCTTTATCGAAGAGGATGTCAACAACGTCTGGCAGGACGTGATTGTCGGCATCGACGACGTCGCCCGGACGGATTTTCAGCGTCTGGAGCTGTACGAAGAATGGGAGCAGGACCTCTCGGGATTCAACTTCAAGATCGGCTTTCTCTACAATCTTCAGGACAAGGCACGTTTCGGTGTGGCCATCCAGACCGCCAACGTGATTTCGGTCAGCGAGGATTACTCGAAAACCGGATCGAGCCGCTTCGCCGACGCGAGTCTTCAGTACGAGTTGAATGTCGACAACAACAATTACGAAATCTCCACCGCTCCGATCTACAGCTTCGGCGCCTCCTGGTCACCAGTCGATTTCGCCACCATCAGCGGCGACCTCGAGCTCGTCGACTATTCGGATCTGGAATTCGAGGAATCGAATAATTTCAGCACCACGGATCTGAACCGCGACATTCGCAGGCAGTTCCGTCAGACGAACAACTTCCGCATCGGCGCCGAGGTCAATGTTCCGAAAACGGGGCTCTTCCTCCGCGGCGGCTTCGGCTACCGCTTCTCGCCGTATGACGAGGATGAGGGCACATCCGAATTCGACGTGAAAACCATCTCCGTCGGCGTCGGCTACGAATTCAAGAATAATTTCGCGCTCAACGCGGCGTATACCCTGTCGAATTACGAGGGGTACAGCTACAACTACACCGATCCGGATGGAGACGTGCCGGAAAGTGCGTTTCTCGTGGAACGCGAGGTCGACATCACCCGTCTGCTCGTCGGATTGACCTATCGGTTCTAATCGCATCCGATTCCGATTTCTCGCACCCCGCGGCTGCTTATACCGCGGGGTGTTCGTTTTCGTGACGGATCACACGTCGCGGACGGACCGCGAGGCGGAAGCACCCGTTCGGATTATTCCAACAGGGCGCCGCTTCATGCGTTGCTTTATATAGCCGACTCCTCTATATTTGTTAGTTTGTATCACTGTTCTTCATTCGTGGAGTAGTTTGACATGGGTATGATGACCAAAATGCGCGACAATGCGCACGTTTTCATCATGGCTTTCGTGGTCATCTTCATCGGGTTCTGGGTCTTCAGCGACCTTGACCTCGGGTCGATCATGCAGGGCTCGATGAACGAAATCGGGAACGTTGGTGGGAAATCCATCACCTACCAGGAGTTTCAAGAGATCGTCGATCGTGCGACCCAGCAGAAACAGGAGCAGGAAGGTGGCCGCGAGCTTACGGAAAACGATTACATGCAGATCCGTGAGCAGGTCTGGAATGATATGGTGACGCAGACGATTGTCGAGCAGGCCATCGAGGAGTTTGGGATCTCCGTCTCCGATGAGGAGATCACCGACTGGGTATGGAGCGCCAATCCTCCCCAGCTTCTCACGCAGCATTTCATGGACTCCACCGGGAAGTTCAATCGCGATGTCTACGAGCAGTTCCTGCGCAATCCGGGTCCGGAAAACCAGGAGGCACTTGTCGCCATCGAATCCCAGCTGAAGCAGGACCTGCTTCGCTCGAAGCTGACCAACATTCTCACCGCGGCGGTTGTCGTGCCCGACGGTGCGATTCAAGCGAAGTTCATCGAACAGAATATCGACTTCGTCAGCAGCTACGTGTTCTTCGATCCGCGCGTGTTCGCCGCGAGCGACACCGCCGCGCCGACAGCGGAGGAATACGAGAAGTACTACGAAAAAAACAAAGAGCGTTTCAAGACCGAGGAGATGCGCAAGCTGAAGTATGTGCTCTTCTCCGAGATTCCGTCGAAAAGCGACACGGCCGCGATCGTCAATGAATTGAATACGATTCGCGATCTTGCCGCGAGTGGCACCGACTTCGTGCAGCTTGTCGCCGACAACTCCGAGACGACCTACGATTCCACGCGTTGGTTCACCCGCGACCAGGTTGCGCCGGAAGTGGCCACGCAGGTCTTTTCCCAGCCGGTCGGCTCTGTTGTCGGACCGATCCCCAACGAATCGGGCCTCTCCCTGTTCCGGGTCATGGACGCACGCAGCAGCGACAACGTGATGTATCACGCGTCGCACATCCTTTTCC
This sequence comes from Bacteroidota bacterium, assembly GCA_034002405.1. Lineage (GTDB taxonomy): Bacteria > Bacteroidota > Ignavibacteria > SZUA-365 > SZUA-365 > SZUA-365. The sequence goes on along the minus strand of JAVFAS010000005.1, from coordinate 55,688 downwards.
GCACCGATGGGGGCCAGGATGAAGCAGCGCAGAAGAATAAAGCGGAGGACGTGCTCGGACAGGCGAAAGCGGGTGCCGATTTCGCGAAACTCGCGGCGCAGTATTCCGAGGAACCCGGTGCCGCCGAACGTGGAGGAGATCTCTCGTGGTTCGGCAAGGGTCGCATGGTCAAGGAGTTCGAGGATGTCGTGTTCGGATCGCGTCCCGGAGAAATCAAGGGGCCGGTCAAAACACAGTTCGGCTGGCACGTCATCAAGGTGCATGATCGTTCCTCCAGCGAGATGAAGCTCGCCGAGGTGCGGTTGGAAATCAAGGCAGGATCGAGCACGAAGGATCAGATTTTCGAACGTGCCCGCGACTTCGCGTATCTCGCGTCCGAAACCAGTTTCGAAGCCGAGGCCGAGACGCAGGAGCTTGCGGTGCAGGAAACACCGGAGTTCGCGCAGCAGACCGGTTCCTATATCCCCAACATCGGAACGAATCCGGCGCTGCTCAAATTCGCGTTTGAAAACGGTGTCGGTGAAATCAGCGAGGTCCATCGTTCGGCGGGCGGGTATGTCGTGGCCATCGTCTCCGATGAGCGTCCCGCCGGCTACCGCTCTCTCGATGAAGTGAAGGAGCAGATCAAACCGCAGGTCGTGTACGAGCGTCAGCTGGCAAACACGCTCAAGAAGGCCAAGAGCATGGCCTCCGGAAAAAGCCTCGAACAGATCGTGGCCGCGAATCCCCAGCTGACCCTCACCACCACCCCACCGTTCAAGATTCAGAATGGTGTTCCCAATGTCGGTGCCGACCAGGCCTTCATCGGCAAACTCCTCGGCCTCAAACAGGGTGCCTCCAGCGCGCCGTTCCGCGGACAGCGCGGCATCTATGTCATGCGCCTCGACAGCAAGGCGAAGTTCGACGAGACGGCCTTCAAGGTAAAAAAGGACGAGATCCGTCAGCAGCTTCTCTCGAGCACGCAGAATGAATTCATCCAGACCTGGATCGAGCAGAAGCGGAAGGATATCGATATTGTCGACAATCGTGACCGATTCTTCCGTTAAGACCCCGGCGCGATCACCAAAAGTCACCGCGTAAGGAAACCGCCGATTTTCTGATTCCGGAAAGGACCCGTATGTCACACCCCCGAAGGATGTCGTTCCCCGCAGCGCTCCTTCGGGGGTGTCTGCTTTTGCTGATGCTCTGGACCACCGTCTCGGCGCAGCGCGGCGAGCACAGTATCACGCTGCACGCGAATCTGAATGATGACGCGCGCATCTTCCCCGCGCCAAACGCACCGGATCCCGTGCTGCGAAATCAAAGCGAGGCACTCGGTTCGGCATTCAGTGCCGCGGTTTCCTGGCGCTCCCGCATCTGGCGGACGGTTCGTGTCGATCTCCGCGGGGAATATGTCTCGCATGACAAGGTGTCCAGCGATCCGGTGGGAACTCCCATCACGAACGGGTTGCGCGTGCTGCTGCTGGAGGGAAGCGCGCTGTTTGCACTTCCGTTTTCCAGTGCGCGGTTTGAAATGTACGTGGGCGGGGGGATTGGCGTCTCTACGGGTCAGCGCCGGTACGCGATCGCCGCCATCGAGTCGCAATCCGTGTCCTCGACGCCGGCGTTGGGAATGCAGGTGATTCTCGGAGCTGAATATCTGATATTTGACGCCTTGGGAATGCGTTTCGAGCTCCTGTTCCGCGATCCCCAGATGAGTGTGGAAAACCAGTTTCCCACCGACGCCGTCGTTGCGAACGGCGTGCGATACCACCTTGCCACCACCCCGTTCCGTTCGAATATCAACCTGAACGGAAACGTCTATTCCCTTGGAATTTTCTACTGCTTCTGACCGCGCGGGATGCTACATCTTTTCCGGCGCGTCGATCCCGATGATGGAGAAGCCGTTGCGCAGGACCTGCATGGTCGCGCGGCACAGCGCCAGTCTGGCCGTGCTGAGCGCACGGTCATCGGTGACGACGCGGCAGTCGTGATAGAATTTGTGAAAGGCCGTGGCGCAGTTGTGGAGGTAGGTGCAGAGATGCTGTGTCTCGCAGGTCCGCGCCGAGATGGCGATCCATTCCGGAAAGCGCATCAGTTCCTTGATCAACGCGATTTCCGAGTCGTGGGTGAGCAGCGCGAGGTTCACGTCCTCGAAGGTGTCCATTCCCTCGCTCGCGGCAAAACGGAGGATGCTGGCGATCCGCGCATGCGCATACTGCAGATAATACACCGGGTTGTTTTCGCTTTGCTCCTGCGCCAGCTTGATGTCGAATTCGAGATGCGAGTTCGCCCCGCGCATGATGAAAAACAGACGGACCGCATCCACGCCCACGTCATCGATGAGATCGTCGAGGGAATAGACATTCCCTGACCGCTTGCTCATTTTGACCGCTTCGCCGTCGTGCACGAAACTCACCATCTGATGAATGATCACATCGATGTGGTCGGTGCGAAGATCCATGGTCTTCACCGCGGCCAGCACGTCGGGGATGGTTGCGATATGGTCGGCGCCGAAAATATCGATGATGCGGTCGTAGCCACGACGGATTTTCTCGCGATGGTAGGCGATATCGGGTAAGCGGTAGGTCGGCTCTCCACTGCTCTTGATGATGACGCGATCCTTGTCCGCACCGAAGGCGGTCGTCTTCAACCACACGGCATCATCCTTGTCGTACACGACACCTTCATGACGCAGCGCCGCGAGCACCTCGTCGATTTTCCCTTCGGAGTACAGCGAATCCTCGTTGTAGAACACATCGTGAAACACGCCGAGCCGGTCGAGCGTGTGACGAATCATCGCGAAACAACGCTCCTCGCCCTGCTTGCGAAAGAAGTCGAGCGGGGCGTCGCGCTTTGACGCACCGTGCTCGTCGATCACCGCCTGCGCGATATCGCGGATGTACTCACCCGCGTAGAGGATGTTTTCCTCTGAAATCGCGTCCCCCAACAATCCGAGATACCGTTCCCGAATGCTGATTGCCAGATTGTTCATCTGGTTTCCGGCATTGTTGAAGTAGTATTCGCGCGTGACCGTCCATCCGGTCCACTCCAACAGAGCGCAGATCGTGGCGCCGATGCAGACTTGCCGTCCGTGTCCGGCGTGCAGCGGTCCCGTGGGATTCGCGCTCACCCATTCGACGTTAACGGTTTTGCCGGCGTGCTCGTCGCTCCGCCCGTACGCGTTGCCGTCGCGAAGAATGGTTGACAGCGCGTCGCTCAGATGCGCCTCGGCAAAACGGAAATTGATGAATCCCGGACCCGCGATTTCCACCGCCGCGATTCTGGAGGAATCCAGCCGCAGTGCCGCAACGAGCTGTTCCGCGATCTGGCGGGGATTTTTTCTCGCGGGACGCGCCAGCACCATGGCGATATTCGTCGAAAGATCGCCGTGCTCGGCGATTTTTGGTTTCTCGAACTGAATGTCCGCATCCACCGGATCGAGGTCGAGTGTCGACAACGCCCGTGCGATCTGTTCTTTCAGATAGTCCTTCATGGGTCCCGCGGAATTTTCGTGATGAGTGGGGCGGTGGGTGTTCGCGGATCAGTCCTCGACAACCGTGCGCGGGGCATCACCCCACAACCGCTCGATGTCGTAATAGTCACGGACACGCGGCTGGAAGATATGCACCACCACATCGACATAATCGAGCAGCACCCATTGCAAATTGGTCAATCCTTCGCGACGCCAGACGCGTGCATCCTGTTCCTTCGTGCCCTCGTCGATGGCGTCACTGATCGCCTTCACCTGGGTGTCGGATTCTCCGGTGCAGAGAACGAAATAGTTCGTCACATCCGACAACCCGGTGAGATCGAGAATGAGTACATCCTTGGCCTTCTTCGAGAGAGCCAGTTCCGCGGTCAGCCGCGCCAGTTCCTTCGCTTCCAAATCGGTTCCAGTCTGTTACCAATGGTTCTGTGAGCCACCCGAATTCGTGACCGCATCATTCGGATGGTTTGAGTGTGTCGTAATCCCTGCCGATGACCACGGACACGTTGAGATAATAATCGGGGTTGATCTGCTGGACGATGTTTCGTTCCTCGATACCCAGCGCATACGCAACCTTGCGTGCTGTCTCGAGATCTCCGGTTCGGTCGATGACCAGAGACTCCTCGACATCGAATGTCTTGTAATTCGCGGACTGCACCACGTCGAAATTCCGCTTCCGGAGAAAATCGGTGAACCGTTGTGCCACGCCGGAGGCGCCGCAGCCGTTGAGCACGTCGAGCTGGATGATTTCCGCCGAGGACTCCCCATCCTCCGACGATTCAGCCGTCCAGTCCACGGGTCGGTCGATGAAGGTGTTGGTGATAAACGAGTACAGAAGGAAGAAAACCACGACAGCCAGGACGGCTATCACGATATTCAGAACGAGGTGTTTCGGATTGAGCTGCTTGTGCTGTTTCGCCCGGGTCATGCCACCAATATACGAAAAAATGCCGAGTGCTGAACCCGGCATTTCCTGGCAGACCAATGTACGCGCTCATGATGGCATGTACACGAAAGAGGCTGAACTCAGGGACGATCCTCGTCGTCCCAGTCATCGAAAAACATCCCGCCACCAAACCCGAATCCGCCGACTCCGTACCCTCCAATGCTACCGCGGCTGCCGGAATACGGACCGTAGACGGCGTATGGATCATTCCGGTACTGCAGACTGATGTGCATGTTCTTGCCGGGCCGGTAGTCAATGCTCGCGCGGCGAAGAAAGATGCCCGACAGATCCTGCTGAAAACGCGAGGACATGCTCCCGAAGGGGGAAAACATCATCGCGACATCGGCCCGCACACTCAGCGGCTCCGAAATCCGGTAGCGGAGGCTGTTCGTGTACATCGAGATACCGACACCCTGATCACCGACGCTTCCGTAGCTGACCGAGACGCTGTGACGCATCTCCAGATTCTCCGGATGAAAGAATCCCAATATCGCATTGGATTCCGTGTTGCGATACACGCCATCACGCACCGATGGGGGACCGGGTTCCTCGCCCCGGAACTGGGCAAGAACCAAGCCCGGAAGCAGAGTGACGAGAAGAAAAAAAATGAATCCGTGTCTCATGGTGTCGCAAAATTCCGTGGACAATATTGCCTTGAATACTACGGCCGGGACGTTAGAAAAGCAAGTCATGCCGAAGTCCACATCTCCGCTTCGGCCTGCCGCGGCCATGCGTGTGGCGGGGAAAACGTTTGAGAAAAAAGATTGGAAAAATTTTTTCGTCATAAGTCATTGCGGGACGTACACTTTGAAAAAGTCAAGTGATCACCGCACTTTTTCGCGGTTGAAAATCACGTTTTCGCTCTCTATACTTCACTTCGTCCACACGGCGCGCGTTGTTGTGAATAAGTTGTGGATAACCTGCGTCAACCAGCCTTGCCTGATGGTGAGTCACACGAAGTCAAGGGCGTTCCGCACAGCTCTCGAACGAAACGGAGCGGCGCAATTCTTCCAACCTATTCCATTTAAAGGATTTATCGACGATCTCGTCCGAATCCTCGGGCGACGCTCGCGCTGAACGCGGGTGATCCGCCCCGCGAGGCCACACACCATGAATTCCGAAATCTTGTGAATAACTCAAACGCAATGAATGTTGAAACCGGGAAGAGCGCGTCGTCCGTCTGGAAGGAATGCCTCGAACTGATTCGTCCTCAGATCAAACCGCTGACGTTCAGCACATGGTTCGAACCCATCCTCCCCGCCTCGCTCGACGATGCGCTTCTGACCGTGGAGGTGCCGAGTTCGTACTTCTATGAGTGGATCGAGGAACACTATTTCTCGATGATCCAGCAGGCCCTCAGGGAAATCCTCGGAGAGAATGCGGCGCTGCAATACGCCGTCAAGCTGCCGAAGCAGGAACAGCTTCCGTTCGCGGTGGAGAGAAACCCCTATCCGTCTGGTTCTACCCCTGCAGCCGCCACGTCGCAAGGCGCGGGTACCACGACACCGGTGTACGTGCGTGAACCCTTCGTGACCAATATCAATCCCAAATTCACCTTCGACAGCTTCATCCGCGGTGACGGCAATCAGTTCGCCCGCGCCGCCGCGTTGAATGTGGCGAACAATGCGGGAGAGACGGCTTTCAATCCCCTGGTGCTCTACGGTGGTGTTGGTCTGGGGAAAACCCATCTGATTCAAGCCATCGGCAACCATGTGTCGATGAACAATCCCGGCAAGCGTGTGTATTACGTGAGCAGCGAGAAATTCACCATCGACTTCGTCGAGGCAATCGAGCGGAACAACACCATCGAATTCTCGAATTTCTATCGAAACATGGATGTGTTGATCGTCGACGACATCCAGTTTTTCTCCGGCAAGGAACGAACCCAGGACACATTCTTCCACACCTTCAACACCCTGCATCAGCTCAAGAAACAGATCATTCTTTCGTCCGATCGGGCACCGAAGGATCTGGTCGGACTTGACGAGCGACTGATTTCACGCTTCCAATGCGGACTCACCGTCGACGTGCAACCCCCGGATCTCGAGACACGCATCGCCATCCTCCGAAAGAAAGCGGAAAGTGACCATATCGACCTGCCGCAGGACGTGATTGAATTCATCGCCTCGAATGTCAAATCAAATATCCGCGAACTCGAAGGCTGTTACATCGGGCTCATCGCGCGCCATACTCTCGAGCAGCAACCTCTCGATGTCACGCTGGCGGAGCGGGTGCTCCGGCATGTCATTTCTTCCGAGAAAAAAGACATCACGGTCGAACAAATTCAGAAGATCGTCGCGGATTATTTCAAGCTTCCGGAGAACGCACTCCGGGCGAAATCACGAAAGCAGGAAGTGGTCTTTCCCCGGCAGATCGCCATGTACCTCGCCAAGGATCTCACGCGCGCATCCTTGAAAACCATCGGACTTCATTTTGGTGGACGAGATCACAGTACCATCATCCATGCATGCAAAACCATCGAGTCGGCCATGGAAAGCGACCGGTCGCTGCGCGATCGCATCGAACAGTTGCGGAAACAGCTTTCCTACATTTCCCGGTAGCGGGAATGGCTCCCATCCACGAGTGTGGATAAGACCCGTGTACAAACGGTCAGGGCGGTCGGCACAATGTGCATGACCGCCCTTTTTCGTTGAAGGTGACCGTGCACACTTCGAACACATCCTCTCGTCCACCAATTTTCCACGCACCGTCAACTTGAAGTGATGGATGAATGAGCTCGATACTATCTGTTTGAAAATCAACACCTGCGCCGCGAGTTCCTTCCGTTATCCACTTATCCACCGTTCCAATAACAATCATTGTTCTTATTTTTAGAAAAAGATGTTCATAATACAATACGGTGCATTCGGAGCGGGGAGGACACCATCATGAGTGATCGCGTTCGACAAGCGAAAGAAATGTGGGAGGATCGTTGGACGGCACGCGGATACTGTCTCTGCGTGACCGGAAGTGTGGCGCGTGCCGGACAGACAGATTTTTCTGATCTGGATTTGCTTGTTCTTCAGGGAAGTCCGGATGACGATCATGAAAATCATACCGGGAAGAACGTATCAGACGACCAGGAATCATTCGATGCGCGGATCACCGCCGCGCTGAGCAGTGGCATCGAGCATGTGAGCGTGGGGGTACGCTCGCTCGACGATGTATCCGCGATGATCGATACGGACATCCGTTCATGGGTCGCCCAGATGGATGCACGGTACATCGCGGGTCATACCGTCACGTATCGCGCATTCCGAGAGGGAATGAAGGTGACGGTGAAGAAACGGAGAGAACACATTCTCGCAGGATTGGAATTGCTCACGCGGGAGAGACATCGGCAGTATGGATCGGCGGTATCCCTGCTTGAACCGAATATCAAGAACAGTGCGGGAACGCTGCGCGATATCCATGGAATCTACTATATCGGTTTGCTCGACGTGATCGCCTCCAGGCCGTTGGGAACCGAACCCCTGCCTGACATTCGGGAAATTCTTTCCACGATGGATCTAAGCCAGGCACGGAGACACGCATTGATCGATGCCTATGGGTTTTTCCTGTCCGTGCGTGCCGAGATGCATCGCCACAGCGGACATCTCCACGACTCGTTGGACTTCGAGTTGCAACGCAGCGTGGCGACATCGCTGGGCATGCGTTCGCATGATGAGAAAAAAACCGTCGAGCGCTTCATGCGTGCGTACTACGCCCACGCCAGGGCCGTTCACGTCTCCGTTCAACTCGCATTTCACGATGCGCGACAGTCATCCTCTTCTCACGGGAATCGCCCGCATGAACCTGAAACGGATCATGCATTGCCGCTCGATGAACAGGATGTCATGGAGGTGTTTCTTGCCATGGCGACAGGGCAACGACAGCCATCCGCTGCCCTGATCCGTGCCATGGATGCGTTTCGAGGGAAAACCTTCCGCGCGGAAACCATGCGTCGTTTCGACGACCTCCTGCGCACCGGCACCTCCATCGCAGCGACCTTGATGTTCATGCACGAACATGGAGTACTCTCGGCCGTTCTTCCGGAGTTCGCGGCACTCGAGCATTTTTTCCAGCATAACGTCTACCATTTCTTTACCGCCGACGAACATACACTCCGCGCCATCCATGCCACGGAAACCCGGCTGCGGGACGATGCGGCAATCGCGCGACTACTGGATCAAATACCAGATAAATCCGTGTTGTATTACGCAATACTTCTGCACGACATCGCCAAGCCCATCGATCTTGCGCATCACGAACAGATTGGCGCTGATCTTGTTCCGACGATCCTTCGGCGTTATGGACGGCACGACATCATCGACACGGTTTCCTTTCTTGTCCGCGAGCACTTGAGAATGGAGCAACTCGCCTTCCGACGCAATTTCCGGGAGATTACATCCCTGCAGCCGTTTCTCGCGGTCGTGCAGTCGGTACAGCGGCTCGATCTGCTCTATCTGCTCACACTCGCCGACATGGCCGCGTTGAATCCCGGTGTCTTGACCGATTGGAAGCGGGAACTTCTCAGGGAACTCCACGAGGTTGCCACGCGCATGCTCTCGACCGAGTCCACGACGGATGGTGCTTCCGTATCCATCCGGGAAAGGGCGGACAGCAGCGACACGTTGTTCACGACGGACGGACGCGATTTCAGCGCGGCTGTCCAGGATGTGATCGATGGAGAATTGGTTCGCATGGACATGCGGCATCATCGGGCATTCAGTGAAGTCACCATTTTCTGTCTTGACCGCCCGCTACTTCTTTCGCAATTCGCCGCCGCACTGTTCGGGGCCGATTGTAGCATCGTCGATGCTTCCATCGAGACACGGCACGATGTCGTGATCGACACCTTTCGCGTCGTGGATATCATCACCGACGGCCATCTCCGGGAGGAACAGTGTTCCTTGCTTCGAAACATGATACGTGCGGTCTGCGCGGGCGAACTCGAGGCCGGTGCCATCTTCGACCGCTATCGACGGAAATGGATTCGGAAGCTGAGAAAGCTCCCGACAACGCACATTCCAACCGATGTCGTATATCATCCGCATCATACCGCTTCCGGTGCGGAACAGACCATCGTCGACGTGTACGCACCCGATACGTTCGGTTTGTTGTATGTGCTTTCCGCGGAACTGTCCTTGTTTGGATTGAATGTCGCATTTGCCAAAATTGCGACGCGCGTCGACGGCGTCGTTGATTCCTTTTATGTCGTTGACGAGAGTGGCGGCGCATTCACGGATTCCACGCGTCGCGAACAGCTCCGTCTCCGTCTTCTTGAAAAAATCCAGGCACTGGCAGAGTAATCGATGTCCCCGAGTTCGAACATCGCGGCAAAAATGAAAAGCATCGGCGTGTTTGATTCCGGCATCGGCGGATTGACCGTCGTGCACGCCTTGATGCGCCATCTTCCGAACGAGAACATCACGTATTTCGGAGACACGGCCCGCGTGCCCTACGGCTCGAAATCAGCCGAGGTTGTCCGCGAATATGCGTTCGAGGATACGGCGTTTCTGATGACACAGGGAGTAAAGCTGATTGTCGCGGCATGCAACACGGTCTCCGCCATTGCCATTGACGATCTCCGGGCCCACTTCGACATCCCCATCGTCGGCATGATCGATCCGGGAGTGGACGCCGCCATTCATGCCACATCCCACGGGAATATCGGTGTGATCGGAACGCTTGCGACCATCGCCAGCGAAAGTTACCGCAACGCGCTGCACCGCCAGGACGGATCCGTTCATGTGACCGCGCGCGCGTGTCCTCTCTTCGTTCCCCTTGCGGAGGAAGGGTGGAACACCCATCCCGTCGCGCAGATGGTGGCTGATGAATACCTCCTTGATCTTCGCGATCGGAACATCGACACCCTCATTCTCGGATGCACGCATTATCCCATCCTGCGAGACGTTATCCAGCATGCGGTCGGGGCGGACGTAACGCTCATCGACTCGGGGGAAGCCGCGGCGCGGCAGGTCGAACACCTCCTCCGGGAACAGGACATGCTCAACCCCTCGACCGACCAGCCCCGCTATGAATTCTTCGTCTCCGACGTCCCGCAAAAATTCCAGGAACTCGGTCAGATTTTTCTCGGACGCCCCGATCTTCGCGTGACCAAGGTGCACCTCGCGTAATTCAGGACAATCACGTTTTTTTTCTGCCCGGAAATCGATAATTTTGTCACATCTCTTTCGCGGGAGCGGAATATACCGTTCCTCGATTTCTCAACGATGCAGAGACGAATCGCATGAATGACACTGGAACGCCAGGAGGAGAAGACCTGCTCTTTTCAGAGTTTTCTCCACCGACAAAAGCACAATGGAAAGAACGGGTTTCCGCCGATCTGAAAGGCGCCGATTTTGAAAAGCTGATATGGAACCCTTATGAAGGTTTCCCCGTCGAGCCAATGAACTTCCGCGACGATATCGAGGGGCTGCCGCAGATCGACACGCTCCCGGGATTCGAGCCGTACGTGCGCGGAACACGTGCACTCGGCAATGCAGCACATCCCTGGGTCATCGCCCAGACGACAAGTGCGATCCTGCCGGAGGCCGCGGCCGAGGAAATCGTGTCCGCGCGCCGGCAGGGTCAGGATGGTGCGGTGCTTCGCATGGATCATGCGGCGATGCTCGCCCGCGGTAGCGGTGATGCTTCCGCGAAAACGGTCGGCGTGGGTGGGACCGCCGTGCAGCACTATCCGGATTTTCAACGAATATCCGAACGCATTCAACCCGGCATTGCCATGGACATCCAGGCAGGCTTGTCGTCGCCGGTTTTCCTCGCCATGGCCGTGGTGGCGGAGCGCAGTCTGTCACATGTTGCGTTCAATCCCCTGGCCCATCTGATCAGCACGGGCACCCTGCCGTACTCGCTTTCGACGACCTTCCGGCTCATGCATGACGCAGTGAGTTACGTCGATCAGCGGGCAATGCCGACCACCGTGATTTCGGTGTGCGGCGATTGTTATCATGACGCAGGTGCCAGCGCGACACTGGAACTTGCCTGCATGCTGGCCTCCGGCGTGGAATATCTGAACCGGTTGACGGATATGGGATTATCCGCCGACGCGGTCGCGCGTCGCATGCGCTTCGATATTCCGGTCGGCATGAGCTTTTTCATGGAAATCGCGAAACTGCGTGCGGCACGCATGCTTTGGTCGCGCGTGACCACGGCGTTCGGCGTGAAGGACGGAGATGCACGGAAAATGCGCATGTATACGCGCACTTCCCTCTGGCATCAGACGAAGTACGATCCCTACGTCAACATGCTGCGATCGACCATCGAAGCCATGGCCGCGGTGATCGGCGGAACCGATTCGATGTACACCGCGCCCTTCGACGAGATCGCATCCACGCCAGGCGATTTTTCAAAACGCATCGCACGCAATCTGCAGGTCATTCTCCGCGAGGAATCCCGGCTCGGACACGTCACGGACCCCGCGGCCGGATCCTACTATGTCGAATCGCTGACACACGCCCTCGTCGCACACGCCTGGGAAACGTTCCAGGAAATCGAAGCGCGGGGTGGATATGTCGCCGCGGCATCGAGCGGATTCATTCAGGACAGCATCGCGCGTACGGCCGCCGAGAAACGGGCGAACATTTCCCGTCGCCGCGATGTCATCGTGGGAAGCAACCAGTATCCGAATCTCGGAGAAAAACCGCTGAATAACGGAATTCCCGATGCAGCGGCGGTCAGGGAGCGGGTGGAGGAGTCGCGTCGGACGCATCTCGCGACACGGACCTGTGACGCCGCCGTGCTTTCCCAGTCGCTCCGCTCGGTGTTCGAGAGCGGCACCGGCAATCTCGTCGCCGCGATGGCAGCCGTGCTTCAGGAGGGACTCACCCTTGCCGAAGTCAACGACGTGCTCCACAACGGTGGCGCCGATGTTCCGATCGTGCGACCCCTCACACCCTTTCGCGCGGCGGAGGATTTCGAGCGACTTCGCGATGCGGTGAGTGCCGCCGCGCATCGACCGCGTGTGTTTCTCGCGACATTCGGACCGGGATTCTGGCGTCGCGCGCGCGCGACGTTCTCCTCCGGTTTCTTCGGGACCGCGGGAATGGAGATCATCGACAATGACGGATTCGACACACCCGATGCAGCGGCGGCAGCGGCGATCGCGGCAAATGCCGACGTGATCGTTGCCTGTAGCGATGATGAGAGCTATCCGGTGATGGTCCCGGGCATGCTCGAAGCACTGCGCGCGGCAGGTTGTCACGCGATCGTGGTCGTCGCCGGGTATCCGAAGGAAAGCGTCGACATCCTCACGCAGGCGGGAGTCGATTTGTTCATCCATGTGAAATCAGATGTGGGCGCGACACTCGCGGATGTGCTGCGACGTCTCGGCATCATCACGGAAACCAGCGAGGTGAAAGCATGAAACCGGATTTTACGCAGGGGACCTGGAATACGCCTGGATGGCCGGCATCGACGATGGAAGAGTGGAAGAAGATCGCGCTCGCGGAGTCGCGGGGAAAAGACCCCGACGCGCTGATCTGGCAGACTCCCGAACAGATTCCCGTTCGTCCTCTCTACACGCGGGAGGATCTTGCCGGTCTCGAACATCTTGATTTCGTCGCCGGCATGCCACCGTTCCTGCGCGGACCATACAGCAGCATGTATGTCACGCGACCCTGGACCGTGCGACAGTACGCGGGATTTTCCACCGCCGAGGAGTCGAACGCCTTTTATCGCCGCAATCTCGCGGCGGGACAAAAGGGTTTGAGCATCGCGTTCGATCTCGCCACCCATCGTGGCTATGATTCGGACAATCCCAGAGTAGTCGGCGATGTGGGGAAAGCCGGCGTGGCGATTGATTCTATTCTGGACATGCGAATCCTTTTTGACCGCATCCCGCTCGACAAGATGTCGGTATCGATGACCATGAATGGCGCCGTGCTTCCGATCATGGCGCTCTATATCGTCGCGGCCGAGGAGCAGGGGGTGGCGATGGAACAACTCAGCGGGACCATCCAGAACGACATTCTCAAGGAGTTCATGGTCCGCAATACCTACATCTATCCACCGGCACCGTCGATGCGGATCGTTTCCGACATCATCGCATTCACGGCGCGAAACATGCCGAAATTCAATTCGATCTCGATTTCCGGATATCACATGCAGGAAGCGGGCGCCACGGCCGACATCGAAATGGCCTACACGCTTGCCGACGGACTCGAATACGTCCGTGCCGGGATCGCGGCCGGACTCGATATCGATGCCTTCGCGCCGCGCCTCTCGTTCTTCTGGGCGATCGGAATGAATTTCTTCATGGAGATCGCCAAAATGCGCGCCGCGCGCATGCTCTGGGCGAAGATGATCCGGCAGTTTGATCCAAAAAATCCGAAGTCGATGTCCCTGCGCACCCACAGCCAGACATCGGGGTGGAGTCTGACCGAACAGGATCCGTTCAACAATGTCGCACGGACCTGCATCGAGGCGATGGCGTCGGCGCAGGGCCACACGCAATCCTTGCACACGAATGCCCTGGACGAAGCCATCGCGCTGCCGACGGATTTTTCCGCGCGCATCGCACGCAACACGCAGCTGCTGATTCAGGACGAAAGCAACATCTGTCGTGCGATCGATCCCTGGGGTGGTTCGTTCTACGTCGAAACGCTTACCCATCAACTGGCCCATCGCGGGTGGGAACTGATTCAGGAAGTGGAAGAGCTCGGCGGCATGACCAAGGCGATCGAGACGGGACTGCCGAAAATGCGCATCGAGGAAGCCGCGGCGCGCAAGCAGGCGCGGATCGATTCGGGGAAGGACACCATCGTGGGTGTCAACAAGCTTCGGCTGGAAAAAGAGGATCCGATCGACATTCTCGAGGTTGATAACAGCGCGGTGCTCGCGGCGCAGATGAAACGACTGGCGGATCTGCGTGCGGAACGCGATGAATCCGCGGTGCGCGATGCGCTCGGGGCCATCACCGTCGCGGCACGCGGTGATGCAAACCTGCTCGAAGCCTGTGTCGATGCCGCGCGGAAACGCGCCACGCTGGGCGAGATGTCCGCGGCGATGGAAGAAGTGTTCGGCCGGCATCAGGCGGTGATCCGTTCCATCTCCGGCGTCTACAGCAGCGAAGCAGGCGAGGACAGTGATTTCATCGCGGCGAAGAATATGACCGACCGCTTCGCACAGCAGGAAGGACGCCGTCCTCGCATCATGATCGCCAAGCTCGGACAGGATGGCCACGATCGCGGTGCCAAGGTCATCTCCACCGCTTTTGCCGATCTTGGCTTCGATGTCGATATCGGGCCGTTGTTCCAGACCCCGCAGGAAGCCGCACGGCAGGCTGCGGAAAACGACGTGCATGTGATCGGTGTCAGCAGTCTCGCGGCAGGGCACAAGACGTTGGTTCCGTCACTGGTCAAGGAACTGCGGAAGATCGGCCGCGACGATATTCTCGTGGTGGTCGGGGGTGTCATTCCCGTTCAGGATTATGATTTCCTCTATCAGCATGGCGCCGTCGCCGTATTCGGACCCGGAACGATCATCTCCCGGGCCGCCCAACAGGTGATGCGCATTCTCCTCGACGAGGATTCGGACATCTGATCCATATGGACATGACGAATGAAAGACCGCCCTGACCGGCGGTCTTTCCATTTCCGGATGGCGCTCATCTTCGGGCAGCCCCGCATTTTCATATTGAATCTGTGCATCGGATTTTCTACACTTAGCTGATTCTTCATTTTTCCAGACTGACCGATGAGGGGTGCCGGATGAAACAAGCCCGACGAATCGCGGAGTGGATACTGCTGGCGGCATTGCTCATTCCTTCGATGGATGTTCGTGCCCAGGCCATTTCCTACATGATCCCGGACCTCGGGACTCCGGGGATGAACACGTATGTTGAAATCCTGGGGCCGCACGACCAAATCGGAAATTACGGTCCGGATGGTTTCTATATGAACAATCCCGGTGATGCGGTCCGTGTTGAATGCGTCAACGCGGCGGACACCACAAAAATCGGCATCGGTCCGCTCGTGGTGTCCTGGAATGGTCGTATGATTTCGACGCAGATCTTCGTGCATCCTGATCAGCAGCCCAACAGCGACAGCTGGCAGGGCATCGCGCCCGAATTCATCATTCCGCTGCAGGTGCGATACAACGGCGTGACACAAAACTCGGTCACGTTCTACATCGTGCGTCCCCAACCGGCGATAGTCACGAATGCCGGCGGCACGATCGGGAGCGGGGGAGTGTGGGCGCTGCGGTCTCCGCGCGGGGCAATCATCATCGACAGTCTCGCGCTGCTCGGCGACAGCTACGACATTTCGACGGCGGATTGCGACCCGGCCACACCGGGAAATCAAGGTTTTCTCCCGGTGGTCATCCTTTCGAAAGGTCCGGTACGGACCGGGAACAACACGCAGGTTTCGGTTGATGCGAATGCAAAACACGGCGGTCCGGGCGGCGGCGGCGGTGGCGGGAATTTCTGCGACTGGAGCGGAAGCGGCGCGGATGGAGGAGATGGTTTTACCGGAGGCGGTCGGGGTGGACGCAATCGTGCGGGAAACCCCTTCGGCAGTGATGAATACCGGAATCCCGGTGCGGGATCCGGTACCTTCATCGGAAATACCGGCGGCAGTCTCAACGGTGTTCCGGGCGGAGATGCCCCGGCATACGAAGCGTCGGCCGGCGGTACCGGGCATCCGTTCGGAAGTTCCGGCAACGGCTGTGGCGACGGCGGCGGGTGCAATCCCCCGGGTGGTCATGGTGGCGGCAGCGGTCAGCAGCAGCAGCAGGCCGGCGGTGCCGGTGGATACGCCACGGCGGGCACGTCGTCCCAGAATGGGAATGGCGGACAACCACATGGAAATGAGAGTGTCATTCCGCTCGCGGGCGGATCGGGTGGGGCGAGTGGCAATCCACAGCTCGCATTCTCCTGTTCGGGTGACGGTGGCGGCGGCGGCGGCGCGCTGCGATTGTTCGCCCCGCGGCTTGAGGGTCAATTGTTCACCAGTAACGGGGCGGGCGGATCGGACGGCGCCAGTGGCGACGGCGGCTCCGGCTCCGGTGGCGCCGTGAGTCTCGAGAGCAAGCTCGCCTCGGGAATCTGGAAAATCCGTGCCGAAGGCGGCATTGGCGTGGGGCCGCGTGGCGGTGCCGGACGCATCCGCATGGACGGTCCGATGATGTGGTTCAGCAATGCGATTCCGACTGAAGAAACCATGTTCCACGGACCCTCCACCGATACGACGACGTTCGTACGCCGACAGTTCACCATCAGCGGCACGGGCAACGGCGCGGACATTCAGCTCTACCTCAAATCCGACCGCATGCCATGGACATCGCTCGGAACGGTGCGTGGATACAGCGACAGCTGGACCTTTGATATCGATCTCCCGGCGGAAGACAATGTCTATTATTTCGTCGCCCTGCAACAGGTGTCCACGCCGTCGTCGGACCCGTATGTCGCGTCGCCGGTGTTCGTGATGTCCCAGGCCGCGGCGAATATTTTCATCTCGCGCACTACGCCGGAGCTCCTCGCGGAGAACGCCCGGCAGTTGCCAGGTCTTGTCTGCGACGACAATGCGCTGGACACACTTTCCGTCTCGAATGTGGGTGACGGGCTCTTGTACATCACGAACGCCCGCTTCGCCTCGACGCGGGGTTTCGTGCTTGTCGAACCCACGGCGTTTCCCATCTCGATCGATCCGGGCATGCGTCATGATTTCATCGTGCGTTTCACGCGGCAGGGAAGCGAGCGGGGACGCATCGTCGATACCCTGCTGCTGGAAAGCAACACGCCCGCCCCGGGTCCCTTCAGTATCGCATATGCCATCGACGTCGATGTGGCGGAGATGCGAGTCTCGACGGCAAGTATCGCCTTTCCGGATGTGATTCTCTGCGAATCGGATTTCGCCGATGCCACATTCGACATCGAGAACACCGGTACGGTGCCGCTGACTTTCGCCATACCGGTCATCGATAATCCCGCGTTCGTGATACAGTCCCCCGCGCCATCACTGTGGCCACGAACGGTGCCGCCGGGCGCGACGCTCACGGTCGGGCTTCGTGTGACGCATGCCACGTCAGGAAGTCTGGGCGGAACCATTCGTCTTGCGGCGGATGAAGCCGGATGCGGCATCGAGGCGCAGGTGACACTGTCCGCCCGTGCCATGCGCGTCGATCTCAGCGTATCCACGCTGGAAGAATTTCCCCGTCTCCATTGTTTCGGTGAATTCGCCGATTCCACCGTCATCATTCGGAATGACGGCGAGGTGGATTACACGGTCACCCAAATCACCTCGCAAGACCCGTCCTTCCTTCTTCTCTCCCCGGTACCGCCCGTGTTTCTCGCGGCTGGCGCGCAGCTGGAGGCGCATGTTCGTTTCGCACCATCGGCCCCCGGCACACATGCGGGGAATCTGCGGATCGCCATTGATCGCTGTGGCATGACACATGATCTGCTGCTCCGCGGGACACGGGACAGTGTCGGACTCACGGTTGCCGCGGCGGATTTTGGTCTCCAACGCGCGGAAGATCTGCCCGTCGTGCGCATGGTCCGGGTGACGAATTCCGGCAGCACGGCGGTCACGATTTCCTCGGCGACGGATATTCCACCGTTCCGTGTCATCGGTGGTCTTCCGGTCAATCTGACGCCGGGCTCGTCGGTCGATCTGCGTGTGCAATTCGATGATCCCGGGATCGATGAGGAATTCGACGTGTCGATGCCGCTCGATCACGGTCCGTCATGTTCCCCGCAATTCCTACGTGTGCATGGAATCCGCGGGAGCGCGGTGGTGGAACTCGTGGTCGACACGCTCAGCGCCGAACCAGGTGAGCAGATTGAAATCCCGCTGCGATTGCGGAACGGGCGCAACATCGCGCTGTTTGGCGCGACCGGTATTCGCGCGACGTTACGCTATCGCAGCAGTTTGCTCGTTCCGCTCGGCGGCGAGCAGGGAAGTATTACCGGCAACGAGCGCAGCATAGACCTGACGATTCCGCTGCTGACGGATGCCGAGGACGTGGCACTGCGTGTCCCGATGATGGTCACGCTCGGGGACGCGGAATACACCGATCTCCGCATCGAGAATGTCGCTGCCATCGGCGGTGATCTCACGATCAACACACAGGACGGACGGTTCACCTTGCTCGGAATCTGCCGGGACGGTGGCACACGTTTATTTGACGGCAGCGTCGCCGTGCAGCTGAAACCCAACCGGCCCAACCCGTTCAATCCCGCGACAACCCTCGAGTTCGTCCTGATCGAAGCCGGACAGACATCCTTGCGCATCGTCGACGCGCTCGGACGCGAGGTGGTGACGCTGGCGGATGGCTGGCTCGAACCTGGAACACATGTACGGAATTTCAACGGGAGCGGACTGCCGTCGGGCGTGTATCTCGCCGTGCTGCAGACTCCCACGATCGTGCGTCACCAACGGATGTTGCTGATGAAATGACATGCCGTCTTGTTTCCCTGCGACGGTTTCACGAAATTATGACTGCTGCTCGAGTGGCGGAATTGGCAGACGCGCTGGACTCAAAATCCAGTGGGCTTTAAAACCCGTGCCGGTTCGACCCCGGCCTCGAGTACGAAACGGACTGTCCCGGAGCCCCTCCGCGTCATGCCCGCGGCGCTCGCCACAACTGGCGTCGCGGACCACGCATGACAGGAGGGAATCCGGGACAGTCTGTGTTATGGATAACCAGACCCGGTTATCCGAAGAGCATTATTTCATCCGACGCACGACGACAGAACCCAGACCGCTCCGCACGTCGAGCAGGACGCGCCGTTGGGTGCGCTGATAATCGGGTGTGCAGTAGGTGACGTCATTTTTCTGGATGAACCCGTACATTTTCCGACTGCTCAGCCAGTTATCGTTCGTGATCGCCTTCGCGCCCACGTCCCGTGGCAGGACGATCGTCAGAGTCCCGACGCCGACATCGGACACGACTTTCGCGTTGTCGGGAAGTGCGCCACTGCAGTCGATCCGGTACTCGCCGATTCCCCCTTCGAATGCGAGTTCGTTGAAGCGCAGGTTTCCAAGGCGTTCGGCACGGAGCGCACCCACGCCCGCGGAGATTGTCACATGTCCGATATCCTCCGCGTTCGGACGATCGGCGTGGAGCAGCACCGTACCCGCGCCCGCATCGAGATGAAACGCACGCAGGTGAATATCGGTCAGGTCTACCGTCGCCGTGCCCGCGCCCATGGTCATGTCCAGTCGAATGGGAATTCCTCCCGCGAGCGTCACATCCCACGTCCGTTCGCCGCGGCCATTCAACAGGCAGGAGAGGAGGTTCATCTCATCGCGTCCATCGTTTCCCATATCAACGGTCAGAAAACCGATCCCGTCCTCCACGCGGTAGTCGACGCGAATCTCCGGTGGCGCTTCACGGTTCTTTGCGTTGCTTTCGCGCACGCTCAGGAGCATCGGCCCGTCGCCGCGTCGCAGATGCACCGTGCCGTAGCCCCCATTGATTTTCGCGACAACCTCGGTGGCCTCGCCCAGGGCAACATGACGCACGGGGGAGTCCTGCGCGTTGAGCACGCCGGCGACAAGGATGACGAGAATTGGGATGACAAGGGGATGTTTCGCGGACATGGCGGTTCTCCAAGGTCCAGATAAGGAGTGGTGTACGAAAACGCCCCGCGACAGTTTCAGAAAATCGCGCTGCAACGCGCAACGAACGCCGCCACGCATTGATTTGCGGTGTCGGGTTTCGTAAGTTCCAACAATATCGTATTCAGGTGCATGTTACCTCAACTGAAACTTGACGCATCAGCCACGGTCGATCTGCTGTGCGGATTCATTACAGCGGAATTCGACACCGCGGGGTTTTCCCGGGCGATCGTAGGATTGTCTGGCGGTATCGATTCAGCACTGACGGCGACGCTCTGTGTTCGCGCGCTGGGTCCGCGACAGGTCTCGTGCATCATGATGCCGCATCGTGACAGCAGTGCCGAGAGTGTCGAGCATGCGCGCCTCGTCGCCGGATGGATGGGTGTCGAACCCGACCTCGTGGATATCACCCCTGTGGTGGACCCGCTCATTGCCGGTGATCCGACGATGAACCGGCTGCGCCGCGGCAACATCATGGCGCGTACGCGCATGATCGTGCTCTACGACCGTTCGGCACGCGATCACGGTCTCGTCGTCGGCACCGGAAACAAGACCGAAGCATTGCTGGGGTACAGTACGCTGTTTGGCGACGCCGCCTGCGCGATCAATCCTCTCGGCGATCTGTACAAAACCCAGGTGCGCCAACTCTCCGCCTGGCTCGGAATACCGGATGCGATTATCCAAAAACCTCCCAGCGCGGATCTCTGGTCTGGCCAGACCGATGAGGACGAGCTGGGTTTCACCTACGATCGTGTGGATGCACTGCTTGTCTCCATGATCGATGGCCGGGTGGATGACGCCGGTTTGGCCGCGCTGGGCTTCGAGCCGGAATTCATCGCGGCCGTGCGCGCGCGCATCGTGCGGCAGCGCTTCAAGCGCATGCTTCCCACCATCGCCCGGATTGGGGCGCGTCCCGTGAATGCCGACATACTCTATCCGGATACGTGGGGAATCTGACCACCGATGCCGGATCTCCCGTCTGAGAGAAGGCGGACCGTTTTTCCAAACACAATCGTGGATCCCGACATGTTCGAACGGAACATCGATGACACCATCGCCTTCCTGCGGAAGGAAACCATTGGCGACGCCGACACCATCACGTCGCGGCAGATCTTCGCCTCGTCGATTCCGCCCGCGCTGCACCGCATGTTCGACGCGGATATCAACATCCTCGTGGCTGCTGAAAAGGAGCGTCTCCTCGATTCCTCGCGGTTTCGCTACGACGATGAGGAAATACTCGCCTTGTTCGATCGCATCAGCGATCGCGCCCGCGAGCACGCGGTCTTCGATGCGCCGGATTACCTCGCCGCCCTGGAAAAAAACGTCAAACTGCTCTTTAATTACGTGTGCCGGCCGCAGTGGACGCTGGTGAAATATCTGTTCGCCGACCGCGAGCACGCGTCGACCGACGACATTCTCGATGCGCTTCGGGTGTTCTGGTACTACGAATACTACCAGGTCATCCTCCGGGAGTATTTCACGCAGAAGGGAATGACCGTCATTCATGTCCGGAAATTCACCGAGTTGCTCGAGCGCATCGATCACGAGGTGGTGCGCAGTTTTGACAGCCGCAAGACGGCGCATCTGACCGAACCCATCTATGAGCTGTTCAATCTCGCGTCATCCGCGGAGACACTGCTCGCACCGATCGAAGCGCTTTCGATTTTCTTTGACGACAAGAACCTTTCCTCCGTCGTCGAACGGCTTGACCAGGAAAAGAAGGTGCGCGAGCGTCTGACGTTGCACGACCTGGTCATGATCATTGGTGAGGAGGATTATACTCTCGGAATGGACATATCTACCATCGTGAACGAACAGCTTGGCCACAAAGGCGGCATGAAGCCCGAGCGCTCGGCGACCGCGGCGCAGGATTTCAGTGTACCGGACATGCCGGAATACGAACAATCGGGTATGCACCATGGCGATCTCGGCCATGAACAGGATGCGCTCGATTTCATTATCTCCGAGGAGGAACAGGGGGTGATCATGCAGGAGCATGACAACATCCGCAGCCATCTCGAATACGAGATCGATGATGCCGTGGCGCTCGACGATCTCGTCCTCGATGAGGACGATGCTGTCGATGCATCCGTGAGTGCACTTGAAGATTCGGAGGAAGCCGAAGCGTCCGACGCTCTTCATCTCGATGCGGAAGCATCCGTCGCGGATGACAGTGAAGACGACGACGCGGTTTCCGATCTGACGGCGGAAAGCATTCTCGCGCTGGAAGAGCAATTGGTTTCCATGCCCAGCGATGAAGCCCCTACCTCGGAGTTGGAGAATCCGCCCCTGAGCGATATCGACGAACTTCCCGATATCGTGCTCGGAGAGGAGGAGCCCCGTCCGACCGCGCAGTTTCTTCAGACAAAGGATGTGATTCCCGATATTTCCCTCGATGAAATCGAGGCCATCGAACTCTCTCTCGAGCAGGACGATATCGGCAGCGATCCGTATCGCACCACCGCATTCGATGCCGGCATCTCCGATGACGGTTTGGATTTCGCTGACGTGGAAGCGGCCGCGCAAGACAGCGATGCCGGTGCATCGGCATCGACTGCCGGAACGCCGCCGGATCGTACGGACACAAATGATCAGGCGGACGATCCCGATCAATCGGATGACGTGTTGGATATGGATATTGACTGGGAGAAGGAAGCCGAAGCGCTGGACATCGAAGAAATCGATACGGACATGGAGCCACTCCCGGATGCATCCACGCCAGACGGGCTTTCTCTCGGCCGGACCAGTGAGCTGGAACCCGCGGAGGATCTCCTCCGCGATCTGGAGCTCGACGAGGATTTCGGTGACCAGAATTCCGGTCGGTCGGGACAGCGGGAGGGTACGGCGTTCGAGAGGGAAGCGTCGATATCTTCGCGCACTGCGTTGATCGACGCGATGGAAGAGGAAGAGGATTTGTCTCCCGCCACGGATAAAGTCATCCAGGAATATGGCGACTTGCGTGAGTTGCTTCCCGATTCGGATAAGAAAAAATACGTCCGCAAGCTTTTTCAAAAGAACGAGGATGCATTTGCACACGCGCTCCAGGTGCTGAATGGAAAGCCGTCCTGGCGTCAGGCTTCCGAATACATCGACGAGCTGTTCATCAAATTCGACGTGGATATGTACTCGCGTCTCGCGGTGAAATTCACCGACGACATCTACAAACGCTACGCAAACAGGAAGTAACTCGCCGTGTTCGTTGACCAAGTAACCATTTCCGTGCAATCCGGAAAAGGCGGGGATGGCTGTGTCAGCTTTCGCCGCGAAAAATTCGTTCCCAAAGGTGGTCCCGACGGCGGCAATGGCGGAAAAGGAGGCGACATCATCCTTGTCGCGAATCCGCAGTTGCATACGCTCCTCGACCAGCGCTACAAGCACACCTATGCCGCGGAGAACGGGGCGAAAGGCCAGAAATCGCTGCGGACAGGCCGCTCCGGAGACGACGCTCTCATTCAGGTGCCCTGTGGTACGGTCGTACGCGATGCGGAAACCTCGCAGCTGCTCGCGGACCTCGTGACTCCAGGTCAGCAATATCGCGCCGCGATCGGTGGTCGCGGCGGTCGCGGAAATGCGGAGTTCGCCACCGCGACGCACCAGACCCCACGAACGGCGGAGAGCGGTCGTCCCTCGGTGGAACGTCAACTTCTGCTCGAGCTCAAGCTCATCGCCGACGTCGGACTGGTCGGATTTCCGAATGCAGGGAAATCCACCCTTATTTCCACCATCTCCGCGGCGCGCCCCAAAATCGCGGATTATCCATTTACCACGCTCGAGCCAAACCTCGGTATTGTGCGCTATCGTGAGTACGACAGTTTTACCGTCGCGGATTTGCCTGGACTGATCGAGGGAGCGCATGAAGGCAAAGGTCTCGGCATTCAGTTTCTCCGCCATGTCGAGCGAACCCGTGTGCTTGCGATTCTCATCGAGAGCTTCAGCGGCGACTACGAGGAAGATCTGCGGGTGCTCCGCAATGAACTTTCTTCCTATAGCGACGAACTGAAGAAGAAGCCGTGGTTTGTCGCAATTTCGAAAACCGATGCGGCGGCCCCCGCCGACCGGGAGAGAATCGTGGAATTGCAGCGAACGATGGACGTTCCCGTTGCTGCCTTTTCGTCCGTCAGCGGTGATGGATTGTCCGCTTTGAAGGATATGATGTGGGACATGATCATGGGCGCGGACCCGGTCTCTCCCGACGACAGTGATGCATGACGGGAGCCGATGAAGCACGCACGTTCAGCAACACCCCTTCGCGTCCGCCGGCTCAGTCTGTTTGCCGCGTTGCTGATGATTGCGAGCGCCATGCTCTCCCTTCGCATTGGTTCCTTCGATTTGAGCTACGCGGAAATGTTCTCCGCCATATTCAACAGCGGTGAGTCGGAGTACGGCACGGTCCGGGCGGTTCTGTTCGACATCAGGATTCCACGAATTCTCACCGCGCTTTTTGTCGGTGGCGGATTGGCGGTAGCCGGCGTGGTATTTCAAGTCTTGCTGCGAAACGTACTTGCCGATCCGTACATCTTGGGTGTCTCGGGTGGCGCGGCGGTCGGTGCATTGACGGCCATCGCCACCGGTCTCTCCGCGTGGTATTTTCCCGCGCAGGTACTTCTCTCCTTTCTCACCGCGCTTGCCGTTGTCGTCGTGGTCTATGGTCTCGGCCTCCGCGCCTCGCTGGAGCGCAACACACTGCTTCTGACAGGCGTGATGATCGGTGCCTTTCTGTCCGCGATCATCCTCGCTCTCGTATCGACCATGGATCGCCCTGTTCGTACGGCGTTATTCTGGCTGGTCGGGTATCTTGGCAGCACGGGCATGGCGGAAGTTGCGGTGCTTGTCCCTATTGTTGCCGTCCTCTCGCTGTGGCTGATGCTCTATGCCGGGCGGATGAACATCCTCGCACTCGGCGAGGAGACGGCATCGCATCTCGGGCTTGGCGTTCGTCGGACACAGGGACTCCTCTACATCCTCGCGTCGCTCATGACGGCGGCGGTCGTCAGTGTCGCGGGGACCATCGGATTTATCGGGTTGCTCGTGCCCCATGTGATTCGCCTGTTCGTCGGCTCCGACCATCGCCTGCTCGTACCGCTCTCGTTTTTTCTCGGTGCAACCTTTCTGATAATCTGTGATCTTCTGGCCCGAAGCCTCTTGTCACCGGTTGAAATTCCGGTGGGTGCGCTCACGGCCGCGATCGGTGCGCCATTATTCATCGCGCTTCTCCGTCGTCGTGGCGCCGGTACCATATGACTTCAGCGCAGTGGAGCGGGCGTCGCCACCGTTGCCCGCGAAATATTTCTTGTGAAAATCCATCGACCTCCCTTGCTTTATTCCCACATTTGTTGATAAATTTGTAGTTCTGTAAGGAATACAACCAGAAAGCAAAACTTCACATGAAACGTACATTTCAGCCCAGCCGCCGCAAGAGAAAAAACACCCATGGATTCCGCGCCCGCATGGCAACGAAAAACGGACGCAAAGTGCTTGCGCGCCGTCGCGCCAAGGGTCGTTGGAAACTCACCGTCAGTGACGAGCCCAAGCACCGATAGGACACGCCGTAACCGAGTTTCCAAGCGCGAGATTCTGCGCGGGCACGAGGCCTTCGGTCACGTCTTTTCCCGCGGCACGTTTGTGCAGCATCGCGGCATCCGGCTCTATTACGACATGCAACGGGCAATCCCACCATACACGTGTACGGTGGGATTTGCTGTTAAAAAGCCAAGGAACGCCGTGCAGCGGAACCTTCTCCGTCGACTCCTGCGCGAGTCATACCGGCAGAGAAAACACGCGGTGTGCCACCTCATCGAGGAGTCATGCATGCAGCTCCGCGCGGTGTTTCTCGTGGATCCCAAAAAAATACATTCGGACCCGAATTATCAGTTGTTCGATGCATCCGTCACGGAACTTCTCCGGCTGCTGCACGAGCGCCTGGAGGTAACATGAAGGGAGTGATAACGGCACTGCTCGTGTTCCTTATCCGAATCTATCGAAGGTTCATATCCCCGATGCTTCCTCCCTCATGTCGCTTCTACCCGACATGTTCCGCATACACGATGGAAGCGATTCAGAAGCATGGTCCCCTGCGCGGCACATGGTTGGGAATCAAGCGAATTTCCCGCTGCCATCCGTGGAATGATGGCGGGTACGACCCTGTTCCGTAAAACAAACAAAAACAACAAGATAGTGTTATGGACAGAAACGCGGTCATAGGTTTTATTCTCATTGCCGTCCTCTTCGTCGTCTGGATGTTCGTGACGACACCAAGTCCGGAAGAAATCCAGCAGCAGGAGGCGCAGCAGAAGGAACAGGTTCAAAAGGATACGTCCCCGACGGAACCGGAAGCCACCGCCCCCGTCGCCCAGGAACCGGTTTCTGTTGACAGCAGCAGTCAGTCCGCGGAAATGAATCGTTTCGGCACCTGGTTCGCCCACCTCGGCAGCGGCACGGAAGAAACGTTTACCATCGAGACCGAGAAATACGAGGTTACGTTCAGCACGCACGGTGGGAGTATCAAGCGGTGGCGCCTCAAGGGCTTTCAGTCGTGGAATGACAAACCCCTGCAACTGATCGATTGGGCCCGCCCCAGTGATTTCAATATCGTGTTCGCGAGCAATGATGGGCGGTTTATAGATACAAAAGACTTGTATTTCCGGTATGATGGACTTCCGACAAGCGGAAAGCTCGTTCTCACGGACACTGCCTCGCTTCATTTTCAGGCGGTACTCCCCATTCGCGGTGACAGTGTCGCCCTGGTCAAATATTACACGGTGCGAAGTGGCGGGTATTCGTTGGATGTCGATATCGAGTTGCGCAACATGGCGCAGGTTGTCGCGAACAGCGAATACCAGGTTACCCTGCACTCACCCGCGTTGACGGAAAGAAACAGCGTGGAGGAAGCAAGTTTTTCCGAGACGGATATCATGGTGAATGGTTCTCGAGAGACATTCAACGCCGACGACACGGAAGTGGAAAAGACCTCCTTCGACGGTGAGACCGAATGGATTTCGATCAAGAACAAGTACTTCCTCAACGCACTCATGGTACGGGATGGCTTCAAGGGGAACGGGGCCTATGTGGAAGGACGCATGTATTCCTACCCCAACGAAGGACAGCGGGAGATTTATGAAGCCGGCATCAAGGTGCGGTACCGCGGAGAGTCTCGGGAAATCTCGAAATTCAGCGTCTTCGTCGGTCCGCTCGACTACGATGTACTCGAAGCACAATACAAGGGAATGGAACAGGTCCTCGATCTAGGATGGGAGTTTGTCGTTCGCCCCTTCTCCGAATATCTCGTCATGCCGCTGTTCAGCTTTCTCCACAGCTTCATTCCGAATTACGGCGTCGTGATCATCATTTTCAGCATCATCATCAAGTTGCTTCTCTACCCCCTCACGAAAAGCAGCATGAAATCGATGCAGAAAATGCAGAAACTCCAACCCCTGATGACGGAGATGCGGGAAAAATACAAGGATGACCAGCAGAAGCAGAATGTCGAGATCATGAAGCTCTACAAGGAGTACGGCGTGAATCCGGCCGGCGGCTGTCTGCCGATGCTTCTGCAGATGCCCATTTTGTTTGCCCTCTTTTCCATTTTCCGATCCACCATCGATCTCCGTCATCAACCATTTGTCAGTTGGATCAGCGATCTTTCCGCTCCGGACATCCTCATTACGCTGCCGTTCAAAATCCCGCTTCTGGGAATGAGCTTCATCAGCGGCCTGGCGCTTCTGATGGCGATTACCATGTTCGTACAGCAAAAGATGACGATTCAGGACCCTCGGCAGAAATCGATGGTCTACATGATGCCGGTCATGTTCTGGATTCTCTTTAACTCCTTCCCTTCGGGACTGAACCTCTACTATTTCATGTTCAACCTTCTTTCCATTGGCCAGCAGCAGATCATCAATCGTCGGCACAAGGATGAACCGCTGGTGAAAGTCACACCGAAAGACGGAAAAAAGCAGAGCTGGACGGAACGAGCCATGGCTTCGATGCAGGAGAAAGCAAAGGAGCAGCAGAAAACAAAGAAAAAGACACGATAGAACACTCAAGTGTTCCACGTGAAACGAAGCCCCCTGCACTCCAGGGGGTTTCTTGTTTCACGTGAAACGGCAGGCTCCGGAATCGTCGTCAGGGGGATGCGACGGAACTGTGTTGTGGTTGTCGACCGAACGCCGTTCTGTCGTGGGTTGATGATCCGGAAAGATCCGGAGCACTCAGGCAGGGACGAGCGAAGAGATGCAACGGAAGGCCGAACCTGCATCGCCGTGCCATGTTTGACCCGGGAAGAATCAACGGGGTGATAATGTTCATGAAAGGGGTGTGTATTTCACTGTCGAAGGCCTGGAGAAGCCGAATAGAGGAAATGTTCATCCTTTAATGGCGTTTATGGATGGGTCGCGGGTGCGTGCTGACGAGCCGTGTCGCCGAAACGCATCTAAGTTGTTATTTTTATTTTACTTATATGAATTCGATCGCATGGGACCACAAAAATGCGTGCGGTGGGGGTGTGATGATGCGGGGTGTGTTCGGCGCACGCGCGATTACGGGTGGAATGTTTGCTTTGCAGAAAGGACGAGGTTTCGTACATTTCTGTTCATGCAAAACTGTCTGGTGACATTCATGTCGCGACGTACCTTCGCTCTCTCTTATCTGATCGCACCCCTGCCGTGGCCGCTCCTGATTGCCGCGGTGCTTCTGGCGTCCACTGTATCCGCGCAGCCGCGATTCTTCGAGCAGCGTCGCGCGCTTCCGAAGGACTTGAGTCTCGGTCTGCTCGCACCGTCGGAATACAAATCCATTATCGATCTCAACGGGAGCTGGCGCTACCGGGCGGACGATGATGCGACGTGGCGTTCGGTGCAGGTGCCCTCTTCGTACCGTGGAATCCACAACGTCGTGTTCCGGCGCGGTTTCACCGTGCCGCGCGCACTGCTGGGCTCGTCGGTGTTCCAGCTGAGTGCTCAGAGTGTCTCATATTACTGCGAAATAAGTATTAACGGTCAGTTTATCGGAAAACATGCCGGCCTGACGCCGTTCTCCTTCAAGATTTCACCGGGCATTCTGCGTGCGGGCTCGAACACGATCGAGATGCATGTGCACAACAAACTCAGCACGCATGAAACGGTGCCGCTGTATGAGCAGCTGTGGGAACGCATGAATTATGGCGGAATCGTGCATGACATCGGCATCGTGGCCCACCGCGGTGTATGGGCGCAGGAAACGTATGTCTCCACCGAGATCGCGGGGGAAGGTCGTCCGGCGACGCTGCATTATCGTGTGCTGTTGAATTCCGGCGAGATCTCGCGGCTGCCCGGTGATACCGCTTCGCTCGCGGCAGGATTCGGAAAAAGCGTGGTGCTGCATTCCTTCGATGTCATTGATCCCTTGAACGGGATGGTTGTTGCCAGTAGCGAGGCCAGTCGCGTGGTGGTGGAGTCGGACCGTCTCCGGGAAGTGGAGATGACGGTGACCGTTCCCTCCGTTCGTCTCTGGTCGCCCGATGCTCCCAACATTTATATGCTGCGCCAGCGCACGACCCGAGGTGGGGTGGTGCTCGATGAATCGATGCAGCAGATTGGCTTTCGGGATATTCGCCTGAGCGGCAATGGACTGACGGTGAATGGCGCCTCGGTGTTTGTCAAGGCGTTGACGTATGTGGAAGACTCTCCACGTCACGGCCGAAGTCTTTCGCTTGACGAAATGGAGCGGGATGTTCTGCTCATGAAAAATCTCGGCGTGAATTCCCTCCGTCTCGTCTACGGCTCGGTACACCCCTATTTCATTTCGTTGTGCGATCGGTACGGGATCATGCTCTTTGTCGATCTTCCGTTGCGCAATGTACCGGACGCCCTGCTTTCGAAGGATGGAATCCGCGTCAGCGCGCGGAACACGTGCCGGGAGATATCCTCGCGTGACCAGATGCATCCGTCGCTCGTCGCGATCGGTGTGGCGCAGGGGTTGCAGACGGGCGGTCCGCTTCTGGCTTCGTACATCAAGGAAGTTCGCTCCGTGTTTCGCGAGCGTGAGATGCCCGTGTTATATGCATCGTTCCAGTCGATACTCCCCCGCTCCCTGCCCGAGGGTCTCGACATGATCGGCATGGATGTGAGTCCGGAATCGACGCAGCGTGTGACGGAGCTGCTGCGCCGGCACGCGGAGACGGAACGTGCGTATCCGGTGTTTATCAGTTCGCTGATGTATCCCGTGCAGATCGGGAATTATCACGGATACAGTGACACGCGATCGATCGATGCGCAGGGACAATTCTTCCTTCAGATGTTCAAGGAGTCGCGCGATCTCGGGTATGCGGGCATTGTCGTGCATTCGTTTTCCGACTGGGCCGTATCGCGGCCGATCATGGCGGTGGATCGCGTGCATGAGTACACCGCGACCACGGGTGTCGTCGACCGCTACCGTCAGAAGCGCATCGCGTACGATGTGTTGAAGGCCTCCTTCAACAACGAAAAAGCGCCGGTCCTCGTGACCGGAAACTACGAAGAGGACCATCCGGTGAGCTTCGTCGTGATCGGCATTCTGATCATCCTCGTGTTTGCCGTGGTGTATAATCTGTTCCGGCGATTTCGTGAGAATGTCAGCCGTTCCTTGCTTCGGCCCTATAATTTCTTCGCCGATGTCCGCGACCAGCGCATGCTGTCGATATTCCAGACGTCCATGGTCGGAGTGATCGGTGCGCTCTCGGCCGCGTTGCTGCTGGCCAACTTTCTCTATTTTTGGCGCATGAACATTCTGGTCGACCACGTCATCGCGCAGTTTGTCCATCACGGATGGTTAAAGCAGTGGCTGAATTACGCGGCGTGGAATCCGCTCGCGAACACGTTGCTGACAGCACTGCTGTTGTTTGTCGTGCTGCTCATCGTGGCGCTGTTGATCTGGTTCGCCGCATTTGTCACGCGGAAGAAGGTTTTTCTCTTCGACGCATACAGC
Organism: Bacteroidota bacterium; assembly: GCA_034002405.1. Classification (GTDB taxonomy): domain Bacteria; phylum Bacteroidota; class Ignavibacteria; order SZUA-365; family SZUA-365; genus SZUA-365. The sequence continues at coordinate 24,769 of JAVFAS010000005.1, read as the reverse complement.
GTCTCGATGTGGTCGGTGCTCCCGATGATCACGCTCGCGCCGCTTGGCATGGTGCTCTATCGTGTGATGGATGTTCCGGTGCTGGATGTCGTGGCCGTACTCGTCTACGTGATCTTCCACATCTGGATCATCAGCCGCGTGTTGAAGGGCATCGCGATCGTCTTCGACATCCGCCCCGTGTTCTTTTATATCGGCGGCTACGTGCTGCTCGGTGCGGGCCTCGCCTGGTGGCTGGTCTCGTTGAATGGGGAATACAGCATTTTCGCCTACCTGAAGTATTTCGCCGCGATCTGGTGGTCAACAGGCAGTGCCACCATATCATAGAAAAGGATAGAATAATCGTTTATGTATCTGAGCAAGCTCGAGATCTTCGGCTTCAAGTCGTTCGCCAATAAAACGAACGTCGTTCTCAATAACGGCGTCACCGCCATCGTCGGTCCCAACGGCTGCGGGAAGACGAATATCGTCGATGCCCTGCGCTGGGCGCTCGGGGAGCAGCGCTATTCGACACTGCGCAGCGACAAGATGGAAGATGTGATTTTCAACGGGACGAAGGTGCGCAAGCCGATCGGGATGGCCGAGGTCTCGCTGACGATCGAGAACAACCGCGGCATCCTCCCGCTCGAATTCAACGAACTCACCATCACACGGCGGGTGTACCGTTCGGGTGAAAGCGAATATCTGCTCAACCGGACGGTGTGCCGACTGAAGGATATTCTCAATCTCTTCATGGATACCGGAATGGGCGCGAATGCCTACTCGGTGATCGAGCTGAAGATGATCGAGACCATTCTCAGCGACAAGATGGAAGAACGTCGCCGGCTGTTCGAGGAAGCGGCCGGGGTCACCAAGTACAAGGCGCGGCGCAAGGAAGCGCTGCGAAAACTGACGGATGTGGATGGCGATCTGCTGCGCGTCGAAGATATCATCGCCGAGGTCAGTAAAACCGTCAACTCGCTCAATCGACAGGCGAAGAAAGCCGAACGCTACAACGAGTACATGGAACGACTGCGCGTGCTCGAAGTCGATGTGCTGCAGCGTGACTACAACAATCTCTTCCGTCGGCTCGCTCCGCTCGAGGAACGGCTCGCCACTTCGATCGAGGACCGGGAAAGCATGGCCGCGCGCATGGACGAGGAGGAGGCACTGCTCGATGCGCATCGCAGCGAGGAACATGATATCGAGCATCGGCTCGACGAGCGGCGCCAGGAATATTCCGGACTCGTCGCGCGCATCAATGAGACACGGCAGCGCCTGCTCGTGAACGAAGAGCGCGAGCGGGCTCTCGTGCAACGCGCCGCGCGGCTTAAAGAGGATAAACAGAACTATGAAGTCCGTATCACCGAAATAGAGTCGCGGAAGCGGACGCTCACGCAAGAGTTGGAGAGTTGGGTGGGCGAGCTTTCGTCGTTGGAAGCGGAGAGCACGGCCCTGCGTGAAACCCATCACGCGATCGAGGAAGAAGTGACGCAGAAAAAGCTGCAGGCCGAGCGGCGGCAGCAGCGTCGACTTGAACTTCTGCAGAGCATCGCGCAGCTGAATACGGAAATCGACCGCCTCGATGCACGTCACGAAGCCATCGACGGCCTGCGCACCCGCCTTGCGGACGAGGACGCGGACGCCAGTGAGAATCTGTCCGCGCTGCGCGGACGAATGTCGGAGCAGGACGCCGGTCAGGCGGCGCTTTCGGATACCGTTCTCGCGGCGGAACGCGAGTTTCATGCGATGGAAGAGCACAAGCAGTCGCTGCGCAATGAAATCGACCAGCTGCAGAATCGCGCGTTCGAGATCCAGGGGATGATCGGCGAGAAGATGACGCGTATCGATTTCATCAATGGACTCGTCGATCGCCTCGAGGGATACAATGAAAGCGTGCAACACCTGCTGCGCAACCGTGACTGGTCCGCGTCGCGGTACGGAACGATTGCCGATGCCGTCAACACCCGCGAGGAACTCCGTGTCGCGGTCGAAGCCGTGCTCGGTGATGCCGCGCATTATATCCTCGTCAATGATGTGCGCGAAGCAGTCAGCGGTTTGCAGAATCTGAAAGAGCATCGAAAAGGCAAGGCAACATTCGCCGTGCTCTCGCGCGTGCCAGAAACCACGTCTACCACGTTTCCCATCGCGGGTGACGGCATCATCGGCTGGGCGGTGGATCTCGTGCGCTTTGACACACAGTACGCCGCGCTGTTCAACATGCTGCTGCGCCGTGTCTTGATCGTTCGTGACGCGGAAGTCGCGCACGGCTGCATGCGTGAATATCCCGATCTTCGCTGCGTTACCATCGACGGCGATATCTTCGACAGCAACGGCATGGTGCGAGGGGGCAGCCATGGCCAGGAAGAAGGTAGCATGATCGGCAAGAAGGATCAGATTGCCAGTCTGACCAAGGATGTCGAGCGCCTCAAAACACAGTTGCTCGAGAATCAGGAACTGCTCGAGGACCGGAATCTCGAGTACGGCGGCATCGACCTGCGGGCGTATGCCGAGAAAATGAAACAGACACAGCAGGATCTCTCCGCGCATGAGCGCCGCATCGCCCAGATGATGTTCGAAATCGAGAAATTCGAACGCGTCCTGCAGAAAAATGCCGAGGAACGGTTGCGGCTCGACGGCGAAGACGAGGAAATCGCGGGGCGCCGGCGCGATCTGGAACCGCGGCGCGAAGAACTGCGCGTGCAGCAGACACAGGTGGAATCCGACGTCCAGCACGAAAACGAGGTCCTTGCCGAACGCGAACGCGCATACAACCAGAGCAACGAGGCGCTCAACGCCGCGAATGTCCGTGTGGTTCAGAAACGTGGGGACATCCAGAATCTTCGGAACGAATTCGACCGCCTGAGCAATTCGCTCCATGAAACCGAACGCGCGCTTGAGACCGCGGCGCATGAAATCGTCGAATCGGAAGAAACCGCGAAGGGACTGGTCGATGTAATTTCACGTCTCCGTCTCGAACTTGGTGAAATGGAGCAGGTGCACGAAACGTCGCGCGAAGCGCTCGCCGCGATCGAACAGGAGCTCGAACACAAACGCAGCGAATTGCGTGATATCGAAAAGACCCTCCACGACGACCGGCAGAAGCAGTCACAGACAATCAATCTCGTGCACGAAATCGACTTGAAGGTTTCGGAGATCAAACAGCGCATCAGCGCGCTGGAAGAACGTGCGCGGGACGAGTTCGAAATCACGCTTGAACGCGTCGAAGAATCGGAGGATGATGTCTTTGATCTGGCCCAGGAAAAGGAGGAGATCAATGACCTGCGGCAGAAAATTCGTGCCCTCGGACCGGTCAATCCCCTCGCCTTCGAGGAATGGAAGGAGGAAAAGGAACGACTCGACCTGCTCACCGAACAGCAGCAGGATCTGATCCAGTCGCAACAGACACTGCGCGATACCATCCGGGAGATCAACGAAACCGCGAAACAGAAGTTCTCGGAAACATTCGGCATGATCCGGGAGAATTTCATCAAGATTTTCAAGTCGCTGTTTGATGAAGGCGATGAAGCAGACCTGATTCTGCAGGAGCACGAGGATCCGCTCGAGGCTCGTATCGACATCATCGCGAAACCACGTGGCAAGCGACCGCACTCGATTGACATGCTGTCGGGAGGAGAAAAGACGCTGACCGCGATTGCACTCCTGTTCGCGATTTATCTGGTGAAGCCCAGTCCCTTCTGCATTCTCGACGAAGTGGATGCGCCGCTCGATGATGCCAACATCGATCGTTTCATCAAGATCATCCAGGAATTCTCCAACAACACGCAGTTCATCGTCGTCACGCACAATAAACGGACGATGGCCGCGGCCGACACGCTCTACGGGGTAACGATGGAAGAGGAAGGGATCTCGAAGCTCGTTGCGGTGGATTTCGGCACGGAAGCGATCGCGAGGTTCGCACAAAATTGAGTGATCGAACGATGGGGAAACCGCATCGAGCACGGGTGGGCGGAACGGATTGCACGAAGCGGGATGAGGTACGGGTCAGACAGGTCGGACTCCGTCGAAGAGATCCGGGACCGGGGGGTCGTGAAGCTCCTGGAAGAAGCTGAAATATTCTTCGTCCCAGAGCATCCAGTTATCATAGTTATGTTCCGCCACGTCGCGCGTGACGGTTTGGTGTGCACGCAGTGCCTGTTCCTCGATGGAGCGTGCCGCACGGACGTCGATGACCGCATTGATGCGGTGGCGCGGCACACCGAAAACCTTGCGTGGCCAGTGCGCGATCCGGTCGTTTGGGAGGACGCAGGAACACAATCGTTGCAGTGCGTCGATTTCTTCACGCAACGCGACAAACAGACGCTTGACGACATGATGCAGGGTAATATGATCGGGGTGAACCGAGCTGCCCTGCACGTCAAACGTGCAAAGCACATGTGGCCGCAGCTCCCGGATTTTTTGCGCGATATCGCGCTCGAGAATGCGCGGATCCATGTCCCGTAATCCGCCATCAGGATAATCCGCCAGCATCAACCGACGAATGCCAAGGATGCGCGACGCCTCCTCGACTTCGTGCGCGCGTCGTCGACCGACTTCGATCGGATCCAGGCCCAGGATGCGACCGTTCCGGCTGTTCTCCCCTCGCGTGAGTGTGTAAAGGGAGACCTCGTGTCCCGCGGCGGTCAGGGTGGCGATGGTACCGCCCATGAGAAAACTCTCGTCGTCGGGATGCGGGAATATGCAGAAAAGTCGGAATGGCATTGTCGTGTCCGGTTAACGAAGCAGCATCATTCGACGAAGGGCCACGGGTGTCCCATCGATCCGGAGCATCGCGAGATAGCTCCCGCTGGTCAGACCGCTTCCGTCAAAGGAGAATTCGTGATCTCCCGCGTACAACATGCCGTCGTGCAGCGAGGTAATCTCTCGTCCGAGCATGTCGAACACGGAAAGGGAAACATGTGCGCGCAACGGCAGAGCGAGCCGCAGGTGCGTGGAGGGATTGAAGGGATTCGGGGCGTTTTTCAGCACGATATACTTCCGCGTCGCGGCCAGAGGATACAGGCAGTCACCACTGACAATCACATCACCGTTGTAGAACCGGGCAAGGATGCTTCCCCGGTTCACGCTGCTTGCGAGCGAGTCGAATTCGAGCGGCGAGGAGGCATATCGGAGTATATCATCTCCATCTCCGAAACGAACACGATAGCGCATGCGGATGAGTTCGCCAATGCCCTGCAGGCGTGCCGTGTCATTGCGCGCGAGGAAAAACACCCGTCCTTCCTCCCCGCCCGTGTCGAGCGTCCACCCCTGCCCGAGCAACGTCTCGCTCGTCTCCCAGGCAAGGAATTCGATGTGTCGTTCGTCATATTCGACAGTGAGCGCGATTTCCGAAATGTCCTTGTTCTCGGATTCGTCGATCAGAATCGGGACCGTGAACTCGCGGTTGTACCGCTCGACAATGTTTCGTGGGATGGTGAACACCGTGACCGGGGGAATCCCGATGACGAAAATCCAGTCCCCGCAGTAGGCCGAATGCACCCCCGACCGGAATTCCACCCGAATCGTATCGAGTGATCCCTCCCGCTTCTTTACGGGTTGGAGGCGCCAGGTCACGCGCCAGGTGGAATCCACACCGAGGGGAGAGCCGAGATACTTCACGGCGGCTTCCTCCGCCGGGATACCGATGGCAGGCGGAAGCAGGACGGTTGCCTGCAGATCGCGTGCGGCGATGCTGCCGCGATTGGTCAGCGTCGCGGTGAACAGCAGCGCATCATGCTCGAGCGTGGCGGTATTGAAATGCAGCGTGTCGTCGGGGATGGTTGATGCCTCGCAATCCAGGGCCGGTGCGAGAGAAGCGGCAATGTGGACCGGGCAGGTCGTGAAAACCGTTTCGCTGTTGCGCGAGGTGAAACGGACGCGTATCGCAAGGTCGCGCGGTACGGAAACCGCGAGTGGCGCGAGACGCCACTGCACCTGCGCGACACCGCCGGGGGAAAGCTGGGCCGTCACATCCTGGCGCGCGCCGGGCGGATCAATGAATCGGATATCAGGATCCGCGATAATGATTTCCGCCTGGAGGGAGTCCGCGACATCCGTGCCGATGTTGCGAAGATCCGCGGTGAGCGTGAACTCGGCCGGCCGGTACAGTCCTGTCTGTGAATCGACATGAATGCTGTCGGGCAAGACCAGGCAGGTCGCTTCGAGTTCGGGATTCCGCATGGCGGGCAGAATCAGACTGTCACAGCACGTCGCCATCCGGTTGAACTCGTCGAAGGCGCGGACGCAGATCTCGCTGGTGTCTTCCGCCAATACCGCGCGTGCGCGCACCGTCCACGAAACCTGTCGCTCCTCTCCCGCGGCCATGTCACCGATGAAGAGCTCATTGCTGCCGCCCTCGAGCACATACGCGACGGGAAGGGAGATGACCGCGCGGACGTTCTTCGCACGGCTGCTTCCGGTATTGCGAATGCGGACGTTCCACGCAAACGGATTCGGGATATAGTGACCGTCCTCGAAGCGGATGTGAGGATCACTTTCGCATTGGAGTTCGAACAGGACTTCGCGCACGGGCGGAATCGAGAGATCAAACGCGCACAGTGTATCGATGAGACGGTCGCCGAGGCCTCCCCTCCCCTGCGCTTTGAACGGAAGCGAAACGGTAATGTCATCGTCGCGTGGGATGGCCTCGAGTTCGAACACGCGATCGACACGCGCACCCGGCGCGATGGTCCCGAGATCGAGAATCAGCTGCTGGCCCAAGACCGGTGAGACCTCGGGGGTTGCCACATAAAAGAGTCGCGTGTCCTTTGACGGCGCGTCACCATGATTGATCACCGACACGGGGATGCGGATCGGTGTTGGCACATACCTGTTCAGGGTATCGACAAAGACGATCGGGATGCTGCCGCTGCCAGGGCAGATGACCTCGTTCATCGGGCGGTATTCTTTTTCCACCCAGATGATGCATTGACATTCCGTTCGTGCGCCCTCCTTCCCCGAGATGGCAACGGTCACGGTGTCGTAGCCGCTTTCATCCCGCGGATTCACCCGCAATGAAAACGTGGTACGCTGTGACGCGCCCGGTTCGAGACGCGGCGTCAGCAGAATACTCGCCGGGGGAATGACCGTGAAGCGCTGATTCGACCGCGGAAAGGCGACCACCGAATCGATGGCGACACTGCCCTGATGCACGACCTCGACTTCGATCGGGAAGGTGCCGGGGATGTATCGGTTGAATTCCGTTTTGTCAAAGTGCACGGAATCCGGTCCCGTCACCGAACACTGAATTCGCCGCGTGTCATCCTGTGCGAGCGTCGAGGAGACGCAAAGCAGCATGAGCGGGAGGAGGAAAAGAATCCGTCGGAAGACCGCGACGGTGCCGGACGACATCGTATTCATGCGGTTATCGAGAGAGAACCATCTTGCGCAGATCGAACTGTCGTGGTGTTTCCAGCCGGTAGAAATACATACCCGACGGCAACCCCTCGCCCGAGAATCGCAAGCGATGCGTGCCGGCGGCGTGGGGACCCTCGGCGAGAACCGCGACCTCCCGTCCGTGACGGTCGAACACCACGAGACGGATGTGCTCGTCCACCGGGAGGACGAATTCGATGACGGTCTCCGGATTGAAGGGATTGGGAATGTTCTGTCGAAGAACGTACTGGTCGGTTGCCTGCAATGGTTCAAGACAATCATTCGTTGCGATGACTTTACCGGGTATTGTTGCGAGCGAGATTTCGCCGCGATTGAGGGACGAAAGCGAGGAGTCCATGCGCAACTGGGACTCACCGAACGAGGCCACGCCGCTGTTGCCGTTGAACAAACCTTCAACCTGCAATGTTACAAGCACGCCCGATTCACGTGCGAGTGGCGTGCCGGTGGTATAGTCGCTGATTTCCACATGACCATTTCCATGATCTTTCATTTTTGCCCCCACCCAACCGATCGCGGTGTGTGTGCCGGCATTGGACACGCCGAGGATGTGGTGAATGAACGGATCGTAGTACACGTGCAGAATGTATTCGGACAGATCCTTCCCGATGGTCCGGTCGATGAAGACCGGAAGATCCTGCTTCTCGCCGAAGCGCAGCAGGGTGTACGTGGGGAAGGAAAGTGTCACATGCTTCGGCGACCCCTCGATGAAGAGGCTGTCGAGACAGAGCGTTTCGTCGGCGTTGTCGGCACGAACAATGAAACGGAATTCTCGCGTCCAATCCTCATTGGATCGCATGGCACGGAATTTCCACGTCACCGTTCCGGTCTCATTCGGCGCGAGCACGGACGGCATGACGGATTTGAGTGTCACTTCATTCGTCGAGAGGACAACACCCGACGGCAGCACGAGCAAGGCCGTGACATTGCGTGCGTTCACCGCGCCGTGATTGGTGACGGTGAGCGTGAGGGTGCATTCCTCGAATTCGAAGGTTCCCGTCTCCCAGTCGAAGAAGAGCGAGTCCTCCGGCGTGGAAGAGCATTGGCTCACGAGCACCGGGGTCAGCAGCGCGGGAACGTGCACGACCACCTGACATTCGATGGGTTCATGATTGTCTGATCGAATGGTCAGGACAATGGGGATGTCGGCGGGAGCGTCACGCTTGAGCGCCTGAACGTTCCAGGAGAGCCGGACGGATGCGCCGGCATCGACATTTTCCATGACCATCTCCCGTGGATCGATCACCTGCATGAACGAACCAAGCACCGAAATACTCACGCGGACATTTTCCGCGGCACCCAGACCGATGTTCGACAGGTCGAGTGTTACCTCGAAGGGATTTCCGATGTAGGCTCCGGTCTGGCTGTCGATGAACACGGTGTCGATACTGAAGCACGAGGCATTCAGGATCGGGTTCTCCGTTTTCGGGATGAACATGTCCCTGCAGCACTGATCACTCAGACCGACCGAGTCCACCACGCGGGCACAGATACGATAGTCGCCGTCATGCGAGCGGGGCTCGGGATGCAGGCGCCAGGAGAGGTCGCGGCGTTCGCCGGGTGCGAGCGCCGGTACAGAGCGCTCCGCGACTTCGCCATCGGCGAGCGCGAGCGATGGCGCGGGAATGATCACCGGCCGAAGACCACGCCCGGTGGCATTGCCGACATTCGTGATCTGCATCGTGAAGACGAGCGGATCGGGATGGTATGCATTATCCTCGAACGCCAGCGAATCCGGTGCGTCACAGCTGAGGACATACTCCGGTCGGCGCACCGCGGGAACGAAGACCGGCAGTCGGCATTCCGCGATCACGATCTGTTTCCCGAGGCCACCACGTCCGATGACCTGGAATACCAGCGTATCCCATGCGGCTTCCGTACGGTCCAGCGCACGGATGCTCCACTGTTCGCTGCGCGTGTCTCCGACCTGCATGGTGCCCTGCGGACGGAGGTTGGTGCCGATCGGGGTGAAGCGCGGCGGGCCGACAAACATGATCTGACATTCCTCCGCGTATGTTTCGCCAATATTGCGCGCGATGGTGGTCACCGTGAACGGATTGGGCTCGTATTCATACGTCGCGTCGCTGAACACCAGCGAATCGATCGGTGTCGTGCAGGTCAAGGTAAATTCCGGCATGCGGACGCGCTGGACCCAGATGGGTTCGAAACACCATGCGGGGTTGGTGTCGTCACCCTGCACATTGACCCAGACCGTGTCATAGCCATCGGTCTCGCGTGGATGCATGCGAACACGGAACGATGCGTCCGCCGATTCGCCGGCGAGAAGTACCGGTGCGAGTTCCTTCGATGCCGGCGGTACGATCGTGAAGCGGGTATCCTGCAGCAGCTGCGCGCGAACGTCCTTCGTCTGTCCGCTGCCCACATTGTGCGCGCGTACATCGATGTCGAATTCCTCGGGCTCGTAGAATTGCTCCCGGAAGTAAATCGTATCCGGTGCGCTCAGTTCGCAGGCAATCACCGAACTCAATGCGGGGTCGACAACAATACGTTTCCAGCAGGCGATATTAGGGTGATTGTCGGCCTGCACGGAAAAATAGATCGGAATCGAATCAAGATTTTCCTGTTTCGTCGCACGCAGCGTCCATTGCGCGGTTGCCACCCCTCCCGGTGGGACGTTGCGCGGCGTGACCAGTTGGGACGGTTCGGTCGGTGTGACCAGTTGTACGATCGACGGATCGGTCAGAATGATCGCGCGGACGTTGTAGGCCTCTTTCGTTCCGGTATTGATCACCGAAACGCTGACGTTGAAGGGATTCGGGATATAGCGTTTTTCCTCGTCATTCCAATTCAGCGCATCGGGACCCATCACCTGGCAGGTGATTTCCGGTTCACGCGGATTGATGCGGACGAGGCCGGGGAACATTTCAGGAATCAGACAATAGGCTTCGAATGTCCAATTTATGAGATCCACATAACGGTTCACGATCTGGGCGACATCACCCGCGCGGAAGTGCAGGTAACACATCACACCGCCGTCCGTCCGAAGTTCGAAATTCTCCTGCAGTTGAATCGTGACGCTGGCACCGGAAGCGTTGTAGGAGACGGCACGTCCGTCGAGCAGGGTGCCATCCGTGGTCACGCGCAACAGAGACATCACGTTGCGGTCGAAGCCGATCTGGAAACTGCATTTGCCGAGGACGGCATCGACCGGTGTCTCCAGGCGGACCGGGACGATGAATTCCTTCGTCGACGCGACCTCGGCATCGCCGATGCGCATGACAACGCGCTGGAACTGGCTGCGGTCGAGCGGGGCGATATACGTCCGCGTCTGTGCGACCGAGCCCCCGCAGTAATTGTTCAACCGGAGTTCGACCGTGCGCATTCCACCGTCGGGGCAACCGGTTTCATACTCGATGAAACATTCCTGATAATCATCCTTCACCGCCTGCTTGATGCTGGCGTAGATTTGCGAAAGATCGTCACCGACACCGGTCTGGTAATACTGGCCACCCGTCACGGTGGCGAGGAGCGAGAGGGCGCGGTCGGCGCCCGATCCCGGGAGGACACCGAAGCCGATCGTGTAAACCTTGACATCCGACGCGAGCGCCTGTTGGATCACCTCGAACACCGTGCGGTAGGAACGGCTGGAATTATCGCCCCCGTCGGTGAGCACGATCACTGCCCGGCAGCGGTTGGTGCCGCCGCGCGCGAGTTCATGCACACCCGCCACCGTGGCATCCCACACGGCGGTATTCCCGCCTCCAGTCATCCCGTCGACCGCCGCCCGCAGCGCGGGTTTGTTTGTGGTCGTCGGCACGGCGAGTGTCGCGAGCGTATCGAAGGTGATGATGGATGCATCGTCGCAGGGGAGCCCATCCGGATTCATCGAATTGATGTAGGCGTGCGCACCGAGCTTGAGATTCTCGAGCTTCGGACCGAGCATGCTTCCGGATTTGTCGAAGACCAGCGCGACGGAGACACAGCAATCGGGCTCGGGTGGACACCAGAGCGTGGCATCCTTCATCTGGATGCCGTTCTCGAACACTTCGAAATGCTGTGGTTGAATGTCGTTGCTGAACGTTCCCCCGCAGGTCACCTTGAACGCCAGGCGTATTTTCGGATACATGACCTCGACACGTTTGAAGATCAGTGTCGGCTGGGCATTCGTCGGCTGAATCAGGGAGAAGGCAACAAGGAGAGCAAATACGTAACGTATCACCATGGGTGCCCGGAGAAGTGGTGCATTCAGTATTTCCGGATCGCGTCTGCGTAGTATATGAAAAAAAAGTCTTGGTGTAAACAGGCGGCACCACATCAAGACAACTTTTTCAAATGAAACGCATTAAGAAATTCGCTTCAGGAAAAACTTCAAAAAAACAGTGCAGAACAAGAGACAAAGGAATGCCCTGTTTTGTTACGATCTCCAGACACGTCACCCGCGTCTATCGTTCCTGCTGCCCCCGTGCTTCCTTGGAATCGGATGCGGCTTTCTGGAACTCGAGCGAGACGGAGTTGATGCAGTACCGCAGGCCTGTCGGTTTTGGCCCATCGTCGAAGACGTGTCCGAGATGTCCACCGCAATGCGCGCAGAGTACTTCATCGCGAACCATCCCGTGGCTGACGTCGCGCTGTATCGTCAGGTTTTCCGGAACCGCCGGTGCGTTGAAACTCGGCCAGCCGGAACCGGAATGGTATTTTTCCTTCGAAGTAAACAGGAGGCTGCCGCAGCCCGCGCAGGAATAATTGCCTGCATCGTCGTGATGGTAGAAGGCGCCGGTGAAGGCCGGCTCCGTTCCCTTCTCACGGAGCACGCGGAATTGCTCCGGTGTCAGCATTTGTTTCCATTCCGCGTCGGATTTCACGGTGTTCGGCATGGGTGTCCTCGATCTCGGTGCTGTGGGAGTTGACGAGACGGATGCGGATGCCTCGCGTGGCAGCATCAGTTCGGTGCCACAGCCCTGATCCGGATCCGCCGCACGGGATTTCACCTCGGCGGATTCCTGCTGGGAACACGCGGTCGACGTCGCGAGCAGGAGTATGAAGATCATCGGTGTGTGTCGCATGTGCATCCGTTCGTTGGTCTTGTTGCAGCACAACAAGGACGGCATGGAGAATGATTCCGTCCTCCGTCCTGCCGGCTCCGTCCGCCGTCCTGCCGCCTCATTCGCTGATCCGACGTCGACGGTCGCGGACGGAATGGCCGACCGGAGGGATGTCGGGCCTTTTCCGTGCGCGGTGTTCGGGGTAATCGCGACATTCCGTATATTAGGAGAAGTCATCGATGCAATTGTCTGATCCATGGAAAAGAAATACGATGTCATAGTCATCGGCAGCGGTCCGGGAGGTGAAGGCGCCTCGATCAAGGCCGCGAAAGCCGGAAAATCGGTTGCCGTCATCGAGCGCCACTTCGAGGTCGGCGGTGGATGCACGCACTGGGGCACGATTCCAAGCAAGACGTTGATCCACGTCATTCAACAGTATTCGGAACTTCGGCACAACCGTCTCTTCGACAAGGTCACCCGGAATCTTCGGATGAATTACGAAGAACTGATGTCCGTGGTCGAGGATGTGGTTGATCAGCAGGTCCGGGACCGACAGGGATTTTACGACCGGAACAATATCGAAGTCATCCGCGGGTCCGCCAGCTTTGTCGATGCGCACACCGTACGCGTGCTCGAGCACGACGGCGCGATGCGTTCCTTCAAGGCCGACACCTTTGTCATCGCCACGGGATCCCACCCGTATCACCCCGATGATGTGGATTTCAACAATCCGTTCGTGGTCGACAGCGATACGATTCTCGAAATGAAACGCATCCCCGATTCGATCACGATTTACGGCGCGGGCGTCATCGGATCGGAGTACGCCTCGGCGTTTCGCGGTCTGGATGTGAAGGTGAATCTGGTCAACACCCGCAAGCGCATGCTGGAATTTCTCGATGACGAAATCAGCGATGCGCTTTCCTATCACATGCGCGACGAGGAAGGAATCCTCATTCGTCAGAACGAGGAATACGACCACGTCGAGGTGCTGGAAGACGGCGTCGTCCTGCACTTGAAAACCGGAAAGAAAATCAAAAGCGATATCCTGTTGTGGGCGAATGGACGGACCGGGAACTCGTCGGGACTGGGACTCGAGGAGCTCGGGATCGAGATCGACCATCGCGGCAACATCAAGGTGAATGCACAATATCAAACCGCGATACCGCATATCTACGCCGTCGGCGACATTGTCGGTTTTCCCTCGCTCTCGAGCGCGGCGTATGATCAGGGGCGTTTTGTCGGAACGCACATTGTGGACGGCATCTGCGATGATCAATTAGTACAGGATTTTCCGACCGGAATATACACCACGCCGGAGATCAGCAGTGTCGGAAAGACCGAGCGCGAGCTGACCGACGCGCGTATTCCCTATGAAGTCGGCCGCTCGTTCTTCCGCAATCTCGCGCGCGGCCAGATCACCGGGAAAACAGCGGGCATGTTGAAAATCCTGTTTCATCGCGAGACGCTGGAACTGCTGGGAATACACTGTTTCGGACAGAATGCCGCGGAAATCGTGCATATCGGGCAGGCCATCATGGCACAGCCCGCTCCAGGAAACAGCATCAAATATTTCATGACCACGACATTCAACTACCCGACCATGGCCGAGGCCTATCGTGTCGCGGCGTTGAACGGATACAATCGGCTCTTCTGACGGACCCGGGATGCGTGCATCCCTGACTGCCCGCAATAGTAATGCGGACTGCCCGCGATGTCAATGCGTTGCAGAATTCCGATTCAGCGGAGGAATCCACGCCATGAAACCCACGGAACACATGGACAATGAAGCGCACAGTGGTGCCGAAGCGCACAGTGGCGCGGAGTCGGGGCACGAAGAGACCGCGCGCGGTTCCCAGGGTCGTCTTGATGTACGGCCCGGCGTGGAATCCCCCGGGAACACCGCGCCTGCTGCCCGCCGCCGCGCAACGCGTGCGCTCACCGTCGATGACCATGTCCGGGGCATTCTCGATGGAGACCGCGTGGTGCTCGGCAAGACGATCACGCTCATCGAATCCCTGCGACCCGAACACCATCGAAAGGCCATGGCCGTCATGGAGCGACTGTTGCCTCATACCGGCCGCGCGGTGCGCATCGGCGTCACAGGTGTTCCGGGTGTCGGAAAAAGCACATTCATCGAGGCGCTCGGCTCGGTGCTGACCGAGCATGGACAGCGCATCGCCGTGCTGGCGATCGATCCGAGCAGTCAGATCTCGCGCGGGAGTATCATGGGAGACAAAACGCGCATGGAGAAACTTTCTGTCGATCCGAACGCGTTCATCCGTCCCTCGCCTTCCGCCGGTTCGCTTGGTGGTGTGGCGCGCAAGACGCGCGAGGCCATGCTGGTGTGCGAGGCGGCGGGCTTCGATGTCGTCTTTGTCGAGACCGTCGGTGTCGGACAATCCGAAACCATGGTACATTCGATGGTGGATTTCTTTCTTCTGCTCATGCTCGCCGGCGCGGGTGATTCGTTGCAAGGAATCAAACGCGGGATCATGGAACTCGCCGATGCCGTTGTCATCAACAAGGCCGACGGAGACAATCAACTGCATGCGCGAAAGGCACGGGCGGAATATGAAAGCGCCTTGCATTTGATGAAATATCCGGCGCCGGACTGGTCCCCGCCAGTGCTGACCTGTTCAGCACTCACGCGCGCGGGTATAGATGATGTTTGGAGCATGATCGATGATTTTCGGGCGCGCATGCGTGCGAACGGGTGGCTCGAACGCAAGAGACGCGAGCAAGCGTTGGCATGGATGCACGATGCGATTCGACAGGCGCTGCATGATCGGTTTGTGACGAATCCCGAGGTTTCCGCCATGATTCCGGATCTCGAGCGTCAGGTAAGCGCGGGTCAGGTTCCGGCGCTCCTTGCGGCACAGCAATTGCTCGGGGCGTTTTTCCACGAAGAAATTTCCACCCTGTAAACACGATACCTATCCAGGAGGGATCATGCGATATCCTGTTGTTTTATTGCTCGCAGCCGTATTTCTTGTTTCCTGCGCCTCCACCGAGGAGCAACTCCCGCCGCAGGCACCCCCCATCGAGAAAAAGAGAACCATTGAACCGGTGCAACCCGAGCGGGTGTACAGCTACACCGAGCGGTATTATGTGAAAAACGCGGTGATCGGGGATCCGAAGGATGTTGATGATCCATTGCAGGCCATCCGCGTCATCCAGCTTCAGCCCGGGGGCAATGAGGTACTGGTCATCAGCAGTTTCGACGAGCTGGGAGAAACAACGCTCGAAACGTGGTTGGGTATCGAAATGCCGAAATTCGAAGCGGGAAAGGAATACGATCTGGCAACCGCGACCCGGATTTCCTATTATCGCTTTTATCTCGGCGACGATCGCAAGCGTTCGGATGCGAGCAGCGCAACCGGGCGGATCAAGATCGAACGCAATGAAAACGGCGAAATCATCGGCGCGATCGACGCAAAACTTCAGGGGGTCAACCGGGCCATCGGAAGAGCGGATGCCCCGGTGGAAATCGCGTTCAGCGGTTCCTTCCGTATTCAGGAGGAAGACCTCGAAAACACGATTCTGAAATCACGTTGAGCCGTCGTGGCAAAGCAAAAAACACAGTACACCTGTCAGGCCTGTGGCGCCGTCTCCGCGCGATGGAGCGGGAAGTGTGACAGCTGTGGGGAGTGGAATACCCTGCTCGAGGAGACCGTCCGGCAGGAAAGCGCTGGGCGCGGCGCGCGCGCGGCGATCGGCGATGCAAAAGTTCATCCAATCACGCGCGTGAGTGCCACGCATGACGAGCGGTTGAGTACCGGACTCTCGGAACTCGATCGCGTGCTCGGTGGCGGCATCGTCCCGGGTTCGATGATTCTCCTGGGCGGTGATCCGGGCATCGGAAAATCGACGCTGATGACGCAACTGGGTCGAAGCGAGATCCGCATTCTCTATGTCAGTGGCGAGGAATCCCTGCGGCAGATCAAGCTCCGCGCCGATCGCCTGCATGTCGCCGGTGATCACTTTCTGGTGCTGGCCGAAACGAACCTCGATGCCATCCTCCGGGCGGTGCATGAACAACGACCCGATCTTGTCGTGATTGACTCCATTCAAACGGTCTTTCGTCCGGAACTCGAAAGCGCCCCCGGGAGCATTTCGCAGGTGCGGGAAAGCACGGCGGTGCTCTTGCGTCAGGCGAAGTCGGAAAATATCCCGATGATCGTGATCGGGCATGTGACCAAGGACGGTGTGATCGCGGGCCCACGCGTGCTCGAGCATATGGTCGACACCGTGTTGCAATTCGAAGGAGACCACCATCACAGCTACCGCATCGTGCGGGGGCTGAAGAATCGCTTCGGAAGCACGAATGAAATCGGAATTTTCGAGATGTGCGAGGAAGGTCTTCGCGAGGTCACGAATCCCAGCGAGGTGTTTCTCTCCGATCGCTCGCGCGGAATTTCAGGATCCTGTGTCACCAGCAGCCTTGAAGGGAGCCGTGCCCTGCTGATCGAAGTGCAGGCGCTGGTCACGCCCAGCAATTACGGGACGCCGCAGCGAACCGTGTCCGGACTCGATGCACGACGGGTGTCGCTGCTGCTTGCGGTGCTGGAAAAACGGTTCGGCATGCATGTGGGACAGTACGACGTCTTCGTGAACATTGCCGGTGGGGTGCGTATCGACGAACCGTCGGTGGATCTCGCCGTTTGTGCCGCGATTGTCTCGAGTGCCCGCGACACCGCGATCGATCACGGCACCGCGGTTGTCGGCGAAGTCGGGCTCGGTGGAGAGGTACGCTCAGTGGGACAAGTTGAAAAGCGTATCATCGAGGCAGAAAAACTGGGCTTCAAACGAATCGTGATTCCCCGTGGGACCGTGCATAAAAAACGGCGAGGGATCGACGTCGTGGAAGTCGATCTCCTCACCGAGGCACTCGAACGATTGATTTAGAGAAGTTTCTCGAACGATTTGATCAGCTGCTGCTCCGACATCGCACCAACATGACTGTCAACGACTTTCCCATTCCGATCAATGATGATGGTCGTGGGGATCGAACGGATGTTGCCGTATGCGCGGGCGATTTCCGCTCCACCCAGGACGATGGGATAATTGATCGCATACTGCTTGATGAAGGGGCGAATCACATCCCATCCCTTCTGGTCGAGCGAGACGCCAACGATCTCGACGCCCTTCCCCTTGTATTGCTCATACACCTTCTTGAATGCCGGGATCTCGGCGCGGCAGGGCGGGCACCACGTCGCCCAGAAATTCAGGACAATCACCTTTCCCTTCAAGGATTGGTCAGAATAGACCGTACCGTCCTTGTCCTTGAGCGAAAAACCCGGTGCCGTTTTTCCGACCTGGGCATGCAGCGTTCCCGCCACGAGAAACAATGCGAGTGCGAGAAGAAGAGATTTCATGCGTAACCTGACTTCGTGGAAAAACAGTGCAGTTAAAATAACCCCTGCGATGTCCGTTTTGTTTCATTCCCGTCGAGGGGATCTTTATAACATACAACGGATATGATGACAATGTCACCGGAGGGATTCATTTTTCCCCTGTGCGCATCCGATTCGGAAAGGTGTTCGGCGAGCGTCATGCCCGCTGGAGTGACCGGGAGGAGAACAGTCCCAGCGTCGTGACCGCGATGACGACGGAAATTCCACCGAAAAGAAACGGCGCCTGATCGCCGAAATGCTCCGCTACGCTTCCCATCCAGAGACTGCCCAGTGGCATCGCGAGCTGGAAGCTCATGCTGAGCATGCTCATGACACGTCCGCGCTGCGCCTCGTCGACGTGCGTCTGCAGAATGATGTTGTTCCCTGCCATCTGCATCATCATGCCGAAGCCGAGGACAGGAACGAAGGCGACTGCCAGGGTGAAGTCGCCAATCAATCCAAACACAACGAGACTGCTGCCGAACCCGAGACCGGCGAGGAAAAGCTTTTTCGGAAGTCCGCGTGTGTCTTTCCTGGCGGCGAGCAGCAGTGCACCGAGTGTGGCGCCGAGACCGGAACCTGACACGAGCCAGGTCAATCCACCGGCACCCATCGAAAATCGTTGCTCGGCGACAACCGGAAGCAGCGAGCCATATGGCATGCCAAACAGTGCCGTGAGAAAGAACAGTAACAGGTAGGTCCGAATGCCCCGCTCTTGCCAGGCGTAGCGGAGACCGTCGAACACATGGGAGGCCAACGGTTGCAGGCGGCGCACAGCGGGACGTGGATCCAGGCGCAAAGCCGAAAGACTTGCCAGCACCGCGATGTACGAGATCGAATTGAACAGAAATGCCTCGCCGATATCGATGGTCACGATGATCACGCCGGCGATCGCGGGGCCGATCATGCGCGCGATATTGACGGAAATGGAGTTGATCGCGATGGCGTTGGGAAGATCTTCCTTTCCGACCATCTCGATCACGAAGGCTTGTCGCGCGGGAATATCAAACGCGGTGATGATCGCGAGTGCCGCCTCGAGCACGAGAAGGATCGGCAGCGTGATCACACCTCCGATGGTGAGGGCGGCAAGGATGCCTGCCTGGACAAGAAAAGCGAACTGCGAAATTTTCAGGAGACGGAGTCGGCTCATGCTGTCGGCAACGGAGCCCGCGAACGGTCCGACCAGCACCCCCGGAAATAAACCCGCGAAACTCACGGCTCCGACCCAGAACGCGGAATGCGTCAGTTCCCATGCCAGCCATCCCACCGCCAGACGCTGTGCCCAGGTTCCGATCAGGGAAATGAGCTGTCCGGCGATGAAGAGACGGAAATTCCTGTGCCGGAACGCGCGGAAGACACCGGGGAGTCTCATGCGAATGTGCGTGTGGAATATCTCATGGAATCAGATGTTGTCGAGACGCGAGGCAAGCCAAAGGTCCGCGAGCACCAGCGCTACCATGCTCTCGAGGACGGGGATGATACGCGGCACAATGCACGGATCGTGTCGGCCAAGGCGTGCCATCCCGCCTGTTGTACTGGTTGGTTTCACGGCGACATTGAGAACAATGCGCGCGCCACTGGTAATCCCACCCTGGATTCCATAGGAACGACGGGCGATTCCAGATTCGAAACCCTCCATCGGCATATGAAATACGGACCCGTAGTCGAGGCATTCATCGAATGCATCTCCGAACGAAACCCCGGCGACCGCCCCGATTCCCATCATCGCAGCGGCCAGTCGCGCCTTGGCCTTGCCGAAGACAGGCTCTCCAAGTCCGGAGGGGACACCATCGATCTGCACGGTGGCAATGCCACCGACGGAATCACCGCGGGACTTGAGGGCGAGCAATTCGGCCTCGATGCTGGCGTCGGATTCCAGGTTGGGACAGCGCGTGGGAAAGGAATCCACAATCGCGCGCGTGAGGTCACGGGAGACGTCGGTCAGGCGGGTTTTTCCAATTTGTCGCGTGAAACCGACAATTTGCATGGTCTCGGGAAGCATGCGCTCCGCGATGGTGCCACCGATCACGCGCGCGATCGTCTCGCGTCCCGAAGAACGTCCGCCTCCGCGATGATCACGATGAACATATTTCCCGTCCCAGGTGCGGTCCGCATGACCGAGCCGAAACGTGGACGCATCGTAATCGCGACTTCGTGCGTCCGTATTTCGCACAAGCACGGCAATCGGCGTTCCAAGTGTCCGGCCTTCCCAGATGCCACTCAGGATCTCCGCGCGATCGTCTTCCGCGCGCGCACTGGTGATGGCAGATTGTCCCGGGCGACGCCGGCGCAAGGCGTTCTCGAAGTCCTGCTCCGCGATTTCCACACCTGCCGGACAGCCGTCGATCACGGCGCCGATTGCCGGTCCATGGCTTTCGCCGAAGGAGGTCAAAACGAGAAAATTGCCGAAACTATTGCCACGCATTGCAATCTCCAAATCGCGTCAAAGCAGTGGATGAGTGCGAGCGGTGGAGAGTCCCCACAATGCACGCTGTGCAACCGCCTGTGCCTTGTAAAACCGCATACCATTGTAGGAGCGCTCTGCCTGTCGCGGTGGCGCGGGCAGATTCCGATACCGGAGGTCGAGCCAGGCACGGCAGGCTGGTGCCTCCAGGTGCTCGCTTCCATCACCGCCCGATGCATCAATGATCAAGGCGACATTGTGCGCGGAGAGTTCGCCCCATCCATCGCGCGCGCGGACGCTCGTTACCGGACCCCATCCTCGCGCGAGAAGCGCGCGCGTGACGGCAGGTGTCACCCCGCCATTCCCGAAAAGCAACACCGCCCCGGGAGCAATTCCATCGGATTCCATTGCCTCGAGGGCCGCGATCATCCCGCATTCGTCGGTATCGTAGAGCAGGAAACTGCCCTTGGTCAGAACCAGGGTGTTTCCTGCCTCGAGTGGCTTCTCCGACCCCACGAAATTCGAGTCGACGACCGCGCGTTTCAAGGGTGAGGTCACCGAGAGTCCCTTGAAGCCGATCTGTGGCAGGAGGTGCAGGCAATTATCCAGCTCCGATGCACGCAACGGAATCTTCAAATAGGTCGCGGGAACATCGTCCACCGATGCGAGCGCAAGTGCGCGGTGGAACACATCGCCGAAGCTGTCCTCCACAGGATCTCCGATCACGCCAAAGAAATCACGCGCGTGATCCCCGATGACATGTGGCAGAAAATAGTCGAGCGACGGAGGACGATGGGAATGCTCCAGACACCCGGTGGAAATGTAATTGAGTTCATTCCCGTTGAACAGACGCTGAATGCGCATCCACTTCCACGTTTTTCCGACGGGAAAGAAAGAAACCCGTCCACCGTTCTTCTCAAACACCTTGTAGAGCTGATTTGCGTAGCGCAGTTCCACCCAGGATTTCACGCGTGGTGCCCATTTCAATCGGAGTCCATCGTACCAGGGAGGCCTCGTCTCCGCGATCCAGGCCGGAAGACTGGTCAGGAAATCGAAATATTCCTTGAAGACATCGTCCGGGTGCGCGCTGAGGATAAGGGGGCGAACGTGCAATCCCTCCAGATCGAGGCAACGAAGGAGGGTGACATCGCAGTCGAAAGCGGCCGCGGCGTCGCATTTCCGGAAAAATCCAGGATCGTCGGTTCGCAGGGAGGCAAGCCAGGGCACGTCGGGACTCGGGGGATCGGGAAAGACATCCGAGCGGATTTCCACACCAGCCATACCGAACATCCTGGCATCGGCTATCGCGCGCGTGAGATCCGTCGCGTCACGCGGCACCAACCAGCTTTTCGCCAGTCCGGGAGATCCCGCTGCATCGACAAGCCAGTCCGCAAGCAACCCGAGTCGCCGTGCGGCTTCTTCCACGGTGCAGCCACGTTCGATATGCAGACAGAGATGCGCGGCGCGGCGGTACCCCTCCTCGCGTGTCGTGCGCATCCATTCGATTTCTCCCTCGGGGGTGAGCGACGGCCGCAGTCGTTGCCGGTCCCGCAGCGCGGTTTCCTCCCATCCTTCCCGGAATATCCAGATCGTGCGGATTCCCGCTGGCCACGTCGTGCATCCGCCACCTGTCGCGATGATTCGTGGTGTCGGGTCCGCGGTCAGTTCCTCCACGATGCGCTGTTCGAGGAGGCGAAAGGCGGGCTCATCGTCCGTGACCAACGCGGCGGCGCTTCGTCCGGTGCGGGATTCGATGACAGCGTCGACATCGACAAACGGGAGACCGCGCATTTCCGCGAGCATGGTGCCGAGCACCGTTTTCCCGCTGGTTCGATGCCCGATCAATAAAAAGGAGGAGTTCATCCGGATAATGGTGTGTTCGCGATCGATTCCGGGACAATGTAGCAAATTCCACGCAAGATCGCGATTTGCCTTTTTACGAGGCGGACGCGATTGTATATTCCGCTCTACTCAGTCACGATTTTTCTACTCATCAGATTGTGGAGGCGATCATGACAATACCACGTTTCGAGAAGGAGTGGGACGGTTTTCGAGGCCATGTCGCGGTAAAATGGGACAAAATTCCCGATGAGGAACTGCTGAGAATCGAAGGCAATTTCGGCAAATTGGTCAATTTGATTTCGGAGAAATACGGCGAAAAAAAAGGCGAGGTTGAAACGACGCTGCGGGAATTGTATCAGGGATATCTCGATACCCGCGATCGACTGGCGGAGGGACTCTCCGATATGCGAGAGGACATCGACGCACGATCGCATGACATGGCGGCGAACATACGCGAGCGCGCGTCGGCGTATCAGGAGAAAGCCCGCGAGCGCGTGCAGCGCATCCGTGAATCGAGCATTGATCCCGCCGTGCAAAAGTCGGAGGAATACATCAAGATCCATCCATTTTCCGCGGTGCTTGGCGCGTTCGGGGTAGGATTGCTGATGGGTGGCGTGCTCGGCTTGCTCACGAACCGCAAGGAATGATGCGTTCAAACGGAAGATGCGGCGCCGGATTCAGGGCTGTTCCATTCCATAGGACTTGAGACGCCGTATCCCTTCCCGAATGGTTTCCTCTTGTTTCGCGAAACACAGACGGAGCATGGTCGTCCCTTCATCGCTGTTGCGGTAAAACACCGATGGAGGGATGACCGCGACGTTGTGTCTTGTCACCAGCCGGGTGGCGCAGGCCATGTCTCCTCCCGCCTGTTCGGGCAGGCGCACCATCATGAAATAGGTCGCCTCGGGCAGGATGGCGCGAAAGGCGCTTTCCGCGAGTCCATCGAAAAGCTGATCGCGTTTCCGCTGATACCGTGCGAGAAAGTCCGGGAGATCGTGTTCCAACCGCTCGAGTCCGGCCGCCACGGCATGTTGCGCTGGCGTATTGACCGCGAACACAGCGAACTGATGGACCGCACGGATCGCCGTCGTGAACATTTCATTCGCAAGCACATATCCGACTTTCCATCCGGTCATGCCGAACGTCTTTCCGGCGGAGGACACCGTGATCGTGCGGTCACGCATCCGCGGCAGGGACGCGATCGCGGTATGGCGGCGGCCGTCGAACACCAGGAACTCATAGACCTCGTCACTGAGCACGATGAGATCATGGGATCGGGCGCACGTCGCCACGATCTCGAGTTCTTCCAGGGAAAAAGACCGTCCCGTCGGATTATGCGGATTGTTGAGGATGATCATCCGCGTGCGGTCGGTGATCGCCGCCGCGAGAGCGTCGGCATCGATCCGGAATTCCGGGGCGTGCAGCGTCACGCACACCGGCACCGCATCCGTCACCAGGCAGTTTGCCCAGTAGCTGTCATAGTACGGTTCGAAAAGAATAACCTCGTCGCCGGGGTCGAGCAGCGCGAGCATGGTCGAAAACAGTGCCTCGGTCGCGCCCGCGGTGATGGTGATTTCGGTCTCTGGATTCCACGCGAGATCGTAGCATCGCCGGTGATAGCCCGCCACCGCACGCCGTAAGGACAATATCCCCGGCATCGGTGCGTACTGGTTTTTGTCCGTCCGCAATGCGTGCTCGTAGCGCTCGACAAGCCATGCCGGTCCGTCGAAATCCGGGAATCCCTGACCGAGATTGACCGCGTGATGCTCGGCCGCGAGGCGGCTCATCGTCGCAAAGATTGAAGGTTCGATGGCGGCGATACGCCGTGCGGAAGGTCGTGGCATCACGGATAATCGGAGAGTGAGGGAATCGCGTGGTCATGATCGGGAACATCCGCGCATCGAGCGGGTTCCAGACCATCCGCATGTCCAATCTGTCTCGATCATGAATGATTTCAAAACGCGGTACCCCCCGCGTTTGCCCATCAGCCGCGGACCCGATATATTCACACAACCCCAACACACTCCAGGCTTGCCATGAAACGCGTTCCAACCACACTTCTCCTTGTTTCGGCGGTATTGTTTCTCACCTCCTGCGCGGCGTTGCAGGACATTCAAAAGGCAATGACCAACCTTTCACGTTGCCAGTTCAAGCTCGAGTCGGTGAATCAGTTCGCGCTTTCCGGGATCAATCTTTCGAATAAGAGTACGATGTCGGATTTTTCCCTGACCGACGGTGCCAGGCTCGCGGCGTCGTTCGCCCGCAATGAGTTCCCTGCCTCGTTCACCCTCAATGTCGCCGCGATCAACCCGAATGACGGCACGGGAGGCACGCCGCAAACGGCCGCGACGCTGACGAGCTTTGCATGGACACTCATCCTGGACAATACCTTGACCATCAACGGTGATATCGCTGATCCGATCACCATTCCGGGAACCGGTCAGAAGACCATCATCCCGTTGCAGATGAATCTGGATCTCGCGCGATTTTTCAAGGAGCGCGGCTACGACGCGGTCGTAAATCTTGCGTTAGCCCTCGGTGGAGCGAACAGTTCACCGTCACGCATCACCTTGCGCGCGACCCCTCGTATCCGGACATCGCTCGGTGATATTTCGTATCCGGGTGCGATCGATATCATTGACAAGGAGTTTCGCGCGCAGTAACCCGCGTTTCTCCGAAATGGTGTCACGCAGCAGGCCGGTCACCCGAACATGCAGCACAAAAAAATCCCGCCAGGGCCCTGGCGGGATTTTTCATAT